>CAVUMA010000017.1:0-87999 GCA_963742465.1 uncultured Nitrospiraceae bacterium | reverse complement strand
GTGTTATGTAACCTACTTGGGCACCGTTGGTCTTGTTCTCGGACATGCAGTCCGTCCTGGTCGCCTTCTCCGGCGGGATCGACAGCACCGTCGTCCTGAAAATTGCCCATGAACAACTCGGTGAACAGGCGTTGGCCGTCACTGCTGTCTCACCGACGTTTCCCACGATCGAACTCGACGGCGCGAAGCAGGTTGCCTCAGAGATCGGCGCGCGGCATGAACTGGTCCACACCGATCAACTCGAGATTCCAGCCTTCGTGCAGAACGATGCAGCCCGCTGCTTCCATTGCAAGACCGATCTCTATCAATTGCTGGACGGACTGCGCGAACCGCGCGCGAGCCGGTGGATTGTGGATGGGACGAATCTCGACGATCTCGGGGACGATCGACCAGGAATCAAAGCCGCACGCGAGTGGGGAGTTCGAAGCCCGCTGGTCGAAGCCTCCCTCTCGAAGTCCGATGTGCGGGCACTTGCCCAGGCGTTGGGACTCTCAAATTGGGATAAGCCGGCAGCCGCCTGCCTCTCTTCCAGAATTCCTCGCGGCATTCCGATCACGATCGAAAGTCTCCGTCGCGTGGAGCAGGCTGAAGACATTCTACAGGCTGAGGGATTTCGCCATGTGCGTGTACGGGAGCACGGAGAGGTGGCGCGAATCGAGGTCGGGGCGGAGGAGTTTTCTCGGCTGAATCAGCCGGACCTGCGTGCGCACATCAGCGCCCGTCTCCGCAAGGCCGGGTTTCGCTTCGTCTGTGTAGATTTGGAAGGATACAGACCGGGCGGAATCAGCCTAGGCTGACCCCGCCCGGTCCAAGAATTATCGTTGGTAGGATTTTGACAGTGCCTCGAGCGCCTCGTCTGCAAATTTTCGGTGGTCCGCCTCATTCAGACTTCGCTGCACGACTTTCTCCGCAACCATCAAGGCCAACTCGGTGGTTTGAGCGCGAATATCCTGAATCGCCTTGCGACGCTCATGATCGATTTCACGCGTCGCATCGCCCTTGATCCGCTCGGCTTCGGTCGTCATCCGCTGCTCATTTTCCTCCATGAGCCGCTGTGCCCGTTCCTTTGCGGCAGCCAGAATTCCTTCCGCCTCTTTCGCAGCCATGTTCAGCTTGGCCTCGTACTCCTTGAGTTTCCGTTCGGCCTCTGACCGGTGACGCTCGGCTTGATCGAGACTGTCCTTAATTTTCTTTTCCCGTTCTTCCAACGCGCTCAAGATGCCGGGAAAGGCATACTTGTAGAGCACGAAGAAAAGAATCGCGAACGACAGGACTTCCCAAAAAATCAGGGAAGAAAAAAAGTCAGATTCAAACTGCGGCATAGTTCACATCAGAAAGGTCGAGATCGAGGCTGAGAGAGCTTCGCTCCCCGCCTTACCCAGACCTAAGCCTGCTCCTATTTGCGGAGGCCCATGATGATGAAGGCAATGACCAGGCCGTACAGCGCGATGGCTTCCACCAGCGCAAACCCGATCCACATATACTTTCCGACGCGAGCTTCTGCTTCCGGCTGGCGCGCCACCGCTTCAATCATCTTCCCGAAGATGTAGCCGATCCCCACACCGGCTCCGGCAAACCCTGCCGCCGCTAACCCCATGCCCAACAACGCTGCTGCTGCTGAATCCATTATGTCCTACTCCTCCCTTGTCTGAACTCACACGCGCTAGTGCGCGTGCTCATCATGGCCGTGCAAATGGAATGCGTCTCCCAAATAGACGCAGGTCAACACGGTAAAAATATAGGCTTGAATAAACGCGATACCGACTTCCAATCCGTTCATCGCGACCGTGAATGCAAAGGGCAACCACCCGATCAACAATCCGCCGCTAATAGATAAGCCGAACAGAACCCCGAGAATCACGTGGCCAGCCGTCATATTCGCAAACAACCGAACAGCCAGTGAAATAGGCCGCGCCAATTGACTGATCAACTCGATCGGTACCATCAATGGCAGCAGCCACCCAGGCGTACCGGGCGGAACGAGAATGCCCAGAAACTTCACCCCATGTAAAAAAAATCCCATGACCAGGCTGAGCCCATACACCAGACAGGCGAACACGGCCGTCACGATAATCTGGCTCGTCACGGTGTAGCTGCCGGGGATCAGCCCGATAAGATTACAGAAGAGAATAAAGAGAAACAGCGTGGCGATGAGAGGGAAAAATCGCATCCCGTCTTTGCCCATCGTATCCATGATGATGCCGCGAATGAAATCCACCATGATCTCCGCCATGCTCTGCAACTTGCCGGGCACCAGCTTGCGTGCCGATCCTGCCATCACCATGAGCACCGCCACCAGGGAGACGACGACCCACATGATCACAACGGCTTTATTAATGGAAATATCCAATCCGCCAAGCGAAATCGGGATCCAGTTGTGAAGCTCGAACGGATGAAGCGGACTTTCTTCCATGGCGCTTTCGTACTTTCTCTATTGAACAGCGTTATGTCTTCGGCCACCGCTGCGCCGACCGGTACGCATTCCTGATCCCGGCCACGACACCCAACACAAGACCTCCGACCATCCCCCAGGGAGTGGAGTCGAAGAGGTATGTGTCACACACCCAACCCAACCCTCCTCCGACAATCAGCGCAGCGAGCAGATCGGTTGCGATCCGGACCGCTTGGCCAAGCCCCGCGTACAATGGATCTTGTGAAGGGGGCATGTCGTACCCACGGAGGAGAGTGCAATGCAGCCCATAACGCAAAGACTCTGCCGATGGCGGGCGCGCAATTCAAGCAGAATCATCCTAAATTTGTCAAGCCGACGATGCACACAATGTATGCCACCGCCTCGCCGATCAGGCCTGATAGATGGCTGGGCATCGGTCTTCATGCCGCGTGATCGCGCCGCCGAGCCATGCTCAGCAGATTATGGAGCTTGTGGACCAACAGCGTTGATGGCTACGCGTGAGAGACCATCTGCAGCGCTGCCGCCACCTGCACAGCCATTGTCACGACCAGCTGGAGCTGTGGCCTTCAGGCCACGCCGATAAAGATCCAGCAAGAGGCCTTCCCAGGCTGCCTGCTCTCCCTTGTGCTTCGGTGAACCCGAGCAAGTGCCGCGTGCCATCCGCCCGAACACCGTAGGCGACTAAGAGCTGGACCCGTTTGCGCCCGCTGGGCGCCGCACTCGCAGACTGACCCATCCAGGAACAGATAACGCCAATCATCGGCTAGTGGGGCCTGATGAAACTGTGCCACGGCGTGGTCGAGATCCGCGTCAACCGCGACACTATGCGCTGTGACACAGCCTATACAGTACGGTATAGTGAGTGCGCGCATAGGTATAGAGCAATACACGTTTACCCATGACTCGTTTCTCCCAACCATCGTTCCTTGGTGGGCCTCCACAGCCCCTGGTCCTCACGATGGACGGCCAAGGGAGGACACCCTTTGAGTTGTACCGCCTGATTGCTTCTCCCTCTCAGCCATCGTTCCTCCTGGACAGCGGGAAGCGGACAGACGGCGGGAACCACTATTCATTTCTAGGGAGCAACCCCTTCTCAGTGCTGACTGGGCGACAAGGACAGGCCTCCCTTCGCACCCACGAAGGACGCGAATATTCCTCGCAAGATCCCTTTGGAGGCCTCTGCCGACTATTCGATGGTCCCCAGATCGAGCCTCCTCCAGGCCTGCCCCCTTTTTGGGCGGAGCCGTCGGCTACCTCAGCTACGATCTCGTCCGCGACTTTGAAACGCTTCCTTCCATTGCCAAAGACGATCTACTGCTGCCCTATCTGCAATTCGGCCTGTACGACATCGTCACCGCCATCGATCATCAAACCGATCGTCTGCAGATTATCTTTTGCCCGCCCATGGAACGATTTCTAGGAGAGCCCCGAGAGAAGCTCTATCGCGAGGGCTTAGACCGGCTGGCCGAGTGGGAGGCCAGATTAAGCGGACAGGCCTGCTCCCCTCAAGAATCTCCCCCCCTCGATCAGATGGCCTTTCACCCCGACCAAACCCGGGATGCCTACCTTGATCGAGTCCGACGCTGCCAGGAGTACATTGCGGCAGGAGACATCTACCAGGCCAACCTGTCACATCGATTCACCCTGCAACCTCCCAGCGCCTACAACGATGGCGCAGATCGACAGCCCTATGAGCAGGAACTCTATCGACGTCTCCAAGCCGTCAACCCTTCGCCTTTCTCAGGGCTCATGCACTTCGACGATGTCACGTTGATCAGCTCCTCGCCCGAACGGCTAGTCCGCCTGCAGAACCGGCAGGCGGACACGCGCCCGATTGCCGGAACCAGACCACGTGGGCTCGACGCTACTGACGATCAACGCCTCATCGGCGAATTACTCTGCGAATGAAAAGGAGCGGGCAGAACACCTCATGCTCGTCGATCTCGAACGAAACGACCTGGGCCGCGTCTGCCGATACGGCAGCGTGCAGGTCGATGAATTCATGACGATTGAGCAATACTCCCACGTCAGCCACATCGTGTCCAATATCAACGGCACCTTGAAGCCGGACGCTACGCCCTTCGATCTGATTCGGGCGCTATTTCCTGGGGGCACCATCACGGGCGTGCCAAAAATCCGCTGCATGGAGATTATCGAGGAGCTGGAGCCGGTACGCCGTGGCCCCTATACCGGATCATTTGGGTACATCGGCTGGAACGGCGACCTTGATCTCAATATCGTGATTCGAACTTTGGTATGGTGTGCGGGAAAGGGATACTTGCAGGTCGGTGCCGGGATTGTCGCCGACTCCGATCCGGCCAAGGAATACGAGGAAACGCTCCAGAAGGCCCAGGCTTTTTTCAGCGCACTGCAACAGACATAACGATGTGGATTTATCTCAATGATCGGTTCGTGAAAGAAGAGGAGGCCGTCGTCTCCGTCTTCGATCATGGCTTTCTCTATGGCGATGGCGTCTATGAAACGATTCGCTCCTACGGGAGCCGGATCTTCATGCGGGACCAACATCTTGCTCGGCTTCGTCGGTCTGCGGACGCGATCGGCCTGACGATCCCAATTCCCGAGTCACAGATGGCCGGCGCTCCTCCACGAAGCAATGACACGGAATGACGTCGGCACGAACGCACCAAGCATGCCTATCTGAGGATCACCATTTCCCGAGGAGCCGGCGACATCGGTCTTGATCCAGCCCTATGCCCAACCCCCACCGTGGTGATCATGACCAAACCACTTCACCCTCCCTTCACCCGAACAATATCGTATCGGCGTGAACCTGATCGTGGCCCAAACGAGACGGAACTTGCCCAGTGCACTTTCGCCCCAGATCAAGGCCACAAACTTTTTGAACAATATCCTGGCCAAACGGGAAGCGATCGCTGCAGGTGCCTTCGACAGCATCCTGCTCAATTGGGAATCCCATCTGACAGAATGCACCGTCAGCAATCTCTTTTTCGTCCGAGCTGGCCGCCTCTGTACCCCGGCACTTGCATGCGGCCTGCTGGACGGGATCACGCGCGACATCGTGCTCAGCCTCGCTCGCGAAGCACAGATCCCCGTTGACGAAGGATATTTCGGGGTCGAGGCGATCCATAAGGCAGACGAGTGTTTTCTCACCAACACAAGTATGGAAGTCATGCCGGTCACCATGGTGGACGGGCATCCGGTGGGGAATGGGACACCGGGACCTCTTACCCAGCAGCTCCACAGACTATTTATTGCCAACCGAGCGCGTTTTATAGAGCCCTAGAAGCGTCAGCCCCTCACAAACCTCATTGTTTTCCTACACTATTTATGCTGGCCTCCAGGCACAAGATCTGCATTTTCTTGACACCTAGTGGCAGACTGGTATCGTTGCAACCATGCACAACACCTTTTCTCTAATAATGATATCCCTTCAGGCGGCACGCGGCCATTGGGCTTACCGCGACGGTGATTGCGGGAATTGGCTCGCTGGCCGTCTCCGTGCCAACAAGCATGGCAGAAATTTATCAGTTTGTCGGCCACGACGGCTCGATCTCCCTCACCAATGTCCCGTCAGATTCGCGCTATCGAAAAGTTGAGATCGAATCCAACCGATTCCACGCCACCTTGTCCGAGCGGGAACTCGAACCAGTCATTCGTCGGCACTCTTCGCAACACCAGCTCCATCCCGCGTTGATCCGAGCCGTCATCAAAGCTGAATCGAACTTTGATCCACGGGCGGTTTCTCGCGCTGGCGCTATCGGCCTGATGCAACTGATGCCGCAGACCGCCATGCGTCTGGATGTGCGGGATATGTATGATCCGGATGATAATGTGGGTGGAGGGACAAAATACTTACGCCAGCTGCTCGACCGCTTCCATGGGAATTTACCGCTTGCCCTGGCGGCCTACAATGCCGGAGAGAATGCGGTCGACCGCTATCAGGCACTTCCCCCGTTCGATGAAACCCGGCAATACGTTCGAAAAGTTCTCCGATACTACCGCACATTCCTGGTCCGCGATGGCGTCATCATGGAACGTCCGGTCAGCCGATACGCCCCCGCAGAGACAACAGCAGCCCCCGCGATTTCTGAAATATCTTCCCGCTAACAACTTCCCCGCTCGCTAGGCGACTGTGTTGTTGCCACCCGGCCCGTTTGGCCTCTGGAAAATCAGACCGGTAATGGGCCCCGACGCTATTCTCCCGCCACAGCGCCGCTTCCGCAACACATTGCGCTACCTGCACCATGTTTTTCACTTCCAGCGCGGCTCGGCTTGCAAACGGCTGGGTCACGAGTTGGGCCCACCGTGACAGTTGAGCACAGGCCCGGATAAGCGACTCCCCCGAACGAATGACGCCGACCTGTCCCCACATCGTTCGCCTGAGTGAGCTTCGCAACTTTTCCGCATCCTCCAGTGCGCCGAATTGGCCTGCTCGGAGCGTGGCCTCCTGAGACGACAGTGTGGGAGGCTCCTGTCGGTCGGCGAAAGCCACGGCTGCCAATGCCGCGCGCGCACCAAACACCAATCCTTCGAGCAAGGAATTGCTCGCCAGACGATTCGCTCCATGTACACCACTACACGCCACCTCCCCGGCGGCAAAGAGCCCTGGAACCGTCGTCGCACCATTCAGATCAGTCCACACCCCGCCCATCATATAATGCGCGCTGGGAGACACAGGGATCCATTCCTCCGTGATATCGATGTCATAACGAAGGCAGGTCGCATAAATCGTCGGGAAACGCCGCTTCACAAACTCTGCCCCCAAGTGGGTGACGTCAAGATAGACATGACGCGCTTTCGTCGTCGCCATCTCCGCCAAGATCGCCCGCGACACGATATCCCTCGGCGCTAACGCCCCCATGGGGTGGTACCGCTGCATGAATAGGGCGCCCTTATTGTTGCGCAACTGCGCACCCTCCCCGCGCATCGCTTCCGACAGCAAGAACGGCGGACTCGACGGCAAATACAGTGCAGTGGGATGGAATTGAACGAACTCCATATCTTGAAGCACTGCGCCTGCACGCAGTGCCATGGCCATTCCATCACCGGTAGCATTCGGGGGATTAGTGGTTCGCGCATAGATCTGCCCAGCCCCGCCGGTGGTCAGCACGACCGCGCGAGTAGGCAGCACGAACTGACGACCAGATCCTTCATCCAACACAACGGCCCCGCAGCAACGTCCGGCATCAACGACAAGATCTACTGTAAAGTGATGATCCAATCGCTGAATACGCTCCTGCCGATTCACCTCGGCAATCAACACTCGCACCATCTCGTTCCCCGTCGCATCCCCGCGCGCGCGCAGAATGCGGCTTCGGCTGTGGGCAGCCTCTCGAGCGAACGCGAACTTACCGCCGACTTTGTCGAACTTGGCCCCCCACCCGATCAATTCTTGAATCCGCTCAGGTCCTTCTTCCACAAGGACCCGCACTGCTTCCTTCCGGCAGAGCCCATGCCCCGCTTTGAGCGTGTCGGTTAAATGGATGGCCACGTCGTCTTCTTCACTCATCGCCACCGCCACCCCGCCCTGTGCATGAATCGAACTGCTCTGAAGCGGGTGCCCTTTCGTCAGCACCATGACACGGCCGGCCCGGCTCAACTCCAACGCCGCGCGAAGACCGGCTACGCCGCTCCCAATGACCAGGAAATCGGCCTGTACTGAAGCACGAGATCGACGAGACGGCATGGATTACTTCTTCTTGGGAGGACGTGTGGGGTCGATCGTGGCCTGCCGAGCTTTCATACCGAAGGGAGCATCGCCCTGAACCCCGCGCAAAAGAATCGCCCGTGTTCCGACCCACTGCAATTTCGTATGGCCTCGCTGACGGAGACCCGGATCGTCCGCACCTTTTTTCCACAGCCCCTGCCAATGCACGAACACATCGATGTCGTCCCCTTCGATCATAATGCGCTCGACCACGAAGTCCAACGTGATGGCACTAAACGTCTCAAAATCGCTCTGGGCCTCTTCCCGCAGCCGCTCAAGCTGATCAATCGGCATCATGAGCGAGGCCAGATCCGACAAATCTTTCCTCACATATGCTTGGCGAAGAGATTCCACCGCCCGATCGATACGGAGATACCGTTCGTGATCTTCGGGGTATTGAATCGTCTTCCCACTGCAGCCGACGCCGATCAGGGATATCGAACCGAGCAGGAGTAAGAAGGGAAACAGTGGACGTTTATATTGGAGCATGACGGTGGCAGTATAGGAACGAGTATCAAACAGGTCAAGCGGCCCATGAGCCGGCCCGCATCGCAGGTTCCCAAGGCCTATCGGCCCCGGACCAATCATGATAAATTTAATCCGCCGATGAGCTTGCAATTTACCCTGAAAACTTCTACACTCCGCCTCTTGCAGGAGAGATAACGCATGTCCAGTGTGCTAAAAAAACGCCGTAAAAAAATGCGCAAGCACAAGTACAAGAAGTTGCGCCGGCGTCAAAAGTTTGAACGTCGTAAAAGCTAGGCTCACCCGAGTAAGGGGAGGAGGAGTCCGTGCCTGAAGGCAAGAAGGTTCGCATCCGCGTCCGGACTGTGAACTGTGTCTACGTGGGCGACTTTCTCATTCCTCCCATGCGGAATCGTGTGTCTGATGCGATCAACGAAGAGCAACGTCTCTTTATCAGCCTCACCGACGTGGTGATTGGTGAGAAGGATCGTTCGGACTTCGTGGCCATCAACAAAAACCTGATCGAGTCCATCGCACAACTGTAGTTGTCGGTAACGTCACAGGCTTGCGCCTCTCTCCGCCGTTCTTTCTTGGTTTTCCGTAGCCAGCTCCTCTAAGATCGCCCTCATCATGTCCACCTTCTCGCGATTTCTCCCGTTCCTGAAACCCTACCTGTCCCGCATGCTCTTGGCAGGCCTGCTGGTCATGGGTGTCGCCGCTATCAATCTGGCCCTGCTGCGGCTGGCCGGCACCCTGTGGGACATCATTACCGTGCAGCACGACCAGTCCAGGATGACGGACATGATCACCGTCTTTCTCGGGCTCGTCGTCCTGCAGGGGCTCTGTTCGATGGGCCATAGCTATCTGACTGCATGGATTTCTCAGCGCATCATCGCCGACTTTCGTCGCCACCTCTTTTCGCATCTTCATACCTTATCGGTGAGCTTCTTTGCCCGCCGGCGAACCGGCGAACTCCTCTCACGGCTCATGAACGACGTGACGGTCATCCAGTCGGTCGTCACCGAAACGCCGATCGATAGTGCGAAACAACTCGTGACCTTCGTCGGAGGAATCGCGTTCTTATTGACGATGAATTGGCGGCTCTGCCTCTTGATCCTGGTTCTGCTCCCGTTGCTCGTCCTCGTGGCCAAGGTCTTCGGGCGAAGGCTGAAATCCCTCTCGACCTCGATTCAAGATCACACCGCCGCATTGAGTACCCTGATCGAGGAAGTCATCTCCGGCATCCGGATCGTGAAGTCCTTTGTTCAAACACAGCGCGAAGAGACCAGGTTTGCCGCGCAAGTCGAACAGACCTTGGCGTTCACGATGCGAAAGGCCGGCGTCATGGCGGTGTTCATTCCAGTCATCAGCCTCCTCACTTTCTCTGCTGCAGCGGCGGTATTGTGGTATGGGGGACGGCAGGTCATCGACGGAAGCGTGTCGCCGGGCGACCTCTTTGCATTCGTCCTCTTTGCCGGAATTCTGATCGGCCCCTTCAGTTCCGCTGCCCGCGTGTTCGCGCAGATCAAGGAAGCGCAGGGCGCCACCCAACGAGTGTTCGAAATTCTCGACACACGCTCCGAGGTAAGCGACTCCCCTACGGCCACGCCACTGTCTACCGTATCGGGACATATCCGGGCGGAGCACGTCAGCTTTGCCTACGATCCACGCCAACCGGTCTTGACGGATGTGTCATTCGAAGCCAAGCCAGGCGAACTGGTTGCCATCGTCGGTCCCACCGGTGCCGGGAAGACGACCATGATGAACTTGATCCACCGCTTCTACGATCCGACTGAGGGGCATGTCTCCATCGACGGGCATGATCTCCGCCACGTCACCATGGACAGTTGGTATCGGCAGATCGCGCTGGTTCCACAGGAGACAATCTTGTTCGGCGGGACGATTCTCGACAATATCCGCTACGGAGACGGGAAGGCCACTCAGGAAGAAGTTGTGGCGGCGAGCCGTGCGGCTCACGCCCACGACTTCATCATGAGCTTCCCGGACCAGTATCAAACCATCGTAGGGGAAAAGGGAATCAATGTGTCGGGCGGACAGCGGCAGCGCATCGCCATCGCCAGGGCGATAGTGAAAAATCCACGGATCTTATTGTTGGATGAAGCCACCTCTGCCCTCGACAGTGAGTCGGAACGACTCGTCCAGGAAGCGTTGGAACAACTCATGAAAGGCCGAACGACCTTTGTGATCGCCCATCGCTTGACGACCATCCAACGAGCCGATCGCATCCTCGTCCTCAACAAAGGGCGCCTCGTGGAAACCGGCACCCATGCCGAACTGATGGACCATAAAGGACTCTACCAGTACCTCTACACCCTTCGGCTCATCGAACTCCCTGCGTAAATCTCGAGAAACTTGCCACGGTTTTTCCGCAGCCCGGCTTAGCTTCCATTCCAGAATGCTTCAGGACTTTTAGTCTACATCCCGATTGTCTCGATCGTCTGCATGTCTTCAGCAGTGAGAGCGAGCTGTTCAGCTTGGAGATCTTCTTTCATGTGTTGCGGATTCGTGGTGCCGGTCAACGGGAGCATCCCGACCTGCATCGCAAACCGAAAGACGACTTGCGCAAGACCAGCCCCTAACCGTTGGGCAATGGCCCGAACGCTTGGATCGGCAAAGACTTCTCGATTGGCAGTCAACAGCGAAAAACCTTGATAGATGATGCCATGGGCTCGACAGATCTCCCGCACCTCTTTGTCCCATCCCAATGCGGCATAACAGCGATTTTGCACCATCATGGGTTTCACCGCCGCCCGGGCACAGAGCTGCGTGAGTTGTTCGGCCGTGACATTGCTGATGCCGATCATTTTCGTTTTCCCCGACTGATAGAGCCCTTCGATGGCGGCCCACACCTCCCAGTCCGCGGCGCCCAATCCCTGCCGCTGATAGGGCCCGTGCAAGACATAGGAGTCGAGATAGTCGGTGTGCAGATGGACCAACGAGCTGCCGAAGGACTGACTCACTTGGGTGGTGAGAGTAGCCGAGGCATCGTAGGGGGTGCGATGGTCCTGGCCATTCGTCGGCGTAAACTTGGTTTGAAGAAAGAGGCGATCTCGCGTGACCCCTTGCTGTGCAAGGGCTAGCAAGGCCTCACCCACCAGAGCTTCCTGGTAATGGATCAGTTGGTTGGCCGTATCGATGGCTGTGAAGCCCGCCGCCACCGCTAACTGCACCAGTTGCGTCGTGGCTTCTTTTTTCCAAGCTGTGCCATACATGAACGAAGGAACCGGCACATTGTTATAGGTGGTCAAGGGCATGCGGTGTTCTCCAAGATGAATCAGGATGCTGAAGTCCACAAGGGCTACGACTGAAAACCGTCACGAAGAAGCGGGACGACGAGCTTTAATGAGATCCGACACAGGATAACCCAACTGCTGAGCCCGCTCGACCAGACGCCGATAGGTAACCTCGTCCATCTGAGGGGTCCGCGACAGGACCCAGAGGTATCGACGATCCGGGGTACCCACCATCGCGGTCCGGTATTCCTGATCGAGATCGAGAATCCAATAGTTTCCGTCACGGGCTGAGCCAAACAGCCGCGCGAACCAGTTGTCGAATACCACCGTGAGTCGTGCATTCGTCTTGGCATCGACTACCGTCGCCACTCCCTCTACCTGCTCGACCCCGCCGGACTTGGTCACACACTCATTGTGCACACCGACCGCTCCATCAGGACGGCTGGAATACATCGCCTTGGAGTCCACGCAGTGACGCTGAAACCACATCGGGAGCCGCGCAATTTCATACCAGGTGCCGGCATAGCGGGAGAGATCCACCGATGCGACCGTCTGTAGCTCACCTCTCGAATCCACTCCAGCGCAAGCCCCTAGCGTCAGGCACAAGGCTGCCAGCGCGAGACGGGCACTCACAGAACCTGAACGGTTGGCGCCACGTCGTATTAGCGATGGCCTCGTCGAGATCAGCATCTCATCCATATTTACAGCAGGCCGCGGCGACAACGCCGCGGCCTCGCGATGTTTCCCAAGAACGACGCTACTTGCGGACAGCGATCCCGTGAGTATCCGCCGTTTCTTTTCCGTCTTTCATATTCGTGATGGCCGCCTGCCCCTTATAGTGGCCAACCTTCCCTCCGCCATCCACATGAATGACACCGATACCGGGGATCATCCCTTTGGCATTGTCCACCGTCTTGTCATTCCCAGTGAGTGGATTGGGGCCGCGCAGCCCGACGAAAACATACTGACCGTCCGGTGCGTTGTCCATGAGATCAGGAGCTGGGTCCTTGTTCGCATCCGTCACCAGTTCGATCGAGCCCACGCTTAGATTCGAGAGGGTATCGACGATCTCGACGTTATTCCCGGCCCGGTCCGCACTCCAGAGATAGCGCCCCACCGCGGCCATCCCGTGTGAATCGGCAAATTTGTCATCCCGTTGAGACACCAGCTTGGCCGAGACCGATTTCGGAAGGTTGGACAGATCAAGGGCGTACACATCATAGGAGAGAGGCGCCACCGGCCAGCCGCCACCGGAATTGATATACATCGTCTCATCCACCTGAATGCCGCCACACCCGGCGGGGTGAATCTGATTATTGTCAAACGTGGCCACGACCTTCATCGGCGTAGTGGTAACATCGAACACCAACAGCCCTCCGCCGCGTAGCGTAACAAAGGCATAGTGACTGGATGACTCCGTGATCGGGCAAATCGGCGACGTATCCGGACGTTCCCCACCCTCCCATGCGGCGAGATTCACTACGTCCTTCTCGGGGTCAAAGTTGAATGTATGTGCGGCATAGTCGGTCCAGATGCGGATGAACTTCTTCTCAGCGATATTCGCCGCAATCGCCATCTTCTGATCGGGCGTCGGCCAGGCCGCATGGACATTCTTCCCCATCGACAAGCAGGCCTCCGGTTTACGCGTCTTGGCATCCATAAAGAGCACATGGCCGCTCAGAAAGGAGACGATCGCATGATCCTGGTTCTTGTTGAAGAACAGCATATGCGGACGCCGGACCGGCTTCTTGGTCGCCGCTTCGCAAAATGTGTTGATCTCGCCGGAGAGATCGATGGTGACGGCTGGTTTCGCCACGGCAGGATTTGCCGCGAGCGCCGCACCGTCGTAGATGTAGAGAAAGCCGCCGCTTTCTTTCCCCGTATCGGATTGATCCGTCAGCCACACTTCATAGGCTGAAGCTGGGGCTATGCCACCGATTCCCACTCCTGTCCCTACCAAAGCGCTCGCCGCGATGGCAAGAGCAAGACGAGACAACCCTCTGCTCGCCAGATCATGAATTGTCATATGAAACCTCCTTCAGGAAAATTTGACAGGTGCGAATACGGTTGCCTGCAGACAGGCAATGGTCATCGCACAGGTAGAAAATGGTATAGAGTAAGAGGATTCTCGTGGGAGATCAATGGCCTGCCCGAGATTGCATTCGTGGCCTGAGCGCTCGATAAAGACCGCCACCGGCACAGCATTTGGCACTGGGAACACCTCTGTCTTGCCTCCCTGCCTCGGTCACTGGGGGCAGGGACGAGGCTCATGAAGGTCAGAATAGGCAAGAGCCGACGACTGGTAAGGAACTGGTTGGTTCGGCCAGTGATGCGATAGGCATTCAGGCCTCCTGGTACGGCGATGACGCTCTCCCAAGCAGTCTATTCCGCCGAAGTAGCCACTTCGGCTACGAAGGCCGGATGCTAAGGGGTATTGGTCGAAGGAGAATGAAGAACGAATCTCTCAGCCAACGGATACAAGTACTCTTTATCAAGGTTGTCCTATGCGGTGCAATCTAGCCCGTGGAGTGTGGAGCCCTAAGGCGTGAGGAGTTAAACGGAAGAGGTGGACCGCCGTGCGTGGAGAAATGTTGAGTTACATGGCCCGTTTCTCAATCTTTTCTGTCGGGACCAAATCAGTCTTTCGAGTCAGACCCCGCGGAGCGCGACGGCGACGTTCAGCTTCTTCGCTAGCCTGGCGTGTTTTCATATAGATGATTCCTGCGCCCGGCTTGAATGTAAGGTAGTACCATATCCATTCCGACATCACCCGCACGCGACTGCGGAACTCGATCAGTAAGAAAATATGCACCACACACCAGAGCAACCAGGCGGACAGGCCGGATAGGCGCAAGAGGCCGATCTGCGCTACGGCCTGTGCACGTCCGATGGTCGCCAGCATGCCTCGATCCGCGTAGACAAACGGCCGGCGCTGATCAGGCGCAGTCTCTTCACGAATGAGCCTCGCAACATAGCGGCCTTGCTGCACGGCGACGGGAGCGATTCCCGGCAGAGGGTTCCCGTCCGGATCGGCACAATGCGCGGCATCGCCGATGACAAAAACCCAGGGGTCTTCTGGAATCGTCAGATCCGGTTGAACCTTGATCCGACCGGACCCATCCTGAGGAAGTCCGAGCGAAGTCAGAAGCGGCGACGCCCTATTGCCTGCCGCCCAGATGATATGCGTGGACCGAACGAATTCGCTCCCGATCATCAGGCCATCGGCACGGATCTCACTCACCGGGCTGTTGAGCTTGATCGTAACGCCCTTGCGTTCGAGCGCAGCCGCCGCTTTCGCCGACAGATCGGAGCTGAACCCTGGTAGAACGCGAGAGCCGCCTTCCACGAGCAGAATGGCAAGATCATTGAGGTGCAAGTTCGGAAAATCCGGCCCCATGGCCTTCCGTCCGATCTCCGCCAGCGCACCGGCCAGCTCCACGCCGGTAGGCCCTCCCCCCACGATCACAAAGGTGAGTCGCTCTCCTGTGCCGATGGCCATGCGTCGGCGTTCAGCCTCCTCAAACGCCAGCAGCATCTTCTCGCGAAGGTAGACGGCATCGGCGAGGGTCTTGAGTCCTGGCGCAGACTCCTCCCACGCGTTGTGCCCAAAATACGAGTGCCGCGATCCAGGCGCCACGATAAGGACGTCGAACGCGATCGGCCTGCTGTCCCGCAACCGTATGAGACGCGCCGCACGATCGATGGATAAGACTTCATCCATGACGACGCGAACATGCGGATGCCGCCGAAAGATCGTGCGTAACGGCCAAGCAATATCACCGGGAGACAATGCGGAAGTGGCCACCTGGTAGAGCAACGGTTGAAACAGATGATGATTGGTGCGGTCGATAAGCACCACGTCGGCATCGTGCAACGATTGCGCGGCCGTCAGGCCTCCGAACCCGCCCCCGATGATGACGATCTGTTTGTGAGGCATGAAAGGGAATCCTAGACAGGTTCCGTTTCGGGAAGAAGAATGGTGCCAGCTTTCAATGCGGGACACCGCACAGCAGCGAAACGAGTGCTGCCTTCATTACGTTTCTTACTCGTGGACCTGATTTGACTCTAGCCGAAACTCATGAGATATGCCCGCAAAATCTATCCCTGCGCTTGGCTTCCTGAATCTCTCTGAACCCCAAATCGTGCCCCTTACTTCATCTCGATACTTATCGGTTGAAGCGTTGCAATACTGGAACTCGATTGGAATGGTGCAAAGGTCACAGCAGATAACAAGGAGAAAGTTGGACCGGGAAGACTAAGGACCACCTTATGGCTTGCAGCTCACATCGACGTATGCCCATGGATTACGCCGCTATTTCATTGATCGCCGGGACTGTTTGTTGCGCTCAAATTCCTAGGGTGGGCTTCAGAAGTGGGGCGTACATTCTCCTGTTGACCTCATTGATCAAATTGTTAGATGATAATAAGTTAGACAGCGGTATCGGACTATGGGGGTGAATATCATGACGAAGGCGCAAGCTGCGGCGTTACGCGAGAAGTGGGCAGAGGGAGAGAATCTACCTTGCAAGCATCTGCACCTGGAATTAGAACACAACAACGAAGATTATTTGACAGACAACTATCACTGTACTGCCTGCGGTGAATTGGTTGCCGCTAACACCCATGATCCCTTTCAAGTCATCTGACCCAGACCGATCCATCGCCCCCACGTGTTCAGGTTCCGAAACCGGGGTTCTCTAAACGAAATATCACCTAAGCGAGAAGCATCTCCCAGAGTGCCTGCACCGGCAGCGGCACATGTCCTTCCGAGTAATCAGTGAACCCTTGCATTCTTGTGTATTGGCCAAAGAAATTGTCTGGCCATGCACAGAACCACTCTGAGAACATCCCGTGACAGTGATTGCGCCTATCGCCTGAGGAAGGCGATCCACCGCCACAGGTTCAACAGACTCGCTAGGGAAGCCGCCACATAGGTCAGCGCGGCCGCGGTAAGAATGCGGCGGGCCCCCCGCTCGTCTTCAGGTGACAGATAGTTTCCTTGCTGGAGCACTGGAAGAGCACGCCTGAAGCTTGCGTCCCACTCGACCGGAAGCGTTAGGAGATGCACAAGCGTGGAAATTCCCATCGTCGCCATCCCGGCAACCAGGACGAGTACACCTGCCATAGGGGTCTGAGCCAATGCCGCCGCGATCGGAATGCCCATCATCACCACCCCGCCAACCTTTTCCGCCCCGTGAGCGACCCGCACGAGCCGCGTGCGCTCCGCGAGCGGCTGATAGCCGGTATGGTCTTGAATGGCATGCCCGACCTCGTGGGCGGCAACGGTTACAGCTGTGAGAGATTTCCCACTGAATTTATCGGGCGTTAGACGGACAGCTTTGGTCTCAGGATCATAATGGTCCCCCAATTCGGTCGTTTCCACCTTGATGTGCTTCATGTCGAGTCGATCGAGCAGGTGCCGGGCCAGCTCCGCCCCAGTGCCCGGATAATCAGGACGGGGAGCACTATGCTGGGCAAATACTCGCCTGGTCCATAGTTGTGGGCCGAAAATGACGATACCGGCAATAATCAACAGCAGGGCTATACGCACCATACCCCCATCGCCCCGATCCCATTTTTCAGGCGAGGCTACTCGGCCAAGGCCATTGGCAAACACATGTGTGAGGTCGACCCCTTTTTCACTCACGTTACCATAATGGACGGATGGAAAAGACGTGTGGTAAGGGGGACGACGCGCTAGAGACAAGCCCTCGCCTCAATGGGAATCCTACACAGTCGCTGAAAAAAAGTACCCCGATTGCGCTCCCAGCCTCTCTATTTGCCTAGGCGACAGCTCTTTGCCTCATCTGGTGGCTAGCGTGATCCGGTCGTCTATGCTATAGACCGCATCAGGTCTCGGCGAACAACCTCGAAAGACAACAGCACGATGCCGGCTTCCATTGGTGCGATCTTCATCGTTTTCTCCACCCTCATCATTCTGAGCATTTTATCGATCAAGCTCTCGAATCGATTTGGCATCCCCTCACTGGTCCTGTTCCTCGCCATCGGCATGTTGGCGGGGTCCGACGGTCTCGGCGGCATCTCTTTCGACAATCCGTCACTGGTGCGGTCACTGGGTGTCACTGCGCTCGTCTTGATTCTGTTTTCGGGTGGATTGGACACGGAATGGGCAGCGGTGCGCCCCATCCTGTGGCAGGGGCTGTCGCTCTCGACGATCGGGGTTCTGATCACCGCCCTGCTCATCGGGGTATTTGTCGCCTGGGTCCAGGGGTTTTCATTCCTGGAGGGCCTCTTGCTCGGCGCAATTGTGTCGTCCACCGATGCTGCGGCCGTCTTCATGGTGCTACGGGCGCGAAAAACCAAGATCCCCCGGCGATTGATCCAATTGCTCGAATTTGAGTCAGGCAGTAACGATCCGATGGCCGTCGTGCTGACGATCGCGCTGATTCGACTGTTGACGGAACCCTCGACCACTTTCGGAGAGCTTGTCGTATTCTTTGTGATGCAAATGGCCGTGGGAACAGCAATTGGCATTGCGATGGGCGAGATCATGCGACGATCGTTCAATGCGCTCGACTTGGAGTTGGAAGGTATATATCCGGTACTATCGGTAGCGCTGGCACTGCTGACCTACGGCCTGACCGACTATCTGGACGGGAGTGGCTTTCTTGCCGTGTACCTTGCGGGGCTCGTCATGGCACGAAAACCGTTTACTCACCAGCAAAGTGTCTTGCATTTTCACGACGGGCTGGCCTGGCTGATGCAGGTCACCATGTTTATAGCGCTGGGGCTACAAGTATTCCCAGCAAGGCTCGTGCCAATCGCCGGGGCAGGCATCCTGATTTCCCTCTTCCTGATCTTCGTCGCGCGCCCTGCGAGCGTCCACGCAGCGCTGGCTTTTTCGCCGGTGTCGCTTCGAGAGCAGACGCTGGTGGCCTGGGCGGGACTCCGTGGGGCCGTGCCGATTATCTTGGCCACGTTTCCCTTAGTGGCCGGGCTCCAGCAGGCCGACATGATCTTCCACCTGGTGTTCTTTATTGCGCTCACATCCGTCGTGATGCAGGGAACGGCAATTCCATGGCTTACGCGACTGTTGAAGATCGGAGTCCCTCAGCCCAATCCGCAGACGCCCCCAAAACCGATGCCATAATTCTCTCCTGATCTGTCCACTCCATTTTACTTGGTCCGGGGTATCAGATGCCCCTTTCCCTGGCGAGCACCGCCGTTGCCAAGCCTTCGCTTCTCTCTTCCACCTGTCATTGGTCATGCGCCACCTAAACATCGGATGGGAGAAATTAGCCACTGGAAATGCAAAAAGCTCGATGAAACCTGTTCGTAACGATCGCGAGGGAGGCGCAATAGACCTTCGAGCACAGGATCAGGCTGTTCAGAAATTAAGTAAGGCGGTACATGTAGAATGGTTTGAAACGGTTCGTGAAAACCTGACGAATCAGGGCCTCTTTCACAAGAGGCCCTGATGGGCTTGAGGATGGCTGGTCTTATTGCACGTCGACCGTGATGCTATGGGTGGCCATGACAGGATCGTGGTCCTTGGTAGCACCGGTCACGGTGACCTTGTGCGTCCCTCTGCTCAGGCCCTTCAGTTCCCCAGAAAAACCCTTCTGATACTGATCGTCCACATACGCATGAACATGCGTCGCTTGGGAACCTTTGGTCAACTCGTACTTCACTTCAAAGCTGTCACTGACCTTGTCTCCGTCCTTGGGAGACGTAATCATCACCTTCGACCCGTCCTCGACTGGTGCTTTAGCTGGCTTATCCCCTGCAAAAACTGGCGCCATGCTGAGGCAACCCGCCAACGCAATCCCTAATCCCATGAACCCGATACGTCCCATCATCTGCATCACTACTACCTCCTTGTTTGAACCAACTAAATGAACATCACAGACTACCATCCCCTGCCGGACATTCTCTCGCCTGATTACCTGCCACTCTCCGATAGATAATAAGCGACATTTTACTTTTCAACATTCTCTCAGTCAATCCGCACAGACGCGCATCGTGCGAGCACAGAAGATCAGTCGATGGAAGTATATTCTGCTGTTTAACGGGGCGGCTACTACGGAGAGTTGGAAACCGTTTGTGAAACCCGGGACGCACCAAGGCCCCTTTCGCTAGAGACCCTGGTGGCCTTGAGGATGATTGGTCCTCGAAGGCTGTCCAAGCAATGCCATTCTACCGCAAACAATCTGCGTCGTTCTCGGTCCGAAAAAGTCCTCAGCGTATTCATACTTCCAGCGAATACGCCTCCGGTTTTATTGAGTCTGCGGCCTCGCAACGAAGAATTACCCGGACAGACTCCTAGCCCTATTCCACTTCTACGATAATGGTATGGGTGGCCGTGACAAGATCGTGGTCCTTCGTGGCGCCAGTCACGGTGATCTTGTGATCTCCCTTGCTCAGGCCCTTGAACGTCCCGGAAAAACCCTTCTGATACTGACCGTCCAGGTACACATGGACATGCGTCGCTTGGGAGCCCTTGGTCAACTCGTACTTCAACTCAAAGCTGTCATCGACCTCTTCCCCGTCCTTGGGAGATGTGATCACAACCTTCGACCCGTCTTCGACTGGTGGTTTAGCTGGTGTATCCCCTGCAAAGGCTGGTGCCCCGACGAGACAGCCCACCAATGCAATCCCTAATCCCATCAACCCGATACGTCCCATCATCTGCATCGCGACCTCCTTGTTTGAACCAACTGAATGGACACTGCAGTTACCATACCCTGCGAGCTATCCTCTCGTCCGATTACCAACCGTTTTCCGGTGGAAAATATTGGGGCATTCTACTTTTCAGGATTGTCCCGGTCAATCCGCACAGACGCGCATCGAGCGATATACATGCTCCCTCCAAGCTTGCTCGTTGTCTCTTCAGGGATGGGGACTGATTGATCTTCCACTGCGCGCAGCCTTCTCACCCGCCCACCCACTGGCAGATATTTTCACCCGCCCTACCCTCCGATTGCTTCGCAATCGATTTCCCGAGACGTGCCACTAGCCCAGACGAAGGCCTTCCGATTCTCTATACCTTCTCTCCAGGGGAGTGGCCAAGGCTGCCCTTTACTGCGCGCATCGAACGAGCACATTCTTATCGTGCGCGTTCTGCGAGCAAGAAGGGCACCTGGCTGCTCCCTTCCCATCCTTCTGAGGCCGCGCGTTGCGCGAGCACAGAAGATCATCAGGCTCCATCCCCTCCCCCCTTATTCCGCAATATGATACGGTAGAGAAACGAAGGAGCCAGACGATGACCATTCAGGCACAATTTCCAGACGAGCAAAGCATCGAGGGCGCCTTCATCAGGCAGCCGGATGCCTTTCAGAGCTGGGTAACCGCGAATGGCAGTTCCGGCTACCAGGCGGCGAGTGGTCGCTACCATCTTTATGTCTCTTGGGCCTGCCCCTGGGCGCATCGGACGATCATTGTGCGGAAACTCAAGAAGCTCGAAAATGTGATCGGCATGACGGTTGTGGACCCGATCCGCGACGAGCGGGGCTGGGCCTTCCGCGAAGGACCGGGCCATTCGCTCGATCCCATCAACGGCTTCCAGTTCCTCAGCCAGGCCTACAAAGCCACCGACCCGAACTATCGGGGACGGTTTACCGTACCCGTGTTGTGGGACACGGTAACGAAACGCATCGTCACCAATTCCGACGACGACCTCATGCGCATGTTCAACGGCGAGTTCAATCGCTTCACCGAGAACATGATCGACCTATATCAAGAAGGAATCAGGAATGAGATCGACGATCTCAATACCTTCATCTACGAGAACGTGAACGACGGGGTCTATCGCGCGGGATTCGCCACATCGCAGCTGGCCTATGAACGAGCCGTACGGCGACTCTTCGACGCCCTCGATCAACTCGAGGCCAGGCTGGCGCGCCAACGCTACCTCTTCGGCTCACAATTTGTCGAAACCGATTGGCGCTTGTTCGTCACTCTCGTGCGCTTCGATGCCGTCTACCACGGCCATTTCAAGTGCAACCTCAGGCGGATCATCGACTACCCGAACCTCTTCGGCTACCTCAAAGACCTCTATCAGACCGACGGCATCGCCGATACCGTGAACTTCGACCACATCAAGCGGCATTACTACATCACCCACGACGACATCAATCCGACCCGTATCGTCCCCCTTGGCCCCGACCAAGATCTCACCACCCCCCATGGCCGCGAACGCCTACGGTAGAAGACCCGTAAAATGTGAGACGTGAAACGTTAAACGTCCGAATCCTGAAACGAACAACGCTTCACGAAATACGTTTCACCTTCACGTTTACGTTTCACGAACGATGGTCTTTCCGAGATATGCATCTCGCCGCTCGATCCTCTTTCGCGGCACTCCTGTAGATAGCACATCACCTGTCCGGTTTAGGGTGGTCCCTCAAAGAGGGCCACGATGACACGGGCGACCGTACTACAGGAGGTGAGATAGATGCGGGTTGAGGAGCTGTACGAGCGGCGACAACGGCGGCCCCTCACGATGGCGGAGACGGCTGAGATGTTAGGGATCACCGAGCGGACGTTTCGCCGCTGGAGTGGCCGCTATGACGTTGAGGGAGCCGAGGGGTTGCAGGACCGGCGGATCGGCCACTGAAAAGGGTCAAGTCTTGCAATCCTACAGGGTGAGGGGTAGACTCCCGCGCCATGGCACGTCCGCTCCGTCTTGAATTCCCCGGGGCCGTCTATCATGTCACCAGCCGGGGCAATGCCCGGCAACACATTGTGGTGGATGACCGCGATCGGTCGCAGTTCCTCTCCCTACTCGCCCATGTGGTCGATCGGTATGGCTGGCTGTGCACGCCTATTGCCTGATGGACAATCACTATCATCTCTTGATTGAGACTCCGACACCGAACCTCTCGCAGGGGATGCGGCAGCTGAACGGTCGCTACACGCAAGCCTATAATCGTACGCATCGGCGGGTCGGCCATCTACTGCAAGGACGGTTCACGGCGATTGTGGTAGAGAAAGAGGTGCATTTATTGGAATTGTGTCGCTATGTGGTGTTGAATCCGGTGCGGGCAAAGATGGTCCCCCATCCCCGGCAGTGGGCCTGGAGCAGTTACCGCGCGACCGTGGGCGAAACCCGTGCGCCGGCGTGGCTGACCACCGACTGGGTCTTAGGTCAATTTGGACAGCGGGTGGGGATGGCCCAGGAGAAGTATCGCGCGTTTGTCGCCGAGGGGCATGGGGGCGGACGGCCGTGGGATCAGGTGACGGGCCAAATCTATTTAGGGGGCGACGAATTTGTCACGCGGCATCAGCCTGGCCGAAGGATTCAGGAGATCCCGCGCCGGCAAACCCAGGCGCACCGGCCCTCGTTAGTCGTATTGTTTCAGAGACGACGCGCGCAGAGCCAGATCATCCACGAGGCCTATCGGCAGCATGGCTACCGGCTGGCCGAGATCGCGACACATCTCGGCGTGCACTATGCCACCGTGAGCCGACGCCTCAAGCAGGCCGAGCAGGCCAATGTATGATTGCAAGACCTGACCCCACTTCCCTCTGCCCGCTTGCCTCTCGGGGCTTCCTCTCTCTCTACCCCTCTGTTAGGGGAGGGGCCAAGGCTGCCCTCGACTGCGCGCATCGGACGAGCAAGAGTTCCATCGTGCGCGTTCTGCGAGCAAGGAGGGCACCTGGCCGCCCCCTCTTCATCCTTCTGAGGCCACGCGTTGCGAGAGCACAAAAGATCGCCAGATTCCATCCTCCATACCTTCGTAGGGCAGACTGCATCAGGATTTTTCCTGTAAGATGTGCGACGGTGTGTGGTTGGGTAGCTACTCGGCTACGAACACATGCCGTGGAAGACCAGTGCCGATATCTCTTGAATTATGAGCAGCCTGTTGCTGAAATGCTTGGATGGTACATCCCCGATCGGTCGTCCTGGGCTGACTGGAAACTTCCTGTGGGCCCTCCTGCTGTCGTTCCTGTGCGTCTGCGGATTAGCCGGCTGCAATGACGTCAATAATGTTTCGCCTCCTCCTGCCGGACCAGGGCCCTTGACGATCGTGACCACTTCGCTACCCGACGCCACCGTGGGCCAGCCCTATGCGGCCGTCGTAGGCGGATCTGGAGGCATCACCCCTTATACATGGAGTCTCGCTGCTAGCTCTCCAGCTATGCCTGCTGGCCTCTCGCTCGATACCGCAACCGGTGCCATCACCGGCATACCGACAGTGGATGGCACGACCTCTCTGGTCTTCAGATTGGAAGACGAATCCATCCCGACTCAGTTCGTAGAAAAAACCCTGCCGATCACGATCAGCAACACGCCACAGCCGCTGGTGATTTCCACTTCATCGCTCCCGGAGGGGGCTGTGAACCAGCCGTACCCTCCCACAACCTTGCAGGCAACGGGTGGAATCCAACCCTATACGTGGTCGGTAATTCCCGCGTTGCCGAGCGGATTGCAGTTCAATGTTTTATCGCCGGGCACGATCAGCGGCACTCCCCTGAACGGAGCGGCGGGCACGACGACACATACATTTACGGTGGCGGACTCCGATGCCCCAATCAATCAAACGGCGACCACGCAGCTGTCCCTGAAGATTAATCCGGCTCCAACGCCACTGGCGATCACCTCACCAGCTGGAAGCTCCTTACCGAATGCCAAAGAGAGGAGGAATTACAGAACCACGTTGAAAGGATCAGGCGGGACTCTGCCCTATACGTGGTCGATCACTCCTGCCTTGCCGACGGGGCTCCTGTTGAATACCTCGACTGGCGCAATTACAGGCAAACCGGCAAGCGGTACGTCGAATGGCGGTATAAATGGAAATGGAGTTTATTCCCTCACCATCATTTTGCAGGACTCATCCCTGCCGACGCATCAATCGACAAATAAGCCGGTGACCCTGACCGTCAACCCATGAGATCATTCCCTTTGACGTGGTTGAAGAGAGTCAGATACTGTCTCCAGCAGAGCGAACTCGACTGCACCCCCTGACCGTCTGGCAACAGATCGGCGACCAGACAAACTCGATAAACCCGCCGTGGGATTTTCGTTTGTGAAGCGTTGAACATCGATCAAGAAACCAAACGGAGGCGCTATGAATTCCCGACCCATAAGTCGATTGTGACTCGCTTGATGTATGGTAAAGTGAAGTCCGGCGCTGAGATCGTGAGTACCGGAGGCTCCTATGAGATCAATGAACTTTACTCCTCTCAACCTCTCCGATTTCGAAATCTCCCCTGAACAGGGTTTTCTCCCGAAGGACCCACTTGAAAACCTTCCGGACTTGCCGACACTCACCCATCTTGGGCACGAGTTGCCGAAATTGCTGAGCGCTCGGACGGTTCGGCGGTTCATCGACGAGCAACGCCATACTGCTTCCTTCTATCCCCTCAACATGGCGCATGGAGGAATATCGGGCCGCGATGCGGGTTCTTTCGTTCGCCGGCCATGCGTATGTGTGGGAAGTGCCGGACCAGCCAATTGCGACATTGCCATCACAATTGGCGAAACCCTGGCACGAAATTGCGCAGCGGCTTGGACGACCTCCAGTTCTCTCCTACGCATCCTACGCCCTCGACAATTGGCGAAGGCTCGATCCTGCCAAACCGATCCAGCTCGACAACATTGTACTGCTCCAAAACTTTCTGGGCGGTTTGGATGAAGAGTGGTTTGTCGTGGTTCACATCCAGATCGAGCGGGAAGCGGGACCAGGGCTGGCCGGACTTCTACGAGCGATGAATGGTGCGACCCTGGACAAGGAGGACGAGGTCTTGCTTGGGCTCAAATCCTTGGCGTTGGCGCAAATAGCAATGCGCGCCACGTTGCTCAGAATGAAAGAGCGCTGCGACCCCTATGTCTACTACAACCGCGTGCGGCCCTACATCCACGGCTGGAAGAACAGCCCTACTTTACCGAGCGGGCTCGCCTACGAGGGGGTCGAATCTTATGCCGGGCAGCCGCAGCAGTTTCGAGGCGAAACCGGCGCGCAAAGCTCAATTGTGCCTTGTCTCGACGCCGGACTCGGAATCGCCCATGCCCCTGATCCCTTGACCTTGTACTTACAAGAGATGCGCGACTACATGCCTCCTCGCCATCGTGCATTTCTACAAGCGTTGGAGAACGCCACCGATGATCTTGGCCGTCCGTTGCTCGCCGGCTATGTCCGCGATCGGAAATTCCGCACCCCCGATCTCTGGACTGCCTATTGCGCTTGCGTCGATCTCCTCGCACAGTTTCGCGAGATCCACATCGGCTATGCCGACAGTTACATTCACCGCCAACATCAAGCCCATGCCAGCAACCCCACGGCCGTGGGAACAGGCGGCACACCCTTCATGCAGTACCTCCAAAAGCACCTGGATGAAACGAAGCTGGCACTCGTCGAGTAGCGCAGCATCACCAGGTCAGTCGTTGACTAAGTTTCCCAAGCGGCGTATCGTTTTGCCTATATGGTCCCGCAGGACGCTCAAAAAGGCCAGACTTCTCACCCGCCCAACCCTGGTGCGCCAAGACGCGCCTTGCCCAAGCAAGACCGGAATAACTATCGATTTAAGGGGTGGCTGGGATGATCCCAACTGCGCGCGTCCAACGAGGGGAGTCCTCGACCGCGCGTTGCGTGAGCACGGGGATCGTTCCGCCACCCCGCCCACTTTTTCAGCATCCTGCTTGGTTCATCACAATCTGTATCAAAGGAGGCAAAACCCATGGCGATCATGTGCTCCCTGGCAGTGTGCAAGGCGCAGGAAGGGATGTGCGGGCATGAGAAGGCGATGCTGAGCGTCGCCCTGCTCGTGGCCATCGGCTTTGGCACCTACTTCCTGATCGGCTGACCAGAGAGAGAACACTCGTCCGTCCACCGGGCCCGCTCCGAGCCAAGGTGATGGCGTGTTTTGTCTCTCCTAGTCTTCAATATGGCTTCAACCTCCACCGCCCACGATCCGAATCTCGCACAGCAGCTCGTGCTCGATGAGCTGTTTGATCTATCGCTTTACAAGGCGCTTCGCGCGGTGACGCAGCCGGATGTGCACCACACGCTCGATGAACTGATCAAGGTAGAAACCTCTCACCTAGCCTTCTGGCAAAAATTCTTCGACCTCAAGATCAACGAGTTGAACTTCGGCCGACGGATCAAACTCTCCATCATGATGCTGGTCTGCGGAATCTTCGGCTCGATCGCCGTCCATCTGATACTCGAAGCCATCGAGGTCCATGGCGTGCGCAAGTATCTTGCGCTGTGGCGCGAGTATCAAGGCAAGCCGCTCGGCGAAGCCTTGCGTGGCATTTTGATGGACGAGTTCAAGCACGAGGACGTGCTCGTCACGGAGCTGACGAAGCGGAAAATTAATCCGGAAAGGATTCGCAATGTCTTCCTTGGGCTTAACGACGGCCTGGTAGAAATTCTCGGCGCGGTGAGCGGATTTTTCGGCGCGTTCGGCAGCGCCAGGCTGGTCTTGATTGCCGCCATGACGACGGCTGTAGCCGGCGCGCTATCGATGGCCGCCGGTTCGTTCTTGGCATTGAACAGCGAAAAGGAAGTGAAGACGACCGAGATCGCCAGAAAAGTCTTCTTGGGTGAAGAATCGGACGTCACACCCATGGAAGAATCGCCACTGGTATCGGCTATGGTGGTGGGGGCAGCCTATATCACCGGCGCACTGGTGCCGGTGTTGCCCGTCCTGGTCGGCGCGAAGGATGCGCTCTTCTCCGTCTTCACCGCCGGCCTCATGGTCGTTCTCGTCTCAACGATTTTGTCTTTTTTATCCGGCATGGACATCAAACGACGGATCGTTCTGAATCTGGCCATTATCACGCTGGCTGTCAGCGTGAGTTATGCGATCGGATTGGCGGCCAAACAAATATGGGGGATTGAGGTCTAAGAGGAAAACTGCCTGGCAGGATGCTCAAAATAGCCGTCCAGCCTGAAGAAGGTTGAGGTTGAGGTAAAGAGTGTCTGAATATTCGCTCAACCTTAACCTTGACCTCAGCCTACCAAGAACCTGCGCTAGCGGCTGTGGACCATCGGCAGTTCGCGCGACACTTCTGCTTCCTGTTGAATGCGTAACCGTTCCAACCGCGACTCTTCCATCACGCTGTAGAGCATTTCATCCGACATCTGGGTCATCTGCGCCGCCGCATCTTTCATCTCGGCATGCTCGACGGCGCGGGATAGCACTTCAGCCTTCGTGGCGCCTTTCTTTCTGGCCCAGGAACGGCTTGATGATGAGGTAGGCCACATCCCGCGCCGGCATGAAACGGAGAAACCGTCGCAGCAACCGGAACGTCTGGAGGGGATAGTGCAGGAGCTTGTAGACGAACAGCCGCTTGAGCCCTTGACGGCGGACCTCATTGATCACTTCTCCAGGCAAGCAGGTCGGATCGATCGTGGAACATTTGAAATACTTGTACCAATCGGCGGTTTCGCTGACTAATCCACGCTTCACATATTCCTGCCAGAGCGGAGTCCCCCGATACACACAGAGTCGATTGAAGCCGAACGTGTCGAGCGGCAGCTTGGAGGCCAAGTCGAACGTCGCGTTCATATCTTCGACCGTTTCATCGGGGTTGCCCACGGTGAAGAAGCCGTGCACGATCTCGATGCCGGCCTGCTTGGCATTCTTGACCGCGGTGGCCACTTCTTCCAACGTCTGTTCTTTCTTGAGGCGGTCGAGAATCTTCTGACTTCCGCTTTCAATCCCGAACATGACCGTCCGGCAATGGGCCTTGGCCATGGCAGGAAACAGGTGCTGGGCCACCGAATCCACGCGCCCTTCGATACCCCATTGAATCGAGAGCTTTGCGTCCATCACGCCTTGGCAAATCGCCTCGATCCGCTTGGGTTGCAGCAGAAAATGGTCGTCGACAAAATAGACGGACCCGTAGCCGCATTCTTCGAGGTACTTGAGTTCGCTCACCACGTGTTGAGCACTCCGCGCGCGCCACTTACCTTCGTTGAAGATCGGAATATCGCAGAACACACAGGGCCACGGACAGCCTCGTGAGGATTGCATCGTCGTGAACCGCTCCATCGAAAGCACCGCCGGCACGTCGAGCGGCATCGACTCTATAAAGTCGAGCGGAAGGCCTTCGCGATCCGGGAAAGGCCACTGATCGAGATGGCGCTCCATCGGCCGGCCGGAGTTCTGCACAACCCGGCCATCCTTGGCCCAGGTCAGCCCCGCGACATCGGCCGGGTCGTCGAGCCGTTCGAGAAGATCGAGGAGCAACTGTTCGCCGTCTCCCTTGCAGACGAAATCCACTTCAGGGCACTGCAGTTTGACCAGTGCGGCATTCAAACTCGCAAAAACGCCGCCGAAAGCCAGCTTGACCTTCGAGTTGGCGGCGCGAATCTGACGGGCCAGCATCTTCGCGTAGGGATAACTGGTGGTGCTGAGAAAACTGAGGCCGACCAGGGCCGGCTGTTGCCGGTTGATTTCCTCGATGATCACCTCGTTCGGCGTGTCGGGGTTCGCCTGATCGAACATCACACACTCATGGCCGGCCTGCTTGAGCACCGACGAGAGGGACATGATACCGATGGGAGGGAAGCCCATGACCCTGATACGACCGTTTTTCGCGCGTGTTTTAGCTGGGAGGGCGTAGAACTGGGGATCGCGAACGTGGATGAGGAATACCAACATACCGGCCTCCATGCCTAAAATTGATCAATCGCTCCACACACCAGGAGCAAACCTTGGGTATTTCAGTCTGAGACAACAGCGAACTGTGTCTTGCAAATTCCAATTCGGGGCTTCTTCAGAGGGACATAACGGTTAAGCACCTATCGGTTCTGAAAAGAACGCGCGTTCCGTTTTCTAACCTGCAACGCGGCTGCGGGATGGATTTGATAGAAGAAAAGAACCCACAGTACTGCGTCAACGTAACAGGATTAGACCTGATTAGATAGGAAATACTGTCGCGCTGCCACTCCGCTTCAGCCATGTTCTCTTCTTCCTATCGGAGCAATGCCGACATGAGAGGCATACGGAAACTCCGCTGTACGGGGCACGGAGAGTTCCAATGGACCTTTGCGAAATGAGTAAAGCATGCCTGAAAAACACGAGGAAAACTGGTCAATATTGCTCATGTTTGAAAAATTGATGAAGCGGGAGGGAAGGGGAAGAATAGAAGGCTGAAGGCTGAAGTCCGAAGGCTGAAGATCGGAGTTCAAAATTCCGAATACTTCAGCCTGTCTTACCTGGGCAATGCTGGCTAATCGTGCAGAACGATGTTGAGGAGAGAACTGCGAATGTGTAATCCGCCGTTGTAATCGATGAAGCCAAGCTTCCTGAATCGCGTCATGGCCTTGCTGCTTCTCGATGCGCATGATCTGCTGTCTAATCAGGCGAGGCAGTGCGATACTTCAGAATCTTTTTCCCGCCATCGACCTTTGTCAGAAATGTCTTGGGGTCGAACAGCCTGGCGCGTTTGCGTCCCATGCAACTTCCTCTCTCGTTGATGACCGGTCAGCGGCCCAAGGCCAGTTTGACGGTGTCGCCGAGTTCGGCAGGATTGCGGCAGACGCGCACCCCGGCCGCTTCGAGTGCTTTTATCTTCTCCGTCGCAGTGCCTTTGCCTCCTGAAATAATGGCGCCGGCATGGCCCATACGCCGTCCCGGCGGCGCCGTGATTCCAGCGATGAAACTGACGACCGGCTTCTTCACCTGCTTCTTGATGAACTCAGCGGCTTTCTCTTCCGCATCGCCCCCGATCTCGCCGATCATCACGATCGCCTGAGTCTCGGGATCTTTCTCGAACAGGGCCAACACATCGACGAAGCCTGTGCCATTGACCGGATCGCCGCCGATGCCGACACAGGTCGTTTCACCTAATCCAAGCGTCGAGAGCTGATGCACCGCTTCGTAGGTGAGGGTCCCGCTGCGTGACACGACGCCCACCACACCCTTCTTATGGATAAAGCCCGGCATGATCCCGATCTTTGCTTCATCGACCGTGATGACGCCGGGACAGTTGGGTCCGATCAAGCGGACATCACGGCCGTAGAGCGCGCGCTTGACCTTGACCATGTCATTCACCGGAATGCCTTCGGTAATGCAAATGATCAGCTTCACGCCGGCATCGGCCGCTTCCAAAATCGCATCGGCGCAAAACGGCGGGGGCACAAAGATCAGCGAGGTGTCGCACTGGGTCTTCTTCACCGCATCGCGAACCGTATTGAAAACCGGGATACCTTCGACCTCTTGCCCTGCCTTGCCAGGGGTCACGCCCGCGACGACCTGCGTCCCGTAGGCCTTGCACTGCGTCGCATGGAACGAGCCTTCCTTGCCCGTGATCCCCTGCACCACCACCCGCGTATTCTTATTAACGAGAATTGACATGGAGTAGTCCTCTCCGCCGACACATGTTTCTAAAAGAAACCCTTACGATACGCTTCCTCAATGGTCGTTCGATGCATGTCGTATTGCGTTTCGCTCGTGATCTTATTAGGGCCATCTATAAACGGCATGGCAAAGAGTAGGAAAAACTGAATCCAGAATCCGAGCCTCTCGTTCTTTTCAATGATGCCAATGACTTTCTGTTGACGATCTCTGTAGGTCGTATTCGCGATCAAAAAACCTTCCGACACGACGCCTGGAATCACGGTAAGTGTGAGGGCGGAAATGGCTCCAGACCATGGTAGCCTATCGCTTTCCTCTTATCAAGGATCGTTGATGTCCGCCGTGAGGTCCGTCTGCTCAACCGTGGTGACGACTGAGAGAGAAAAGCCCCGATTCAGTATAGGCCTGTGACGGCTTGCGCGCGAAAATCTTCGGCAGCAGCCGGACTTACTCCCGGACTGGAGTCCCCTTCAGGCCCCGTCTCAATCACGTGAATCGCGATAGATTTCTTCACTTGTTGGTTCGAGTGTGGTGGCGGCCATTGAGCAGGCGGCTTGACGTTCCCATCCCGGACCATCATGCATCCGGAAGAACTGATCAGCAACAAAATCAGAGCGAAAATTGCTGAACGCATTTCGATCTACGCCGCCTTCCTCGTAATCCCCTGCATCACCACCCGCGTATTCTTATTAACGAGAATGCTCACAATATCCTCTTCTTTCTTCCACTCGCCCCCTCATGGCTGGAAAACATATCCAGGGGAGCGACAGGGTTGAGGCCCTGACTGCGGCCGTCGAGCGAGTCGCGCGTCCAACGAGGGCCTTCTGAGGCCGCGCGTTGCGCGAGCACAGGGACTTGGCCCTGTGCCTCCCTCATCTCCTCACGCAGCCTTTCCCGTCAACTTCACAATTTTTTGCGCCGCTTCCCACAAATCGTTTGCCACTTCCAGCTTGAGGCCTGACTCCGCCAACAGCTTGCGGCCTTCGTCTGCATTTGTCCCCTGCAGCCGGACGACCAACGGCACATTGATCTTCACTTCTTTGGCCGCTTCGATGACACCATGGGCAATCCGCTCACAGCGAACAATCCCGCCGAAGATGTTGATGAAGATGCCCTTGACGTTCGGATCTTTCAGCAGAATCCGAAAGCCGGCCGCCACCGTTTCTTTCGTCGCGCCGCCGCCGACGTCCAGGAAGTTCGCCGGCTCGCTGCCCGCCAGCTTGATGACGTCCATCGTCGCCATGGCAAGGCCCGCGCCGTTCACCATGCAGCCGATGTTCCCGTCGAGCTTGATGTAGTTCAGATTACTTTCTCCCGCTTCGATCTCGAGCGGATCTTCTTCATGGAGGTCGCGCATCTGCTGCACATCGGCATGCCTGAACAGCGCGCTATCGTCGAAGGAGACCTTGCCGTCCAGTGCGATGAGTTTCTTATCGCTGGTGATGACCAGAGGATTGATCTCGACCATGGCTGCATTCTTCTCCATGAACAGACGATAGAGATTCCCCAGCATCTGGATGAAGGGATTCACGACGGCCGGTTCCATGGCAGGAAGCCCGAGCGCGAAGGCGATGTTTCGCCCGTTGTACGACTGAAACCCGACAGCCGGATCGATCGCCTCCCGGATGATCTTCTCCGGCTTGTGGGCAGCGACTTCTTCGATCTCCATCCCGCCTTCGGTGCTCGCGATAAACACAGGCCATCCGCTATCCCGATCGACGAGGAGGCTCACATACAACTCCTTGGCAATCGCGGCCCCTTCTTCGATCAGCAACCGCCGCACCTCCCGCCCTTTTGGGCCGGTCTGGTGCGTGATGAGGGTCTTGCCGATCAGCTCCTTGACCAGACCGGGAACAGCCGCCTTGTCCTTCGTAATTTTGACGCCGCCGGCCTTGCCCCGACCTCCTGCGTGGATCTGCGCCTTGACGACAAACACGGGGGTATTCAGTTCTGCGGCCCATGCCGCTCCTGCCTCGGGTGAGGTAATCTCTTTCCCGCGCGGAACCGGAACCCCGAACTGCCCGAACAACTGCTTCGCCTGAAACTCATGAACGTTCATCTACATCCTCTCAGGTTAAGATTTAGGCTAAGGTTAAGGGGAGAGTCCGTTGAGTTATGCTCAGCCTTGACCTGAACCTCAGCCTATTCTTTTCTTGTGTACGCGGGCAGGATCATGGGTGACACGATCCCGTTCGAACTGCCGTGTTTTTTTGCCTCGGCACGGAATCCCTTCAGATGCCCGACCGTCAACTTCCCTTGCGGCATGGCAGCGGCACGAGCCGCAGCCGTCAGCCCGGACCGTTTTCCAAAGACCATCAAGTCGAGGAGCGAATTACCCATCAATCGGTTTCGTCCGTGCAATCCGCCGGACGCCTCGCCCGCGACGAAGAGATTATGCACATTGGTTTCTGAATTGGTATCGATCTTCACACCGCCGTTTTGATAGTGCAGCGTCGGATAGATCAACACGGGGTCTTTGCTGATATCGATGCCGAATCGTTCGAACTGCAGCATCATCGCGGGGAAATGCTTCTCCAAGGTGCCGGGACCATGTTCGGCATCGAGCAGCGGGGTATCGAGCCAGACGCCGATGCGCCCGGACATCGTGCGGATACCGCGACCCTCTTCACATTCCCGGATAATCGAAGAAGACACGACGTCGCGAGTGTCCAATTCGTTGACGAACCGTTCACCCTTCGCATTGACCAAATGTCCGCCTTCGGATCGAATACCCTCTGTCACCAACGCCCCGATGAGCTGTTCGGGATAGACCGCACCGGAAGGATGATACTGGAACGTATCGATGTGCATGAGCTTGGCGCCCAGTCGATAGGCCAGGCACAGCCCATCGCCGGTCGCACCGTAGTGATTGCTGGTCGGGAATCCTTGAATGTGGAGCCGGCCGATCCCGCCGGTCGCCAGAATGACGGACTTGGCTGCCACGACGACGTGGCGATGGTTGTCGAGGTCTTTGAAGATGGCGCCGGTGCAGTTCCCCTTCTCATCACTCGTCAGCTCGACCGCGGCGCAGAACTCGAGTAACTGTATTTTCTGATTCAGCACCTCGTCCTTGAGCACCCGCATGATTTCAAGGCCGGTATAGTCTGAACAGGTCAGGAGGCGAGGCTTCGAACTGCCGCCGCCTTTCTTCACATGGAGATTGCCGTCCCCATCGCGATCGAACAGGACGCCCAGGCTCAACAACCATTTCGCAATCGAGGGGCCTTCCTCGACCATCACCTTGAGCAGCTGATGATCGTTCTGCATGTGGCCGCCCTTCAGCGTATCCACGAAATGCGTGACAGGCGAGTCCTCCGGCGCGACCGAAATCTGCATGCCCCCTTGAGCCATCACACTGTTGGAGTCGCCGAGACGGAGCTTCGTCGCCAGAATGACCTTGGCGCCCGCCGTATGGGCATGGAGCGCTGCCGCACAGCCGGCCCCCCCGCCGCCCACCACCAGGACGTCGGTCGTGTAATCGGCTGTCAGATCGAACTCGTCGGCAATCGGGCTATCGCCCTCCAGCAATGATGCCAGCTCGACGACCGTCTTATCCCCACCATTGGGGCCGAATCGGATCGGACGATAGGCCCGCTCACGATAATCCGGGTGATATTTGTGGATCAGTTGGTCGCGATCTGCCGGAGAGAACTTGGGAAGGGTCTGCTTGCGTCGAGCATCCCGCGATCCGTGCACGATTTGTTGAAGGGCGTGGACATCCATGAATTTGCTTTCAGCTATCAGTGTTCAGTATTCAGGCTACTGCCTCAATTTCAGAAGCCGAGCGCTGACGGCTGACCGCTCATCATGCTATTTCACAGTTGCGCAGTGATCGGCTAGTTCTTTTTCACGTCATCTTGAGGATCTTGGCCCACTCGTCGTTGAAACGGCCGTCCTGAATCTCTTTGAATGCGCACTTCCAGACCTAAGGGTTTCTCGGTGAAATGAGCCCCCTGCGCCCGGCTCACATAGAGGGCCACAAGATTGGGGGCGATGTCCGCAATGCAGACCGGCGCGCACATCCCGCACATCACACAATCCATGAACATCTCGGACACGCTCTTGAAATCTCCGAAGACGGCCTTCCAGACTCCTTCACGCACATCGATCTCCTGCGGGCAGGCTTCAGTGCAGGCATTGCAATTTCGGCAGAGCGGCGTCTCAGGATAGAGATTGAAGAGATCCTGTTTCGGATCCTTGAGCGTCTGCATGTCGTAGGTGGCCTTCCGGGCCGGGAACGGCGGCATCATCGTGATCGACATGCCGTCTTGCACCGCCATTTGGCAGGCCAGACAGGTCCTCACTTTTGGATCGTCCTTGGTCCGATAATAGGCAGCGCAGGCGCCGCAGAACCCGCCAAGACAGCCGGCTCCACGGACGACTTCCTGACCCGAGTACCACAGGGCCTTAATGACTCGTGATCCCTTCCGGCACCTCGTACTTCTTGCCGGCGATCTCGACAGTGACCATCTTGTGCCGGATGACTTCCGGCTGATCGATGACGTTGCTGTCTTCTTGTGCCATTGTTCCTCGAACCGGTGAGAGGGAAGGGTAAGGGGCTAGTGGTCAGAACCAGCTAATCTCCCCTCACACCTTACCTCTTACTCCTTACCGTATGCTAGGCGATCGCGTCCACGATCGCGTTCAAGGTCGCGCTGGGGCGCATCGCTTTTGACGCCTTCGCATCATCGGGATGATAGTACCCGCCGACATCGACCGGCTTCCCCTGAGCGGCGAGTAATTCGCCGTGATCTTGGCTTCATTGTCCGCCAGATCCTTGGCAATCTTGGCAAAACGCGTCCGCAAGATTCTTGTCCTGCGTCTGCTGCGGCCAAGGCCTGCGCCCAATACAGCGCCAGATAGAAATGGCTCCCGCGGTTATCGATCTCGCCGACCTTACGGGCCGGCGACTTGTTGCTCTCCAGGAACTTGGCATTGGCCTGATCGAGCGTATCGGCCAGAATTTTTGCCGCTTGATTATTCGCCACCTTGGCAAGATGTTCCAATGAGGCGGCCAGAGCCAGGAATTCACCGAGCGAATCCCACCGCAAATACCCTTCCTCCTGGAACTGCTGCACGTGCTTGGGCGCCGATCCGCCCGCGCCGGTCTCGAAGAGCCCGCCGCCGTTCAGCAGCGGAACGATCGAGAGCATCTTGGCGCTGGTCCCGATTTCGAGAATCGGGAACAGGTCCGTGAGATAGTCGCGCAACACGTTCCCCGTCACAGAGATCGTGTCCTTCCCTTCTTTGATCCGCTCCAACGAGAGGCGCGTCGCATCGGCCGGAGTCATGATCCGGATGTCGAGGCCCTTGGTATCGTGATCTTTCAAGTAGCGTTCGACCTTCGTGATCAATTGGGCATCGTGCGCTCTGGTCTTGTCCAGCCAGAAAACTGCCGGGGCTCCGGTGGCCTTCGCGCGATTCACCGCCAGCTTGACCCAGTCCCTGAATCGGCGCATCCTTCACCTGGCACATGCGCCAGATATCGCCTTCTTCGACCTGATGTTCCAGCAAGCGTCTTTCCCGAAGCATCCACCACGCGGATCGTGCCATTGCCCGGCGCCTTGAAGGTCTTGTCGTGCGAGCCGTATTCTTCTGCCGCCTGCGCCATGAGACCGACGTTGGGCACGCTGCCCATCGTCTTCGGATCGAAGCGCGCCGTGCTTCTTACAGAACTCGACGACCTCGTGATAGACCGGCGCGTAGCTGGAATCCGGAATCACACACTTGGCGTCATGCTGCCTTGCCGTCAGGACCCCACATCTTGCCGCTGTCGCGAATGACCGGCGGCATGGAGGCATCGATAATGATGTCGCTGGGCACATGCAGGTTGGTGATCCCCTTGTCGGAGTTCACCATCGCCATCGGAGGCCGCTTCTGGTACACCGCCTGAATGTCGGCTTCGATCGCTTTGCGCTGATCGTCCGGCAACGCTTTGATCTTGGTATACAGATCACCGATCCCGTTGTCCGGATCCACGCCCAGCTTTTTGAGCGTCTCGCCGTGCTTCTCGAACACGTCCTTGTAATAGACCGTCACGGCATGACCGAAGATCTTGGGATCCGAGATCTTCATCATGGTGGCTTTCATATGAATCGAGAACAACACGCCCTGCTTCTTGGCATCTTCGATCTGCTCTTCGAGGAACTGACGCAGAGCCCGCTTGCTCATGAACGTGGCATCGATGACTTCACCGGCCTGCAGCGCCACTTTCGGCTTGAGCACGGTCGTCTTGCCGTCCTGGCCGACGAACTCGATCCGCGCATCGGTCGCCGCAGTCGTCGTCATGGACTTTTCGTTGGACCGGAAATCTCCGCCCTTCATATGGGAGACATGCGTCTTGGAGTCCGGACTCCAGGCTCCCATCTTATGCGGATGCTTTCTGGTATGGGCCTTCACGGAGAGCGGCGCACGGCGATCGGAGTTGCCTTCGCGCAGCACCGGGTTGACGGCACTGCCTTTGACTTTGTCGTAGCGGTTCTTGATGTCCTTCTCTTTATCGTCTTTCGGATTCTCTGGATAATCGGGAAGCTTATAGCCCTGACTCTGCAATTCCTTGATAGCCTCTTGGAGCTGAGGAAGCGACGCGCTGATGTTCGGAAGCTTGATGATATTGGCTTCCGGCGTCTTGGCCAGCTCGCCCAATTCAGACAAGCGCGTCCGCCTGCTTCTGCTGCGGGGTCAGGTAATCGGGAAACACCGCGAGAATGCGTCCGGCCAGTGAAATATCGCGCAATTCAACGGCGACACCGGCTGCCTTACTGAAGGCATTGATGATCGGCAGAAAGGAATAGGTCGCCAGCATGGGAGCTTCATCGGTCTTCGTATAAATAATTTTCGATGCGTTTGGTGGTCATGGTCATTCCTCTTTTAACTCCTTGTTAGTTCAACGCATTCAACGCTGAACCGGCCTTGAACCACGCAATCTGTTGCTCGGTGATGCTGTGGTTCGCCTGAATGGTGAGTGACGTACCATCCGCCTTATGGATGGTCACTTGCACCGGTTTGCCAGGAGCCAGACTGCTGAGCCCTGTCACGCTGATGCGATCCTGCTGCTCGATCTTCTCGTAATCCTTCGGGTCAGCAAAGGTCAACGCCAAGATCCCCTGCTTCTTCAAATTGGTCTCGTGAATGCGGGCAAAGCTCTTCGTGATCACGACGCGAACATTGAGGAACCTCGGCGACATCGCGGCATGTTCCCGGCTGCTGCCCTCGCCGTAATTTTCGTCGCCGACCACGATCGAGCCGATGCCCTTCGCCTTGTACCGGCGGGCAATCTGAGCCATCGTCAGACCTGATTCCCCAGTCAATACATCCGTACCCTTCCCGGGCTCGCCAAAAAACGCATTGTTTGCACCCAGGAACATATTGTCGCTGATCTTGTCCAAATGGCCGCGGAACTTGAGCCAGGGACCGGCTGGAGAAATGTGATCGGTTGTCGTCTTGCCCTTGGTCTTGATCAACAGCGGAAGCTTTTCGAAGTCCTTGCCGTCCCAACGCGGGAAGGGCTGCAATAGTTGTAATCGCTCGCTGGTCGGCGGGACTTCGACGGTCAAGCCCTCGCCGCTGGCTGCCGGCGCCACAAACCCTTCCTCGCCCTTCGCGAAACCCTTGGCTGGAAGTTCTTCACCTTGCGGAGGCTGGAACTTGAATTCCTTGCCATCCGCTCCCTTAAGCGTCTGATTCACAGGATCGAAGCCCAGGTCGCCGGTAATGGCGTATGCTGTCACCACTTCCGGACTGGCGAGGAACGACAGGGTTTCGTTGATGCCGTCATTGCGGCCGGGGAAATTGCGGTTAAAAGAGCTGACGATCGAATCCGCTTTCCCTTTCACGCCATCGGCCCGCTTCCACTGCCCGATGCAGGGGCCACAGGAATTGGACAGCACCGTGCCGCCCAACTGTTCAAATGTATCCAAGAACCCGTCGCGCTTCATCGTATGATAAATGCGCTCGGAGCCGGGCGACACGAGGAACGAGGCTTTCGCTTTGAGCCCGGCCTTCAACCCTTGCCGGGCGATGTGAGCCGAACGGCTGATGTCTTCATAGGATGAATTGGTGCAGCTGCCGATGAGCGCCGCCTTGAGCTCGACTGGATAGCCCTTCTCCTTGGCTTCTGCCGCCATCTTGGAGATCGGCCTGGCGAGATCCGGCGTATGGGGCCCGACGACATGGGGCTCGAGCGTCGACAAATCGACCTCGACGATCTGGTCGTAGTACTTCTCAGGCGACTGAGAGACCTCCGGGTCCGCCACCAGCAATGATTTGTTGGCAATCGCAAGGTTGGCCAGATCGGCCCGATCCGTGATGTTCAGATAGGCGACCATCTTCTGGTCGAACGGGAACACCGACGTCGTGGCGCCCAGCTCCGCGCCCATGTTGCAGATCGTCCCCTTACCGGTCGCGCTGATGGTTTCCGCGCCGGGCCCGAAGTATTCGACGATCTTGTTCGTCCCGCCCTTCACCGTGAGCAAGCCGCAGAGGTACAGAATCACGTCCTTCGGCGAAGCCCAGCCGCTCAACTTGCCGGTCAGGCGGATACCGATCAGTTTCGGATGGAGGACTTCCCATGGCAGGCCGGCCATCACTTCGCCTGCATCAGCGCCGCCGACACCGATGGCCAATCCGCCAAGCCCGCCGCCGTTCGGCGTATGCGAGTCGGTGCCGATGATCAAACTGCCAGGAAACGCATAGTTCTCCAGCACGACTTGGTGAATGATCCCGGCGCCCGGTTTCCAGAATCCAATGCCGTACTTCTTCGCCGCCGAGGCGAGAAAGTTATAGACCTCCTTGTTCTCGTCCACCGCACGGAGCAGGTCCTTCTCAGAACCCATCTCGGCACGAATCAAGTGGTCGCAATGGATGGTGCTCGGCACGGCCGCTTGCTTCTTGTTGGCCTGCATGAACTGCAACATGGCCATCTGGGCCGTCGCATCCTGCATCGCCACGCGATCAGGCCGCAGGGCCAGCATCGCCTTGCCGCGCTCCCACGTCTGGGTGTCGAAATTGTCCGCGTGTGAAACCAGCACCTTCTCCGCCAATGTCAGGCCACGGCCGAACTTCTTCCTGGCCTTGGCGAACACATCCGGCATCTTCGCATAGAGATTCTTGGCAAGATCCATCGACATGGTTACTGCTCAATCCTCAAAGTTTATCGTTGCTCATACAGCGTATCTCGCAAACATTGCTGCGTTTCACGCTATTTCAATGGCGGAACTTCCCGCACTTCATGCGGACCTCCCGCTTCGGCGCCGCATAATTCACCAGATAATCGAACAGCCGGATCAAGCGGCTATCCTGACGCTTCTGATCCACCCAATGCCCGATCAACCCGATCGTGCGTGACAGAATGAAGAAGCCGTTCAAGCTGTCGACCGGGAACCCGATATCGACGAGCACCGCCGCCATCGTTCCGTCCACGTTCAGAATCAGGTTGTCCTTCTTCACCGAGGTGATCTTTTCCACTTCGAGCGCAAAGTCCAGGCAGGGCGTCTTGATGTTCAAACTCTTGACGTACCCGACCAGTTCTTTCACCCGCTTGTCCGGATTGCGCAGGCTCTTGACGCGATGGCCGATCCCAGGCACCGGCCCGACGTTCTTCTTCATGTAGGCGAGGAAATCGTCGACGGACATCTTGTTATCGACGGCATACTTGAACAAGCGGCCAGCATCGGTCACGGCGCCGCCGAAGCGAGGACCGATCATGATCAACCCTGCCGCAACCGACTGGGACATGCCGATCCCGGCGCAGGCCGCGATGATCGTCCCCAAGGCGCCGCTGACGCAGGGGCCATGGTCGGCTGAGAGCATCATGATGCGCTTGATGATTTCGGCTTCTTGTTTGGAGATCAGTCGCTTGTCCCACAGCAGTCCGACGACATGGGGAATCTCGTAGCCTTTGTTGATGAGTTCGGAGGCCGGGTATCCGTCGTAGCAGGGTTCATCGCCGCGGTCGTCGCTGATCGTGGTGCGGATCAGCGGGGCGACCATGACTTCGTCGGCCTTCATCGCCTCTTCGATCGTCTTCGGCAGCTTCGGCAGTACGAGCGGCTCAACCGGCTCCTTCACCTGGCCGGACTTCAACAGCTCTTGATAGGCCTCCTTGATGGCGGGACCCAAGGCGCCGAATGTCGCCGGCACGATCGCGCCGGACTTCTTGAGGGCATCGGACTTGGAACGGGCCGACCCTTCGCCCTTCAAGCCTTCCTTGGCGCCTGCATGGCCGAACTTCATGCCCTTCGGCAAACTTTCCTGACAGAAGCCGGAGACGACGGCCATCAACTTCACACGGCGCTTCTTGGCTCCATACCACTCGGCTGCCCGCTCTTCGAGATCGCCGCCCATCTCGCCGACGATGACGACCGCCTTCGTTTGCGGATCGTTCTCGAACATTTCGAGATAGCTGACGTAGTCGGTTCCCGGATAGGCATCGCCGCCGATCCCGATGGCCGTCGTGATACCGTCGGCAAACTGCGAGCAGATCCAGATAATTTCGTTGGAGAGACCGCCGGACTTGGTGATGACGCCGAACGAGCCTTCGCGATAGAGCTTCGACAGCACCAGGTTGTCGAATGCGCCGCCGATGACACCCAAGCGGCAGGAGCCGGCTGAAACAATACCGATCGACGAAGGGCCATTGAAGACCTTGCCGAGCTTGGTCGCATGACGGCCCAGAATCTTGGCATCCTTTTCCGGCACACCCTCGGTGATCATGGAGACCACCTTGATGTGCGAATCGTCCAAGGCTTCCATCCCGCCCTTCATCGCCCGATCCGCGCCGATGTAGACAAGACTGGTGTTGATCTGGGGATGATTCTTGGTCGCTTCCGCAACGCGTCTTATAGATGGGAACGGCCACTAAGCCACTGCCATAGGGAATTTCGTGCGTCTTGCCGGCGTCAGGCGGATAGACGAAGGCCAGGACGTTCAACGAACGTTTAATCAGGTAGCAGAACTCGGCCATCCGGCGCGCGGCGTTCACCCCTGCGACGCCGCCCTGAATGACCACATAGGTATCTTTGTTTGCCAGGATGCTCATCGGGATCTCCCCTTCTATCGAATTTGGTGAATTATTGACTTGGAGATTTGGTGATTTTCACGCCGATAAATCTCGAAATCGCCCAATCACCAATTCATCAATTCTTCTGAAGCGCCTTATCGACGATATCGGTCAGCGGCGTGTTGCGATCGAAGACGTTGATGTCGAACCCTTCGTCCTTGAGCGCGCGCATCGCATCGAGCCCTTCCTTCTCACGCGGGCCGCCGCGGCGCACCCAAATCTTGACGCCCTTGAGCTTGCCCTCGGACTTCGCCTTGCGGAATCCATTGATGATGCCGCCGAACGTCTTCTTCACGTCGGTGAAATTGGCAATCGCGCCGCCGACGATAATGTTCTTGATCCCGGGCAACGAGCAGACCTTATCGGTCAGCACTTCAACCGCCCAGTCTGGCGGATCGCCTGAATATTCGGCGTAATTGGCCAACTTGCCGCCACGGGCAACAACCGCATCGGAGTAATAGACGCTGGCGCCACCGCCGGCCGGCAACATCGCCGTATCTCCTCCTGGAATCTCGATGAATTTGACCGACCCTTTGATCTTTGAATCGACCGCCATCACTTCCATTTCGTGCTTGGAATAGGCGCGGCCGAACTCTGCGGCAAAGGCAAAATTCCAATCGGGGTGCCGGAACTTAGCGTCGCCATCGAGCAGCGTGACCGCATCCAATGCGATTAGCTCGCTATCGTGCTCGCGCAGGACCACGGGGTTCACTTCCAAATACTGCGCATCTTCGTTGTCGAAACAGGTGAACATCTTGCCCGCGAAATCGGCCATCTTCTTCGCCAATGGAGCCAGTGAAGCCCGCATCCTTGGCCAGTCTTCTCGATCGCGTCTGCCGAGGGCTGCTGTCCGACTTCCACTGCCAGGCGCTTCACGCGATCCCAATTCGACTCGACTTCAATGCCACCGCAGTTGGCGACCAGAATGTCCGTCCCTTCCCGGGTGGACTTCACCGCGCAATAATATTCTTCCTTATGCGGTATCATTTCGGACACGATCACTTGCGAGACCGTGATGCTGCCCACTTGGCGGCCGATCATTTCCTTAGCCGCCGCTTCCGCCCCCTTGAGATCCAGATCGACCTTTACCAAGCCGAGCTTGAACCGCGAGCCGAGCGCTTCATGGGCCTTGACCACCAACTTGGATTTCTTGAGCCATTCGTTGGCATGGCCGAGCTTCGTCAATTCGTCGACCGAGGTGACGACGACATAGTTGGGGACCGTGATGCCCCACTTCTTCATCAGCCCCATCCCGGGACCTTCGAGCACCTTCGCCATAACATCACTCCATCAGAAATGGTGAGACACACTATATAAAGGAGGAGGATTCTAACGAAATTGGCTGGGGGACTCAATACGTCAGAGGAACTAAACGAAGAAGGTTCAAAAGGCCTAGCGGCGATCACGGTAGGCGAGCCACGGTCTAAGCACTTGAAACTATAGAGAGTATAATGATTTCACCACAAGATTCTCACGTGCGAGCGGCAGGAATTATCCTGGAAGGCGGTTAGATTGGCAGGCAGGACAAAAAAACGAGCTGCGTTCACTTTGGAGACGGCGAATCATCCGTCCGCAGCGGTTGGGACAAGGTTGCCCTTCTTTACCATAAACGAGATGGTGCTTCTTGTATTGACCTTCCATGCCGTCCGGTGCAAAGAAATCCTTGACGCTGGATCCGCCACAGGAAATTGACTCGTGCAGCACCGTCTGCATCGTGTCATAGAGCGTGCCTATCGTCGTTCCGCGCAGCCGATTCACCTCACGGTTCGGATGGAGCCTGGCGCGAAAGAGAATTTCGTTCGCGTAAATATTCCCGATCCCTGCGATCACTTGCTGATGCATCAACAGCGGCTTCAGGCGTCCACGCCTGGCTTGCATGAGACGGACAAACTCATCGCGCGGCACCGTGAGGGGATCGACCCCGAAGCGGCGAGCGCGGTAGCGGTCAAGCCCTGCCTCGATCGAGCAAGGACAGCCGTCCGAACCGCCGGGGATTCCAATAGCGCAGCTCCGGTTCACGGCCCCCCGTGAACGACATGCGGACATGCACATGCTGCGGGTGTTTCGTCTGCGTTGCGCGAAAGAGAAGAAGGCCTGTCATGCCAAGCTCCGCGACGACATATCTGTGTTCGCCCTCTTTTTGAAACCCCAGTGCGACGCTCTTTCCATATCGCTCCACCCCTTCCAGCACCGAGCCGTGATACCACGAGAGCGTGGTCAACCCTTCCCGAACAATATCCGCCCGTCCAACCCAACATTCGTTGAGCTGTGCCCCGAGGAGATGAGCCCGTACCTGCCGGGCAACGACTTCGGCTTCTGGCAATTCCGGCATTAGAGAAATCCTTGTAACGCGGTCGCGCCGAATTAGGCCATGGGCGAAGCACAAAAGGCAACGTGTGGGAGGGATCTACTCTTGGAGGGGACTTCCGATCTAGCAGTTATGCCCCAGAGGCTGGGTGTGAAACGAGACTCTTCTTGTCCTTCGCGCGAGCCTCGCGAAGAAGGCGAACCTGGGTGATGGCTTCTTCGAGATTTGGGAGGGGCATGGCACCGGGACGGCGCCTCATGACCAACTTTAGAACCTCATCATACGTCATCCCTTGGACACAGCAGAGATAGGCCATCACGACCGACACGGACCGGCCCATGCCGGCACGGCAACAGACCATAACCCGATTGCTTGAAAGATGCTGTTCGACCCAGCTTACGGCTCGGTCCAACAAGAGCGGCTCGGCTTCGGCATACTCCGAAAATGGAATCCTGCTGTAGAGCAGCCAACTGGGCGACTCCAAGGTATACTCAGCAGCAACAAGGAGCAGCGCGCCGATCTTGACCGGCGGTTCCTTCGCGTCGTTGATATTCCCGACCAACAGTTTCTCGGTGATCATGTGCATAATAGGCTTCGTATAGTATAAGAGGTGCGCTCGCCAGGTCAAGGGGAAACTAGCCTTCCCGTTGCAGTCGCTTCCATGTGAACGCTATACTAGCCCACTACGACTTCTGTACAAGGAGCCTCCCAGATGCCGAACCCGACCATGAAAGAAGTTGAAACCAGGCTTGCAACCGTCCAGTGCGCCATTTGTAAGGGGTCAAGCTTTGGAATCGATCGAACGCTCTATGCAGGCGGACGGTGAATGGCGCGGCATCTGCAGAAAATGCTACTACACCTTCCCGATCTACACAGATATGGAGTTCTACCTGCGCACACAACCGGATATCCCCTACCGGCTTAAAGAAATGTCCTGTCCGACCTGCAATCAACGAGGCGTGAGCCTCAATTTTCGCATCACCATGTCCGTCCGAGAATCGATCTATTTCCTGACCTGCACCGCGTGCCAGAAAACATACCCGGAGCGTTCCTCCCTGGAAGCGTTTGAATAACTCCCCTTTTCACCCCCTGCGTGGTGTATAATTCTTCCATGAGTGAGACACCAAAAACTCCCCGCCAAGGTCCCCGAAGCTCCCGCTCCAGAGCCCGTGGCCAAGCCGAGAAAAGAAATCCCGCTCATTGCCATTCAAGACGATGGTGACATGATCGCCGAGGAAATGGCGGAGATGTTCGACGAAGACCGGGTGAGTCATCAGCACGGCAGCGCAGAACCCGAAGCAGACTAGTCCTCGCCTCCAAACGATTCCTCTAAAACAATCAGCACGTGGGAGCCGCCTGCCTCCGCACCTCCCGGCGCGACCCTTTTGGGTTCCAGCGAGCGGAAACCTTCTGGAATTCCCGTGGCCACGGTCTGCGACCGTGGTGCCGTAGTCAGTTCCAGCTTTCCTTCTCGCTGAAACCTCAGCGGGTCCCCGCGCCTCCGGTGAAGTCGGCAGGTGGCTCCCACTTGCTGCCCCCGCGCTGTAGCTCCTAAAAACAAAAAGGCGACGAGTCGCTTACAACCCGTCGCCTTCACATGACTAAACCGATTATATTCCCTTGTGGTCTTCTATTTCTTTCTGGAATGTAGAGCCCATGAGTCCCACGCCTTCTCAGAAATGCTTTTAGGACCGTGGCACCGGATCATTCGATGACCATCTGTTTTCTCTGATTCCCAGAATGCGACACCGCGAAAGTACCGTTTCTCATCCCACGAGATTGTCCCGGACTTCGCCATCGAAAGGTTGATTTGCCACAGTCCACCGCCGCTAACCCCTACAAAGCTCGAAGGAACACCAGGAAGTTGCAAATTAGCTCCAAGGTCGAAGTAATCATAACCATTGTGCTTATGCGTCCGCTGCACGGCAGAAATGAACGCCTCCCCTTGGATGTGACATGTAACAGTTCTTGCCTCGGGATTTGCTTGAATCTCCGTGAACTCCCCCACCATACCCGTTACTGCCCAAAGCCCCTTTTCGATCACTGGTGGGCATGCGGCAAGAGCCTCCTTCTGCTGAGCAAGGCTTAGGAACGACTTATGCGCCTTTATAGTGGCCACGTCGGATGGCGCGAGTTTTAAGAGAGCGATATCAGGCCCCCATTCTGAAACCTTGCCGTCCCACAACTCTTGGTAAGGGATGGCATCACGTAGCACCAAAAACGATGATTGATAGTCGGTAAGAACTAGACCAATCTTTTCCGATTCTCTGGCCTTATGCCAGACATGTGTGGCGGTCAAGATATAGTGCGTGCCTTCGATCTCCACAAAGGTTCCAGATCCAATAGGTCGCGGGCGAGATTGCTGTTTCTCAGGCAAAACAATATAGACTGCGACCAAATAGTTCTTGAGCAGAAGAATGACGTCATCCAATACATTCTGCGGGATATCCTTTATTGGAATGTCTCCGTTCACTTGTCTCTCCCCTCTTGGACGCGGAAATCTTAGGTGTTTTTTCAACGCAGAGTAAGGATGTACCTCCGCTCATCCAAGAACCGGGACCGGTCTATGAGCGACCGGCCCCGGTTCCACACTCTATAAGAAAGGTGCGGCATTGAGCGACTTGCGCCGGAGCGGCGGGGGCCCCACCCGGCGTCTGAAGGAGGAAAGCTGGAACTGACTGAAGCACTGCGATCGAATGATCGCAGCTGAAGGAATTCCAGAAGGTTTCCGCTTCAGAGCGCCGTGGAAGGGGTGCCGCGGGAGGCGCTGAAGCGAGAGGGCGCATGCTTCGTTCGTCCTAATTTCAAAGGTTTAAACGGAGCGAACGATTTTGACCGCTGCATCACTCTCAATTCTTCCAACTGGCGATACCTTCCCTTCTTTCTCCTTGCGTACAATCCTTTCGATCTGCACGATCGCGCCGCGATGCCAGCTATCGACAGCCGCATTGTGAGGAGAGGCCTTCCGATCCAGCCGCCCGACTTCAGGCCGCCCCGTTTCGTTACATAACCAAGCTCGCTTTTCCCCCTTCAATTCTCGCAACTCGCTCACGACCCGGAACGTCTGCGGGCTACGCGTCACAATCGTGCGACCATCTGTGCGCAACAGCAGATAGGAAAACTTCAACGCATCTTTAATGAATCCCACCTCCCGATCGATCGCAGCAATCGCAGGAGGCGTCTGCCAGGGTCGCTCCTCATGACACCAATCATCCGGATGGTCTAAGGCCGGACAGGCCCCCTCGTGCAGGCAGGGACTATAGACGGTACAGAGGCCCTGCTTGAGCAGGTGATTACGCATCTGATGCAACGCCCTGGCCGTCTGCCGCAAGGCCGGCTCGACGATCATGATGGTGCCGTGCGGTGCGAGAAACGGCAGGAGCTGCGCCACAACCGCAGCCCGCTCTGCCGGAGGGTTAGCCGTTGTAGAAAACAATTCATTGAGGCAGTTTGCCATAATAATCAGATCATAGGGCCCGCCCCGCACAATCTGCTTACCGAGATCGCCTTTGAGAGGATGTTCCAGATTGCCCTCGACACAGCGGAGACCTGCGTTGGGTATTCCAACCTCGCTGCAGTAGGCCTCCCACAACCTCTTCGCGTCCTGCAAAGATTCGTGGGATGCATCGGTAGCCAGGACCGACAGAGATTTCGCCCGCTCCGGGCTGCGATGCCACAGCCAATCCAGCAGGGCTAAGGCACCAGTCCCTGGGCCACAGCCGAGATCGAGCACCGCCATCGGACGATCTGGCGTTTCCGTGACTGCTGTCGTTCGGCAACTCATCCAGCAGGACTTGGACTTTGGAAAGGTTCACTGGGAGAAAATACGACAGATAGGCAGCAGCGTGGGCAGGATCATCCAGGTAACGAGGCGGCAACGATGGCGCGTGCGGTCGTGAACAAACGTGAAAGGTTCACAACCGCCTGCGCCAGTGCGTCACCATGAAGATCCCTATCTGGCGATACCTTTGCCAGAACCTTCAGAATTTCCGATGACAGACCAGCCGGTTTCTTCTCGTTGAAGGGTTGCATGGGCATAGTGTAAGCTGATGGCGATTAGGAGGACAACCATGACAGACGCAATTCTATTGGCCTACAAAGATGTCGAACGCTCGATGGAACGATTCACCCTGCTCCTACAAAGCCACGTGGAGACGATGGGTGCAGCCCCATCCCATAACCCCGACCAAGTCTTCCGCCTGTCGCAAGGCTCCAAGGCGATGAGGGATAGCGCGATGATCTATCTCTCCTACGCCAAGTATGTCGCCTATGGCATGCCGGAGAGTGAAGACATGGTGCAAGACGAACTGCAAGGCTAGACTGGATTATTGGTTCTCTGGTTGATCTAGTTTGTCTTGTTCAACCAGACAGACCAAATGAACGAAATAAACCGAAAAACAAAGAGCCCGATCCGTTATCAGGATCGGGCTCTTTGTTTTCAGTTCTATGCCGCTTCTAGATGCTGCGCATGAAGTGCGCGACGTCATCCTGATTGACGGCACCACCCATAATCGAAGACTGGGCGACATTACTCGACTTCTTCCCGGTCAGACCGGACTCGACTTCGTCCACGATCAACTCCACCGGCATCGATTGACCACCGTACACACGCGGCCCACCGATGATCTTGGCTTTGGAGTACCCGTAAATCGCGGTAGCCACCTCTTTCGCCAGCCATCCGACATAGTTGAACTCCGGAACGACGATGAGTTTCGCCTTGCCGCAGAGCTGCCGTAATTCCTTCGTTGGAAACGGACGGATCGACCGGATCTTGATCAGGCCGATCTTGATACCCTTTTCTGCGCAAATACGAACGGCTTCTCTCGACTGAGCCGCAGCACTGCCTGAGGCAATAATCACCGCCTCGGCATCGTCCACATTCTCAGCCGTGAGCAACCCGCCCATATACTGATTGATGTACTTGCGTGACCGTTCGACTGCCGCCCACACTTCCTGTTGCCAGACCGCATGGATGTTGTAGGCCATGAAGTTCGACTTCTGAACCGGGGCGTCACGTGACAAACGAGCGGGAGGATTCTCCGCATCAAGTACCGGCACCGCGCCACGCCAGGCGTCACGAGGGGGAAGCTTCATGCTGCGGTCCTGCATCCGAACGTACCCACGGGCATGGGTCACGAAGAACCCGTCGCAGCAGACACCGACTGGAAGCGTCACATCATTCTTCTCGCTGATCGTAAACCCCGCCATGATGAAATCGTACATGTCCTGCTGATTCTCGGCATGGAAGACGATCATGCCGGAGTTCAATAAATAGGCCACTTCGATATTGTCAGGCTGAATGGCCAACGGGGCATTGACGACGCGGCAGGTGAACATGGCAACAATGGGCAGCCGATGCCCAGGCCAGGACGCGATGCCTTCAAGACCCCTCAGCGTACCAGGACCTGCGGTCGCCGTAAAGCAACGGACACCGGCTCGAGATCCGCCCGCCATCGCCGCCATGACGCCGACTTCTTCTTCACCACGATAGTACTCTTTGACATACCCTTCGCCGTAGAGCACGCCGATGAGCTGCATCGTTTCGCTCTGCGGGGTGATCGGATAGGCAATGGCCAGGTCCACGTTGGAGCGCCGAACGGCCTCTTTCGCCGCTTCGCTGCCCGTAATGAACTCTTTCGTTCGCGGGGCTTCGAGGAACAAGTATTCCGGCGTGACCACCTTCTGCCGTTTCGCTTCGGCATGGGGGTCTTTCCTTGCGCCCGCCGTCTCGACCGGTTTAGGGGCCGCGACACTCGTGATGGGATCGCCCTGGGGGTTTGTCTTCTGTTCTGCTTCGAGTGCTTCGCTCATTGTGACACCTCTTTGCTATATCGCCCGTGCTGTTCGACCTTACTTAGCCTTCACGCTTCATCTGCTCAGCCGAATGGCCGAAGGCAGCCGCGCCGGCAAGGCCCAGCCACAGGCGCAAAGGTGAGGGGATTGGTGTGAGTTTTCCCACCGTGAACTCTCGTTTGCGTGCCGGTAAATCGCACGTTCTCGCCGTTCTCCGGCAACTTAATGCCCATTTCTTCACGCACCCGCTTGAAGACCTGCGCGGTCTTTCTCAACTTAATCGTGTCCGAATCCCGAATCGTCAGCATCGCATCTTCGTGCCCCTGCTCCGCACAGATTGCCATGGTGAGACAGTTGGTCCCGGCACGAATCATTTTCAAGGTCAAGTTGGCATAATGGCAATGCACGCCGATGAAGATACAGGCCTCGATCTTGTTGCCCCAAATCGTCAGGTTCGGATGGTTCGGATTGATGACCTCTTCCGGATCGATCTTCGGATACTTCGGGCGATAGTCCGGCATGGGGATGATCATGACGTCAGGAATCTGGGCGGCGATTTCCAGCACGGCCTTGGCCTTTTCAACGGCATGCTCGTTCCAGGCCCAGAGTACCAACGGTCCCGGGAAAATCGTGGCGTTGGGGCTGGTCAACATTTTACGGGCCATCTCTTCGATGACCTTGTCCTCATTCTCCTCCAGCAACCCATAGTAGAGCCCTTGCCCTGGGTCAGGCAGCGCGACCCCCAACTGAGCCGCCGACGGAGGATGGAATCCGGCCGGACCAGGAACAATGATGCGTTCTCTTGTATCTGACGTCGTTGCCACTCCCGTACCTCCCTAATTACCTATCACAATCATTGGATTGGACAGGACTGCAACGGTGGTTTTCTCTTCATACCGAATGTTATCGGTGACGGCAGCCAGCGGTAATTGATCGATCATGATCATCTTAATGGCATTATTTTTTGCCATCGTGTCGCACACCCACACACAGAGCGCACAACCCTTGCACCGATCCACCGCTATGTAGGCAGTGCCGTACTTGAAGCCCTTATCCGTCCCCATGTTTTCGCTATACTGAATGGTATTCGCTTCAGGACAATATTGCGTACAGAGCTTGCAGCTCTTCGAGGCACATATCTCAACATCGATATTGGCTACCAGATACATGGTACTCCTTCGTGCTAAATCCTAGTTAGGCGCTTACGGTCGCACGGGCTTCCGACCGTTTGACCGATGTTGCAGCCCAACCGTGATCGACTGCGTAGTTCCAGCCGGCCTGAATCACCGCCACATTTTTATCGATCAGCTCCTGCTTCTTCTTGAATTTCCGCTCGACGACACTGTCCAACGCCGCAGTTCCGCCGGAGACGACAAATCCCTTGCCAAGGAACCGGTCCTTCACCGACTGTTCCAGCGCTTCGACCGAAGTCAGTCCTGTGATGGCTCCGATACAACCCATCAAGGCCATGTTCGTCGCGAGGTCCATTCCCGCAACTTCGAGGGACAGCTTTGTGGCGGGGAAATAGTAGAGCTTCGCACGACGCTCTTCCAGCTCACGTTGCTGATCTCTGTGAAGGCTCATTGGACCATCGTTGTTGATCAACGCAATCCCATCCTCCTTCAACCCGAAGTAGAACGGCATCGTATAGGACTTGCCGTGGGTAATGACCTGGGGATGGAAGATAATAATGATATGCGGGAAGGTGATTTCCCCAATTTCGTAGATCGGTTCATCCGACACACGGACGTAGCTTTCGACCGGCGCCATCCGTTTTTCCGATCCGTAAAATGGGACGATTGTACTTTCACCGCCGGCATGGATCACTGCGGTGCTCAGAATGTGCGACCCCGTCACGACACCCTGACCGCCGACCCCTGCCATACGAATGTTGAAGCGTTTTGCCATGTCCGAGCCTCCCTCCGGGTCCCTTACGCCTTGCTTGGAATTGCGGCGGCAGGAGCAGCCGGCTTTGGAAGATAGTCTTTGTAACCATACCGCTCAGTCAGATACTGCTTCGCCTCGTCGCTCACGTATTCCGTGAACTGATACCGATCGTTCTCAACGGTCTTCGCGTCTTCCATCACCTTGTCGGTCGGAATCGCATACTCGATGTTGCAGGAGGTATACGCTTGAATGTAGGTCGAGCCCACTTCACGGGCAATCAGCACAGCTTTCTTGATGACACTCTCGACGCGTCGGGGATTGTTCGGAACCACCGTCGCCACATACGCACACCCAGCCACTTTCGCCATCTGCAGCATGTCCATCTTCTCGAACTTCTTCCCCAGCGGGGCCATCTTTAAAACGGCGCCACGATTGGTCATCCCGCTCTCCTGTCCACCGGTGTTGCCGTATACTTCGTTGTCCAACATGATCGTCGTGAACCGTTCCTTTCGGAACCAGGAGTGGAGCACTTGCTGGAAGCCGATATCCGCCGTTCCGCCGTCTCCCGCCATGACGACCACATCTTTCGGCTTGTCGCCGAACCGCAGCCGCAGCCCGCGAGACAGTCCGCTCGCGACACCGTTCTGATCGCCGTAGTTGCCGTACACAAATGGGATCGCAGCCTGAGAAATCGCTAACCGTCCACAGCCTGCCGTTCCAACAGTGATGGTATCTTCCGGGTTGGGGAAGGCAATGATCGCCAGTCGGATGAACAGGGTCATCGCGCATCCGGCACACATGGGATGTTCTTCGAGAATTTCCTTGAAGCTCCCCATTTGGGAAACCGAAATTTTCTTTCCAAACGGGCCGTGCTCAACCATATCTCGATATTCTTTGGGCATGAACTTCTCAAATCCACCGGAAAACTTTACATAATCAAGACTCATCGGAACACCTCCCTCTATCGTGGCAACAACAATCCATTGCCTATCGGAAAGACACAATTTTACTCGACGAGACCGCAGGGATTCGAGTTTGAATGAACGGAAATGATCCGCTCATAGACGTTCACGAGAGCCCGTATGGTAGCAAAGCCTAAAAAAGACTGTCAATGAGAAACGTCCGCATGCTCTCGAATCATATGATCAGTTCAAAATACTATAACTTCCTGATATTCAACGCAACTTCTCAGAAGGCCCACCATGCCAGAAAGAAGCCCTAGCACACACTCAGCCCGTAGGCCATTCGCCCTAACAATTGCGCTTCACGATGTTATCGTAGCTACCGAATGTGCGACCGCATTCATGGCAATGGAAAGAGAGATTGCCGATTCCATAAAACCTGTCTAGACTAGACACTTATGTCAACGCACGTAATCATCCCCGGGGAAGACGAAAGCGCTCAGCACGCCGGTGGGGTCCATAAGCGCCCCCCGATTCCTGATAATTCGCTCAAAGCCGAGTGCCCGAAGTTCATGAGCCATGGCCCTTGTGGAGGCGTTCGAAAAGGGGGATTGTGTGAAGTGTACCCCGAGATGGCTTGCCCCTGGGTGACCCTCTACATTCAACTGGAAAAAATCGGTCAAGTGGAGTGGATGAAACAAGTCTGAGAAGACGTGAGGCGTGAAACGTGAAACGTGAAACGACAGGGAGAAAATCGAAAACCACAAAACTCGGCTACAACGAGCGGCATGCTAAGAGCGGGATTACCGCACCGCTACCGGACATCGAAACATTTCCGAACCAATACAAGGGCTACGAAATCACCATTGAGATCCCTGAATATACCGCGATCTGTCCCAAAACTGGCCTGCCGGATTTCGGTATCATCACATTGCACTACATGCCTGACAAGGAGTGCCTGGAGCTGAAGTCATTAAAAATGTATCTCCACGCGTACAGAAATCTCGGCATCTTTTATGAGAACGCGGTCAACCGTATCCTGCAGGATGTGGTGAAAGCCTGTCGGCCTGTCCGGGCCAGAGTGACCGGCACCTTCGCCGCCCGTGGCGGGCTCCAAAGCATCATTGAGGCGAAATACCCGTGAGCCTCATCCGCCATTCATGCCCCTTCACCTGAGCGGCTCCCGCTGATGGCTACCTACGCAATCGGCGACATCCAAGGCTGCCTCGCTCCTTTTAAACGACTCCTCGATCAGATTTCATTCGATCCACGGACGGATCAGTTGTGGCTGGTCGGAGACCTCGTCAATCGTGGCCCCGACTCTCTCGCCCTCCTCCGATTCGTGCGAAGTCTCGGCGACGCCGTTCGCATTGTGCTGGGAAATCATGATCTCTTCTTGCTCGCGGCAGCGGAAGGCATTGCCACGGTACGACACAAGGATACGATTCACGACGTCTTGGAGGCGAAAGACCGCGGTGAACTGATGGCCTGGCTTCGTCGCCAGCCACTCCATTATCGTGAGGGATCGTTCCTGATGATCCACGCAGGCCTACTCCCGCAATGGACTATTGACGAGTCAGCCGGCTTTGCGCGTGAGGTTGAAGCGGTACTCGCAGGCCCGGACTATCGAGCGTTCCTCCACAGCCTGTTTCACGGACCAACTCCACAGTGGGATTCATCGCTGACGGGGCCGGAGAGGCTCGTGAGTATCGCTCGTGTGTTGACCAGACTACGAACCTGCACCCCAACCGGTGAGATGTCGGGATTCTCCGGCCCTCCAGAACAGACGCCAGCCGGGTATCTCCCCTGGTTCCATATCCCACATCGACGCCATACGGATGTCACCATCATTTGCGGCCACTGGGCTGCACTGGGGTTACACCTTGAACCCCGTCTCTTGGCGATTGATAGCGGATGTGTATGGGGCAGACAGTTGACCGCGATTCGACTGGAGGATCGCTCCGTATTTCAAGTGGACTGCTCGACACGACTCCGTTAAGTCAGCCGCGCCAGCAGTTCTCAGACACCCAACGCCAGGCGGACGAGTGGCACCTTCTCGCCGATCCCGAACGATAGCGGTTCTTTCACCTCGTCCGGATTGACATAGGTCCCGAACAATCGGTCCCAGATGGTAAACAGCGCCGCAAGGTTCGCCTTGTAGTGAGCAGGGTTGTCGCTATGATGAATGTGGTGATACCGCGGTGTCACGATCAACCACTCCAACCAATTCGATCGCCACGTTACGTTGACATGCATCCAGTCGTTTTGGAAAGAATTGAACACACCGATCATCAATCCCATCCACCAGGGAGACCCCCCGAGGAACGACCAGGCGAAGATATACGGCAGGTTCACAAGAACCTGTTGGGGCACCGTGGTGCGCGTTCCGGCCAGCCAATACATATAGGTCGGGGCATGATGCCATTTATGAATCCTCCAGACATGCGTCGTATGCATGAGGCGATGGATCCAATAATGGCCGAAGTCTGCAATCACAAAATAGCATAACACACGAACCGGAAGCGGCATGGCCAAGATCGTGTCCGGCAGCTCGGGGCGGAAGGCGATATACCGGTCGATGTATCCCGCCGACGGAAAGATGGCATACTGAAAAACGACGAAGACCGTCAAATCCTTCAGAATCACCTTGCGATAGGACACCTCTCGGGCCGGCCGCCAAAGCTCAATCGCCGTAATCCCGATCAGCCTCCCGAGAAACAACAAGGGGAAAAACAGATCATGGTCGAGCAGAAATTTGCGAAACTCACTGCTGAGCAGCCACTCAATCCATTCCATTCCAAGTCTCTCCTTGTCGTCATACGTTACCCTACTCGAATGGACCTGTCGTGCGTTCTATGAAAAGTGACGAGTGCAAGAGACAAACCGACGTCAGATGAAATAGCGGGAAGCGAATACGATAGAGACGCGAGCAGCTAGTGGTAGCTTTCTGAATCGCTCGGAAACTTGCCCTGCTCGACTTCTTCTTTGTAGCGGTCGAAGGGCTTGGAGCGCATCGGCCTTGAGATGGGCATAGGGTTTGACAAACTTCGGCACGAAGTCGTCAAATAATCCGAGGAGGTCATAGAGAACCAGAACTTGACCATCACAGTGTGGACCAGCGCCGATCCCGATGGTGGGAATGGCCACCTGTTCTGTGATGGTTTTGGCCAACTCGGCGGGAATCGCTTCGAGCACGATCGCGAAGGCGCCGGCTGCTTCGAGAGCCTTGGCATCATTCAGCAAGGCCAGCGCATGATCCGATTCTTTCCCCTGTACTTTGTAGCCGCCATATCGATGAACAGATTGGGGAGTCATGCCGAGATGCCCCATCACGGGAATGCCGATACTAGTCATTGCAGCCACACGATCGACCACCACTGCGCCGCCTTCCAACTTGATGGCCTGAGCCCCGGCCTGTAGAAACCGTCCTGCATTGCGGAGCGCGTCCTCCTGGCTGGCTTGATAGGACATGAACGGCATATCGCCGATGACGAGCGCTCGTTGGGCCGCTCCAGCCACCAGCTTCGTGTGGTAGAGCATGTCGTCCATCGTCACAGAAAGTGTATTGGCCTTCCCCTGTACGACCACACCCAGTGAATCCCCGACCAGAATCGCCTCGATGCCGGCCTGTTCGACAATGCGTGCGAAAAGCGCATCATAGGCCGTGACGACGATGAGCTTCTTCTTGTCGCGTTTGTGCCGCTGAAACTCGGGGATCGTCATCAACCCACTTCCGCTTTGGTGATAATGTCAGCCAGCCGGTGCGTGGCCTTGATCGCCATAATATGGACCCCGTCGCAGTACGGCCGCACCGCCTTGATTGTCCGCACCGCGATGTCCACCCCCACATCCTCCGCACGCTCGGGGCCGGCAGCCCTGAGTTCATCGATCATCTCCTGGGGAACCGACACGCCGGGAATATTGGCATTCATGAACTCCGCCATCTTGGCGTTCCGGAGGACGAGAATGCCTGCCAGCACTTTGACCTTGAAGGGGCGCACCGCCTTCATGAAGGATGCAAACTGCTCCGGATGATAAATCGCCTGCGTCTGGAAAAACTGGGCACCCGCCTTCACCTTCACTTCAAACTTGGCGAGCATCGGACCCAGCGGGTCAGCTTCCGGAGTCACAGCAGCGCCGATCGTAAAAGCCGTCGAGCCATCCAACTTGTTGCCGGCCATATCCCGCCCGTTGTTGAGTCCTTGCACGAGCTGCATGACTTGGACAGAATCCAGATCATAAACCGGCTTGGCCTCTTTATGGTCTCCGACGGTCGGATAGTCCCCGGTGAGGCACAGAATATTGCGGATGCCGAGCATGGAGGCGCCCATAAGGTCCGACTGCATCGCAATACGATTCCGATCACGACAGGTCATCTGCATGACCGGATCATGACCGAGTTCGTAGAGAAGTCGGCAGACGGAGAGAGACCCGGCCCGCACCACAGCGGCCGTGTTGTCCGTCACATTGACCCCATGCACGCGCCCCACCAACTGCTTGGCGTTCTCTAACACGCCGGAGATGTTGGTGCCTTTAGGAGGATTGTACTCAATCGTGACAGCAAACTGTCCCTGATCGAGCACCTCCTTCAACCGCCGCGGCTCTCGACTCATGTTTTCCTACCCCTCTCACTCTCACAAGGAGGTGGCTGGGTTGCCATCGTGCGCGCACTATCTCACCCGCCCACCCTGTGCGCGACGAGACGCGCTCTTGGCCCAACGAGGGTTTCCAGCGACCGCGCGTTGCGCGAGCACAGAAGATCATCAGCCTCCATCCCCTTCCTCCTACAGCATCCCCGCCATTCTCTTAGCAGACTCCACCGTGTTGTCCAGCAGCATCGCAATCGTCATCGGTCCTACACCACCCGGCACAGGACTGATCCAGCCTGCCTTCTGACTGACCGGTTCAAAATCGACATCGCCACACAATTTGCCCTCAGGAGTTTTGTTTGTTCCCACATCGATCACGACTGCCCCATCGCGCACCATGTCGGCCGTCACAAACTTGGCTTTCCCAATCGCAACCAGCAAAATCTCGGCTTCGCGACAGACCGCCGGCAAATCCTTCGTCTTGGAGTGGCAAATCGTCACCGTAGCATTGCGCTGGAGCAACATGAGTGCCAACGGCTTGCCGACGATGTTGCTCCGTCCCAATACGACGGCACGCTTCCCTTCGATACTCACGCCGGTAGATTCGATCATCTTGATGACGCCCTTCGGCGTGCAGGCTTCAAACACGGGATGCCCCTCAACGAGTCGACCGAAATTGTACGGATGAAACCCGTCTGCGTCCTTGTCGGGCGACACCGCTTCGAGGACGACTTTGCTGTCGATATGCTTCGGGAGCGGCAACTGAACCAAAATCCCGTGGATCTTTGGATCGGCGTTCTTCTTTTCGATCAAGGCCAACAACTCTGCTTGCGTCGTGCTCGCCGGCAATTTGTGATCATCGATATAGATGCCCGCCGCATCACAGGCTTTCTGCTTGCTCTTCACATAGAGATGCGAGGCAGGATCGTCACCCACCAAAATTGTCGCCAGACCAGGCTTCATCCCGGTCTTAGCCAAGACTGCCGCTGATTCAGTTGCCAACCGCTCACGTACTTGCAATGCCAAGGCTTTGCCGTCGATCAATCGTGCCGCCACAAATTCCTCCTCCGTTGAAAGACCGTCCAAAAATCAGGGCACCATAGCAGGGCATTTTTGAGCAAGTCAACGACCCCCTCCGTGCGTGTTACGTGAAACGTAAAAAGTGAAAGGACGACTCACCTTTTACATTTCACGCCTAACACGTTTCACGTCTGTTTCTTGACAGGCTCTTCACCTGGCAGCTACGATGCATTCACAACCACAATCGACAGCCATCGATCTTGTGAGCAGAACCCCCTCCGTGATGTCCCTTCTGACACGTGTCATGAGCCATCCAGCGGCCTGGCTTATCTGGATCATGTCCCTTGTGATCGTCAGCCCGCTCAACGCCCAGATCACCGTAACGGAACTGCAATCTCCCTATAGCTTCATCAACGATCCCGTCGAGAAGAACTATTTCATCTCGAGCGTGAACGGCGAGGCGGAGACCGCCGACAACAACGGCTTCATCACCAAGCTCGATCCTCATGGCAAACTCCTCAATCTGAAATTCATCCAAGGCGGGAAGGGCGACGTCACCCTCCATGCCCCCAAAGGTATGGCCTTGGTGGAACACGTACTCTACGTGGCCGATCTCGATACCCTGCGGGGTTTTGACACGACCACCGGTAAGCCGTCATGACGCTCACCATCCGATCGCCCGCTACCTCACAGTCTGAGCCATCACAGACCTCCTTGAGCGACGTGACCTTTGATGGCAAGGGACACCTCTATTGCTCCGACCAGAAAGCGAACACGATCTACCGTGTCGATCTGGCCACCCAGACGGTTTCCGTGCTGGTCACAGACCGCTCCCTCGCGGGTCCCTCTGGCCTTGCCATCCATCCTAAATCAGGTCAGATCATCGCGGTCAGTTGGGAGAAGGGTAAGATTTCCGAAGTCTCTCCGGAAGGCGTGGTGACGGAGCTCTTCTCCAACGGATTCTTTTCCAGCCGCTTTCAGAATCTCCGCGGAGTAGACTTCGACCGTTGGGGCAACATGTACGTGTCCGATTTCACAACCGGAAAAGTCTGGCGCATGAGCTGGGACAAGCGGTTTCAAGTCATCGCCGAATTCTTGCCCTCGCCGGGAGATCTCAGCATCGACCGTGCAAACAACCTCATCCTTGTTCCGTACGAATTGGCCCATGCGGCCGAGATGAACGGGCTCGAAACCCCCAGTGGTGCGAAAGTCCAAGACAAGAAAAACGGACATTGGCAGACTATGGCTTCATCCCTCCTCCACCGAAACCGGCGCCGGAAGGGCCCGAAAAAAAATGAGCCACTGCGCCTATTGCACACAACGGAAAGGCAAGCGGCCTTGCCCCGCCTTGGCGGGGCTGATCTGCAGCCAATGTTGCGGCGAACACCGAATCGTGCGGGTCTCATGCCCCGCCGACTGCGTCTATCTCGAATCCGGGAGCGACTATCAGCAGAAACGACTTGCGGTACAATTCATGCCGGTGCGCCGTGACTTCTATCGCGAACTGGACGAGCTAGGCGGCGAAAAGGCCGTGGCCCTGTTCAATCTCGTCGAAGTGGTGATCTTTGGTTACTTCCAGGGCCGCCGCGACGGGCAAGATGCGGAGATCGTGGCGGCGCTGCAGGCCTTGCGGCGAACGCTCAGTCCCCTCCATGTGCCTGCCGCACCGATGCCGGTCTTTGCAGAACATTTGAAGAAGGAATACGACACGTTCAAGAAGCAGAACCCACAGCAGATCGCCGATATGTCATCCGCACCGGAGATACTGGACCGTGCGATCGCCTTCGTCTCACGATTTTCCGGCACGGACTTTCAATCACAACGGTTTCTCGGTGGGCTCATCGGCTATGTGCGAGCCTACCATCCTGAGATTGCAGAACACCTGACCAAGCAACGTGAACCGGGCCACATCATCTTTGCCAGGGCAGCAGTTCATGCCGCCCCCGGCGCCTGAGCCCCATACCCATGGACCAGGCTGTCACCACCACTGACTGGGAGCCACTTACCGAGAACGGTAGACCACACACCATGAGCGTGGAGAAAGAACGAAAGATCAGAAAAGCACGCCGGGTGGAGTTACGCTGCACCCTGGGATTTTCTTCCGGAGAGATCGAAGGCGATGCCACGATCACAAACATCTCGACGGCTGGCTGTCGAGCCGAGTCTGACATCAATATGGCGGAAGGGCTCGACGTTCAGGTCATACTTCAGCTTCCCAACCAGTCGCCACCGGTGAAAGTCGAACGAGCCTCAGTACGGTGGGTCTCAGGCCGCGCCTTCGGCCTGAGCTTCATTCTGTTCTTCCCGTCCGAACGAGCCCGCCTCCGCACATTCATCGAAAACATCAAAGAAAGTATCCGCTTTCTACTTCTACACCCCACGAGCAGCGCAGCCTCACGGACTCCAACTGCGCACATCGAGCGAGCACATTCTTGTTGCGGTGCACTGGAGTCCGTGAGACCGCGCTGCTACTCAACAATCGTCACCGTCATCTCAATCCGTTCGTTCGGTAAGTCATGATCGTTTCTTGGCAGGACCACGATCTTATCGGCCACGCCAAGACCTCTGGTCACCTCGCCGAACGCCGTGTATTTTCCATCGAGGAAATGGGACGGCTCGACGACAATGAAAAACTGCGACCCCGCAGTGTCAGGCTCGTTCGCTCGCGCCATCGACACAATGCCGCGCTTGTGAGGAATGTCGCTGAATTCCGCCTTGAGCAAGACGGGATTACCCTTCTCATCCTTGGGTCCACCCTGCCCATAGGTGTCCTTGCGCAGCGAGCTCTTGGTATTGGGATCACCACCCTGGATCATAAAGCCGGGGATAACCCGGTGGAAGATCGTCCCATCGTAAAAGCCGGACTTGGCCAGCTTGATAAAATTTTCAACATGATTCGGAGCCACATCCGGATAGAACTTGATATGTATGTCCCCGAACTTGGTCTTGATAATGGCTCTCGGACGCAGGGCGTGACGGAGGAGAAACCGGAGCAACCGGTTTTACGTCGGTCTTTCCTCCACAGCCCGTGAGAAGACCGATCGCCAACAGCACTCCGCACAGCATGAGGCTTCTCATGGCGGCAGAGTCATGTGTCATAACCCACCAGCCTTGCATCGTTTACTCGACCACCACGATCGTCATCTCTGCTCGTTCAGTCGGAAGATCGCGGCTATTTTTCGGCAGACTGACAATCTTGTCCGCCACCTCCATCCCCTTCACCACCTCGCCAAAGACCGTATATTGCCCGTCGAGAAAATTCGAATCCTTGACGACGATGAAGAACTGCGAACCGGCACTGTTTGGATCGCTCGTGCGTGCCATGGAAAGAATCCCTCGTCGGTGAGGAATGTCGTTGAACTCGGCCTTGAGCCGCTGGCTCGGCCCCCCTTGACCGTAGGTCTCCGGCTTATTCAGATCTTTCGTGTTGGGATCTCCGCCCTGGATCATGAACCCTGGAATCACCCGATGAAAGATCGTGCCGTTGTAGAAACCGGACTTCGCCAAGGCTATAAAATTTTCGACATGCATCGGGGCCTTCTCAGGGAAGAAGACAATGTCCATGTCGCCGAACTTTGTTTTGATAATCGCCTTGGGACCTTTCACCCCTTCTGCTTTCCCCGTTGGGGCTTTATCAGCCGCGAAAAGGCCCCCCATGCCCAGCAACAGACTCCCGCCAAGCACGAGCGCCACTGCCGCCATTTTCACTATAATCCGTCTCTGCATTATCAGCCTCCCTGAATTATAACAACTGATCGCTGCGCGGTACATCCTACCATGGCGACCGGATCAGGTCTCTACCAGTCGGAGAGCCTGCTTCGCCGCCTGTTGTTCTGCTTCCTTTTTGCTTCGCCCGGACCCCACGCCCACGACCTCGCCCTGAATGGACAGTTCCACCTCGAATAACTTCTGGTGGTCTGGCCCTGTTTCTCGAACGGTCGCATAGCGTGGCAATGTATCGTGCCGCTTTTGACACCACTCCTGAAACTGGGTTTTGTAGTCGCCCGCTCCAGGCTGTTCCTGTTGCGCGGCAATATGTGTGAGTTCCTCTGCGAAAATATGGCGCGTCACCGTGCGGCTTGCCTCAAATCCTCCGTCAAGATGAACCGCCGCAAGCACTGCCTCGAGCGCATCGGCCAACAACGAATCTTTCTCATGCCCCTTCGAACGGTCCTCCCCGCGCCCGAGCTTGAGATGCTCCCCCAATCCAAGCCGGCGGGCAACCTGCGCCAACGATGCCTCACTCACCACCTGTGCCTTCAGCTTCGAGAGGGTCCCCTCTGAAGACTGCGGCAACGCAGAAGCCAGATACTCACTCATCACAAGCGACAATACAGCATCGCCGAGAAATTCGAGCCGCTCGTTATGTTGAGTCGAAGCTGTTTTCTGTTCGTTGACGAGAGAGGAGTGAGTCAAGGCTTCCTCGAGCAAGGCAAGCGCCTTAAATCGATAGCCTAACGAGGATTGGAGCGAGTCGGCGGAGGCAGCCGAAGTCATAGTGGCGAGTATACCCCGCGCGCAGGCTTGCTAGGTGGTTGGTTTTCTAAAGAGCAGACAGGCATTGACCCCGCCGAATCCGAAAGAATTCGACAGCGCCACCGTCACCGCAGCCGGCCTGGCCCTGTGCGGAATATAGTCCAGATCGCAGGCAGGATCCGGATGATCCAAGTTGATCGTCGGGGGAAGTATCCCATGGTGAAGCGCCAGTACCGTAAACACCGCTTCAATCCCACCGGCTGCCCCGAGTAAGTGGCCAGTCATCGACTTGGTCGAACTCACGGGAATGCGGTAGGCCTGCTCACCGAACACCTGCTTGATAGCCTTGGTCTCAATCGCATCCGCCATCGTCGACGTTCCATGCGCGTTGATGTACCCGACCTGGTCCTTGCCGATGCCAGCATCCTTGAGAGCCAGTTCCATGCATCGGACCGCGCCTTCACCCTCTTCGGACGGGGCGGTAATATGATAGGCATCGCTGTTCATGCCGTAGCCGATGAGTTCGGCATAGATACGAACCCCGCGTCGGCGCGCATGCTCCAGTTCTTCCAAGACCACGACTCCAGCACCTTCGCCCAGCACGAACCCATCGCGATCTTTGTCGAACGGCCGGCTCGCTTTCGTCGGGTCATCGTTGCGAAATGACAAGGCTTTCGAAGCTGCAAAGCCTGCAACCCCCAACGGGGTAATAGCGGCTTCCGCCCCGCCCGCGATCATGACATCGGCATCGCCAGCCTGAATCAGTCGATATGCGTCGCCGATACAATGATTGCCCGTTGCACAAGCCGTCACCGCACAGGAGTTTGGCCCCTTGGCGCCCAGTCTGATCGCCACCTGCCCGGAAGCCAGGTTGATGATGGTCATCGGAATAAAAAACGGCGAGACGCGCCCGGGGCCTTTTTCCTGCAGAATCTTGTGATAGTGCTCGATCGACCCAAGCCCTCCGATGCCCGATCCGATATACACACCGACTTTCGTCGCCTCTTCCGGCGCCACGGTAAACCCCGCATCATCCACCGCCAGCTGGGCAGCGCCCACGGCATAATGGATGAACGTATCCATTTTTTTGATTTCTTTTTTTTCGATGAACTCGGCTGGATCGAAGTCTTTCACTTCACCGGCGATTTGGGCATCGTACGCCGCAGGATCGAATTTCGTGATTCGTCCGATGCCGGACTCGCCGGCACAGATGGCCTTCCAGGTCTTTTCGACACCTGTTCCCAAAGGCGTGATCAGCCCCAGACCGGTCACCACAATCCGCCTGGTAGAACGAGGACGCATCACGATCCTGCGACCGCTATGCCTTTTCCTTAATGTAGTCCAGCGCTTTCCCAACCGTCAGAATCTTCTCCGCGTCTTCGTCGGGGATCTCAATGCCGAATTCTTCTTCGAGGGCCATCACCAGCTCGACTGTATCAAGCGAGTCGGCGCCCAGATCCTCCACGAAGCTGGCTTCTGGCGTGACCTCATCCTCTTCGACTCCGAGCTGCTCACCGATAATTTTTTTTACCCGTTCATCCACAGTACCCATTGATTTTCCTGCCTCCTTCCCCATCCTAGACCCTCCTTGTCGCTGCGAACCTACCGCCGCAGCATCATACAATATTCTGTCACCACAATCGTCAGAGCATCAACATCCCACCATTCACGTGCAATACATGCCCGGTGATGTAGGCCGCCTCGTCCGACACGAGAAAACGCACCGCCGCCGCAATATCAGCCGGAGTGCCCAGCCGCCCCAACGGGATTTGCTTCTGGAGCGTGTCTTTCACCTCCGCCGACAATCCCTGCGTCATGGCGGTATCGATGAATCCAGGCGCGACCGCGTTCACCGTGACTGAGCGGCTCGCGTATTCCCGTGCCACCGTCTTAGTCAACCCGATCACCGCCGCTTTCGATGCCGCGTAATTTGCCTGGCCCACATTACCCATCACCCCGACGATCGACGCAATGTTGACGATGCGACCATACCGCTGCTTGGTCATCGGGAGCAAGACCGCCTTCATACAGTTGAACGTCCCATTCAAATTGACTTGCAGCACCAGATTCCAATCTTCTTCCTTCATCCGCAACAGCAGCCCATCACGCGTGATCCCGGCATTGTTCACCAAAATATCGACTTTCCCCCATTCCTTGAGCACCTGGTCGACCATGGCTTTGGTGTCCAGCGGCGTCCGCCACATTGACTTTAACGTTCAGCGCCTTGCGGCCCAACTGCTCCACTGCCGCAACCGTATCCTTCGACCGGCTCGAGATCAAGATCGGCGACCACAATATCCGCCCCGGCTTGCGCCAGCGCTTCTGCTATCGCCCGGCCAATCCCTTGCGCCGCCCCTGTGACAATCGCCACCTTACCATGGAGTGACATCCGCTCCGCTCCTCATATCCTTATCACGCACTGAATGCAGCGCGGGTCGCTTCGAGCGACTTAGGATCATTGACATTCATGGTCACCGCGTCCGGCAGAATCCGTTTGATCAAGCCGCTCAACACCGTTCCCGGCCCAACCTCGACGAACGTCGTCACACCCATCGCAGCCATGGCCTTCACCGAATCTTCCCAGAGCACCGACGAAGGAAGCTGTCGTACCAGCGACGCCTGGATGTCGCTCGCCTTCGTGATCGCTCTGGCTTCTGCATTGTTCACCAACGGCATCTTGAGATCGGACCAGGTGATCGCCGCCAAATCTCCGGCAAGCCGATCTGCCGCCTTCTGCATCAGCGGCGTATGCACCGGCACACTGACCGGAAGGGGGATCGCTTTCTTACATCCCTTGGCCTTCGCCAGTTCAATAGCCCGTTCTACGGCAGCCTTTTCCCCGGCAATGACAATCTGGCCGGGCGAATTGAAATTTGCCGCTGCCACAACTCCCATCGATGAGGCCTCCCGGCACACCTCTTTCACCACGTCAGCCGTGAGGCCGAGCAGCGCAGCGACAAGCCCGGTTCCAGGCGGCACCGCTTCGGCCATATAGCGACCTCGCTTCTGCACGATCGCCACCGCCTCACGATAGATCATTCCGCCTGCGGCGACAAGGGCCGAGTATTCACCCAGGCTATGACCGGCCACCGCAATCGGTGTGATGCCCAATGGCTTGAATGCCTGGAGCGCGGCGATGCTGCTCACCAGCAATGCCGGCTGAGTATATTCCGTGAGGTTCAATCGTTCCACTGGTCCCTCAAAACACAATGCGGCAATGTCATATCCCAGCACCGACGAGGCCTCTTCGTAGAGACTTCTGAGTGCTCGGATGGGCCTCCACCAACGCTCTTCCCATCCCGACTGACTGAGACCCCTGGCCTGGGAAGACCAGCCCAATACTGGATGACCTTGTTGATTGGAGTGTCGCCATACTACCGGAGTGATTGCACGAGGCTACTGGTTACTCTCATCATCATACATATTCGAAACTGGAGAAGGCGCACCGCACCCTCCGCGTGAGGTTAGATATCGTCGAATTTCCTTATGAATGTCAACGGGAAAAGTTGTTCGAAGCTGGAAAGCCGCGTGTCAGGGGCTACGAGACCGGCTTCAATCCGCCTGCATCACCACCGATGAGAGCCGACGCCCACGTCAATCCGGCGCCGAAGGCCCCTAACATCACCAGACTCCCTTCTTTGATTCGCCCCTGGCGCACGGCTTCATCCAAGGCAATGGGAATCGAGGCCGCTGACGTATTCCCATACCGATCGAGATTCAACATCACTTTCTCCGGCGGAAGTCCGAGGCGTTCTGCCACCGCTTTGAGAATACGCACATTCGCTTGGTGCGGCACATAGAGGTCGAGATCCTCAACACGGAGATGATTCGCGGCCAAGGTCTCCCGCGCGACTTCTTCCAAGGTCCGAACCGCCACCTTAAAGGTCTCGTTTCCCTTCATCTTGATGTACTGCATCCGTTCCGCCACAACCTTTTCAGAAGGAGGCAGACGCGATCCTCCCCCTGGCACCGCAATCAAATCGCAGAGGGCGCCATCGGAATGAAGATGCGTCGACAGGATGCCCCGGTCGTTCTCACTGGCGCTGATCGACTGCCGCTCCAGCCCCATCGCCGAACAAAATACAGGTGTTGCGATCGGTCCAGTCGGTAATCGCCGACATCACTTCCGACCCGACGATCAACACATGGCGCATGCCGGTTTTCACATAGGCATCCGCCACGGATAACGCATAGACGAACCCGCAACAGGCGGCCGACAAATCGCAAGCCGCTGCACGCGTCGCCCCCAGCTGATGTTGAATCAGACAGGCGGTAGCAGGAATCGGATAATCACCGGTACAGGTCGCTAACAGAATCATGTCGAGATCGGCCGCACTCACCCCCGCGGCCGTCAGAGCCCGTTCCGCCGCCTTCACCGCCAGATCAGAGCAGGCTTCCCCGGGACCGGCCACATGCCGTTCGCGGATACCGGTTCGTTCGACAATCCACTCGTCCGAGGTCGCCACCATCCGTTCGAGATCGGCATTGGTCAGCACCTTGGCCGGCACGTACGATCCGGTCCCTGCAATTCGGGCTTTCATGCCGGTGAATCCTCGATGGGCTTGGCCTGTGAGAGGCTCTCTTCAATATCGCGCTGAATCAGTTCATCGACGCGATTCTCTGCCAACCCCTTCGCCCGACGAATGGCATTCTTGATCGCCTTGGCAGACGAACGTCCATGGCAGATCATCGTAATGCCGTTGACACCCAGAAGCGGCGCCCCGCCGAATTCCGCGTAATCGATTTTCTTCTTCAAGTTCAGCAACGGCTTGGCAATGAGCGGATAGGCCAAGCGCCCGAAGAAGGATCCGGAGATTTCCTTGACCAGCAACTTCTTGATCGTATCGGCTACTCCCTCGGAAATCTTCAGCGCGACATTCCCGATGAAGCCATCGCACACCACCACATCGGCACTCCCGCTGTACACCTCGCGGCCTTCGATATTACCGATGAAGTTGAGCGGACTGGCCTTGAGGAGTTTGAACGCCTCCTTCGTGACCTCATTCCCTTTGCTGTCTTCTTCCCCGATACTCAACAGCCCGACACGTGGGTTGGGTTTCCCAAAGAGATATTTGCCATACTCATTCCCCATAATGGCGAATTGGGCCAGATGCTGAGCCGTACAGTCCACATTCGCCCCCACATCCAACATGATCGCCGTACCGGTCAGAGTGGGCAGGCTTGTCGCGATCGCCGGACGCTCGACACCCTTCGTAAGCCCGAGCACAAAGAATGACGCCACCATACTGGCGCCGGTGTTCCCAGGACTGACCACGGCACTCGCCTCGCCACTCTTGACCAACTCAGTAGCAACCCAGATGGAGGAATCCCGCTTCTTGCGGGCTACGGTCAGCCGGCGACTCGTGCATCTCAACGACCTGCGAGGCATGCCGAATGGACAGGCGAGAGTCTGTGCAACCGAGACGGCGACATTCGGCGGTGAGAATGGTCTCGTCACCGACCAACAGCACCTCGACATCACATTCCTGGGCGGCCTGGAGAGCCCCCTCTATGGCCGGGGCCGGTCCATGGTCAGAGCCCATGGCATCAAGCGCAATCTTCATAGTAGAGGCTGAATACGTTTCGTAACGATGTCGTGTCGGTGGTCACAAAGAAGAGTAACGCGTCACCACGCGACATGCGGCAGGAGTTTAGAGCAGTGAAGTGCTCGACGCAACAGGCAAACGAGACATCACCCCGTCTGTAATCTCATCGAACCACCGAGCCCAACAAGACACGACTCAACGGCTCCGTCACGAGCCTGCATCAGGACTCTTCGACCTGGATGACCGCCTTGCCCTTATACGTTCCGCAATTCAAGCAGGTGTAATGCGGCAGCTTAATCTCGTGGCACTGCGGACAGACGGACATGCCCGGCGGGGTGATACGCAATTTTTGTGTGCGCCGCTTGTCGCGTCGTTCCCGTGAATGTTTATGTTTCGGATTTGGCATAGCAACTCCTTCTCACTCTCGATAGCAGGCGGTCACGCTATGATGCTGACGATCCACCGGTCTTGCGTTTCATGCCCTGGACCACCCGAAATGTCGGCATCGGTGGTTCCCCGGCACACTGACAGGGTCCCTCATTCAAGTTTTTCCACATTGTGCGCAGAGCCCCAAGCAGTCGTCGCTGCAGAGAGGCTGCATCGGCGCGGACAGGATCATGTGTTCACGCAACATGGGAGCCAGTTCCAACTGATTGCCCTGATATTGATATTGATCGTCCGGCTCCTCTTCTGGTTCGGCCTCCACGACCTCCACACGTCGCCTTTCGGGGATCGACTCGCTTCGGATGACGAGGCGCCGACTTGGGCTCCGGGATAAAGGCCGCCCGCACAGAAAAAGCCAGCGGATCTTCATACTCCTTCAAGCATCGTACACATTCGCGGACGATCGTGCCTTCCAGCACACCGGTCACGGCGACCAGCCCTTCGACGTTGGTCAGGTCCAGACTCACAGCCAGCGGTCCCGGGACCACGGCATCATCCTCGGTGAGGCCGAGCTCTTCAGCCGTCGACCTCGCCGACCAGCGAGAGCCCATCGGCAGTGATGTCAGCCAGCAGCGGCCTGAGCAGTTCCATCGTGGCACCTACCTGCATTCCCATCCCCAACGTGACCGGTTATCGCTCTTCCGCAAAGCTGATGAGTGCGATATGCCGAGCCCGCTTGACGGCGGCCGTCAATTCGCGCTGGTGCCTCATACAATTGCCGGAGATGCGCCGCGGGACAATCCGACCCCGCTCAGTTAAAAAGTTTCTCAGCAGCCCGACATCTTTGAAATCGATCGACCCCTTATCAATACAAAACCGCAAGGCCGTCGACGCTGGAAAAACCGTCCGCCACCACCGCCGTCTCGGTCTCCGCCTTGTTGTTGTTCACGCTCCATAACCGTCTCCCTCTCTATTTATTTAGACGTGCTCGTCGGCTTCATACCCAGCATCATCGTGCGCCGGCGCCTCAGTCCCGCCGCCACCACCATCCTGGCGCTTCGGCATGAACGTCACCGTTTGGGCCACCACTTCGTGCTTGCTGCGCTTCTGGCCGTCTTCCGTTTCCCACCGGCGCTGCTGCAGCCGCCCATCGACGATGATTCCGCTCCCCTTGCTGAGATACTGCCCGCAATGTTCGGCCTGCTTGCCGAAAACGACAATGTCGACAAAACAGACTTCTTCTTTCAATTCATCACCCTGCTTGTATCGCCGACTGACTGCGAGGCCCAAACTGGCCACCGGCGTCCCGTTCGGCGTGTACCGCAGCTCAGGATTCCGCGTGAGGTTCCCGAGGAGAATGACTTTGTTAAATCCGGCCACCGGCAAATTCCTCCGATGACGTCTCGAGTGGCCGTGGCGGCACCAGTTCTTTTTTGAGATGGACAGTCAAAAACTTGATGATCGTATCTTCCAGCCGATAGGATCGCTCTAATTCACCGACCGTGATGTTGGGCGCTCTGAAGTAGAAGTAGGCGTACGTGCCCTTCCGCTCCCGCTTCACCTCGTAGGCGAGTTTCTTCTTACCCCAGTTTTCTGATTTGATGAACTGCGCGCCGGTCTTCTCTGCCACAGCCTTCATCTTCTCAATCAAGGCCGTGGTCTCCTGGTCGGAGACGGACGCACGAATAATGAACAGAGACTCGTAGAGCTCCATGCAGCAATCCTCCTGGACAAAGGCCCCCGAACAAGGTTGGGAGCGAGGTGTAGGCGCGCTCGATATGAGGCGCAAAGAGGTGACGGTATCACAGCCTTGAGAGACTGTCAATAAACAGCCGCCGCTAGGCTATTGCCTCGCCTAGTTCTTTCGCTTGAACATTCGCGACGGAGCATTCGCTGGAGGTGAAGGACGGGAGCTTGGCCCGCTGGGACCAACAGAGGGTCCGCCGGAGTAATAGCCCGAACGGGGATAATAATAGGGATACCCTGGTCGAGATCCAGGCCCATACCCGGAAAATCCTGGGTAGTAGCCAAAGGGGCTCCACCAAAATCCTGGACTCGAGTAAAAGGGGCTGGCCTGGTCGTACACATCGGCGTATCCATTCTCTTGAGCCTGACTGAGCATGGCCATCCGTTGTGTCTGATGCACCGACTCTGCGCAGGCTGTGAAGCTCAACAGCAACACTCCACCTATCATGACCGTCATCCATCGAGTCAACATGGCACCCTCCATCAGAAATGGTAGGAGACGCCGACAAATAGTTGGTGCGCCCTATAGGTACTGTCGAATCCACCGAACGAACCGAATGCGCCGTTAAAATCAAACTTCGCATCTGTGAATTTGTATTCCGTGAATAGCGCCACGTTAGGTGTCACAAATGCGCGGACCCCCGTGAGAAAATTGAACCCGATTGAAACCTGTGTGTCCGACTCGGTTTCCACCGAACGACTCAGGTGCGCAATCAGAATAGCGGGGCCGATGCCGAGATAGGGCTGAAAGGTCACGCCTGGGTACCGTAACAGAATATTCGCACCGACATTCGTCACGCCCAGATGAACGCCAGGGCTATCGTCGAGATTCTTTATGTGCGGCGTACTGTGGAAAACATCCAGTTCGAATCCCAGAGAACCGTGAAAGGGATACAGGCCGACCTTTCCTCCATAAGCAAGACTGTTCTTCATGTCGAAGTCTTGCAGTTCGATGCCACTGGATGGACCTGTGGTGGTGACGTTACGCAAGGAGTCAGCAAAGCTGTACCCGGCTTGACCCGCCACATACCATTCAGCCTGTGCAGGAATCGAAATCGAGGATAAGGCAGCCACAAGGAGGAGACTGAGGAAGAACCGCCGTCGAACATACCCCGATTGCATCATGGTGTGCTCCATGAGCGAGGCTTGGATTCATTGTACTAAACATATTCATAGAAATGTGGAGAAGTGAAAAATAAAGTAATCGCGTGGATTCATAGGGATCAATGATGCTAGCGGCTGAGACTCTTCCCTCACACATCTCCCGCGACACTCTATCCACCTCGCGCAGTGACAATTCCGGTGTTCCTCCCCAATTCAACCTTACTGCGTCCCCGCAGCCTTCGGCGAAGTCCGCTCCAAGCCCAGGCGCCTATCTGAAAGTCACAACGGTCGCGCATTCCCACTTAACGTTTCCAAAAATCGAACAATGGCGGCGACAGCTTCTTGAGGCTTTCGCTGCAGAATAAAATGCGGCGAGTCATTTTCAACGATGTGAATGTTTGGTTTTATATCTCTGATGTCATCGATACACTTTGGTGAGATGAGGCGGTCACGCTTTGCCATGAGATATAGAATTGGGCAAGAGCAGTTCCTGCGCGCGTCGACGAGCATCAACCTCCCGCACAGCTCGAACCCTCTCAGCAATAACTGTCGGACTCACTTTCTGTTTTACCTGGCGAAACAGATCAAGCAAGTCTTGCGATGAGTCCATTCCAGCAGCGAAGAACCGCACGAGCATATATAGATCATTTCCTGCAAACCTTTGTCGAGTTGACCCTCTCCTTGGAGACTGGGAGGGTGCGTAAAGACTCTGCTGGACGTTGCCGGAGAAGCAGGGACTATGCGAGATCTTCCTTTGGAGGGAAACGAGGGCTTCCGTTACAGGTTGCTCAAAAAGGCCATCCAACGAGGCCGCTGGCGAGGCGAAACCGGAGGCGTACCATCTGGGGTACGTTGAGGATTTCGACGAGGCGAGAACGAAGTTGGGGGTCTTTTTCCGCAGCCGATTACACGTTGAAGCGGAAGTAGACAATATCGGCCTCTTTGATGACGTAATCTTTACCTTCGAGGCGAAACAATCCCTTCTCCTTCACCTTCGCCTCTGACCCGCAAGCCATCAGATCGTCGTAGTGATAGACCTCGGCGCGGATGAAGCCTCGCTCCATGTCGGAGTGGATCTTGCCCGCCGCTTGAGGCGCTTTCATGTTTTTCGGAATAGGCCAGGCGCGCGACTCAATTTCTCCGGCAGTGAAGAAGGTCACGATGTTCAGCAACGTGTAGGCTTCACGGGTCAGCCGTACAAGGCCCGATTCCGTGAGCCCCATCTCTTTCAAGAAGTCGGTTCGTTCGGATTCTGGCAACGTGGAAAGTTCAGCTTCGAGCTGGCCGCAGATCGTGACGACGCGCGCGCCGCGTTTGTCGGCGAACTCGCGAACCGCCTTCACCATCGCCTCATCGGCGCTGGCCTGCTCCGACACGTTCGCCACGAAGAGCACCGGCTTCGCCGCCAGCAATTGACATTCATCGAGCACCACGCGCTCTTCGGGGGTATAGGTCAGATTGCCCAGCCATTCACCCTTGTCGAGCAATCCGATTCAGTTTGTCGATGAACGCCAACTCGAATGCGGCCTTCTTATCGCCCGCACGGACTTTCTTTTCCGTCTTTTGCTTCCGCCGATCGAGCGTGTCGAGATCCGCCAACAGCAACTCGGTTTCAATGATGCCGATGTCGCGGAGAGGATTCACCGCTCCGCTGACGTGCACGACATCTGTCCCTTGGAAACAACGGACAACATGGAGCAGCGCATCGACTTCGCGGATGTGTCCGAGAAACTGATTGCCGAGGCCTTCGCCCTTGCTCGCCCCTTCGACCAAGCCGGCGATGTCGCGAACCTCCAGCGTGCTATAGGTCGTCTTTTTCGACTTAAAGAGATCGGTGAGGACTCCGAGTCGCGGATCCGGCACCAGGGCGATGCCCGTATTGGGGTCGACGGTTGCAAAGGGATAGTTGGCCGCCAATGCGCCGCTACCAGTGAGCGCATTGAAGACGGTGGTCTTCCCCACGTTCGGAAGTCCGATCATGCCGCAACATAAACCCATCGATCACCTCAGTGCTGGGTGCTGAGAACAGGCTCTAAGGCTCTTTCCTCTCAGCACTATTCCTCTTCTGTCGTTTCCCGCTCGCGCACATTAAACTCGATTCATTGCCACGGCTACTCCCCGGTGGATCAGGCATTCCAACGCATCGACGGCGCGATCGAGACAGGGATTCAATACTTCGAGCTCTTCTCTCGTGAACGCCTGCAACACATAGTCCGCCGAATCCTGACGCGGTGCCGGACGTCCGATTCCGATCTTGATCCGCACAAACTGGGGCGTCCCGATCGTGTCGATGACCGACTTAATCCCGTTATGTCCCCCATGCCCACCGGCTTGCTTGATCCGGAGACGTCCCGGTTCAAGATCGAGATCGTCATGGACGAGAATGAGATCCTCAGCGGTGAGCGTAAATTCACGGAGGAGGCCTTTGAGCGGAGGACCAGTGATGTTCATCCAGTCGAGGGTGCCGGCGAGTTCGAGGAGTTCCGAACCAAGCCGTCCCGATCCACGATGAGCCATGCCGCGCTTGGCGAGACGGATGGACCACCGAGCCGCAGCCCGCTCGATGACCCACATGCCGGCGTTGTGGCGGGTTTGGGCATAGGCAGCGCCCGGGTTGCCCAGCCCAACGATGAGACGCAACGTTATTTCTTCTTTTCGGCTTCTTTCTTCTCAGCTTTTGGCGCGGCTGCGCCTTTTTTCTCGCCGCCTTTCGCATCAGGAGCGGCCACCGCCGCACCGGCTTTCGCCGGTTCACCCCCCTCAGCGCCTTCACCTGCCACTTTACCCTTCGCAGCCACCTCAGGCTCTTTCTCACCCTCCGGTGCGGCAGCGCCGCTCGCAAGGAGAGATTCGAGTTTGGCTTCCGTCATCGGCGCCGCCACACTCACGACCATCTGCTCAGGATCGTCGAGATAGCGGACCCCTTCGCGCGCGGCCAGGTCTTTCAGGTGGAGACCTTGCGCAATGGCGAGCCCCGAGGCATCGACTTCGATGAAGTCCGGCAACACAGCCGGCAGACACTCGATATGCAACTCACGCATATTATGGTGGAGGATGCCGCCTTCTTTGACGCCGGCAGGCACTCCGCCGGTCAAATGCAGAGGGACTTTCACGCGAATCGTCTTGTCCATCGAGATTTCAAACAAATCCGCATGCAGAATATTCCCTTCGACCGGATCGACCTGAAAATCGCGCAGAAGCGCGGTGCGGCTCGGTTTCGACTTCGCACCGGTGAGCGTGAGCGACACGAGCGCGGCCCCCCCTGCCTGTGCCTTCAAAATCTTGACCAGGCTATCGGGTTCAATCGTCAAGAGCAGACATTCGCCCTGCCCATACAACACGCCAGGGACCTTGCCCTCCCGCCGAAGCTGGCGCGCCGCACCCTTTCCTGTTTTCTCTCTTACTGTGACTGCTAGATCGAACTTCATGATAGGCCTCCGTCCCCTTCTCGCTGGTCTCTAGGCGCCTTGGCCTCAAGTTATGCAAACAATGAACTCACCGACTCATCTTCATGGATACGCCTGATCGCCTCACCTAACAGTGGGGCGACCGATAACTGATGCAACTTCGGACAGATCTGCTCTTTGCCCCGCAGCGGAATCGAATTGGTCACGATTACCTGCTTCAGGCATGATTGCTGAATCCGGTCTAACGCCGGCCCGGTGAGCACCGCGTGGGTACAGGCGGTCCACACTTCCCGAGCCCCGCGATCCATACAGGCCTGCGCCCCCTTTACGATGGTGCCGGCCGTGTCGATCATGTCGTCCAGTAGCAACGCGCTCTTGCCTGCGACGTCGCCGATGATGTTCATGATCTGCGTCTGATTAGGTCCTTCACGTCGCTTGTCGATAATTGCCAAACTCGCTTCGAGCCGCTTCGCAAAGGCGCGAGCCCGCTCGACTCCGCCGGCATCTGGCGAGACGACCACCAGGTCACTCACCTTCTTCTTGGTAATGTAATCCAATAATACGGGCAGTGCGTAGAGATGGTCCACCGGTAGATTGAAGAACCCCTGGATCTGCCCCGCATGGAGGTCCATTGTCAGCACTCGATCGGTACCAGCGGTGCTGATGAGATCGGCCACGAGTTTCGCTGAAATCGGCACACGTGGCTGATCCTTACGATCCTGGCGAGCATAGCCAAAATATGGGATGACCGCGGTAATGCGATTTGCGGAGGATCGTTTGAGCGCATCGATAATAATCAACAACTCCATCAGGGAGTCGTTGACCGGCTGGCAACTCGACTGCACGACGAACACGTCGCCGCCACGAACGTTTTCCTCAATCTTGACGCGAATTTCGCCGTCACTGAATGACCCGACCGTGGCCTCGCCGAGTTTGGTCCCAAGGTAGGCGCAAATCTCATGAGCCAGGGCCGGATTCGCGTTGCCAGAGAATATCTGTAGCTCTCCGCTCATCGATTCCTCAGAGGGTCTCTGGATGCGACTGCATCACGTTCGATTCGTATAGGGTTCGTCTCGACGGCGGGCGTCGGTGGGCGTAATCGTATCACGCCTACCTCTATTCGCTGCGCGCTGTTGAGGAAGCCAGCTAAGGGGCCAGACTCTATCGGAATATACGGGGAGTTGTCAACCGAGCTACGGCTTATCGTGGTCCTTCATACCGCCAGCCAAGCGGGTCTGAACAGATGGGCACGACAAAAACCTTCATTGAATTTTCACTCACGAACTGGGCCTGGGCCAGGCGCGCGCGCACCTCGTCCGCGAACACCCCAAACACCGTCGCCCCGCTTCCGGACAGCAGCGCAATCTCGGCTCCGTGGGCCTGCAAGCTCCGTTTAATCTCCCGAAGCTTCCCATGTGCGGCGAAGACTGGCGCCTCGAAATCATTCTCTGCCGCGGCAATCAATTGGGCCCAGCTCACCCGCGATTGCCGGTCGAGTTCTCGCTGGACCAACGAGAGTGGCGTTACGGCGGTCCTGGTGGCAGCCAATTTTTGATACGCCCACCTGGTATCGACCCCAAACCCAGGGTTGACAAGCACGACCCATCGCACCCCTTCAACGATGACCGGCCGAACTGTTTCTCCCCGGCCCGCCACAACCGCTGCGGGGGCAAAGAAAAAAAATGGCACATCGCTACCTAATAATTGTCCGACATCAGCCATCTGCGTCGGAGACCACTCCAACTGTAATAAATGGTTCAACCCTATGATGGTAGCTGCAGCATCGCTGCTTCCGCCACCGAGGCCAGCTCCCATCGGAATGCGCTTACGCAACTCAATGTCGAGACCGATCGATTGCTGGGCTCGCGCCAACACTTCGGCGGCTGCGCGATAGACGAGGTTACTCTGGTCTACAGCCAGGTGCGTCGCATCGCACCTCAGCTGAATATCCTGTCGGTCGGGACACAACCTGATCTGCACCTCGTCTTGTAGTGCAACCGTCTGCATGATCGACCAGAGATTGTGGAACCCGTCTGGGCGGCGGTCTAGGATGCGCAGGATCACGTTGATTTTGGCGGGGGCGAAAACGGTGATCTCGGGGGGACTCGGCTGCGGATTAATCACGGCCTCCCTTGATGGCATACTTCTCTAGTCGATAGCGAAAGGATCGTGTGTTGAGCTTGAGAAGCCGTGCAGCCTTTTTCTTCACCCACATGGCTCGTTCGAGCGCCTTCAAGAGCAGGTCTTTTTCAATGCCGTCGATAAGCGCTTCTAAATCCAGTCCTTCTTCCGGTAAGTCGGTGGGCACACCCTGCTGCTGAGGAGCCAGGGCTCGATGAAGCCAGCCACGAATATCCGCATCCGAAACAGGCGCACCGGCGGAAAAGGTGACCACGCGCTCAATCAAGTTTTCAAGCTCGCGCACGTTGCCGCGCCACTCATGGCCCAGCAACACGTGCATCGCCTCCGGTGTCAATACGGGAACAGGCTTGCCGCTTTCCTGCGAAAACTTATCGAGAAAGTGTTTTACAAGAAGCGGGATATCTCCCGTTCGAAGCCGCAACGGGGGGAGCCGGATTGGGATCACGTCTAAGCGGTAGTACAAATCTTCTCGAAATGAGCCATCGGCCACGGCTTTTTCAAGGTCCTTATTGGTCGCGGCCACAATGCGCACATCGACCTTTACATCCTGGGTGCCGCCCACACGCCGAAACTCTCGTTCCTGAATGACACGCAGCAGCTTGACTTGAATTGTTGGGGTCGTATCGCCGATTTCATCCAAAAAGACTGTGCCGCCATTGGCGACCTCGAACAACCCGGCCTTATTGGCCATCGCGCCGGTAAAGGATCCCTTCATGTGCCCGAAGAGTTCGCTTTCGAGCAACGTCTCCGGTACTGCGCTGCAATTCACCGCCACAAACGGCATCGGACTCCGCGCACTATTATAGTGAATCGCGCGCGCCACCAACTCTTTTCCCGTTCCGCTCTCTCCGCAAATCAGCACATTGCTCTTGGCGTCCGCGACTTTACGCACCACGTCGAAGACCTTCTGCATGCTCTCGCTCTGACCGACGATCTGCGCAAACGACGACTGGCTCGCCATTTCACGCTTTAATAGAATATTCTCCGCCGAGAGACGCCGCTTTTCCAAAGCGTTGCGGATGATCAACTGTACTTCATCAACCTGGAACGGCTTGGTCAGGTAGTCGTACGCGCCCTGTTTCATGGCATCGACTGCCGAGTCCGCAGTCGCAAATGCCGTAATGACGAGGACCACGGTTTCAGGAGAAGAAGATTTCACCGCCTTCAGGACCGCCATACCGTCGGCTTTCGGCATGCGGAGGTCGGTGATGACGAGATCGAAGATTTCCTTGCCCACATGACCGATGGCTTCTTCACCATCCGACGCTTCAGTCACGGCGTAGCCCGCGCGCTTGAGCATAATGCTCAATACTTCGCGCAGCCCCCTCTCGTCGTCAACAACTAGGATCTTTTCCACGGCGTCCGTCCCTCATGCCACAACCGCACCCCGGCATCCCCGGAACGCGGCATACATACCACAAACCGTGAGCCTTGCCGCTCCTGACTTTCGACCTTGATCCACCCCCCGTGCAGATCGACGATGCGATGCACCGCCGCAAGACCCAACCCTGACCCTTCTTTCTTCGTCGTGAAAAACGGAAGAAAGATCTTGTCGAGGTTCTGCTTCGGAATACCTTCCCCTGTGTCTTGAAACGCAATTTCGATGATATCCCCCTTGCGCCCGCCTGCGTCAACATGGCGGCAGCTCGTCGAGATCGTCAACTGTCCACCCTCCGGCATCGCTTCAAACGCATTCGTCGCCATATTCCAGAAGACCTGCCGGAGCTGATCTTGATCGACCAGGGCCGTGAGCGTCCCGGTCGCCAGGGACGTGACGATTTTGATCTTGGAACGTGTTCGCGCTTCATGTTGAATGAGATCGAGCGTCTCAGCAAGTACTTTGTTGAGATCATGCTCTGTGAGATTCAGCGCCGGCGGACGCGCATACTGGAGAAATTCAGTAATGATGTTGTCGAGCCTGGTGGCCTCCCGAATCGCAATGTCCATCAACCGGCGATTGGTTTCGTCCTCCATGGCATCTTTTCGAAGCATTTGCATCGCACCGGCTAACGCGCCAAGCGGATTCCGAATCTCATGGGCCATCCCGGCAGACATCTCACCCAAACTCGCCAGCCATTCCTTGCGCCGCATCTCCTCTTCGAGATCACGGATCTGGGTCAGATCTTTGAACACGCCGACTAAACCTGTCTGCTGCCCCTTCTCGTGCAATGGGGAAAGGGTCATACCGAGGACCAGACGATTGCCGTCAGCACGCTTACACTCCACTTCAAATCGCCGCGTCGTCGACACGGCACCGTTGAGTTGCTCGTCTGATTCCTGGTTAGGGTGCCAGTTGAAGACCTCGCGCCATGGACGTCCAGCCACGTGAGCGATCGTATAACCGGTCGCTTCCTGTGCTGCTGGGTTGAATGAGGTGATGCACCCCAAGGCATCTGCCGTAAACACGCCGCTGCTGATGCTGTGGACGATATTCTCGTGGAAGGCTTGGAGGCGAGTCAGTCCCTGTTCCTTCTCGCGCAAAGACTGATCAGCCTGCTGAAGCTGTTCAGCTAAGGTCCCGCCCAATATCCCAACGACAAGAAGGGCGAGGGCATAGACGCCGAATGTTTGAAATGTTTCAGGCATGGTCAGCCGACTCGGCGGCAGCCACCCCCACCCCTCAATCAGGCCATGCAATTGAATGTTCGTTAAAATCCCGAACAGAATAATGCAGAAACAGGCGGTAAGAAGCCCCACCCGTCGGCGAGGAACTAGACTGGCCACCGCCACCGTCATGATATACAGCACCGCAAAGGGACTCTCGATCCCTCCTGTCCTAGCAACCAACACCGTTTCAAGAAGGAAGTCGATCCCCACCTGCACCCAAAAAAATATCATGAGAGCCAACGGCGAGGTAAACACTCGGAGCAGAATGGCGGAAGGGATCGTCAGGATGTAGGTGACAACGATCAGGGCGTAGAATGTTTCGACCCATCCGCCCTTCGCAGCTTGGAAGGTGAGAGACAGGCCGAGTATAAGGGTCACGAGGGCCATCCGAAGCCCCATGATCCAATAGAGTCTTTTCCGCAAATCATTCATGATCGGAAGACCACTGGGTGAGAAGGAGATCGGCGGGGCATGAAGAGAGATGTTCCTTGTTCATTCTCCTCAGATTTTGAGCTTGGAACCGTGTCATCGCACATTTGACGGAGGCCGAGTGGTTTGGCCGGAATGAAGGCTTAGAACCTCCACCCTGGGCACTAGGCCTAACTCCGTGAGAGGACCGGTGAACACCGTCCTCTATCCGATCGCGGACGCCATTTTGAAGATTGGGAGATACATCGCAATCACGATAAACCCAATCACAACCCCCAGAAACACCATCATCGCCGGCTCAAGTAATGCCGTCAACGAGGCGACTGCCTGATCAACTTCGTCTTCGTAAAAATCTGCGATTTTCCCCAACATCGCGTCCAACGCACCGGTTGATTCGCCTACGGCAATCATATGCGTCACCATCTTCGGAAAAACCCCGCTTGCTGCCAAGGGATCGGCAATGGTCTTTCCGCCACTGATGCTGACACGCGCATTGATCAACGTTTCTTCAACAACCTTATTACCCGAAGTCTTTGCACAGATGGTCAGCCCGTCGAGTAAGGGTACCCCGCTGGAGAGCAACGTCCCTAGCGTACGGGTAAACTTGGCAACCGAGGATTTTCTGATTAAGTCTCCAACCACTGGTAACTTGAGAAGCAACTTATCAATGAGCATTCGTCCCTGAACCGTCCCATAGTATTTTTTAACACCAAAGATGGCCCCCACAATAGCCCCAAGAATGACATACCAGTACGCTATAAAGAAGTTACTGACGTCGATGACTATTTGTGTAGGACCGGGCAACGCCACTTTTCCGCCTGACAGTTCAAGAAACATCTTTGCAAAGATTGGAATGACAAAAAGCATGAGAACGGTGATAACAATAACGGCAACTCCCATGATCGCCATAGGATAGATCATGGCAGACTTGATCGCTCCTTTGAGTTTCATCGCTTTCTCGATGTATATCGCGAGACGCGTCAAGATCGTATCGAGCAGACCACCCACCTCACCCGCATGCACCAAGTTGACGTAGAGATCGTCGAAGACTTTGGGGTGGCGCCGCAAGGCGTCCGAAAAGGTCGAACCAGCTTCCACCTGGGTCTTCACTTCCCCGATCGTCTCTCGCAGCACTTTATTCTCGGACTGGGTCGAGAGAATTTCGAGACACTGTACCAAGGGCAGACCTGCATTGATCATCGTGCCAAATTGTCGCGTAAATACAACCAGGTCTTTATCGGTAAGACCGGATCCCAAATTGATTTTGAATCCACCTGCGCCACTCTTCTTTTCTTCAAGGCTCGTGACGACGACGCTTTGCTTGCGGAGTTGATCCACCGCCTCATCGCGGGTTTTAGCGCTCAGCTCGCCCTTCTTGACGGCACCCGATCTGGTTCGTCCGACATACGCAAAGGTAGCCATACGCAACACTCACCCTTCGATGTGGCCATGCCCTGGCCGGTTGTAGACTGCAGGAAATACCTACCAAGCGAGTCTACTGGCCACCCCAAGACCTGTCAAACAAATGCACAATCTCCGCGCAGGCGATGAGGCACGCAGGCTCAAGCAATACAGAGCCTTAGCCGCTGATCACACTCGTGTGCCGAATACCCCGGTAGAGATAGTGCAACCCGGATAATAGCGTGAAGGAAACCATGCCGAACAAAAGAGGCAGCATGAGGGTGAGATCGATGTGACGGGAACTCAGGAATATGACCATCACGACATAGGACAGCTGGAGAAACGTGGTGCCCTTGCCCAAGAAAGTTGGGGTAATATCAACGCGAGATTCTGTGAAGTGCGCGACCGCCGTTCCCAGCAGCAGTATCACGTCCCGGCTGACCACGAGGATGGTGACCCACAACGGAATCAAATGAATCATCGAGAGCGTGATGAACCCGGAGGTGAGAAGCAACTTATCGGCCAGAGGGTCCAACACGGCCCCGAGCCGGGTATGCTGATTCGTCATACGGGCGATCGCCCCATCGAGCGCATCAGTGAGTCCTGCCACGAGAAGAACGATGAGCGCTTGATCAAATCTGCCGTAGACGAGTAACCCAATGTAGCAGGGAATCAGGAGAATACGGAGGATGGTCAAGCTGTTGGGGATATTCATATCTTCCGGAACACAGCGGCCTACCACAGCGGGGGGAAATGATAGGAGGGCGTTAAGGAGGTTGTCAACGGCTTGCAGTCGGCACGGCCCCACCCTATAATCCAACCGCTAGTGCTATTCCACTTGAGTGTCATGGAGGTCGTGATGAGTTCGCTTCCGCTGCTTTTCAAAAAAGAAGGACTGATTGAAAAGCACCAGGTTGAAGGAGTCGACCCGAGTGATCGGTATTTCAATCGCACCGTCCTGGTCAATCGAACACCCTCAGGCTACGCTGCCAAGGTCATGTATGAAGCCCTGAATGTCGAAGGGCACTCGCATCCGACCATACCCGCTGCGGTACAAGAACTCATCGAAGCGATGCAGAGATTCGGCTTCAGCAGAATGAGAACCCGTGCAAATTTCAAAGGCACAAAGTATCTCGCCGAAAAAGAAACCTGGGTCGATTACCAGGATCTAGCGTAGCCCAGCCTCTCACGCAGACACAAACTCTCGATATACCAGGTCGTGGATACAGGGGCGGAAGGCCTTAATCTTCTCGTTCCTTCGGCTAGGATGTACCCGGTTGGATAACAACACCACCTCCAATTCGCACAGTGGATCAATCCACAGCGACGTACCAGTGTAGCCGAGATGCCCGAATGACCGCTCGGAAAAACTGGACCCTGATGAGGACGGTGCAGACGGAGTGTCCCATCCCAACGCCCAACTCGATTGAACGGCCGATTCTTGGCGGATCGTAAACTGCCTGACAAGCTCCTCGCCCAGAATCGACTCTCTTCCATGATAGCCGCGGAGCCAGGCTCCGGAGACAGCCAGTACCGATTCTGCAGTCCCGAATAACCCTGCATGGCCCGCGACACCACCCATCGCTGCGGCATTCTCGTCGTGCACCTCCCCACGTAAGAGCCGATTTCTCCACTCGTCCTGTTCAGTCGGGGCTATGCGTGCTACATCGACAGTTGGGCGTATAACATCGAGTTGCGCTTGCCCTGCCGTAGGGCAAAACATCATTGGGTCGGCCCGTAGCGGTCGGACGATCGCCTCTTCGCACCAGAGATTCAACGCCATTCCACTGAGACGCTCCACGAGAAATCCTAGCAACATGAATCCAAGGTCGCTGTAGACGCTTCGCGTCTCCGCGTGCATAGATCAACGGTTCGTCGCGAATCATTTTCAACACATGTTGTTTGACGGCGGGCTGATCTCCTCCAGAGAGCCCTGGGATAATCCCTCTTGCGTCAAGCCGCTCGTAAAACGGTCGCCATCCTGGCAAGCCCGAGCTATGGGTCAAGAGCTCTCGCACCGTTGCCTGACCGATCGGCGCCCCTTCAAGCTCGGCTAATACTTCTTGCACGGAATCTCCAAGAGTAACCTTGGCGCGCTTGAATCAGAAGCAAGATTGATGTCACCGTCGCCAACGGTTTCGTGAGAGAAGCGAGGTCATAGATGGTAGAAGGTTCTACGGGAAGGCCTGGGGGCTCTGATGACAAACGCCCGGCTACGACCACACATTGCAACTCGCCACGCAGACGCACCGCCAACTGAGCGCCGGGGAAAACGCCGTCGTCAACGGCCGATTGCAGCGCCGCCTGAATGACGTGACGGGTAGCCATAGGCGAGACACCTGTCACTGGTGGGAAAAGATGCTGCGGTAGATGACGCGCGCGAAACAAACCACGAAACGCTGAGTGAATACGCTGCAGCGACTTCTAACAGATCATAACGCCGGGCTCGACTCTCCTTCGAGCTTCTCCTCCGATGCGGTCGCGGCGTCATGGAACGCTTCCTGCTCTTCCACTTCCAACATACGCTCGAACATCCGCAACGATGCGCGCAATCGTTCAACCATGAGCAATCCGCTGTTTCTGGAGCGACGAGAGGTCGCGCTGCGTATCGGTCAGCTCGACCCCGGCCTGACGGATCAACTCGCCTGGCCTTCAGTTCAGCCTCCTTGATGACGAGATCCGCCTCCCGTTGAGCATTCCGTTTCACATCATCTGCCAGCGATTGCGCCGACAGGAGGGTGCTCGACAACGTCGCTTCCGTCCGCTTCAGCTCGGCAAGCTGCTGCTCCAGAAACACGATCTTTTCTCGCTGAACCGCATTGTCTCGATTCAACGATTCAATCGTCTGTGCCAGTTCTTCGAGGAAGCGATTGACCTCTTCCTTGTCGTACCCGCGAAAGCTGACCTTGAACACCATTTGCTGGATATCGAGTGGTGTAATTTTCATGGCATCTCCCCATGGTCATCTCAGTTCATCCTCATGGCTAACTGCGTCTGAGTGATTGCACAATGGCCCTCTGCAAGAAATACAATGATCAGTATCACAATGATCGGTGACACATCCATCCCAACCGCGTAGCCCGATCATCCGACGAATTGGCGCCAAGCTGGTTCGGTCACTCGATTGCAGAAATTGCACAATGGGATTCCATGGGTCCGGATTGACCCACGAAATCAGCGCACGAGCGATGATCACCCACATATAGAGCTTCTAAAACATAATCAGGATGACCGTTGCCACTGCCGAAAGAGCATTGCCTGCGACAAACATCAGCGCCCCAACTCTTTCGATCGTGTGGTGGCCGCTTCGACCGCCGCCATCAGCGCAGCACGAAATCCCCCCTGTTCGAGCTGATGAAGCCCGGCAATGGTCGTGCCTCCGGGAGACGCCACCCGATCTTTCAATTGAGCGGGGTGCACTCCTGATTCCAGCACCAAGCGAGCCGCTCCGAGCACCGTCTGGGCGGCAAGGAGTTCGGCAGTCTGCCGCGGCAAGCCCATCATCACCCCCCCATCCGCTAACGCTTCAATGGCCTGAAATATATAGGCCGGCCCACTGCCGCTCAGTCCGGTCACCGCATCCATCAATCGTTCCTCAACCAGCACCACTCGACCGACGACTTCGAATACCGTTCGAGCCAGGCGACTGTCATCTTCAGACACCGCACTGCCCAAGGCCAGAGCGGTCATACCCTCCCGGACTAATGCCGGAACATTCGGCATCGCACGAACCACTCGCACCGCCCCGGCAATCTGTTCCGCGATTGTCCGAATCGTCACCCCTGCAGCAATAGAAATCACAAGGGCATGGGCCAGGATCGGGCCAAGCTCACTGAGTACAACAGGAAGCGTCTGAGGCTTCACCGCCAAGACGACCACGTCAGCCCAGGCGACCGCTTCACGGTTGGCAGGACCAACCCGAATGCCGAACTGGCTTTTTAAGCGATCACGGCGCTCGGGAACGGGATCCGTTGCCCATATCGACTCAGCAGGACACACCTGCCCTGAGAGGAGGCCGCCGATCATGGCCTCGGCCATCTGGCCACCTCCTATAAACGCAATCTTGCTCGTGATCGTTGGACTAGACACTTCGCACTCCCAAAATAGCCGTGCCGACCCGGACCATTGTGGCCCCTTCTTCAACTGCACCGTGATACTCGTTCAACCTACCCATCGAGATTTCCTTCAAAGAGATAGTACAAATCAGTTGACGTGGGAGACTAAGAGCACCACTGAGTCAGTTGCCCCGTAGCCCTTCGATTCTGAGAAACGCCGTCTCTCAGAAGTTCTGAATATTGTACAGAAACCGCTAGACAAATGTCAGGGCACGCACCGGGACGACCTCTTAGCCATGAGAGAGCAGGGTAATCCCGCTGACCATCGTCCCATTCACCCGGCCTTCCCGCCGATAGGAATAAAACAGTTGATCATGGCAGATCGTGCACAGATTCACTACCGAAACAGAAGGTGCGGGCACACCTTCTCCTTCCACTTGGCGACGGATTAAGGACTTGAGATCAAGCCGAGCCTTATGCCCTCGATAATCACGTACAACCGACTCCCAATCAGGCAGTCCCATTCGGAGTTGGTCGAGCACCGGATCGTCCACTTCATAGCAGCAAGGACCGGCCGAGGGTCCAATACTGACTCGCAGATCTAACTTCATCGATCCGAATCGGCTAGCCATCAGCGTGAGAGTCTTTGGAATTATCCCGGCCACAGCGCCCCGCCAGCCGGCATGAATCGACGCGATGACACGCCGGCGTGGGTCATGCACGAGCACGGGGACACAATCCGCCGTGCGCACCGCCACCGTCACGCCCGGTTGATCGGTTACCAGCGCGTCCCACCCGCCGGGAAACTGATCCGATTCGGTGAGTGGACGATCCACCACCAAGGCATCGGTCCCATGCACTTGTTTGACGGAGAGCAGCCAACCATGCCCCTGCGCCCCGAACTGACGGGCGGGCACTCCTACATCGAGTGCCAGCGAATCTGCATGTCGGCGTGTACCGAAGAAATGCCTGACACCATCGCGCGCGGACGCGAAGGCAGGAACCGTGATGACCGCTGCATTCATGACCCTACTCCGCTGAAAAGACTCACCCCTACGGACCTGTCGGCTCAGTCGGCCTGCTTGCGCAGGAAAGTGGGCACATCCCACTCATCATCAGTGACCGCCGCGGTTCGCTCCATCGATTCTCTTCCATCACCCATCCGCCGCAAGAAGGTCGGACGGTCGAGATCTTTGAACGGCCGCTCCGCATATGATCGTTCTCCCATCGTTTGGCCGGCGCCGGCCATCGCTTGTTGCCCGGTGCGAGAAGCCCGAGCCGCAGCCACGGGAATCGGAGCAGGCTGGTCCTCCCGCTCAAACCCGGTGGCAATCACCGTCACAACCAGGTCGTCGCCCATGTCGGGGTTGATCACCTGTCCGACAATGATATTGGCTTCAGGATCGGCTGTCTGCTGGACAATCGTGGCCGCTTCCTCGATCTCGTGCAGCGACATGTTGGGCCCGCCGGTAATATTCAACAACACACCACGCGCACCCTCGACACTACCCTCCTCCAACAACGGACTGCAAATCGCTTTTTGCGCCGCTTCAATCGCCCGATTCGTCCCGCGCGCCACACCCATTCCCATCACAGCACGACCCGTATGCGACATCACAGTGCGGACATCGGCAAAATCCACATTCACATGACCGGTAGTCGTGATCACATCCGCAATCCCTTGAATGGCCTGTCGGAGGACGTCATCGGCCACCTTGAAAGCTTCGAGCAGCGGCGTCGCTTTGTCCACGATGCCGAGCAATCGCTGATTCGGAATCACGAGCAAGGTATCCACATGGCGACGGAGATCGCGAATTCCTTCATCCGCATGAACCATCCGACGATGACCTTCGTATGAAAAAGGTTTCGTCACAACCCCGACCGTCAAGATACCGAGTTCTCGCGCGATGCTCGCCACAATCGGCGCGGCACCAGTCCCCGTCCCGCCACCCATCCCCGCAGTCACGAACACCATGTCGGCGCCCTCAAGACACTCCCGAATCTGATCTTTGCTTTCTAATGCCGAGTCTTTTCCAACTTCCGGCTTTGCC
>CAVUMA010000016.1:0-44085 GCA_963742465.1 uncultured Nitrospiraceae bacterium | reverse complement strand
ATCATCGTGCCAAATCGCTCGCGCAAACAACCAGATCTTTATTGTAAAGCCATCCGAAATTAATTGAATCCACCTGGCCACTCTCCTTCTTCAGGCTCGTAACGACGACGCTCTGTCGCGACTTGATCACCGCCTCATCGCGATTTGAGCGTTCAGCTCCCTCTGACGGCGACCCGATCTCCGTCCGACATACGCGAAGGTAGCCGATACGCAACACTCACCCTTCGATGTGGCCATGCCGTCGCCGTTGAGCTTGCTGAGACCTTACGGGAGCGAGTCCTGGCCGATCCAGGACCTGTCAAACAAATGTAGAATACCGCGCAGGCGATGAGGCACGCAGCCCAAGCAATACAGAGCCTTACCGCTGATCATATTGCGTGCGAGATTCCGGTAAAGTAGCGCAACCGGATAATAGCGTGAGGAGATCATGCCCAGAAAAAAGAGGCAGCATGAGGGTGAATCGATGCGACGGAACTCTATGAGATATCGATCATCACGACATAGGCCAGCTGGGAGCGTAGTGCCCTCATGCCGAAGAACGTCGGGTAAGATCAATCAGATTCTGTGAAGTGCGCGACAGCCGATCGACACATCAGCAGAATCACGTCCGGCGACCACGAGGATGGTGACCGATAACGGACCGAATGAATCATCTCGAGAGCGTGACAACCTGAAGGGTGAGAAGATGCATCGCTAAGAGAGTCCAACGAGGCCCAAGGACAGAATGCTGAAAAATTCGTCAAACGAGCGATATCAGCCCCATCAAGCGAATCAGTCGAGCCTGCGCCAAGAACGATGACGCTCGCCCAATCTGCGTGAACGAGTAACCCGAATGTAGCAGGGAATCAGGAGAACTGCGAGGATGGTCAAGCTGTTGGGATATCACATCTCCCGGACACTGCGGCCTACCACAGCGGGAGGAATGATAGGAGCCTGGTTAGAAGGTTGTCAACGAGCTCTGAGTCGGTAATGGCCCCAATCCTGTAATCCCACCGCTACAGTTTTCACTCCGAGTGTCACGGGGGTCGTAATGAGTTCGCTTCCGCTGCTTTTCAAAAAAGAAGCTGGTTGAAAAGCACCAGGTTGAAGGGGTCGACCCGAGTGATCGGTATTTCAATCGGACCGTCCTCGTCAATCGAACACCCTCAGGCTACGCTGCCAAGGTCATGTATGAAGCCCTGATTGTCGAAGGGCACTCGCATCCGACCATCACCGCTGCGGTACAAGAACTGATCGAAGCGATGCAGAGATTCGGCTTCAGCAAAATGAGAACCCGCGCAAATTTCAAAGGCACAAAGTATCTCGCCGAAAAAGAAACCTGGGTCGATTACCAGGATCCCGCGTAGACCGAGCCTCTCACGCAGACACAAACTCTCGATATACCAGGTCGTGGATATAGGGGCGGAAGGCCTTAATCTTCTCGTTCCTTCGGCTAGGATGTACCCGGTTGGATAATAGCACCACCTCCAATTCGCACAGTGGATCAATCCATAGCGACGTACCAGTGTAGCCGAGATGCCCGAATGACCGCTCGGAAAAACTGGACCCTGATGAGGACGGTGCAGACGGAGTGTCCCATCCCAACGCCCAACTCGATTGAACGGCCAGATTCTTGGCGGATCGTAAACTGCCTGACAAGCTCCTCGCCCAGAATCGACTCTCTTCCATGATAGCCGCGGAGCCAGGCTCCGGAGACAGCCAGTACCGATTCTGCAGTCCCGAATAACCCTGCATGGCCCGCGACACCACCCATCGCTGCGGCATTCTCGTCGTGCACCTCCCCACGTAAGAGCCGATTTCTCCACTCGTCCTGTTCAGTCGGGGCTATGCGTGCTACATCGACAGTTGGGCGTATAACATCGGAGTTGCGCTTGCCCTGCCGTAGGGCAAAACATCATTGGGTCGGCCCGTAGCGGTCGGACGATCGCCTCTTCGCACCAGAGATTCAGCGCCATTCCACTGAGGCGCTCCACGAGAAATCCTAGCAACATGAATCCAAGGTCGCTGTAGACGCTTCGCGTTCCACGTGCATAGATCAACGGTTCGTCGCGAATCATTTTCAACACATGTTGTTTGACGGCGGGCTGATCTCCTCCAGAAAGCCCTGGGATAATCCCTCTTGCGTCAAGCCGCTCGTAAAACGGTCGCCATCCTGGCAAGCCCGAGCTATGGGTCAAGAGCTCTCGCACCGTTGCCTGACCGATCGGCGCCCCTTCAAGCTCGGCTAATACTTCTTGTACGGAATCTCCAAGAGTAACCTTGGCGCGCTGAGTCAGAAGCAAGATTGATGTCACCGTCGCCAACGGTTTCGTGAGAGAAGCGAGGTCATAGATGGTAGAAGGTTCTACGGGAAGGCCTGAGGGCTCTGATGACAAACGCCCGGCTACGGCCACACATTGCAGCTCGCCACGCAGACGCACCGCCAACTGAGCGCCGGGGAAAACGCCGTCGTCAACGGCCGATTGCAGCGCCGCCTGAATGACGTGATGGGAGCCATAGGCGGGGTACCTGTTACTGGTGGGAAAAGATGCTGCGGTGGATAAGCGGCGCGAAGACAAACTACGGAGCGCCTGAGTGAATAAGATGCAGCGACCTTTTACAATCTATCATGTCCTGCTCGATTCTCCTTCGAGCTTCTCCTCCGATGCGGTCGCGGCATCATGGAACGCTTCCTGCTCTTCCACTTCCAACATACGCTCGAACATCCGCAACGATGACCGCAAGCGTTCAACCATCACCATCCGCTGTTTCCGGAGTGCTGAGAGGTCACGCTGCGTATCGGTCAGCTCGATTCCGGCCTGACGGATCAACTCGCTGGCCTTTAGTTCGGCCTCCTTGATGACGAGATCCGCCTCCCGTTGAGCATTCCGTTTCACATCTTCTGCCAGCGATTGCGCCGACAGGAGGGTGCTCGACAACGTTGCTTCCGTCCGCTTCAGTTCGGCAAGCTGCTGTTCCAGAAGTACGATCTTTTCTCGCTGAACCGCGTTGTCTCGATTCAACGATTCAACCGTCTGTGCCAGTTCTTCGAGGAAACGATTGACTTCTTCCTTCTCGTACCCGCGAAAACCGACCTTGAACACCATTTGCTGGATATCGAGCGGTGTAATTTTCATGGTACCTCCCCAATACTATGTCCGTCCATGGCTACTGCGATCTGAAGTAGCGAAGGCACGATGGCCCTCTGAAGAAATACCAAAATCAGTATGAGAACAAAAGCAGAAAGATCAAATCCTAAACGCGTACCGACTATTCGGCGAATTGGAGCCAATGCTGGCTCAGTAACCTTTACCAGAAACTGAACAATAGGGTTCCATGGGTCAGGATTGACCCACGAAATGAGCGCGCGAGCAACGACAACATATATATAGATTTCTAAAACATAATGGATGACCGTTGCCAATGCGCTCAAGGCATTGCCTATGATAAACATCAGCGTCCCAACTCTTTCGATCGTGTGGTGGCCGCTTCGACCGCCGCCATGAGCGTAGCACGGAATCCCCCCTGTTCGAGTTGATGAAGTCCAGCAATGGTCGTGCCTCCGGGAGACGCCACCCTATCTTTCAATTGAGCAGGGTGCACTCCTGATTCCAGCACCAAGCGAGCCGCTCCGAGCACCGTCTGGGCGGCAAGAAGTTCGGCGGTCTGCCGCGGCAAGCCCATCATCACCCCCCCATCCGCTAACGCTTCTATGGCCTGGAATATATAGGCCGGCCCACTGCCGCTCAGTCCGGTCACCGCGTCCATCAATCGTTCCTCAACTAGCACCACTCGACCGACGACTTCGAATACCGTTCGAGCCAGGCGACTGTCATCTTCAGACACCGCACTGCCCAAGGCCAGAGCGGTCATACCCTCCCGGACTAATGCCGGAACATTCGGCATCGCACGAACGACTCGCACCGACCCGGCAATCTGCTCCGCAATTGTCCGAATCGTCACCCCTGCAGCAATAGAAATCACAAGGACATGGGCCAGGATCTGGCCAAGCTCACTGAGCACAACAGGAAGCGTCTGAGGCTTCACCGCCAAGACGACCACATCAGCCCAGGCGACCGCTTCACGGTTGGCAGGACCAACCCGAATGCCGAACTGGCTTTTTAAGCGATCACGGCGCTCGGGAACGGGATCCGTTGCCCATATCGACTCAGCAGGACACACCTGCCCTGAGAGGAGGCCGCCGATCATAGCCTCGGCCATCTGGCCACCTCCTATAAACGCAATCTTGCTCGTGATCGTTGGACTAGACACTTCGCACTCCCAAAATAGCCGTGCCGACCCGGACCATTGTGGCCCCCTCTTCAACTGCACCGTGATACTCGTTCAATCTACCCATCGAGATTTTCTTCAAAGAGGTAGCAGAAATCAGTTGACGTGGGAGACTCAGAGCCACCACTGAATCGGTTGCCCCGCAGCCCTTCGATTCTGAGAAACGCCGTCTCTCAGGAATTCTCAATATTGTACAGAAACCGCTAGACAAATGTCAGGGCACGCACCCGGACAACTTCTTAGCCATGAGAGAGCAGGGTGATCCCGCTGACCATCGTCCCATTCACCCGGCCTTCCCGCCGATAGGAGTAAAACAGTTGATCATGGCAGATCGTGCACAGATTCACTACCGAAACAGAAGGTGCGGGCACACCTTCTCCTTCCACTTGGCGACGGATCAAGGACTTGAGATCCAGCCGAGCCTTATGCCCTCGATAGTCACGCACAACCGACTCCCAATCAGGCAGTCCCATTCGGAGTTGGTCGAGCACCGGATCGTCCACTTCATAGCAGCAAGGACCGGCCGAGGGTCCAATACTGACTCGCAGATCTAACTTCATCGATCCGAATCGGCTAGCCATCAGCGTGAGAGTCTTTGGAATTATCCCGGCCACAGCGCCCCGCCAACCGGCATGAATCGACGCGATGACACGCCGGCGTGGGTCATGCACGAGCACGGGGACACAATCCGCCGTGCGCACCGCCACCGTCACGCCGGGTTGATCGGTTACCAGCGCGTCCCACCCGCCGGGAAACTGATCCGATTCGGTGAGTGGACGATCCACCACCAAGGCATCGGTCCCATGCACTTGCTTGACGGAGAGCAGCCAACCATGCCCCTGCGCCCCAGACTGACGGGCGGGCACTCCTACATCGAGTGCCAGCGAATCTGCATGTCGGCGTGTACCGAAGAAATGCCTGACACCATCGCGCGAGGACGCGAAGGCAGGAACCGTGATGACCGCTGCATTCATGACCCTACTCCGCTGAAAAGACTCACCCCTACGGACCTGTCGGCTCAGTCGGCCTGCTTGCGCAGGAACGTGGGCACATCCCACTCATCATCAGTGACCGCCGCGGTTCGCTCCATCGATTCTCTTCCATCTCCCATCCGCCGCAAGAAGGTCGGACGGTCGAGATCTTTGAAAGGCCGCTCCGCATATGATCGTTCTCCCATCGTCTGGCCGGCGCCGGCCATCGCCTGTTGCCCGGTGCGGGAAGCCCGAGCCGCAGCCACGGGAATCGGAGCAGGCTGGTCCTCCCGCTCAAACCCGGTGGCAATCACCGTCACAACCAGGTCGTCGCCCATGTCGGGGTTGATCACCTGTCCGACAATGATATTGGCTTCAGGATCGGCTGTCTGCTGGACAATCGTGGCCGCTTCCTCGATTTCGTGCAGCGACATGTTGGGCCCGCCGGTAATATTCAACAACACACCACGCGCACCCTCGACACTGCCCTCCTCCAACAACGGACTGCAAATCGCTTTTTGCGCCGCTTCGATCGCCCGATTCGTCCCGCGCGCCACGCCCATTCCCATCACAGCACGACCCGTATGCGACATCACAGTGCGGACATCGGCAAAATCCACATTCACATGACCGGTAGTCGTAATCACATCCGCAATCCCTTGAATGGCCTGTCGGAGGACGTCATCGGCCACCTTGAAAGCTTCGAGCAGCGGCGTCGCTTTGTCCACGATGCCGAGCAATCGCTGATTCGGAATCACGAGCAAGGTGTCCACATGGCGACGGAGATCGCGAATTCCTTCATCCGCATGAACCATCCGACGATGACCTTCGTATGAAAAAGGTTTCGTCACAACCCCGACCGTCAAGATACCGAGTTCGCGCGCGATGCTCGCCACAATCGGCGCGGCACCCGTCCCCGTCCCGCCACCCATCCCCGCAGTCACGAACACCATGTCGGCGCCCTCAAGACATTCCCGAATCTGATCTTTGCTTTCTAATGCCGAGTCTTTTCCAACTTCCGGCTTTGCCCCGGCGCCGAGTCCCCTGGTCCGTTCAGGACCCAGTTGAACTTTATACGAGGCCCGCGACCGATCCAACGCCTGCAGATCGGTATTCGCCGCGATAAAATCGACCCGCGCCAATCCGGACGTGATCATGGTGTTAAGAGCGTTACACCCAGCGCCACCGACACCGATCACTTTAATTCGAACGGGGGACACGACATCCTCTTCAAATGAAAACATCAAGACACCTCCCTTAATAAAATGCGCGTAGCGGCCATCCGCTGCGCGCAACGGTTAAAAGAACTCGAACATCCAGGACTTCATACGATCGAATGCCTTATGCAACGGCCGTCCGCTGCGCAGACCAGCTGTGGCCATCTCCACAGCATGGTGCCTGGCATGGAGCAGCAGGCCGACACCTGTGGCATGCATGGGATTACTGACGATGTCGCGAAGCCCTCCGATTCCAGTTGGCGCGCCGCGGCGAGCCGGAAGATTCAAGACCTGCTCTGCCGCATCAGGCATCCCCTCCAGCAACGACGTTCCGCCTGTAAGCACCGCCCCTGCCCCCAGCATGCCCTCGTAGCCGGCGCGCGTGATTTCTCGACGAACCAGCTCAAAGATTTCTTCGACCCGCGGCTCAAGAATCTCGGCAATGTCACGGCGCGAGAATGTCCGTGCGGGGCGGTCTCCGACCGATGGGACCTCCACCGATTCATGGCCCTGCACCAATCCTGTTCGGGCGATCCCGCGATGCAGTTTGATCTTCTCGGCTTCGGTCTGAGAGGTCAGCAACCCGATTGCAAGATCCTTCGTCAGATTCTGCCCACCGATCGGCAACACCGCAGAATGCCTGATGCTCCCGTCGAGGAAAATCGCAAGGTCGGTCGTTCCGCCACCGAGATCGACCATGACGACCCCCAGATCGCGCTCTTCCTGGCTGAGGACGGCCTCACTGGAAGCCAAGGGCTGTAGCACCATATCCACGACATCGAGTCCCGCGCGATTCACACACTTGATGATGTTCTGTGCTGAAGTTACGGCGCCGGTAATCACATGTACGTTGACTTCGAGACGGTTTCCAGACAGACCCAACGGCTCCCGAACCCCCTCTTGCCCATCCACCATGAATTCACGAGGCAACACATGAAGAATCCGTCGTTCATGGGGGATGACTGCCAGGGTCCGCGCGCTTTCGATCGCACGCTGGATGTCCTCCCGCGTGACTTCGGCTTTTTTGAGCGCCACAACACCCTTGCAGTTCTCCGCGGAGATGTGGCTTCCGGCGATGCCGGTATAGACAGAATTGATCTGGACCGCCGCCATCAACTCGGCTTCCTCGACCGCTTTCTTGATCGATTCCACAGTGCTTTCGATATCGACCACGACGCCTTTGCGGAGCCCTCGCGACGGGCTGGATCCGACCCCGATGATGTTGAGCGTCCCATCATCCGTGATTTCCGAAACTATGGCGCAGATCTTCGTGGTCCCGATGTCCAACCCCACTAGAATCTGATCACGCTTCGGCACAGCCCTCACACCCTTTCTCGCACAATGACACGGTTGTCGTAACGCAGATCGATCTCGCTCACCGTCACGCTTCCGATCATCGGATGGGGCAGTTTTGAATAACGGATTCACTTTCCGGAACCGCTCCCACTGGTCAACCAGAGAATCGTCGCCGAACTGGAATCGCACCCCATTGGCTGACGCCACCACATTCGAGGAATTTGCGAGATCGATCTCAATCCGCCCGTCGAGGGTGTTGGCGATGAGCTTGGCCAGCACGACCCCGGATTGAACCGCGTTACGGACGCCTGCCTCGCCGTGCTGAAGGAGCTGAGGATCGAGCCCGATCAATAATGGCAGCGTCTGGTCATCCTGCCTGCCCAGCTTGGCAAGGAGATATCCGCTCTCATCGCTCAACCAATGGTCCGCGCCCGTCCGAATAATGGCGGCCGGCGTGCGCTCCAATACAGTGACATGCAGCAGATGCGGTGGCCGGCGTTCGACCGTTGCTTCCTTGATCCAGGCATGCGTCCGCACTCGCTCGGCAAGAAACGCTGTGCTGACTTGATGGAGCCCCATGCCGGGTTTCAAGACGAGCCGTTCCAACACTTCCTGTTTCGTCACATGGTGAATACCCTCAACCTCTACGCCGCGGATTTCCAGCCAACCCTGAAGAACCGGTCCCATCTCTCGCGTGACCATGGTCAGCCCCCAAGCCAACGCCGCAAGACCGACAATCCATTGCCCCACCAGCAACGCACGCCGACACCGCGAGAGGAGTCTCTCCCGACACGCCTGTTGGCGCTGATCCGAGATCTGACTGGCACGGGTGCCCTTCCATTGGTTCAGTCGAGGGCCGATTGAAGTCGCTGTTCGCTTCCGCACAAGCACCTTCATGACATGCTCCCTTCATCTGACGAACGGGCAAGGCGGGCCGCACGAACGAGCGCGGACTCGAGAATCCGTTCGGTCAGCTCGTCATAGTCGATCTCGGCCCGCGCCGCAGCCATAGGCAGCAAACTCGTTTCGGTCATGCCCGGCGCCGTATTAATCTCCAACACAACAGGACGGCCACGCGGGGTGATACGGAAATCAACCCGGGCCGCACCTTCACAGCCCAGCACCTGATAGGTGCGCAGCGCCAACGCGCGAATCTGCCGGGTCACCGCGGCGGCTAAGGGCGCAGGACAGAGATACTGTGTTTTCCCCTTCTCATATTTCGCCGCAAAATCGTAAAAGCCTCCCGGCGCAATAATTTCCACGGCAGGAAGCACCAAGGGAGAAGAATTATGCCGACCAATGATCGACACCGTAACCTCATGCCCCGGAATGTAGGCCTCGACCATCGCATCCGTATCATAGCGATGGGCCAAGGCCAGGGCGTCACGCCATTGTGCCGGCTTCCGCACGATGGTGACGCCAATCGTGGATCCTTGCGACGCAGGCTTCACCACAATGGGCCAGCGCAATTTCGCCGCCCGCATCACTGTGGCGCGCGAAACCTTCTTCCCTCGCTTCACAACCGTGCCGGCCGGCACAGGAATCCCGCCTGAGGCCAAGAGCGTTTTCGTCGTCACTTTATGCATGCCGATCGCACTGGCCTGGATGCCGGATCCGGTGTAGGGGATTCCAAAGGTTTCAAGGAATCCTTGGATCGCGCCATCTTCCCCGCCCGGTCCATGCAGAGCCAGAAATGCAAGGGCAATCTTCTGATCGCGCAAATCCTGTGAGAGCGTCGGTCCGACATCGATGGCCACCGCGTCGTAGCCACGACGGACCAACGACCGATGTACTGCCGCGCCAGTCCGGAGCGACACATCGCGCTCGGCCGATTGCCCACCCATCAGCACCCCGATACGAGCAAGGGTCAGAAGAGGTCGCTCTGTCAGACGAGACTCGCTCATACCGCTACGTCTTTCCTACGATTTTGAGTTCAAGACCTAACCCCACACCAGCCCGGCGGCGAATAGCGCTGCGGACTTTCGCAATCAGCGCTATCACGTCCGCCGCGCTCGCCTGCCCTCGATTGACTATGAAGTTGGCATGCTTCATCGAGACCTCCGCATCGCCGACGCGTGCACCCTTGAGGCCAACCGCCTCAATCAGTCGACCGGCAGAATCGTTCGGAGGGTTCTTGAACACGCACCCGGCGCTCGGCATCGTGAGCGGCTGTGTATCCCGTCGATAGTGGAGGTAGTCCTTGACCACTCGCTCAATCTCCGATCGGACCCCTCGCTTCAATTGAAGCCACACCCCCACGACGATGCCGCGTGGCAGCAAGGCCCGGCGATACTCGAACCTCACCTGGGCTGCCTCCACGTCAACAACCTGGCCTTTCATATTCACCATGCGAACAGCCTTGATCGAATCCTTCATTTCTCCGAGCTTCGTGCCGGCGTTCATCACCACACAGCCAGCCACAGTCCCGGGAATTCCCGCCGCCCATTCCAATCCCGCGAGGGAGTGGCGGATGGCATACCCAATCAACGTCGGCATTCCCACGCCCCCTTCAGCATAGAGGACGGACCCCGGTTCTTCCTTGATCCCCCGCAACCGCACCAGACTAATCACGATGCCGCGTATTCCCCCATCTCGGATGAGCAAATTCGTCCCACCCAGGACGAAGAACGGAACCTTGCGCACACGCGCCTGCCGGACCGCCAGACAGACATCCTCAATATCAACTGGTTCAAGCACGACATCCGCCGACCCTCCGATCTTGAACGAGGTGTACTGTCGCAGCGGAGCCTGGAAGGACACGGTTCCCCGAAGACCCGCCACCGCAGCCCGCACATCTGCCGGCGTGAACTGCGCATGAACTTTCGCCGCTGTCGTGACACGTCGGCCACCTCGCTTCATGGCATCATCCGGCGGGGGTCAATCGGGCCAACAACCCAAGCCCCGTCTTCCAAATATCACCCGCCCCTAATGTGATGACGAGATCCCCCGATTTCAGATGGGGCAGCACCTGATCCACCAACTTCTCTTTTTGTTCCACAAAGGTCACAGACGGATGGCCAGCCGCACGAACAACGTCGGCCAACTTTGCCCCGGACACACCGGGAATCGGCTGCTCCCCTGCCGCATAGATATCCGCCAGGAACAATACGTCCGATTGGTCAAACGCCTTCGCAAAATCCTCCAGCAAGTCTCGCGTCCTGGTATAGCGATGCGGCTGAAACAACACTACCAACCGCCGGTCCCCCCACCCTTGCTTCGCTGCGGCCAGGGTGGCCCTGATCTCTGTCGGATGATGCCCATAATCGTCCACGACCATGATCCCATTGGCTTCCCCTCGCAGATGAAAGCGGCGCTCTACCCCGGCATAGGCCGCCAGCGCTTTCCTGATGAGGTCCACCGGCACATCCAATTCGATGCCGATCGCAATCGCCACAAGCGCGTTGGAGACATTGTGTCGGCCGGGCACCGCCAGGCGGAATGGGCCCAAATTACGCCCACGGTACTGCGCTCGAAACTCGGCGCCCCATTGGTTCAGGTTGATTTCTGTCGCAAAGAAGTCCGGCGTGACACCCTCGCGCTCACTGAGTCCATAGGTCTGATAGCGCTTCACGATGTTCGGAAAGAGCGCCCGGAGACGATCATCGTCGGCACACAACACGGCCAATCCATAGAACGGCACCTTATTGATAAACTCGAGAAAGCATTCGTTGATGCGCTCCATGCTGCCATAGTGATCGAGATGTTCCCGATCGAGATTTGTGACTGCAACAATGGTCGGAGACAGACGGAGAAACGACCCGTCGCTCTCATCGGCTTCCGCCACGAGGAGCTCGCCTCGACCAAGGCGGGCATGACTCCCCAGCGCATTCACTTTGCCCCCGATCACCATCGTCGGATCCAACCCGCCCTGCGCCAGCACATTGGCGACCATCGATGTCGTTGTGGTTTTTCCGTGAGCGCCGGCAATGGCGACCCCAAATTTCAGTCGCATCAGCTCCGCGAGCATCTCGGCCCGAGGAATCACGGGAATCTGTTTCGCCTTGGCCGCCACGACCTCGGGGTTCTGTGCCGACACGGCAGAGGAGATGACCACCACTTGGGCCTCCCCCACATTAGACTCCTGATGGCCGACGAAGATGCGCCCGCCGAGCTCTTCCAATCTCCGCGTCGTATCGGAGGCCTGCAGGTCCGAGCCCGTCACTTTGTACCCCAGCGTCAGCAGCACCTCGGCGATGCCGCTCATCCCCGATCCCCCGATTCCTACTAAGTGAATCTGTTGCGTCTTACGAAACATCGGCGCGCGCCTTACTCCACCAACCGGTGGATACGACTGTGATTCCTGTCCACGTTGCCCAATACCATTAGCTTCCTGCCGCTCCAACAGACCGGTTAACATCATGATGCCCCTCCATAAGTGCGTAGCATTCGCGAACGATGACTTCGGCTGCATCGATTCGCCGCAGAGATAGACTGGCCTCGCCCATCGCCCGCAATCGCTCAGGATCCCCGAGAATGCCCGCCACAGTGCGGACCAACAGGGTGCCGGTGAGTACAGATTGAGGGAGCAGCACGGCGGCCCCGGCTGCTTCCATCACCCTGGCATTCCGCGTCTGATGGTCGTAGATGGCGGACGGCAGCGGAATGAGGATGGCCGGCTTTCCGCAAGCCGTGAGTTCCGCCACCGTCATGGCGCCGGCTCTCGCCACCACGAGATCCGCCTGCCGTAATGCGGCAGGCATGTCATAGAGAAACGGCATGACTTGCGACTCGACGCCGGCGCGACGATAGGCCTCGGCCACCCGCGCATGGTCGGACTCGCCGGTCTGATGGGTCACTGTGAGATGTGGTAGCTGCGTCATCAGTTCGGACAACCCTTCCATCACCGCTGCGTTTATCGCTTTCGCTCCCTGACTTCCCCCAAAAATCAGCAGATGTGGCGGTCCTGACTTCTCCCGGTTCTGCTGCACGCCGTCTAGAAACGCCTTACGTATCGGAGTTCCCACCACATGTACCTTGAAACGATTGAACGAGTCCGCCGCCGACTCGAATGCGAGAAAGACGCGTTGGGCGAACGGCCCCACCGCCTTGTTCGCCATGCCGGGATTCGCATTCGGCTCAAGAATCACGCGTGTCACCCCAGCCAATGCTGCAGCAAGAATCATCATCGGACTCGTATACCCCCCGACTCCGATGACCAGATCCGCCCGTCTCGTCCGCAGGATCCGCAGGCACTGCCACAAACTGACCGGCATAGCACACAAGCCTGTCACCGCCCCGAACAGCCCCTTGCCCATCACCGGTTTGGCACTGATCAATGCCAGGTCGAATCCCTCGTGGGCGAGCACGTTCGACTCAAGTCCACGCGCCGTCCCTACGAAGAGCACCTTGGTTGCTGGATCGCGCCGGAGAAACTCCCGCGCCAACGCCACAGCCGGATAGAGATGCCCACCGGTTCCTCCTGCTGCAATGACGATCGTCATTCGTGATCCGACCCACCGCGTCCACCTCGAGACCCGCCGGCATGCCTGTCGCGGGAAATACTGAGCAAGATCCCCACGCCGATCAGACTGACCACCAGCGACGATCCTCCGTAACTGACGAACGGTAAGGTGAGCCCTTTCGTCGGCAATAGCCCAGTCACCACCGCCGCATTCACAAGCGCCTGCCCGCCGATCAACAAGGTAATGCCCATGCCCAAATAACGGCCAAACGGCACCCGTGCACGCGCAGCGATCTGAACTCCCCGCCAGACAAAAAATGCAAACAACAGGGTCACGGTAGCGGTTCCGATAAGCCCCAGCTCTTCGCCGATCAGCGCCAAGACAAAATCCGTATGCGCCTCCGGAAGAAAGTAGAGCTTCTGTTTGCCCTCGCCCAATCCCACTCCGAACGGACCGCCACTGCCGAAGGCCAAGAAGGATTGCGTGATTTGGAACCCGGTGTCCGACGCATCCTTCCATGGAGCAAGAAACGTCATGAGCCGTTGGCGTCGATAACTGGAACCAAGGACCAGCACGAGCACGACCGGAATCGCGCAGAGGCCCAAGGCCAAGAGATGGGAGATGCGCGCCCCGGCGAGAAAATACATCCCGACCGTCACCAGTCCGAGCACCACAACCGTCCCAAGATCCGGTTCGAGCAGCACCAGTCCGCTCAGCAGTCCGATCACGATCAGGGCCGGAAGCAGACCATCGCGAAACGACGTGATCTTGTCTCCTTTTTTGGTCAGATACGCCGCCAGATAGATGACCGCCACGAGCTTGACCATTTCCGCTGGCTGCACCGAGATGAACCCCAACCGTAACCATCGCCGCGCTCCCTTGGCCGCCACACCGAGCGACGGTACCAGCACCATGACGAGCAGCAGCAAGATACAGACCAACATCGGAATGGAGAGCTTCTTCCAGAACGTGTAATCGATACGCGACGCGAGATGCATCAACAGAAAACCGAACGTGAGCCAGGCGATCTGCCGCTTCAGAAAAAACCCGGGATCCTGAAATCGGTTGCCCGCCACGATGGCGCTCGCGCTGAACACCATGACGAGTCCCACCAACGCCAGGATCATGGTGACCACCAGAAGCGTGTGGTCTGCCGCCACCCGTTGCTTGCCCGACCGTTGGCTGGTCTGGGACCATGGGAGCGCCAGAGTCCCCGCTGATCGATGCGCCATTGCTCAGAACCACCCCTCCCTCGCCTTGCACGTCACACCGGTAAGGCATGAACCAATGCCTTGAATTGACGACCACGGTCTTGATAGTCCGTAAACATGTCGAAGCTGGCACAGGCCGGAGACAACAACACGACGTCACCCGGCGATGCCTCCTGCGCCGCAAGATCCACGGCGTCCCGCAAGGTGGCCGCCTCAGTCATCGTAGCGACACCTTCCCAAGCCCGTCGCATCAGCGGTGCCGCTTCCCCTATCAGAATCACGCGCGTCACCCGCCGGCTGACCGCCTGGGCGAGTCGAGAAAAGTCACCACCCTTATCCCGCCCACCGGCAATGAGCCAAATCGGTTGATCGATACTCTCCAGCGCTTTAAGCGTGGCATCGACATTCGTCCCCTTCGAATCGTTCACAAATCGAACCCCTCGACGTTCACGGACGATCTCAAGAGCATGTTCGAGTCCAGGAAATGTCGCGAGGACGCGACGAATCGCGTCAAGAGGACAGCCACACAGCACAGCGTAGGTCGCGGCCGCCATGACGTTCTCCACGTTGTGATTGCCGATGATGCGGATCTCGCTTCGACGGCAAATCTCCTGCCGAACCCCGGTCACCGTCGTCACGATCCGATCGCCTTCGAGGTAGGTCCCCCCATGCATATCGGCGCCGATCGTCGACCGGCTCGTAAACCCCAGTCGTGTCGCACGAACGTTCTGTCGCAACGTGGCCACAAGATCATCGTCAAGGTTGAACAGCGCGAAATCTGACGCGGTTTGATTCTCGAAGATCCGTTGTTTCGCCGCGACATATTCATCAAGCGACTCGTAGCGATCCTGGTGATCGACCGTCACGTTGAGCAGGGCGGCAATCCAGGGATGGAACCGGTCGATCGTTTCTAGCTGGAAACTGGAAACCTCGACGACGAGATAGTCGAACGGACTCGGCGCCCCTGTCTGCCTGGCGCAAAGTTCTTCCACTGCCGCTTCGCTCAAGGCGATACCCAAGTTGCCGCCGACAAACGCCCGCTTGCCGCTCTCGGCGAGAAACTTGCCAATCAGAGTCACCGTCGTACTCTTGCCGTTGGTACCAGTGATTGCTAGAAGCGGGCTTCTGAAAAACTGCGAGGCGAGCTCCAACTCGCTAATCACCTTCACGCCGCGCCGACGCACCGCTTCAAGCGGGGCTAATCGATAGGGCACTCCGGGGCTGATCACCACCAGGTCCGCCTCGTCGAGCGACGATTCATACCGTGCTCCAACGGTCACACCAACGTGATCGAGATCGATGGCGCCGAGGGCCGATGTCAGTTCGGCCGATTCTTTCCGGTCGGCTACCGTGACACGTGCTCCCGCCGCCTGAAGCAACCGGCAAGCCGCTACACCGCTTCTAGCAAGTCCCATTACCGTGACACGTGCTCCCGCAAGTTCCACAGCCGCCTCTCCCACCATGCCATCACCGAAGCTTTAAGGTACTCAGACTCAACAAGGCCAACAGGATGGCGATAATCCACAAACGCACCACGACCTTGGGCTCCTCCCACCCTTTCATCTCAAAGTGATGATGGATGGGCGCCATGAGAAAAATACGTTTCCCGCGCGACTTGAACGAGATCACCTGAAAAATGACCGAGACCGCTTCAATCACAAACACGCCGCCGACCATCAGGAGCAGCAGCTCGTGCTTGCTGATCACCGCGACCGTGCCCAGCGCCGCTCCCAGCGGAAGCGATCCCACATCCCCCATGAACACGGAAGCCGGATAGGTGTTGAACCACAGAAATCCCAGACTCGCCCCCAGAATGGCGGCAGTGAATACCGCAAGTTCACCCGCACCTTCGATATGCTGAATGAGCAGATAGTCCGACATGAGTCGATGGCCTGCGACATAGGCCACGATCGTATAGGCCAGCGCCGAGATCATGACGGGTCCGATCGCAAGCCCATCGAGACCATCGGTCAGATTAACGGCATTGGAGCTCCCGACAATGACCAGCACGGCAAAGGCGATATACAGCCAACCGAGATCCGGAACAACGTTCTTGAAAAACGGGATGCTGAGCTTGGTTGTATAGCCGGGCAGGAAATAGAGGACCAGCGCTATCGCCAAGGCCAGCGCCACTTGCGCCGTGAACTTCTGCCACGCCGACAACCCCTTCGATTGGGCCTTGATGAACTTGAGATAGTCGTCGGCAAATCCAATCGCCCCAAACCCCACCATGGCGGCGAGAACAAGCCAGACATAGGGTTTCGCGATATCGGCCCAGAGGAGCGTCGAGAAGACCACGGCGAAGAGGATGAGAATCCCGCCCATGGTGGGCGTGCCGCTCTTCGCCAGATGACGTTTGGGTCCGTCGCCGCGAATCTGCTGTCCCAGCTTCATGGCTTGTAATTTCCTGATCACCCGCGGGGCCAGCACAAAGGCAATCAAGAATGCCGTCACGGCCGCATAGATGATCCGGAAGCTCAAATACCGAAAGACGTTCAGAAATGAATATTCCGTATGAAACGGATACAGCCAGTTGTAGAGCATGCGGTCTTTACCTTAAAAATGAGCCTGCCCGTCTGACCGACTTTTGAATCGGATGGACGCCGACCCCTTACGATGCCTGCTTGATGACTGCCCTCATCCCCGTCAGGACCTGTACAACCTGTTCCATTTTCATGCCGCGAGAGGCCTTCACCAATACCACGTCGCCCTGCCGCACGATCCTCTTGAGGTGATCAGCCGCAGCGGCCGCATCGACCACTTCATCGATGTGCGAACCAACCATCCCGCCTCGCCTGGCTCCTTCCGCAATATCCCGACCCAGCGTCCCGCAGACAATCAGACGTGACAGCCCCTGCGTGGCAAGAAACTGTCCCACCTCCCGGTGCATCAGACCTGCTTCAGGGCCGAGCTCGAGCATATCTCCCAACACAGCAATCCGTTCGCGTGCCGGACTCCACTGGGCCAGCAATTGGAGTGCAGCTTTCATCGAAGCGGGGTTGGCGTTGTAACAATCGTTGATAATATGGACGCCATGGTGGGTCACCACTTGCGACCGCATCGCGGCAGGACGGAATCGGCCCAGCCCTTGGGCAATCATCGAACCGGACAGATTCAACACAGCACCCACCGCTGCGGCAGCGAGCGCATTGGTGACATTGTGAGTCCCATGCACCTTGATTCGAACGATCGTGGGACGGCTTTTCCCAGGGAGATGCAATCGAAAGGTCGTTCCTTGGCGAACATCGGAGGTGATCCCACTCGCGCGGACATCGGCCATCTCCGAAAATCCGAACGACATGACGCGGCACTGCGCTCGCGCGGCGAGGTAGTCAAAGTAGGGATCGTCGGCATTCACAATCGCCGTGCCATCGACCGGAAGCAGGTCCAACAATTCCGCCTTGGCTTGCGCTGATCCTTCCATGCTTCCAAAGAACTCGAGATGATCCGGGCCAATATTAGTAATCACCCCGATCGTGGGCCTGACTATCTCGCAGAGTCTGGTCGTCTGCCCCTGCTGATCCACCCCCATCTCAATGACGGCCGCTTGATGGCGAGTTGTGAGCCGAAACAGGGTGTACGGTACACCGATCCGATTGTTGAAATTCCCCTCGGTCTTCAGCACCGGCCACCGCTGTGCCAACACCGCCGCCACCATCTCTTTCGTCGTCGTCTTGCCGTTGCTCCCGGTCACCGCCACCACGGGAATATTGAACCGACTGCGATAATGCGTCGCTAACTGCTGATAGGCGAACAGCGGGTCGCGCACACCGAAGAGAAAGGGTGCAGATGGTCCCTCGATCCGGCGTACCGCTGCGGAGCTTGGAGGAAGGCGGTATTCATCGTGAACGATGGCTCCCGCAGCGCCCCGTGCAAGTACGTCCGGCACAAACTCATGACCATCAAATCGATCGCCTCTGAGCGCGACAAAGAGATCGCCACGGCGAACCGATCGGGAGTCCGTGCTAATCTGTCTGATCCGGCGCTTCCCCGATAACGAGTCCTGCCCTGCGAGGACTTTCACGCTGATGACTTCTCGTAACTCCTCGACCGTAAAAAGCCCCATTGACTCCTCACCACCTTGCGCGGTCCCGGCCGTGGCCTGGACTCTCACGCGCAATCCCGCAATTGCTGAATCGCTTCGCGAGCCACCTCACGGTCGTCAAAATGAAACTTTTTGGTGCCGATGATTTGATAATCCTCATGCCCCTTGCCGGCGATGAGCACCATATCGCCTCGTCGTGCCTCGCTGATGGCTGCGGCGATCGCCTCACGGCGATCAGGCATCAAGTGATACTGCACATGATTGCGGCGCGCTAGCGCATCGCGCACTCCGACCTCCACTTCATGGAGAATCGCCATCGGGTCCTCGGTTCGAGGATTATCGGACGTCAAGATCACCACGTCGCTGTATTCCACGGCAGCGCGACCCATCTTGGGCCGCTTCCCTCGATCCCGGTCACCACCGCACCCAAACACTGTAATGATCCGATCGGTCTTTAATGCCTGGGCTGCCGTCAGCAGCCTGAGGAGTGCATCTTCCGTATGGGCATAATCGACGACGACAGTAAAATCTTGCCCGGACGAGACCCGTTCGAAGCGACCTGGAACATTGGTGATATGGGCGGCCGCTTCGCAGATCTGATCGGTCGTCGCCCCGTCGTGCAGCGCTACCCCGATTGCCCCCAGCAAGTTGTAGACGTTGTGCTCTCCGACCAACCGGCTCTCGACGGTGAACGACCCCGCGGGAGTCGCTGCCGTGAAAGAGGTACCGGTTAGCGAGAGACACACTCGTTCCGCCTTGAGATCGGCCTGGTTCTGAATGGCATAACCCCAGACCGGCACAGAACAGGCCGCGCGGATCGTGGCTCCTCGGGGATCGTCCAAATTGACGAGGGCGCGCTTCCTGACCTTCTGCCCCCCGGCCAATCCGGTAAACAGTCGCAACTTCGCCTCAAAGTACTCATCCATCGTGTGATGAAAATCGAGGTGATCCTGCGTGAGGTTCGTGAAAACCGCCACGTCATACTCGCAGCCCGATGTCCGATCTAATGCAAGAGCATGGGACGATACTTCCATCACTGCAGCGGTGAGTCCGCCCTCGACCATTTTCGCCAAGAGTGCTTGAAGATCGAGGGCGCCGGGTGTCGTGTGAGGGGCCGGAAGCGTCTCTTGCCCGATCTGGTATCCCACCGTGCCGATCAAACCCACCCGTCGGCCGATCCCTTCCAATAACGCTTTGCAGAGATACGTCGTCGTCGTCTTCCCGTTCGTACCCGTCACGCCAATCATCTTGAGACGGGCGGATGGATCCCCATAAAATCGGCTACCGAGAAGACCCAGCGCCTTGCGCGAATCGGCCACCAGCACGAAGCGGTAAGGGCCCTGACGTCACTAGCGCCTGCGCAACCACCGCAACCGCTCCGGCCTTGATGGCCTGCTCGACAAATCCATGACCATCAACGCGCTCACCCTTGACGGCGACAAAAAGGCTTCCGACCTTCACCGCCCGCGAATCGTCCGTGATCGCATGCACCAGACGATTCATATCGCCTCGCTGCTCCAAAATCTCGTCCTGCCCACGGAGCGCCGCGAGCAACTGCGTGACGGTGATGGGATCGCGCGCCATGGCCTCTTAGTAATCCTTCGTCGCCAGTGCAATTTTCACAGTGTCCTCTCTGGACACACCGAGATAATTGAGCACCTGCTCCCCGACTCGCCGAAAGACGGGCGCCGCCACAGCCCCGCCCCAGGCTTCACCTTGAGGTTCATCGAGGATCACGATCATCGCCAGCCGCGGAGATTCTGCCGGCACATACCCGACAAACGATCCGACAAACTGCGTGGAGGAATAGGCGCCGGTTCGCGGATCGATCTTTTGCGCGGTCCCGGTTTTGCCCGCCACGCGGAATCCTGGAATGGCACCCTTCGCCCCAGTCCCATTCGTCACGACACCCTCCAACATTGTCGTCATCGTCCGGGCCGTGTCCTGTGACACAACTCGCCGCTTTACTTGTGGCAGTACTTCCTTGAGCAATCGACCTTTCTGATCGCGAACCCCGGACACCACATAGGGCTTCATCATCACGCCGCCGTTGGCGAGGGTCGCCACCGCCGACACCATTTGGAGGGGCGTCACCCCGACCTCCTGTCCCATCGAAATCGACGCCAGCGATCGGCGGCCCCAGTCTTTTGGAGCCTTCAAAAGTCCGCTCACTTCACCCGGCAGGTCGATCTCCGTACGTTGGCCAAATCCAAACGCCTGGAGATAGCGGTAGAGTCGCTGCTCTCCGAGAGCCATTCCGGTTTTGGCGGCGCCGATGTTACTGGATTTTTGAATCACTTCAGAGAAAGTCATCCACCCAAGTTTGTCATGGTCATGAATCGTCGTATTCGCAATCACCATCTGGCCGTTTTCACCGAAAATCATGGATTCTGGCGTCATCACTTTTTCTTCAAGCGCCGCGGCCGCAACCACGACCTTCATGGTCGAGCCAGGCTCGTACGTATCCGTCAGCGCACGATTGCGCCACCGATCGGGCGTCAAGGCGGCAACGACATTTGGATCGAATCGTGGACTGACGGCCATCGCTAGAATCGCACCAGATTGCGGCTCCATGACGATGATCGTCCCGGACTTGGCATGGGTATGAGTGACGGCTTCTTCGAGTTCTTTTTCTGCAATGTATTGGATGACCTCATCGACGGTCAGCGTAAGGGCATGTCCAGGCGCGGGCGCTTGCTCTGCCAAACCCTTGGGAAACACCGTGCGGCCCAACGCATCGCGCTGCAACACCGTGACACGCTTTTCTCCGTGCAGATGCGAATCGTATCGACGTTCGAGCCCCTCAAGCCCTTGCCCATCCATCCCGGAAAATCCGAGGACATGGGCCAGCAATGGGCCCTTGGGATAGAATCGCCGCCCCTCCATCACCACACCGATGCCTTCCAACGACAACTGCTCAAGCCGACGGCCTTGCTCAGGCTCGACCTTTCGCGCTAACCACACGAAACTCTTGTCTTGCCGAAGCTTTCTCTCAAGCTCATCGCTTCGAATATGGAGCACGGGAGAAAGATGACGGGCGACGGTCGACGGGCTCTCCAGCGACGTCGGTACGCCGAACACGGATGGCACCTCCACATTCATCGCGAACACTTTGCCGTGTCGATCCGACACCATGCCTCTGGCTCCCTCGAACGATACGGTCTTTTGATGTTGCCGATCCGCCTTGGCCGTGAGTTCTGCTGCTTGAAGCACTTGGAGCGTGACCAGCCGAAACAGAATAATGCTGAACCCACAAAGGAGCAGGAGCAGCATCACATAGCGACGACCGCGAGAAGGGCCGGCAGTCACTCGCCCTCCCTCCCGATTGAGTCATGTTTCGCCAGACGAACTTGCTCCATGGGTGGGAGAGATAGACTCGGAGCCTCTTCCGGCAGATGCACAATCAGCACTTGCCCCTGCTGTGGCGGGACCAGCCCCAACTTTTCTGTCGCTACCTTGGCAATCCGCTCCGGAGCCATCAGCGCAGAAAACTTCACTTGCAATTGATCCCGCTCTCGCTCCAGCAATATTTTCTGGGTCTTCAATCGTTCGATCTGATAACCCAACCGAACGACATCGACACGTTCCCACACAAACACGAAGACCAACAGCACACCGGCCACAATCGTCATCGCCTTCATGAATGACCCTCCTTGAATACCCGCTGGGCGGCCCGCAACTTGGCACTGCGGGATCTAGGATTCCGGTTTGATTCTTCTCTGGCTGGAACCTGCGGCTTCTTGGTAAGCACCACCAATGCGGGATCGTCCTTGCTGGAGAGCGCCCGTAACGTGTGTTTCACAATCCGATCTTCGAGCGAATGGAATGAAATCACACAGAGGCGGCCACCGGGAGACAACACATCCACCGCATCGCGCAACGCCGAATCGAGACAGTCAAGCTCCTGATTTACTGCAATGCGAATGGCTTGAAACGTGCGAGTGGCACAGTGAATGCGGCCGTGCCGATAATTCGCCGGAACAGCCCCTTCGACCACAGAGACCAATTCTTTCGTCGTCGCCAACGGATGGCGTTCTCGCGCACGAACAATGGCACGCGCAATTCGTCGAGAAAACCGTTCTTCGCCGAACTGAAAAATCGCATCGGCCAACTGCGCTTCCGGCCATCGATTGACCAGATCAGCTGCGGTCCCGCTCATCGATTGATCCATACGCATGTCCAATGGACCATCCCCTTGAAAGCTAAAGCCGCGAGCAGGTTCTTCCAACTGCGGGGACGAGACCCCAAGATCAAACAGGATTCCATCAACCCGGCCAATACCGCCGATATTTAGATGCCGTTTCAGATCCATGAAATGACCATGGACAAGGAGCACGCGGTCGCCGAATCGTGCGAGCTTTTCTCGACTGGCTGCGATGGCCACCGCATCGCGATCAAACCCAATAAGTCTGCTGTCAGGACCGCTCGCCTCAAGAATTTTTTCAGCATGCCCACTATACCCCACCGTACAGTCAAGATAGATTCGGCCATCCTCTCGAACGAGCCAAAACAGCACCTCTTCTGCCATGACCGGGATATGCTGAGAAACCTCCATAAAATTCTATCAACCAAATTCACCCACTTTCTCCCACACAGGCGCGCAGTATACACTCACTCAAAGACTTGTCAATAGAAAATTCATGCACTTATGAAGTTTGAAAGTTCTCTGCTTGGGACACGGGTGGGATACATCGCCTCTTGGACGACACAGTGAGCCGTCGCACAACTCGTGATTCTCTCTTAAACATCCACTTCCTGAGAAGTGATGGGCACCGACATAGCCTAGCCAAGTGAACAATCAGTTAAACCGTCAAGCGCACGAAGTTGGCGAGTTTCATTGACAAGGATTCGAGTCGGGTTGAGAATGGTTTTATGCGTTCATTCACAACAGCCAAGGTACTCTGCGTGACCGCTTTCATGGGGGGTGTCGTCTTCACGTTCAGCGGCATTACAGCCGCCACGGCATCAGCGGCATCACCACTCTATTGGTGCCCCGATCAGAAAGCCGATCGGCAATATTCAGCAACCAACGGGTTGGGATGCGTGCCGCTTGTTGAGAAGAAAGAGACCCAGGCAGCAGAGCAAGAAGGGGAACCATCTACTAGCGGCAAACCACCACGCGACTTCAAGATCGAGAATCTGCAGGGTGACGTATCGACATTCCTGAACAAGTATCGCCATTTCCTCGATTGCTGCAAGACAGATATTTCGGAACTTCAGCAGGTCGAAGAAATGGGAGACGAGGTCGGAGACTTGCTCAAGTCCACCCAGGCTAACATGTCGAATTATTCGATGGCCTCGCGCGGCATCATGCTCCGCGAAATGATCCCGACTGTCTCCAAGGCCCGCGCTGATCTGAAGAAGCTGCGCGCGACGCTCGAACGCATCAGCACCTCGACCAACACCCGTGATTCAGGAGACTTTGAAGACTCAGGTCGGGAAGCCAACGCGATTCGGGAAATGGAAGAATCGATTGAGAGAGATATCCGAGCGCCGAAGTTGTCGACAGGACCAAAGACGGGCGCCAGTATCGGCACCGCACCAGCGGCAGGTCCGAATATCGGAAAAACTCCGAAGACCGGCAACACGATCGGCGCGGAAGGCGTCACCGGCCAAAACATCGGAGCGTCATCGAAAAACAGCCACGACATCGGCAGCTCAGGCCCAGCAGGGTTTGGGATCGGCGCCACAGGCCGTGCGGGTCCTTCAATCGGCGAGTCCACCTTCAACAGTGAATCGTCTTCGGCGGTCGGCTCATCGCTGCAACGTTCCACAGTGGGGTCTAGCCTGTCGGATTCGACGGTAGGATCGAGCTTCGGCGGCTCTAGCGTGGGCTCAAGCCTCGGAGAGTCGAGTGTTGGCTCGTCGTTCGGATCGTCCTCGGTCGGTTCGACCATCCAAGAACGCGGCACCGGCCCACAGCAGTAACCTTCCTCACTGGCTCGGAAGCACAGTCGGCACCGATTCCCAGGTCTCTCCTCGATTTTTACTCCTATACAAGCCACTCCCGTTCGTGCCTGCATAGAACATGTCCGGATCGGTCGGACTCTGCACGAGTGATCGGATATTGAGCGTTGCAAGACCCGTATTCAGCGTACCCCACGTCGCCCCACCATCTTCGCTCCGATGGACGCCTTCCCGACCGCCCAGATAAATGACGCCCTTCTTCGTGCGATCCAAGATCATCGAAAACAACATCTGATCTTGCAGGGATTGCCCGATCCGCATCCAGGCCTTTCCGCCATCCGTCGTCTTATAGAGTCCCGCTAGCGTGGAGGCGTACACCGTATCCGGCTCAAACGGATCGACCAGCACCGACGTCACGCTAAGCGCCCGCGACGATTTAATGATGTCAGGCGACACGAGGCCGTTGTTCACCTTCTCCCAATGGCCGGCCTCGTCGATCGTTTTGTACACTCCGCCGCTCGTGCCCGCGTAGAGGATCGTCGGTCTCGTGGGGTCCAGACCGAGTGTCACCACCATCAGCACTTCCTTCATCCCTTCCATTTTCTTCACCCAATGCTCGCCGCCGTCTTTCGTCTCGGACACACCCATCGTCGTGGCAAGAAAGATGTGATTGCTGTCCGCCGGATCGAAGACGAACTGATTGACCACCGACGAGATCGTTGCATCGTCTAACCCCGAACGCATCGAAGCCCAGCGCTGCCCACCATCGTGACTCTTATAGACAGCATCACCCTTCGTACCCGCATAGACCGTCGCGGGATAGGCCGGGTCGACTGCCATTGAGATCACACGCGAATGGCTCATCCCTTTCGACAGATTCGTCCAGGTCTGGCCCCCATCGCGCGTCTTATAGATGTAGTCGTTCGTCGCGACGTAGATGATGTCAGGATTCTTCGGATTGAGCTGGATGACGACGATGGGATCGCTGCGATTGCAGCCAAGGAGAGGAAGGCCAAGGAGAAGCAGGAATAGGAAGGCGAGTCGTTTCATGAATTCAGCTTGAGGCGATGTTCGGATGCGAAGGTGGCGGAGTCACTCCAAACTACGTCAGTCTATTATAGCACTACTCAATCAATGATCCCTCCAAGCTTGCTCGTTCTCTCTTCAGGGATGGGGGCTGACTGATCTTCCACTGCGCGCATCCAACGTCGCATTCACCAGGATGCTCAAACAGGTCATCCAACAAGGCCGCAGCGAAGATCGAACACCGAGGCCTGCTGCGTTGCACCTTAGGCCTTCGATCGCTGAGGCCGCGCGTTGCGCGAGCACAGAAGATCATCAGGCTCCATCCCCTCCCCTGTTTCAGCATCCTGCACTAGCGGTAGTTGGTGAACTGCAGATCAATTCCAAAATCTTTGCTCTTGAGAAACGCCATGGCCGCCTGGAGGTCATCCTTGCTCTTGCTCAGCACGCGCACTTGCTCGCCTTGAATCTGCGCTTGCACTTTCAACTTTGACTCCTTGATGGCCTTCGTCACTTCTTTCGCCTTGTCCGCCGCAATCCCGCTTTGAATCTTCGCCACCTGGCGCACCGTCCCACTCAGCGCCGGCTCCACGGTCCCATAGGTGAACGCCTTCAACGAGACCCCGCGCTTCACGCACTTGGTCTTAATAATGTCATTCACTGCATTGAGCTTATACTCATCGTCGGACACCAAGGACAGTTCCTTTTCCTTCTCCTTCAATGTAATTTCCGTCTTCGAGTCTTTGAAATCGAAGCGCTGCTTGACCTCCTTCGTCGCCTGATCGACGACATTCTTCATCTCTTGCATGTCCACTTCCGAGACCACATCGAACGAAAATTGCTCAGCCACGATCCCCTCCTCTTCTCATCTAGCCATTCTCGTTTCCACCGCAGTGCAACCTGCTTGATCTTCAAAGGCCCTCATCTAACGAGGGCCTTCCAATCCTCTTCATCTCTCGTTAAGGGAGCGGCCAAGGTTGCCCTTTACTGCGCGCATCGAACGAGCACCTTCCGAGCGTGCGCGTTCTGCGAGCAAGAAGGGCACCTGGCCGCTCCCGCCATCCCTCAACAGCACCCTCCACCGGGCAACTGTAATCGCTTCTCCTCATCATCATGACGAATCGTCGTCTGCAGTCTTCCCGGCGAACCCCCACCGGCCATCACCACCACTTCGCTGCTGGTGAACGGCCGCTTCAAGATCACATAGCCATACCACTGCCTCATACTATCGCCCAAGACGATCACCGCGAGCAAGGCCACCAATGCCACCAGCCCCGCATCCAAGATACAAGGCAAAAGCCTGCCCGCTATCGGCGAGGGACGAAGCCTTGGTCACGAACATGCCGAACATCTCGTAGGACCCCATCAAAGTAACGGTTCCGACAAACAGCATCGGCAACGCCGTGATCCAGAGATATTGCGCCTTCCGCATCTTGATCAGCACCGTCGTCCCGATACAGAGGGCCAAGGTGCCGAGCAACTGATTCGCTGCGCCGAACATCGGCCACAGCGTCGAGATGCTGCCGGTACCGATGAGATAGCCCCAGGCTCCCACGATCAGCCCGCTGCTCACCGCCACACCAGGCCACCAATTCATCCGCCGCAACGGAGGGTACAAGCGTCCACCCATCTCCTGGATGAGATAGCGCCCCACCCGCGTGCCTGTGTCGATCGTCGTCAAAATAAACAAGGCCTCGAACACCAGCGCAAACTGATACCAGTAGGCCATCAACCCGGCCATACCAGGGAGCGCAGAAAAAATGGACGCCATGCCGACCGCGAGCGACACGGCCCCGCCAGGCCGGCCCGCCACATCCACCTCGACGAGTTGCGAGAGTTCCTGAATCCGCGAGACAGGAAAGCCCATCGCAGCCAGCGCATCGGGCGAGAGCATCGTATTGATCGCCAGATAGTCGCCGGGAATCAACACCGAAGCCGCAATCAACGCCATGACACCGACGAAACTTTCCAATAACATCGCCCCATAGCCGACCGTGGCCTGGGATTCCTGTTCAATCATTTTCGGCGTCGTCCCGGAAGAGACCAGCGAGTGAAAACCTGACACGGCTCCGCAGGCAATGGTGATAAAGAGAAAGGGAAAGAGCGTGCCGGGAATAATCGGTCCGCCGCCGCTAGCAAATATCGTGACGCGCGGCATCTCGATCGTCGGCGCCATGAGCACCACGCCTACCCCCAGCAAAGCCACCACGCCGAGCTTCATGAAGGTAGAGAGATATCCGCGCGGCACCAGCAACATCCAGCCGGGCAAGACAGACGCGAGAAACCCGTAGCCGGCCAGTCCCCACACCAACGTCGTTCGCTCGAACTCGAACCACCCGGCCACCGAAGACTGAGCGACCACCCGCCCAAAGATCACAGCCGCAACCAACAGCACCACACCGAGCAGGGAGACTTCCGCCACCTGGCCGGGCCGGAACCGTTGAAGGTAGAAACCCATGATGAAGCCGATGGGAATCGTCATCGCAATCGTGAAGGTACCCCAGGCATTGAGATAGAGCGCATTCACGACGGCAAAGCCCAGCCCGGCCAGCGCCACAATCACGATGAAGAACACCGCCACCGCCGTCGCCGTGCCGGTGACAAGGCCCAGTTCATCGCGCGCAATTTCAGGCAGCGATCGGCCATTCCGCCGCATCGACGCAACCAGGATGATGAAGTCCTGCACCGCCCCCGCCAACACCGCACCGATCACCAGCCAGAGAAACCCGGGCAAGAAATCCGAACTGCGCCGCCAACACCGGCCCCAGCAACGGCCCAGCTCCGGCAATCGCCGCGAAGTGATGGCCGAACAGCACATATTTATTGGTGGGATGAAAATTGACGCCGTCATTCAACCGCACCGCCGGCGTCACTCGCTGATCGTTCAGTTCAACCACGCGCCGCGAAATCCAGCGGCCGTAGAATCGAAACGCGAGCACATAGATACAGGCCGCCGCCACGACCAGCCAAAGCCCATTCACTTTTTCCTGTGGATTGACGAGACCGACAACAAAGGCGAGCGCAACCGCACCGAGAACGGCAAGAAATCCCCAAAGCACCAGCTTTAACGCCGACATGCGGGCATCCTAGCACAAACGGACGGAAGGACACCCCTGTCGATCCGTTGCTCCCGGAGCGCGCACGATCAGAATGTGCTCGCTCGACGGCCGCAATCGGACCAACAAGGGTGCCCCCCTAAAGGAACAAAGAGCAAGCTTGGAGGGAGCATTGTAAATCGGTACTTAATCGATTCGCGCAACGAAATACATTCCTGCTACTCTCTGCGAGAAAGAGAGAGTGGTATTCAGTAGTCATGCCGAACCCTCCACCGCTTGCAACATATATTACCTTTGAAGCGTTCACAGGTACCCCCTGCACACTTGATGAACTCAAATCCTACCTGTCTCGATACAGAAGAACTGAAGTCCTGTTTGCATGCGCACTCCTGAACACGTTCCTGGAAACATGGAGTGGCAAAATTCGAAGAGATGTACACGACGGCCTAGTAAGTATGGCCTTCTTGCCTGAACACGCAATTCGCCTCAAAGCCATGACCTCCACATTGACCGAGACGGTATTCGTATTTCATCGCCTGCAAATATTGTTCGTTGCAAAACAGGCTGTCATGAATTGTCGCGACGAAGGCGATCGTGTAGATCCTTCTCGCCACCCACATTGGGGAGGTCTTGGCCTAGCCTTCCTAATGGCAAATGATCTGCTTCATTCAGAGTTTGATCCTATTCAAAGAAGCCTTTCTCATTCACTGATAAGGATGGCACACTCAATTCCGACGTTGGAATCTTCGGGAAGACCTGACTTCAAATACAAGACAGGGAGGGCGTGGTTAATGCTAAAGCAATTTGGCCCTTCTCCAGACACCAAGAGCTATATCGATATCGAAGGAGTTTTCCAAGCCGCCACAGGGCTATCCACTGATGATTACCTTTCACTTTGCGTCGGAACGGTTAGTCATTATCTTTCATTGGATTTCGAGCATCTCAGGAAAAAGGAAGACAGCCTTGTGTTAACCAAAGAATGGTTCACTAGAGCCGGGGTTAATCCCATAACTGTGGATCGCTTCATCGAGGATGTCTCGGCTCTCCCAGAAACTTTTTCTACTCGTTTCCTGTCGAAAGTTAGTGGCACCTCCGACATGACTTGGTTTCGCGACAAGCCTGTCTGCAGACTAAGGGAGGATGCAATATTTGCGTTGGACACGAAATGTCTTGCGGAAAAACTAGATTCGGGGATTTTCTGGCGCGTGCACACCCATTTGAAGAGTGGAAAGGACAAAGACAGCCTTCATAACTACTGGGGAATCGCATTTGAAAACTACCTCAACTGGCTCCTGGGGCAGGCCTGCAAGAACAGCAGGAATATGTTCTACCCGTCTCCACGTTACGAAAAGACGGGAGAAGAAGTCTGTGACGCAATAGTCGTATGTGGTGCCGATGCCATTTTCCTTGAATACAAAGGAAGCACGTTTACTGCCGCATCAAAATATAAGGGAGATCTGGAGGCGCTTGCCGCAGAGATTGAAGAGAACCTGATCGGCACGGAGGCAAAACGGAAAGGCATTAGGCAATTATCGCATGCCATCCTCGGCATCTTCGACAAGAGAACGCCTGTCGTTGTCGCAGGTGTTGATTTTTCGCAAGTCAAGACGGTCTACCCCGTGCTCGTTACACGAGACGAAGTAGGCGGATGTTTTGGCATCTCGCATTACCTAAACAGTAAAGCTGAAGGTTTCTTCTACCGACGACAGACCAGGCCCAGGATAGTCACACCGATCTTTTGCCTTTCAAGCGAAGGAATCGAATCACTTTCAGCATATCTTAAGGGTAATACTTTTTCAGACATCCTCCAGGGGTGGTACAAGGAAGACCCAGGCCTCCACTGGTCATTTCCAGCAGTACCGAATTTGGTCTTGCGCTCTCGTGGTCACAAGACAAACACCGATCTCGACGAAGCATTCCTCCAGGTTTTTGACAATACCAGGAAGTTTCTATTTCCAGATTCGAAACCTACCGACATCTCTTGAACTATGGAGGAATAAAGGTGACGAGAATCATTCTGCTCGCGCTTGTGATCGCCCAACCCCTTTGATTTTCTTGTCGTTGAAGCAGCAGTTAGCGCATCATGCGATGGATCATTCGGATCACCGGTGGGAATACAAATGATCCTTCCAAGCTCGCTCGCTTTTCCTCTCTGGAAGGCCACCCATGTTGGTCTAAGTGCGGCCGTCGAACGAGGCCCTTCTCAGGGCGCGCGTTCCGGGAGCACAGGACCAACGTGGGTGCCCTTCCAAGAGTCCCCAATTTCCCATACTTCTCTTAAGAGGAGTGGCCAGGCTGCCCTTTACTGCGCGCATCGGACGAGCATAGTTTCATCGTGTTCGTTCTGCGAACAAGAAGGGCACATGGCCACTCCTCGCCTCCCCTTCTAATGGGGAATTCCCCCCAGCCCCTGGCCGTTACACTCTGCTCCAGCATGGAACAGACCAGACCCTACCAACGCAATCTCTACCGTCTGTCAGTCACCTGCCCGGCGATGTACTGTGCGATGTCGACCGTCGGCGAAGGGAAGATCACGAATCTTTCGGCAGTAGGATGCACGATCGAAACCGATCTGCCCCTGCTGGCAAACCAGAACGTCGCATTGCGCCTGATGCTCCCCGATCAACACGAGTCGCTGCCGATCGATGAAGCCCAAGTGCGGTGGGTGCATGGTAACCTGGCTGGGATTGAATTCATCCAAGTCGAACGTACCGCAAATCTCCGGCTTCACGGTTTTGTGTGGGACGGGATGGTCCAACGCTTCCACTCGATTCAACAGGAGCGCGCGACTTCCTAGACTTACTCTTGCTCAATCCGTAAAAGTAAACGAACATCCTTTTGGAAGTCAGGAGCCATTTCCTGAGTCGGGCGTGCGACCAGCCTGCATGACCACCGATCGCCCGCCGACGAGAGTCAGACAGAGCAGGCCTAGTCCGATCCAGACCAACTCGCGGAACCGCCGGAGCAATGCGAAGATGATGCCGGTGACGTCGGAATAACCAAAGGCGCTCAGCAAGAGCATGTTTCCGCCGTCTTGGGCGCCGAGGCTACCGGGGATGAAGAACGTGCCGCCTTTGATAAAGACGGAGAGGGCTATGGCAGGACCGCCCAGATAATAGATGATGACGTAGACTTCCAATGCTTCCGCCATCCAGCCAAGAAAGAACAGCCCGGTGGAGGAATAAAAGGCCGGACGGTTGTCACGGTAAAAACCCGAATCGTTCGATCCAGCGACCGTAGCTTTTCCTCACGCGCTTCGAAGTAGGCAATCTTCAGCCCGATCTTCCGCAGAAATCTCAATTACCACGTAAAGAGCCCTTGCCGCTGCACGAACACAAACGCCGCAGTCCCGAATCCCAGCAGCCCACACCCAAGAGTGCCGCAGCCACGGTCTGACCGGATGAATCGTTCCCGCCTAACAGCCGCACACCCAATGCGATGCCGAGCAAAATGAAGAGCACTTCGGCAATCGTCATCGTCGTTTTCGCAATGATGACCGAGGCAAGCCCCTCCACCATCGGCACATGATGCTTCTTGAGCAGATAGGCCTTGAGCGGTTCGCCCCCGACGTAGGCGGTCGGCGTGGTCATGTTCACCACTTCACCGGCAGTCCGAATCGCGAGCACACGCCAGAACGGAATATCCTTCGCCGAGGGCCCCAACGTGACTTTCCACCCGTACGCTTCGACGACATACATGATCAGGGAGGGAATCAACAGGACGAGGAGTGCGACCGGCCCGAGTTGCGCCGCCGCATCGTAGATCTGCCCAGGGCCGATATGCCAGACGATGAGCACGAGGGTGAGGAGACCGACAACGAGTAGGAAAAGTTTTAGCGCGCTAGGCTAGGAATCCACGGTGAGAAAAAACAGACAGGTCATAGAGGAAGGTATCTTTATCTCCACTCCTTCAGCAAGGGAGTGGCCAAGGTTGCCCTTTACTGCGCGCATCGAACGAGCACACTTCCGAGCGTGCGCGTTCCGCGAGCAAGAAGGGCAACCTGGCGCTCCCTGCCCACCTGCTAAGCACGGGTCCTGGCGGACGGTCTGATGACCCAGAGCATCAGAAGCGAGAACACCACGGATCCGATCGCGGCCAGACCGAGAAACCATTCGAGCTTGCCGATCACAGCGAAAATCAGCACGATGACGGAAAAATCTCGGCTCGCGACGTGCTTGAGCATGAAGTCTGACCAGGCAGCCTGCACCGGTGTCTTCCATCCACTCGATGATTTGATCTTTTGCGCGCGGGTGACGAGCCAAAACGAGAGCCCATTTCCAAGGACCGCTGCCGAACCCAGGGCAAGAGGAATCCACGCACCGTCGCTCCCTGCCATGCGCAGATAGGAGCCCACAGCAATGCCGGCAATGATCGCCATGTGCACCACGTTGTCCATTGTAATATCGAGCCAGGCCCCGAACGGCGATTCGGTGAACGTCAGCCTGGCGACTTCACCATCGCAACAATCGATGATCGCCGCCAGTTGGAACAACAGCGCGGCCATGATGCCGGTGCTGTAGGTCCCGACGCCAAAACCGGCGGCCGCGGCCAATCCAATCAGGGTCGCGATGATCGTAATGACATTCGGCGAGAAGCCTGCGGCGAGAAAGATACGCGTGAACCAGTGGGAGACCTTCCGATTGAAAAACCGGTCGACGAAACCCTCGAACTCGCTCTTGAGGGAATTGAAGAGCTTTCTCTCAGCGGCCTTGACATCGGCGGCATCGCGCACATCCTGATACCAGTAGGACCGATTCATCTCCGTAGACAGCACCCGCACATGCCCGTCCACCGCAGCCCGTTCGAGCCATCGACGAATCGGCATCGTGCCGGTTTCCATATCGGCCTGACCGACAACGCTCATCAAACTGGCAGGAAGCACCACCAGGTCTGTCGCCACCAACGCCGCGTCGTTCTGTTTCGATGTGATCGAGAGCAGTCGTCCTGCCTGCACCTTCATGCGCAAACTCGACCGGCGTGGATGCCGATTTTGCTCGCTGTCAGCCCGTGCCACAACGATCGCCTGCCCCTCCTGCACCTCATGGCGCAGGCTCTCGATCAAGCGGCTCGCAAACACCGCTTGCACGCCGGACAGGAGACAGAAACCACGAACTTCAGCAGCCAGCGCGTCCCACGTGCGTGGATCGTCCAGCGGAAACTCACGAATCGGCAGCCAACGCACGGGAATCGTCACGCGTGACCCTTTACCCAATGCCTGTTTGAGCTGATCCTCTTCCGGCCCCACCAACACAATGAGTTGTCGAATCCCGGCTCGCTGCAGCGTCAACACCGTCCGCTGAAACAGGCCGATGCCCACCACGCTGGTGAGCGGACCGACCTCATTGGCATACAATCCGGCCGGCTCGCCGAAAAGACTCATCGACGGCAAGAGAATCGCCGTGCTCAATCCCTGGAGGCCTGTCTGTTTCTGAACTATGCTCTCGCTCATGATCAGACGATCCTTCTCACCCCGCCATCCTAACAGCCGGCATCCCGTTTACCCCGTTATCTTACTACTCCCACTTTTATAGTTTCGGCAACACATCCCGCTCCGCTTTTGTCACATCTTCCATAAAATCGATTTCGGTCCAGGGGAGTCCACCGATCTTTTCATGCCCGACTTTGACGTCGCGAAAATACCCCACGAGCGCATCCTCATATTCCATCTGCCAGGCCTCCCGATCCACATGGGTTCTGAGCGACGCCACCACATGCGGCGCATCGGCATGCCGGACCTTGAGAAACCCCACGCCTTCTCCAGCATAGTCATAGTGCAACGGCATCGTTTTCGTCAGCGCAATCACGCGCCCGCCTTCGACCACGACCATGCACTCTTCCCCGGTCTGCTTGACAGTGTCATCCATGAGCAACGCGTTCTCATAGGGGGATTGTACCAAACGGCGCAAGATCTCTTGATGGAAGAGCACGTCTGCATCCATGACGATCGCGTCGTCATCCAATGCCGTGCGCGCGATCCATAGCGAGGAAATGCTGCCGCGATGAAACTGCTCATTCACAAGAAAATTCACGCGCACGCCACAAGCGTCCGCTGCAACAGCCGCGCGAATCATCTCCTGCTTGTAGCCCACAACCATGTCGACGCAATGAATGCCGACACTCCGAAGAGACATGAGGTAGCGATGCAAGAGGGTCTGCCCGCCAATCTCGATGAGGCACTTCGGGCGATGTTGCGTAACTTGCCACAGGCGCTTCCCAACCCCGGCCGCGAGGATGATGGCTTTCATGCTGTCCCGCTGATCCGCTCAAACGCGTCGAGGAATCCAACCAATTGCGCCTCCGTGAGGGCGCCCATGTTCGCCACCCGGAAAATTTGGCTCTGGAGTTGGCCTTGGCCTGCATAGATCACGTAGCCCCCTTCTTTCAGCCGATCGTGCAACGTCTGATAGGTCACACCCTCGGGAAGGTAATAGGCGGTGATCGTGTTGGACAGTTTGTCGGGAGTCAGGAGCGGCTTCACACCGAGTTTCGCCATGCGATCTCGAATCAAGGTCGCACCTTTCTTATAGCGTTGAATCCGCTTGGCGACCCCTTCCTCCATGAGTTCGTTCAACGCTTCGTCGAACGCATAATAGACCTGCACAGCCGGCGTGAACGGAATCGTCCCGCGGCCCTGGTCATCCACATATTGCGTGAGGTGGAGATAGATCGACCGTCTGGCGTATGTACGCATCCGCTCCAGAAATCCCTTGCGGACGAGCACAAAGGACACGCCTGGGAATCCCTGAATACATTTTCCGGCTGTACCCGCCACCATATAGATGTGCGACCCGGCGATATCCAGCGGCTCCCCTGCCAAGGCACTGACCGCGTCGAGAATGAACACCCGGTTCTGGCTGTCGACGACATCCGCGATTTCCTTAACCGGATTGACGAGCCCGGTGGTCGTTTCATGGTGGACCATCGCGACAGCGTGCGCTTCCGGATGTTGCCGCAGCGCGAGCCGCAACCGTTCAGGATCCGGCCTGGTTGTCCAATCGTATTTCAGTTCTGACACACCCAGGCGATAGAGGCCGACCATCTGAGAAATGCGCTCGCCGTACACACCGTTGTTGAGCACCAGCATCCGTTTGCCGTGGGGAAGCGCCGACATCACGGCGGACTCCACTGCCGCAGTACCCGACCCGGTCAACACCACAGCGGCATAATCCGCTTCCGCCCCCGGCACAAAGAGCTTCAACAGCTTCGCCTGAATCCCATGCAGGAGTTCGGTAAACTCCGATTCGCGATGGCAGACATCCGGACGCAACAGTGCCTGCCGCACCCGCTCTGACACATTCACCGGCCCTGGATTCAATAAGAACCACAACACCCCCCGTTAATCGTTAACCGTACAAACGTTAATCGCAAGAAGGGCTAACCTTACTTCTTTGGTCGAACTGCGATTCAAGAATAACGTTTCACGAGTAACGTCATTCGATTGCCTTCATGAACCGTTTCGTAATATCCGGCGGATCGAGCATCACGCGCCCTGCATCTTCCACCATTTCGTTGACTTTCACCAGCAACATGCTCGGCCCGTCTTTCTTCAGCATGTCTTTGAACTCGTAGACGAGGTCTTCGCGTTCCCGCACTCGTTCGACGTTCACATACCCGGCCGCCTTCGCCACCTTCTCAAGCGGGACCACATTGGAAATCGTCGGCTGATTGCCGGTCGTGCCGTAGACCTCGTTGTCGAACACCACATGAATGAAATTCTTCGGCTTCATTGCCCCGACCGTGGCCAAGGTGCCCATTCCCATCAACACGTTCCCATCGCCATCGAATATCACGACTTGTTTCTTCGGCTTGGCCAGCGCCACACCCAGCCCGATTGCCGCTGCCGATCCCATCGACCCGATCATATAGAAATGAGTCGGTCGATCGGCAATCTTTTGCGCCTCACGAGACGGAAACCCATTACAAATGATGAGGGGCTGGTCGGTGAGCAATTCCAATAACGCAGCCATTGCCATGGCTCGGCTCTGCATAGTCCCCTGCTCAGGTCTCATCCCCCATGCCCCCTCCTTAACAAAGATTGCCTGACGGGTGGGACGTGCGCGACTCCAGATTCCTGCTTTCTTGCTCTCTTTGTCATGGATGCAACCCCTTCACGACACCCTTTGTGATATTCAGCGCTAAAGGAATCCGTTTCTTCATAAACGTCTCGGCCACCCACTTCAGATCGTCGATGGCCGTCTTTTCCGTCAGCGTCCGATGAGGAATCTTCATCGTATCGAGAAACTGTGGCATGACTTCGCCCATCACGAGATGCTCCGGCGCATCTTTGCCGCCTTGACCACGCCAGGACACAATCAGGATGCAGGGCTGCTGATAGATATAGTTGAGGGAGATGAGCGTATTCAGTGATGTTCCAAGCCCGGAGTTCTGCATCAAGACGGCGGGGACCTTGCCGGCCATATAGGCCCCGGCAGCCATGGCCACCGCTTCATCTTCCCGAACGGCCGGAGTATAGAGACGCCGTTCCATCAACTCAGCAATGATGCCTCCCAGGATCGAATCCGGAACCCCCGTAAAGAAATCCACCCCAATATCTTGTAGCGCTTGGACAAACGCATCGCTTTCAATCATGTATCGGATCCTCGCCCCAACGCACAAGGAAAAACGCGCGCATTATAAGCTATGCCTCTGGACATTCTCAACAAAACTGCGGGAGTTGCGCCATACGATTGGCCATGGTAGCGTTCTGTCATGATCGGACAACAGAAGAAATCACGCGGGCCTATACCTTACCCTGCTGGGGCTCCTGCTCTGTCTGGGCCGCCCAGTTCTCGCCCATGCGGTGCCGATGGTGAACGATCCGAACGGTTTTCAGAGCCTGGCCTGGGGCATTGCCCTGGCCACGAGACCGGACTTGGAAATCGCCAGAGCGGGTCCGCATGTGAATGAATACCAGTTGAAAGACAGCCCGCCATCGTATGCCGGAGTCCCGGTCGAGAGCCTCCGTCTCTTATCGGTCGACGAGCAGTTCGCCCGCGTGACCATCCACTATCAGGGCGACGATCGGCACAAACAGATCCTCACCTACCTGGAGCGACAGTTCGGTTCGCTTGATCGCGCCCCTGGGCAGATGATGCGGGGCCTCAATCAGCAGTATACGTGGCGCGGGACTGATACGGAAATCAACCTGACGTACCATGCGAACACGGAGCGGGGATTTTTGTTTATCGACAGCCGCACCCTGGCCCCTCGATTCAACGACCGTGTCTCCGATACAGCGGAGTAATATGCCTCGCCGGCTTCACACATTCCCTTGGATCCGTCACACTTCCCTTATCGGCCTTTTCTTCTCACTTATCCTGCAGGGCACCCTGGCATCAGCCGTACCGATGCAAAACGATCCGAACGGGTTCGAGGGGATCCCCTGGGGCGCAACATTTTCAGAAACCGACACCTTCGTGAAAGTCGAGGACACCGGCCGGTATCAAACCTATGAACTGAAGGCCGGGCCCCCTTCGCTTGGCACAGTAACGGTTGACTCCTTGCAATTCGTGACCTCCGAAGGCAAATTCGCGCGTGTCACTGTCCGCTACCGAGGCACAGCAACCCACGATCGGATTCTTGCCTATCTCCAATCCCTCTATGGCCCACTCGATCGCACGCCGGGACAGATCGCCAGCGGGCCCGTCAAATTCTTTAGCTGGACTGGATTCGAAACCGATGTGAAGCTCCGATACGAGATCGGCACCGATCGTGGCATCATCTTTTTCGAGAGCCAGGAACTCAGACGAAAAATGACCGACAGCAATTCATCAGCCACCGTATTCTGACAGTCGTCACCTCGCCTCCTGCCTGACCTTCCCGATTCTTTAGGCAGGATGATGAAACAGTCCTCCAGTAGAAGAATACCGTTATCTGGTTAGATGCTGGTTTTTTGGCTGAAGGAAACTAACCAGACAAACAAAACCAGATCAACCCTCGCCCGTCTCGTACGGCTACCTGCCAGGAAACCATTGCCAATTGAAGCCCAGCGCCAAACTCCCCCCTTCTGGTGGGGCATCGATCCCCTCTCCTGAGGGATGGTCGAATTTCTTGAATGAGGTATTCTCAAGCTGTCGCGGAGGGATAGCGGAACTGCGGTGGAACCACTGAGGAGGCATCGATGAAGCTGGGCAACTCCGTTCTCAAGGTCACCAATCAAAAAGCCCATTCGCTCTTGGATCGGCGCTATGCCGAACGAGTTCCAATTCAGTACCGAGTCACCTACTCCGGAGAAGAAGGCGCAAGAATCGTCACAGGAGAGGGGGCCCTGAAAGATCTCTCCAAAACTGGCTGCAAGATTTTTGGCATGGCCATGAGTTCGCTGGGTAGCCGCGTCACTCTGCTCATAGACCTTGAGGATGGGCAAGCCCCCATGCGCCTCACCGACGTCCTCGTCTCCTGGATCGCTAAAGACTCGTTTGCCGTCAGATTTCCAAAGCTGTCACCAGAAGAAAGGAAGCGGCTGCAAGAAGTTATCTGGAAAAATATCAGCGTGTCATCCCTGGACGATCGACGAACGGCATTCCGTATCGTCTAAGCGTCGGTCCAACGTCACGGAGTATATGCATGAGTCCTCACATCGCCACTCCAGTCACTACAGTAGCTGAATCCCCCGGTCAATCCGATCGTCGGCATGGCAACCGCACCCCGGCGCTCTTCTCGTTGCTCTATTCCGGCATGGACACTGGCCAGATGCTGATAGGTGACGGCATTGTCACCAACCTCTCCTCAGGCGGCATCGGCATTCGCGGGAATCAATCGGTCACGCTCGGCATGGAAATAGCCCTCTTTATCGACCTTCCGGGACTGGAAGAGCCACTGTGCATTGCTCAGAGCCGAGTCTCCTGGGTGGCGGGGCATCGATTTGGAGTGGCGCTGGGGTCCTTGAGGTTGGAGGAGAAGAAACATCTGCAATTCTTCTTGTGGGATCGCGTCACCCCCTCAGACCGTGACGGTAGCATCTGAGACCGTAGCAGGAACAAGGAGGTGCCCTCATGAAACGAGAACAGATCGCATCTAGAAACAGCCCTCAGTCTGTGGCGGAAGCGGTCAACCGGAGACAAGACCCCCGGCCCTCGGTAGAATTTGGGTTGATGTACTCAGCGCAAGACCCTTCCGGCGAGATCCTCATGGGCGATGGCATGGTCACGGATCTCTCGCCTATGGGATTGGGCATTCGCGGCAACGCCCCCGTCACCCCGGGGATTGACCTCACAATTTTTCTCTACCTCCCCGACGGACAAGACCCGCTGTTCGTGATGGAAGCGAGGGTGGCTTGGACCTCCGGACGTCGGTTCGGAGTCGAAATCCTCAAGATGAACCTACGGGAACGAAACCGACTCAGCTACTTCTTACGCTCGAATCTTGCGCATTCCGATTAGATCGATCGCCTGCTCACGGAGAACTCGATGACCGCACGACGACGGACAGACAAACGAGCGACGACCCACCTCCCAATTCAAGCCACTGACCGCAGAGCGGCTCAGCGGGTCCCTGTTCAAATCATGGTTCGATTTTCAGCGACGGATAGCTTCCAACATGTTGGCCATGGGGTAGCCCTTGACCTGTCCGAGAGCGGGTGCAAACTCTGCAGCGTACAGACGTTGCCCATAGGAAGTTTCTGGGATCTCTATCTGACAGTCCCTGAGACGTCCCGTCCGGTTCTCATCTCGGAGGTTCGGGTGATCTGGGCCGTGGGGAAACGAATACGGAATCGAATTTCTTCGCGTCACGGCACGAGAGCGGACCCGGCTACGCCATTTCATCTGGAAGCACATGAACCGCTCCACACTCAGAGGTGGGCCTCCCTTGTTTACCCTCGTTGACCATTCGAGTCCACGGCGGCCACATCTTAAATCCCTACCCTAGGAGCCTGTCTGAAATTGACCTTTTCCTGCAGCGATGACTCAGACGAGCACCGAACTCCCGGCTTCAACTATCGTTGACGTTCGCTCCCCTCTCCCTGCGGTACCGGCTGACACAACACACCACCTGCTCGCGTAACCCGTCAGGCCCATCACGGTCTTGGGAAGAGGCCACCGTTCGGAGCACACCGGGATTCTGCGACAAGTTCCGTCGCGCGAGGCTGCGTGAGGTAGAAGCCCGGAGCCTCTATCCTCCCCCCAACCCCCAATTAGTCACGTCATTCCCATCACCGAACGCTCAATGCTAATCCGCGCTCATGCCACCACGAACACACCAGACACGCTGGTCGAATGCCTTACTGACGCCGAGCACGACGCCATTATTGAAGCCCACGCCCCACATGAGAGTAGGATTATCTGTATGCGCCGATGCCGACCAATAGTTGGCCGACTGGACGGTCAGGAACGGATGGCCCGGCGGAAGAGTCGGGCCCGGAGAAGTTACGGAGGGATCCACCAGACTGGCCAGCTCTGGAAGAGACGGCAGACGCCAACCTTTTCGACCTCCGACGGCTTTGTTGGCACAGGTTAAGCGGGCATTTGACGAAGCTACCGCGGCCGGCTGCGGGGACTTCTCCCAGACCAGACCGGTTTCTTTATCCAACACCGCGTCGTTGTTAAAGGCTGAGAGAACGACGAACCGCTGTGAGGCCGGCAGCACTTGGTCCCACCGCAGCGTGTTATTATCCTCGGCACCACCGCTCTTAGTGGCCTCTGCGCCTCCACTGCTGCTCTTAGTGGCCGCCAGAACCTGATCGAGCTTGTCCAATATCTGCCGAAGCTGCTGCTGCTGTGGAGTTGGATTCTGCGCCCCAGCAGGCGTGATTCCAGGACCACCGCTCACCAGGAGTAGCCCTCCGAGTACGAGTGTGCCCACACTCACTGCTAGAAACCGTCGTCTCTTCATCACTCCCTCCTTGATTGGTTATGTTGATATGGCACTAACTACTGCTTGCCCTTCTACGTTCCAGAGAGCTCCTCCCATTTGTAAGGACACCTACACCAAGCTCGGTCGAGCGAGGCGTTCATGAGACCCCTCGACTCTTGGCTCCGCTTCCTTTGCAACCAGCTCTTCACGATTGGCTGTTTGCTGCTTGCTCTTCGCTATCAGCTACCGGCCTCCAGCGCCCGCGCCTATACCAATCATGCGACCTCTCCTTGCCCGACAGACTTAAGGCAAGTAGCCCACCGCCGAGTGTGAGTGGTAGCGGACCCTGCTTCGGCAGGCGCGGACGGCCCACGATCGCGCACGGATCAATGTTCCGTCCGCTGTCAGACTCGGCAATCCGTGACAACCGCTTGAGGAGCATCAGGCTCAGGAATAGCGCAGGACCGGACACAGCAGACGCAGGCAGGGTCGCAATGGACACTTGCCCGCAGCCCTTTCAGGTGACGTGCCCGAGACTGGAGCGGGAACGGTCTGCATGAGGATGTCGCTGCTGAGGCGCTGTATCTGAAGCCGGTCCGAGTCGGACCCACCCTGTCTGCATACCCCGCAGAGGCAGGCCCATCATAGGAAAATATGATGGGCCTCGGTTAGGTGTCAAGCTGTGAATGATTGCGGGCAAACGGGAAGCTGGCGGCAGGGAGCGCACCAATCGTTGAACACCGGTGAGATCCATATGGGCAATCTTCTAATGGGCGATATCCGCCTTGGGCTTGCTCTAGAACCACCTCGCGAGAAGGATGGCTTATACGGCAGAGCGCTTTTCTCTGTCAAGTGATTTTTACGTAGGAAGGTTACGCAATACTTCCATGTTCTCCGCCGATCATGATGCCGGCAGAATCCGATCCCGATGGGCACGGCCCGTGATTCGGGGGCTGGCCAGTCTCCTCTTCGCATTCACAACTCGACGCTTAAACCCTACCTGAAACAGCTCCCTGCGATTCTTGTCCAATGCTTGTCCTCTAGAATCGCTGCATGCTAGGATTTCGGTGAGTAAGCACTCACTTACCATGAAGAAGCGAACCACACAGACCACGAACAGGAACGGGCAGCGGGCTTCTGCGCGCGATCGTCAGGCCAGCCTCATCGTGGCCGCCGCATCGCTCTTCGCCGCGAAAAGGGTTCAACGGCACCACCACAAAAGAAATTGCCAAAGCGGCGGGCGTGAGTGAGGCGCTGGTCTTCAAGTATTTCCCGACGAAACGAACGCTCTACGCCGCAATCCTGGCAGAAAAAGTGACCGTCAACGAACTGCTCGAAGCGGTGGAGGCGGCAGCCAAAACACACGACGACCATCGTGTGTTTACGATGATTGCGAGCTACCGCATTCGCCCCGGCGTCGATTCGACGCTCTTACGGCTCCTCTTGTTCAGTGCGCTGGAAGGGCACGAACTATCCGAGATGTTCTTCGGCAAACACCACAAAGTGTTCTATGACCACCTCGCCACGTATATTCGCACAAGGATTGCAAGACGGCGCATTTCGCCCGGTCGATCCCCTCCTGGCAGCCCGCGCGTTCATCGGCATGGTCGTCCATCATCGTCTGCTCCATGAGATATTCGGAGTCCCGATGCATCAATCCCATGAGGACACGGTGGCAACCTATGTCGATCTCTTCCTTACCGGACTGATCAAGCCGCCGGTCAGACCGTAAGATACCGGGGAGGCGATCGCGATGAATCCCCTGAAACAACATCCGATTGTCACGCTCGGGGTAATCATTTTCTTTGCGATCACGGCCCTCGTCGTATTTCGCCTCAGCAGCGGCGCCAAGACCGATACCCGCAAAGCCCGTGTCATCACCGTCGCCACCGTCGGCACCGCTGAAACAGGATCTCGACATTCGACTCACCTATACCGCCGACATCAGCCCCAACCAAGCGGTCAATCTGTTCTCACGAGTCGACGGCTACATCGCAAAGATCTACGTCGATAAAGGCGACCTGGTCAAAGCCAACCAGCTCCTGATCGAGATCGATCACTCGGATTATCGGCATGCCGTCGACCAGGCCAAGGCAAACCTGGCTGCAGCCAGAGCGAGAGTCGCGCAGCAGGACGCCAGCGTCCGCAACACTACCCTTACGCTCAATCGGATGCAGGCGTTGATCAAAGACCAGTTTGTCTCGCAGCAAGATCTGGATAATGCCCAGGTCGCGTACGACGCGGCGGCGGCGGCGCTCGACTCGCTCCGCGCACAGGTCCAGCAAATGGAAGTCGCCCTGGCACAGGCCGAGACGAACCTGGCCTACTCGTATATCCGTGCGCCCTTCGCGGGCTATGTGGCCGAGCGCAACCTCGACCTCGGCGCCTATGTCAGCGGGACAACCGCCGGCACCTCTACCATCTCGCGCGGGATTCTCACCCTCCATGAAATTCAGACGGTCCGCATTCTGATCGAGGTTGTCGAGAAAGATGTCCCGCTCATCCATGTGGGTCAAAGGGCAGAAGTTCGCGCCGAGGCTTATCCCGATCGCGTCTTCGAAGGCACGGTTACCCGTGTCGTCCAAGCGTTGAACCGGGCCACCCGCACGATGACGATCGAGGTGGATCTCCCCAACAAAGATCATGTCTTGAAAGGCGGCATGTTCGCCCGCGTAGAGGTCCTGGTTGGCACACATCGAAACGCGATTCAGATCCCCATCGATGCAGTGAGTCGGTTGGAGGATTCTCAATATGTCTACATCGTGCGCGAAGGAACGGCCCAGCGGGTGCCAGTGGAAATCGGAGCCCGCGACGAGAACCGGGTGGAGATCACCAAGGGCCTAGACGGCGTCGGAGCAGGTGATCGTCTCCGGGAAGGACCTTGTACACGACGGCA
>CAVUMA010000015.1:0-95587 GCA_963742465.1 uncultured Nitrospiraceae bacterium | reverse complement strand
TTATCGGCGGACGCAAGTAGCAGCCTCTAACTTCCAACTTCCAGAGCCTGCCTGCGATCACTCCGCCGGGGTCATTCTCAGAAAATCTGCCAGCCGCACGAGCGGAATTCCTTCGAACTCTTTGAGCGCCAAGAGGTGGTGGTCGCCTGTGACGACCAGATCGGCCTGGGCCGACAGCGCGCACTCAAGAATTCGGTTATCGGGCACATCCTCAAGCACGCGTACTGTGCGAGCAGGGCGTACGATGGTTGCCGCGCGGCTTATCTGCTTCAGTGCCGCCAAGACATCTCGTTCAGGCTGGTCGAATTTAGTACGGAGGATGCGTGTGGTCTCGGTCAAAATAGGAACTGAGGTGTACAGATCAACCTTGCGGCGATAGGCGAGCAGGAGCGCCTCTTCCCCCTTACTACCTGGAACGATGAATGCCGACACAAACACATTCGTATCAAAAACCACCTTCATCAGCGGTCCTCAAACACGATCCGCTCGACCTCCGCCTCGGTTAGCACGCCGGTCCTGCGAACACGGCCAGCCATCTTACGCTGGAGCGCAAGAAACTCCTGCTCATCACGCTCCGCCTTATAGGTGCTCACCATGCGACGGAACAAGTCGCTTTTGGTGGTACCCTCACGCTCCGCGAGTTGCTCGTACTCCCTCGCAAGCGCTGGACTCACCGAAAATCCCAGTACCGCCGTCTTGCGCGCCATGGCATCCTCCTAGTTGTACTGCGTTAAACGCTACCATACCCTCAAGAGAACGGCAACCAGGAGGTTTGAGGCCAAGAAGGCTTGAGGCCGGACTAGAAATCAGGAGCCGCTCCCCTCTCCATTCGTTCTCAGCCATCAGCTGTCAACGACTGCCTTCCAACCTCTAACCTCTAACCTTCCCGCCTCCAACCTTGACCTCATGCCTGTGCCATGCCTTTGAAGATCTGCTTGACTCCCGTCAGCGGTTCCCATCCCATGACGGCAAGAGAATCATCGACATAGGCTGGAGAACGCATTCCATTCAACACACAGGTCACCCCCGGGGTGCTCGCCAGCACCCATAAGGCCTTTCGTGACAGCGATTCTCTGCGCCTTGCTTCGGGTAACAGGGGGTCGAGGACTGCTGACAGCGAGGCGGTTTTCGCACGACTCCGTTCAGTGGCCTCTCTGCGGAGCCCGCCCAACAGGGTGAGTAACTGTGGCATATAGCGATCGCGCCAGGCCTCCCACTGCTCGGCGGCCGTTCCAGTGAGATGCCGTGAAAGCGCCTGCATCACTTGATTGACATGCGGCGCGATCATTTGATGCTCGATCTGCTCCCAATGTTCCAGCCCCTGGATCTGCGGCCGCACGCGCGTCAACTCAACGGCCCAGGTGAAGAAGTCGGCCGGGGCCATCCCTTCACCACTATGTTGAAGGGCCGGGGCAATGGCCTTGCGATATTCCTCTTCAAGCGCCCCGACCGTCCGGCATTGTTGATCGAAGTCCACCGGATCGCCTTCGAGCGGAAAATCCGCCAATCGAACCACGCCACTCTTTTTCGTCGGCATGGCATTGAGCGGACGATTGACAAGTACGGCGATCCCTTCTCGTTGCGCTACTTCCAACACCGTCTCCCGCTGATCCATCCCGGTATTGGGCATCACCAGTGCGCCTGCCTCATACAGATTCATGGGGCATTGCAGCACCGCGAAGTGGTGGCGGTCTACTGCCCTGTACTGCAGCGGCAGCTCGCGCCGCGTCGCACATGCGAGAGAGCGAAGTCGCCTCGGCATCCGATGGATCTGCCGTGACCGTGTTCGACGACACGCCGTAATAACGAAGCCGTCCTGCCGCCACTTGCGACTCGAAAAACGTGAAGGCCTGCTCAATCCGGCGATAAAAGGTATCCCGCGCCACTGCGAGATCTCCCCCTTCATGATGTGCGGCCTCGGAGAGAAAGTATTCAGGATTGTGCAGCAAACAGACATCGAGCGTGGCCAAGCCAAGTCGATCCAGTGACAGTGTGAGCTGATCGGCCAGATACTCCGGGTGGATACAATGCCAGATGCCCTCACCATATTTGACCATGTCAGGGTAGGGGCGTCCGGCCTGTTCCCGTGCCTCCGCCTGTTTCAAGTTCTGCCCTTGCACATAGCCGATCTTCGAGACGACGATCACCTCTTCACGAGTCACCTCACGGCTCTTGATCAACTCGCCTAACACAGAGCCGACCAGACGTTCACTGTCGCCGTCCATGTAATTCGTCGATGTGTCGATCAGGTTGACACCTTCGCGCAGGGCCTTCTTGAAGCGCGTCTCGATGTTCCGGCTCCCTCGTATCGACCCGATAGGTGCCGAACCCCAGTCGGGACGTCGTCAGCCCGCTATTGCCGAACCGAACGTACCCATGTTCCATGCGGCCGTCATGGCGTGATTGACTCACGATACGCGCGGCATATCTGGCTGTCCCTTCTGGACTGGCCGACCCGGGGAGCGCCGTTCCTTGCAAGAGTGTCTCTTGCGTTCGTCTGATCTGTCCGTCGCGATGCCGACAGCAGCGCCTCGATCACCTCTTGTGGATCGGTGATGGGGCGCTGACAGGAAAAGTTTCGACAGATATAGAGTGCCGCCTTTCCCTCCACCAACCCCTTGCCGGCCAGCAGGGGATGCCCGGACGGCTTGCCCGTTCCATCGCTGGAGGCAATCACGCGATGAGGTAAGAACACCTCGCGCACGGCGAGCTGCAGTGCCTCGAGCCCAGGATCATTGGCCGCTCCGACAAACGCCAATTCAATTGGTCCTTCCGCCAACAAATCCAGCGCGGCAAGACTCTTGGCAAAGGCTCTCGGATATCGAGCCATCTGGCGGCCATAGACGCGAATCCCGCCGATCGCTGCCTCGCGCAGATCCTGGCGATCGTAGTGAAACGAAAGTCTGGCGAGGGCTGAGACCGCCACGGCGTTGCCACTGGGTGTCGCACCATCTGCCCCCTCACGCGCCCGGATGATCAAGCGTCTCATGCGTCTTCGCCGTGGTATAGAACCCTCCCTGGTCCTTGTCCTGGAACGAGTCCACCATCCGCTCTCCCAATTGAAGTGCGGCAGTGAGATAGCGTTCCTGCCCGCTGGCTTCATAGAGGTCGATCAATCCTTCTGCCAGATAGGCATAGTCCTCCAATACCCCGTCGAGATGGGCTCGGCCTTGCCGCGAGGTACGGAGCAGCGCTCCTTCGGCAGTCCGATGCACCAGCAAGAGAAAGTCTGCCGCCTTCATGGCGCCGTCGATGTAGCGGCTGATTCCTAACACACGGCCTGCCTCAGCCATCGCCGAGATCATCATGCCGTTCCAGGCCGTGATGATCTTGTCGTCGAGTCCTGGCGGGACACGCGCTTGGCGGGCGCGATAGAGGAGGGGACGCACACGTTGCGTCGTCTCACTCAGCTCATCGATCGTGAGGTTCAATTCCTTGAGCACGGCCTCGATAGGACGCAGTCGATTCGGGATACTTCGATGCTCCCAATTTCCCTGGTCGGTAATATCGTAGCAGGCGCAGAATCGGCGGGTATCTTCGGCATTCTGCAGCACGGCCTGGACCTCCGCCGGCGTCCAGACAAAGAACTTTCCTTCGACCCCTTCCGAATCCGCATCCGTTGCAGAGTAAAATCCTCCAGCTGGGTCGGTCATCTCCCGGAGAATATAGTCGAGCACTTCCGTCGTGACCTGGCGATAGGAGGTCTGCTTGGTCACCTGATAGGCTTCCAGGTAGGTTCGGGCCAGGAGGGCATTGTCGTAGAGCATCTTCTCGAAATGGGGAACCAGCCAGCGCTCGTCGGTCGAGTATCGCGCGAACCCACCACCGATATGATCGTAGATCCCCCCGGCCGCCATGGCATCGAGCGTGCGGGTGACCATCTGCAAGGTTCGGCTCGCTCCTGTTCGGCGATAACAACAGAGGAGCAACGACAGTCCTGCAGACGGGGGAAATTTCGGCGCACTGCCAAACCCGCCGTGACGCTCATCGAAATTCTCCCGGAATTGGACCACGGCATCATCCAGTATGGAGATACTGACCGAGACGGGGGACATCACCTTGAGTTCGCTCTTCAACCGTTCGGTCAATTGACGGGCTTGGCTCATGAGACCGGCAGCATCCTGTTCCCAGGCGTCCGCGATTTTCTTGAGCAGGCTGGGAAACCCGGGACGGCCCCAACGATCGTCTGGAGGGAAATACGTGCCGGCAAAGAACGGCTCCTGATCCGGTGTCAGAAAGACCGTCATCGGCCATCCACCTTGACCATGATTGAGGGTGACCGTGGCCTGCATATAGATCTCATCGAGATCGGGGCGCTCTTCCCGATCGACCTTGATACAGACAAAATGCCGGTTCATGAGTGAGGCGATGGCCTCGTTCTCGAACGACTCCCGCTCCATCACATGGCACCAGTGACAAGCGGAATAGCCGATCGAGAGCAGGATGGGACGGTTCTGCGTTCTGGCCGCTTGCAAGGCCTCCGGTCCCCAGGGGTACCAATCGACCGGGTTCGTGGCATGTTGGAGGAGATAGGGACTGGTTTCGTGAATGAGACGATTGGATCGTGCTGCGTCAGGTGAATTGTGCATGGCTCACGGTAGCATCGAGGCCGGGGAGGGGTCAACGAGCAGATAAGGAAAGAGGCCTGCAATCTCACGATCGCAGGCCTCTTCAGAATCGTTCAAGCTTAGTTTCTCTGATCAAACACACAACTTCCGTTTCGCTTACTTGCCGTCCTTTTTCTTCTCGTCCTTCTTCTCATCGCCGAACGTACCGACGTAGCCGCCCTTCTTCTCATCCTTTTTCTCGTCCTTCTTCTCGTCACCGTACACGAGGACGTAGCCACCCTTCTTCTCGTCCTTCTTATCCTTCTTCTCTTCACCGGCGAAGGAAGGAGCGCTGAACGTCACTGCCACTGCCACTGCCATAATTGCCATCAACATGCTCTTCATCTTGAGTCACCCCCTTTCAATGTGAATGTTAGATTGACTTGAAGTTCCACGTGTAACGAGGGATACGCTAGTGAAAATAGTGTCCTGCTGTCAATCGTTCGTTTTGTCCTCCCCTGTTCGCGTAGAATCGACACACACAATGGATTCTGTTCCATGACCAGCATTGTGGTAATCTTTAATGAACTAAAGGACCAGCCATGACTGAGATTGGGCCCTATTCCAACTACCGTCTGACCGTTCGACTCCAGCTTGCCAACACACCGGGCATGTTCGCAAAGGTGGCAGCCGTCCTGGCCGAGGAAGGCGCCAACCTGGGCGCGGTGGATATCGTCTCTGCAACGGCCGACTGTATGGTGCCGGACGTGACCTTCGACGTCCAAAGCGAAGCGCATGGAGAAAAGGTGCTCGCCCGGATCAGGGCGCTGCCGGACGTGAAAGTACTCTCGGCTTCCGACCGGATTTTCCTTCTGCATCTCGGTGGAAAGATTCACGTTCAAAGCAAGTTCCCCATTACAACAAGAAACGTGCTGTCGATGGTCTATACGCCGGGAGTCGGCCGGGTTTCGCAAGCGATCGCGAAGGACAAAACCAAAGCCTATGCCTTTACCGGCAAGGGCAACACGGTCGCCGTAGTCACCGACGGATCTGCGGTGCTGGGCCTCGGCAATCTTGGTCCGGAAGCCGCATTACCCGTGATGGAAGGCAAAGCCATGCTGTTCAAAGAATTAGCGGGAATCGATGCATGGCCGATCTGCCTCAACACGCAAGATCCTGACGAAATTGTTCGCACGGTTCAGGCCATTGCTCCGGGATTCGGCGCCGTCAATTTGGAAGACATCAGTTCGCCTCGCTGTTTCGACATCGAACGCCGCCTAAAAACCGCCCTGGATATTCCGGTCATGCATGACGATCAGCATGGCACGGCCGTGGTCATCCTTGCTGCCTTGACGAATGCGCTCACCGTCACCGGGAAACGGATGGAGGACATCCACGTGGTCGTCAATGGTCTCGGCGCCGCTGGAACCGCCTGCTGCAGGATGCTGCTTGCCGCCGGCCTCTCTCACCTGATCGGATGCGAGCCGCACGGTATCGTCTTACGAGGGGACGGCCAGCAGCTGCGGGCCTGCCGAACGGATCTCACCTCCTGTATGACCCTGGACCATCCTCAAGGCACACTCCAAGACGCGCTCAAGGGGGCCGATGTCTTCATCGGATTATCCGTCGGCAATATCCTCACGGCGGAAGATCTGGATCTGATGGCGGCTGATCGCATCGTCTTTGCCATGGCCAATCCTGACCCTGAAGTCCCTCGTGAATTGGCCGCCTCCCACTGTCGGATCTTTGCCACCGGTCGCTCGGACTATCCGAATCAAATCAACAACGCACTCGCGTTTCCCGGCATCTTTCGGGGTGCGCTGGATGTACAGGCGCGCGACATCAACGAAGCGATGAAACTGGCTGCGGCCAAGGCCCTGGCCGAGACCATTCCCCCTGCGGCTCTCAGCGAGGACTACATTATTCCGAGCGTGTTCGACAAGGAAGTCGTACCGCGCGTGGCAAAAGCCGTGGCGGCAGCCGCACGTGAAACAGGCGTGGCCCGACGCCGCACCAAACTCAGCGACGACTTCGCGTCACGCTGACCATTCCACCCACATGATTCAACGGTTTCCACGCTCTTCTGGCATGCGACCGAGCTGTGCTACAATGCGCGCCCTAGCAGGATGCTGAAAAAGTCCGCCAGCGACGTTCTCGCATCGCTCAGAGGCTCAACGTACCGAAGCGTACGCCTCGCCCCTTCGCTCGCTGCGGCCTTGCTGAACAGCCTTTTTGAGCATCCTGCGTAAATATTTTCCTGGTTTTTCCGCAGCCTGCTGGGAGAGAGCCTGGTTGACATGGCGTTTTCGCAAAGTAAATTCATTAAGTTTCAGAACGGGATGAGGCGGCGCATTGATTCGTTGCGCCCGAAAGCCGAAGAAAGTCTGGATCTCGCCGTCGATACGATGATGCAAGAGCGGGTCGACAGCTTCTTTCGTGTTGAAGAGGGGTTAGAGGAAGTCATCAAGTCGCTGGCCCAGATTGAAGAGGAGATTGGGGAGATTCGTGATCTCTCTGGCGCCATGCGCTTGGAATCCCGTCTGGAGTTTGTCGAGGACCGATGGGACGATTTCGATAGCGAGATCCGAGAGCGCCCCCGTCGCCGGCGCAAGAAGATCAGCCTGGCCGATATGTTGAAAGCTGCCGGCGGGGGAGGCGGCGACCTGTCACAAGGATCGAGCGGTATCAACAACGCAATGGATGCCTATGCCGCGATGGGTGTGGAATTCGGTAGCTCGCTTGCCGATGTCACCACCGCATTCCGTCACAAGGCCAAGCAACTCCATCCGGATTCTAATAACGGCGATCGCAGCGCCGAACCGGAATTACGCCGCATGCTGGAGGCCTACCAGTTCCTGAAGGAATACTTGAGCCTCAGCAATGTCGAACCTCCACGATCACCAGACGCCACCTACCGTCCGACAGAATGAGACACACATGACACCCAATTCACCTCCGCCCTATGTCACGGATCAGCGTGCGCTTGAAGCTCTCTGCCACACGTTGCGGCAGAGTCCGCGACTGGCTCTGGATACCGAATTCGTCGGGGAAGATACTTTTATCCCACGGCTCGAACTAATCCAAGTCGCCACCGCCACCACCGCCGCCGTCATCGACTTTCCTGCTGTGCAGGCCGGCGGATCGCTCGACGTCTTCTGGGAACTCATCTGTGATGCCAAGATTGAGAAAATCGTCCACGCCGGGCGGCAAGACCTCGATCTGTTTGCCATACATGCAGGGCAGATCCCGAAACCGTTTTTCGATACCCAGATCGCCGCTGCCATGGTCGGGTATGGCGCCCAAGTTGCCTATGCGAACTTGGTCCAGCGACTCCACGGCACGAAGCTGGCGAAAGCCCATACCTTTACCAACTGGAGTGCGCGACCGCTCTCGGAAGACCAAATTGCGTACGCATTGGAAGATGTCCAATTCCTCCTGTCGATCCATACGCATTTACAGGATCGCCTGAGCACGCTCGGCCGTTCGGAATGGGTCAGCGAGGAATTTGCACGCCTTGAAACGGCGGTGGGAGAGAAAAATCGAGAGCCGCAGGAACGCTACCAACGAATTCGGGGATGGGACACGCTCAAGCCCAAAGGGGCTGCGGTGCTTCGTGAATTGGCTGCCTGGCGAGAAGCCGAAGCACGCCGCCGGAACGTGCCACGCGGACGCGTCATGCGAGACGAGGTGCTCCTCCAACTCGCGCGCCATCCACCCAAATCGGTCAACGATCTCCGTGGCCTTCGCGGCGTCCATTCCTCCGAGGTCGATCGCCACGGCGGACAACTGCTGGCCGCGATCACCTCGGCACTGGCGCTTCCTCCGTCGGCATGGCCAGAAGTCCCCAGCGAGCGGAAACCGGATCCTGAGTCGACCGGCATCGTGGAACTCCTGCAAGCTGTGCTGAAGGCCCGCGCAGCAGAGGAGGGGATTGCCCCCACCATGCTTGCCACCAGCGCCGACCTACAAACACTCGTGGAAGCCAAACAGAATCGGACAGCTCTCAATGTGCCCATCCTCCATGGCTGGCGGCGACAATTGGCAGGTGATCTGCTCTTACAAGTATTAGATGGAGCCGTCACCATCGGTGTAGACCGAACTTCCGGTGCCCTCCGAATGACCCAGGAACGTCCCTCGAATGCTTCAAGCTGACGAGCCATCCCTCGCCCCTCGTCAAAAGAATCCTCATTCCACTGTTCGAAAACGAACCGACTTCACCCCTCACACTCTAGGCTCCCTAACACTGTAGTCGTCGGAGCCAGATTTTCCCTGAAAAAGCCATGGTTTTAGAGGAAGAGCGGCTTCTTCGCCTCCCACAGTTCGCTTCCTGGATTGGGCTGGCTGGTATGGATCTGGCACAAGGCTAGAGGCTCCCAGTCCACTCTATACACAGGTATGAGCAATGCTGAGTCTCTTCTGGAAATCTTTCCTCACTGTCCTCTTCCCTGGAGGGCTAATTTTTCTCGCAGCGATTGGATTTCTTCGTCCCCAAGGGCACCCAATGTGGCTGCAACAGCCGATTGCAGCCTTACCGTATATCGTCCTCGCATTTGGACTCATCTTTGGCTGGTACTTTGCCAGCAGTCGCATGATCCTCTCCCTGCTCATCCTGGCACTCGCCGATCGAGCCCTGGTCTTACTTCCCTCCAGCGATGCCGATCAGGAGTCTGTAAGCCAGACGATGGTCGCCATAACCGCCTTTCTCGTCCCTCTTAATCTGTTGGCATTTTCCATTCTCAAAGAAGATTCCCTCTCGACGTTTCGCGGCGTGACGCGTGTGCTGCTCGTGTTGACTCAACCCTTCCTGCTGCTTTGGCTCTGCCTTCCGGATCAGCATGTCCTGGCCTCCTCTTTCACACAGGAGTTTATTCCCGCGCTGTACATGAAATGGACGCCGATTCCACAGCCGGCGCTGATTGCATTTGCTATAGCATTGCTGCTGCACGTCATACGATTCGCTCTGCATCGTGACCCGCTGGAGGGAGGAGCCATCTGGGCTCTGTGTGCCGTCTTCGTGGCCTACCATACGACCCGCTACGGCTGGCAACCGACAAACTTTTTCATGGCGGCCGGACTGATTCTCTTCGTCACATTGCTTCAATCCTTCTATCAGCAGACCTACCGCGACGAACTCACCGGCATTCCTGGTCGTCTGGCCTATGACGAAGCGATTGGGCAACTCGGTAAACGATTCTCCGTCGCAGTCATCGGCATTGATCAGCTTACTCAATATGCCAATATCCACGGAAAATCTGTTAGTGATCAGATTCTGAAACTGAGCCGCACCCAGAATTCAGGCCGTTTGTTCTGGTGGGCAGATCTTCCGTACAACCGGAGAAGAGTTCACCGTACTGTTTCCTGGAAAATCCGCCACTGAAACCTTGAGTACGCTGGACACCGTCCGGAAATCGGTCGAAGCCATCGGTCTGTTCCTCCGAGGACGAGATCGGGTCTGGGAAAAACAGCGAGGAACCAAGGAGTCCGGATCACGCGACCGGGCACTCCCGATCACCTTGAGTATCGGCGTGGCGGAAAAATTGAACGACAGCGCGACGCTGACTCTCGTGATCAAGTCAGCGTATCGCGGCCTCTATGAAGCGAAGGGGATAGGGGGGAACGTTGTAAAGCGGGGATTGGAGGCTTCTGTCCCGGCACGACGGTCTCCATCAGGAACAGGACGAATTGTCGCAAGCGAAGAATACGGACCGTAGGCCCCGTTGCTACAGCAGTTCTTTCACAGACTCCGCTGGTCTGGCCAAGATCGCCTTCTCACCCTTTTCGACAATCGGACGCTGAATGAGATCCGGATGGGCCACCAGCACATCAAGCCATTCATCGTCTGAAAGATTCTTTTTCGCCAAACCGAGTTCCTTGTAGATGTCCTCTTTAGTTCTCACTATATCCTTCGGCGAAAGCCCCGCTTTCTTCAAAAGGTTTTTGAGTTGCGTCTTTGTGAAAGGCTTCTCGTAGTAGTTAATGGCCGTGAAGGGTATGCCGCTCTCTTTTAACAACTGCACTGCCTGACGGCATGTGCTACAGGTCGGTTTCTGATAAATCGTCATCTCAGACATGTTCAAACTCCTTGGATCAGCGTCTCGCCCGCCTTGACGCAATTTTTACCCTTGTGATACATGAGTCTCTATCTTATTCACGAGAATGTTCATTATGCCAACGCCAATCTTCGGAACCAGCTCCACTGGCCAATTTTCATGCGCTACGGACACGCATCACACCTTACGAGACCTCCGCACGAAGCGCAAGGGACAGCCGGTGTTCGTCCTCGGGCATATCTTGGCCAGAAGAGGGCAGGAAGGAGCCTTCGAGGTCTTTAACGACCGTCTGGCCATCGTCAAATTCTCCGACGGCAACGCGATCGGATATGATCCACTCGAATTGCTCTTACCCACCGACATCGACGACAAGGGAACCGCCTACTTCGAAATTCGCCCCTGCCTGCTGTGCGAACAACTCTTCCCTCTGACCGCCGGAGAGTGTGAGGCAGCAGAAGAACCCACCTCCTGTCCGGAATGCCGGGGTTGAAATAGGCTGAGGATAAGGTTGAGGCTGAGGCTGAGAGGTTGGAAGTTAGAGGTTAGAGGCGTGAAGGTCGGATCGCTCGAAGACTCAGAGCGAACGAGTCGCTTAGCAGCTCCTGATTTCTAGTCCGGCCTCAAGCCGTCTTGGCCTCGAACCCTCATACCTCCAACCTCAAACGATCTGCCTCAGGCCTCAAACCTCGACTCGCCCTGTGGCCTCGCGCCTCACCTCGAGCCTCCGGCCTCAACCTCCAACCTCGAACCGCACACATTCTGCCACTCGGCCTTAACCTGTCTATCTCCGTCAATCCACCATTGGCGCGATCTCGATCGCTTTCTTAATCAAGCAATCGCCTGCAAAAGACTGTAAGGACATCGGCAGCATGCCGGCGTCGATTACGTGTACCGTGACAACCTGAAATCCCTCAGCGATTTTGTATCCCTCCAGCTTCATGGCATGACAGATTTCGAGTTTTTTCCATATTAGATTATTCAGGATCGTCTCCGACGCGAGTAGCTTCATATCTGACACTGCATTATCCACAGAGACCTTCGCCGATATCCGCGCCTTGTCTTTCTTGGCGCCTCGCTCACAACGGCAAAAGCAAGAACCTCGCCGTCGGCCTGGGCTGAGGAGGCTGCTCCCGACGCGATGAGGCAGAGCTGCAACAGCAGGAGGGAGAGACGCAAAGTCATCACTTACCTCCTTTGTCTATCCAACTTCTCACCTGAACATGGACGAGTTGTACGGACGCTCCGTCGGTCAGCGGCAGTCACTTGTGTTGAAGTATGCCAACCGATAAGACCCATTTCAAGATCCTGCCTCTCCGAACATGATAGACTGTCTCGACTCTCATGTATCCTGCCATTTAGGTGAAGGAGCACGATCATGCCGCATGATTTTATGCCGGGGCTCGCCGGTGTCCCCGCAGCCAAATCCGCGATTAGCGATGTGGACGGGCAACGCGGCGTGCTGGAATATCGCGGCATCCGCGTCGAAGAGCTCTGCCTGCGATCGTCCTATCTCGAAACCGCCTATCTGTTGCTATTTGGGCATCTTCCCACTCAACCGCAGCTTGCGCGATGGCACGAGGACATCGTCCATCACCGCCGCATCAAGTTCAAGATCGTCGACTTGTTGAAATGCCTTCCGGAGCAGGGACATCCCATGGACGCCTTACAGGCTGCGGTCGCCGCTTTGGGTATGTTTTATCCAGGCCGGAATGTACAGGACATCGAAAATAACTATTGGTCTGCCGTCCGTCTCGTTGCCAAACTGCCCACGATCGTCGCGGCTTGGGCGCGTCTGCGGCATGGGAATGAGTACATCCCACCGCGCGACGATCTTGGATTTTCAGAAAACTTTCTCTACATGCTGACTGAGACGGAGCCCCTTCCCTTGTGGAGCAGCATTTTCGACGACTGCCTGATCCTCCATGCCGAGCACACGATGAATGCCTCAACCTTCACCGGCATGGTCACCGCCTCGACGCTGGCCGATCCCTATACAGTCGTCGCCTCCTCCATCGGAGCACTGAAGGGCCCGCTGCATGGCGGGGCTAACGAAGAAGTTGTGCAGATGCTAAAGGAGATCGGTGAACCAGGGAAAGCTCGATCGTACCTTGAAGAACAGGTCCGCGCAAAACAGAGGCTGATGGGCTTCGGTCACCGGGTGTACAAGGTCAAAGATCCCCGTGCGACGATCTTACAAGGTCTCTGCGAGAGACTCTTCAAGGAAAGTGGCAGTTCACCGTTATATGAAGTCGCCCTAGAGGTCGAACGGGTTGCAGAAGAGCTGCTAAAGGGAAAGGGGATTTATCCCAACGTCGACTTTTACTCCGGGATCGTCTACGACAAGATGGGCATCGAGACCGATCTTTTCACACCGTTATTCGCCATGGCGCGGGTGTCGGGGTGGCTGGCCCACTGGCTTGAACAGCTTCGCGAGAACAAACTGTTCCGTCCAGACCAGATTTATTCCGGTGAGCATGGCCGGTCGTATGTGCCCATCGAGCAACGCTAACAGGATGAGGTTGAAGAGCTTGAGGCGTGAGGTTAGAGGTTGGAGGCAGGAACAAGAAGGTTGAGGGGGAGAAGGGTGAAGGCGGAAGTCCGAGGTTTAGGAAGGGGCTCAGAACAGAGCACTCCAGACCACACCGTACTCTCAATCCGAACCTTAGCCTTAACCTCAACCTTCCCCCGCTGCCTCTACCCTCCAACCTCGAACCTCCAACAATCTTAATCCCCCTTGACTCCGCGGTAGCCAGAGTTATCTGTGTATTCATACAGAGAAGTTGGCGCGCGCCGCGAATCCACATTCTGAAACTGTGAATAAGAACAAGAAGGAGGTCTATCATGACACTCGTACGGTGGGATCCGTTTCGTGAACTCGAAGACATGTCGGATCGGTTGAATCGGATGATTAGCCGTCCCGCGTCGCCTCGGACGAACGGCAAGGAGACCATGGTCGTCGCCGACTGGGTGCCATCCGTGGACGTCAGCGAAACGGACGGGGAGTACCAGATCAAGGCGGAGATTCCTGATGTGAAAAAAGAGGATGTGAAGGTGACGGTAGAAGACGGCGTCCTCACGATCCAGGGTGAGCGCAAACAGGAAAAGGAAGAGACCGGCAAGAAGTACCATCGGGTCGAGCGCTCCTATGGGAGCTTTGTTCGGAGCTTTACATTGCCCGATCTCGTCGATGAGGAGAAGGTGAAAGCGGAATTCAAGGATGGTGTCTTGAATCTCCAGCTTCCCAAGTCCGAGAAGGCAAAGCCGAAAGCGATCGAAGTCAAGGTCGGCTAATCGCAAACCACCGCATCCAGTCTGAAAAGAGGCCCGCTCCGGCGGGCCTCTTCTTTTTTCCCTCTACTACCCACTCCCACTATCAAGTATGCCTGGACATATACGCGTTTTAGATCGACCAACACCCTTGTGCAAGCAGGTGCCAACGTTTATTATGGCGCCCGCACCACCTAGAACCCTTACACCGGAGTAGTATCCATGAAGAAGACAGCGACTCAGTCATCACCTGCGACCAGAGTTGAACGCGATACGATGGGCGAGCTGGCCGTACCGGCCTACAGCCTATTATGGTGTGCAAACCGCCCGCGCCATCGAGAACTTTCCGATCAGCTCGTTGCGATTCCCCCGCGCCATGATCCGGGCGATGGGGCTGATCAAACGTGCTGCCGCGACGGTCAATCAGTCGCTGGGTCTCCTCGACAAGAAACCGGCGGATGCGATCAACCAGGCAGCGACCGAAGTGATCGAGGGTAAGCTTGACGCCGAGTTCCCCGTGGACATTTTTCAAACCGGCTCAGGCACCTCGACGAACATGAACACCAACGAGGTGATCTCCAATCGTGCCACCGAGCTGTTAGGCGGAGCACGAGGCAGCAAGCTGGTGCATCCAAACGACCACGTCAATCTGGGCCAATCCAGCAACGACGTGATTCCCACGGCGATTCATATTGCCGCCGGGGAGATGATGCAACAGCAGCTCATTCCGGCACTCACCTGCTTGCAGAAAGCGTTGGCTCGAAAAGCCAAAGAGTTCGACAAGATCGTCAAGATCGGTCGCACCCATTTGCAGGATGCGACGCCGGTGCGGTTAGGTCAGGAATTCGGCGGCTACGCGAGACAGATCGAATTAGGCATTCAACGAGTCAGGCGCGCACAAGAAGCGCTCAGCGAAGTCGCGCTCGGCGGCACAGCAGTCGGCACAGGGCTCAATTGCCACCCGAAGTTCTCCGCCAAGGTGATGGCCATCATTTCGAAAGAAACCGGCTGCACTTTTAAAGAGGCGAAGAACCACTTTGAAGCGCAGTCCACTCAGGATTCGCTGGTCGAAGCGAGCGGGGAGTTGAAGACCATTGCCGTGAGCCTCATGAAGATCGCCAACGACATTCGCTGGCTCGGCTCCGGCCCACGCTGTGGGCTCGGGGAGATCAATCTCCCGGAGACACAACCAGGCTCGTCCATCATGCCGGGTAAGGTCAACCCGGTGATCGCCGAATCGGTGACGATGGTCTGCGCTCAGGTGATCGGCAACGATGTGACGGTCACAGTGGGAGGGCAAGCGGCCAACTTCGAACTGATCGTCATGCTGCCGGTCATGGCCTATAACCTATTACAATCCATTGAACTCCTCTCGACCGCTTCAACCAATTTCGCGATTAAGTGTATCGACGGCATCAAGGCCAACGAGGAGCGTTGCCGGAGCTTGATCGAGGAAAGTCTGGCCATGTGCACCGCCCTGGCTCCTGAGATCGGGTACGAGGCTGCCGCGAAACTCGCCAAGGATGCCTACAAGTCAGGCAAGACCGTGCGCCAGATGGCCAAGGAGCAAAAAGTCCTCCCAGAAAAGCGGCTCACCGAACTGCTCGACCCCTGGCGCATGACCGAACCAGGCGGGCCGGTGGGGAGTGCAGGGGGATAGAAGGGGTGAAATCGAACCAGGCACTCTTTACCACGAGTAGTCACGACTGGTTGCGCAAGTTCTCGATCTGAGTCGTCCTTTCAGCTTTGACACCACAAAACCCCCTATGTTAAAGTCCGCGGAACTGTTGAGGTTCTAGACACTTTCTATCCGCTGTCCCTCAGGAAATATTGTCATGAGCACACAGGGCAAGCATGTGATCATTGTGGCCGGGGCCGGACCAGCGGGGATGGCCGTGGCGAGCCTCACTCTCAAAGGCAGGCCATGAAATCATTATCCTGAATCGCGACATCAAGTTCGGCGGGCTGGCTGAATACGGGATCTTTCCCGCGAAACTCAAGCTCCGCGGTGGTCTCAAGAAGCAGTACTGGGAGTTGCTCGAGCGACCGAACGTCCACTATTTCGGCAATGTCTCAATCGGCAACGGCAAAGATCTTACCGTCGAAGAGGTCCGAAACCTTGGCGCCAGTGCGGTCGTCTTTTCTATCGGAGCGCAAGGGACTAAGGGCATCGGCGTGGAAGGGGGTTCGGCCAAAGGAGTCTTTCACGCGAAAGACGTGGTGTACCATTTCAATCGACTGCCCGGTTTCGGCGATCGACCGTTCGACATGGGCAAGCACGTGGCCATAATCGGCGCCGGCGATGTGATGGTCGATATCTGCCCATTGGCTGATTCGCTACAAGAAAGTCGAGCGGGTCACCGCGATCGTGCGGCGTGGGCCTGCCGAGAGAAAGTACAATCCGAAAGAAATTCGCGCCGTGTGCGCCAACATGGATGTGGACGGGATCGCCAATGAGGTGGCTCGGATTAAGGATCGTCTTGCCGCGGTCGGCCAGAATGCAGACGAGGTACTCAAGGGCCTGATGGACGAGTTTACGAAATGCGAGCCGAAGGTCAGCGAGACGAAGATGGGCTTCAAGTTCCTCGCGTCTCCCAAGCGCATTCTTGTCGATGGAAACAACCGCGTGCGCGGCCTGGAGATGGAAGACAACAAGCTCGACCCAAAAGGCGAAGATACGGTCGCAGTTGGGCTGGAACAATATTATGAGTTTCCCTGTGACGCCGTGATCTTTGCCGTCGGCGATAAAGTCGACGAGACTGTCGGGCTGCCGTATAAGAGCGGTCTGTTCGTCACGAATCCCAACAAGACGGGCAACGATCCGGATGATGCGCTCTTCCAAGCCTATGATGAAACCACAGGCAAAACCCTTGATGGTGTGTTTCTCGCTGGATGGGCACGAAAAGCGAGCGAGGGTTTAGTCGGCATCGCCAAGCGGGACGGGGATTGGTGTGCTGAAGTTGTCAGCCGATACATCTCGACGAAAACATCCGGTGGCCACTCTGATGTAAAATCCGTCCTCGAGAAGCTCGCCTCAATTCTCGTAGCGCATAAGAGCCGCCCGGTCGAGATCGAAGGACTCCGCATACTTGAATCGAATGAAAAAAGTCACTGGGGTGAGGACTGTATCGGCGAGTTCAAATTCACGAACAACCAGGAAATGCTTGAATTGATCGAACGCGGAAAAACGTAACGGACCTGCCGTCAATTTCTACCCGTCCCCCCATTTGAGTTTTTCTCTGAGCACATCATAGTAATTGCTCTCCGGAAATCGGATCAATCTTGTCCGGTGCTCCGAGGTCTGGATCACGACCGTATCTCCCTGCGAGATCGCCACTCCCACCTGTCCGTCGAGCGTCGCCATGGCACCGTCGTCTTTACTGGTGAGGGTCACATCGATCTCTGCGTTGCCCGGCACGATCAATGGCCGATGCGTCAACGTATGAGGACAAATCGGTGTTAGGATCAATGACTGGACTGCCGGATCGATAATGGGACCTCCGGCAGAAAGGGAGTAGGCGGTGGATCCCGTCGGGCTGCTGACAATCAACCCATCGCCACGCAAGTTGGTGACGAACCGTCCTTGAATCGCGATCTTCAGTTCGATCATGCGGGCGAGCGTACCCTTGCTGATCACGACATCGTTCAACACCACCCCTTGCGCGACCGTTTCTCCATGCCGATGAATGTGCGTCCGTAGCATGAGTCGCTCATCGAGGACAAAATCATTCGCAAATACCCGCTCAAGCGAAGGATAGAGGTTCTCCAGGCGGACCTCGGTCAAAAACCCCAGTCCACCCATGTTAACGCCGAGGATGGGGATGCCTCGTTCCCCGGCAAGTCGAGCGGCATTGAGCATGGTTCCGTCGCCGCCTAAGACCAGCAGTACGTCCGCTTTGCTCGCCAGCTGAGTTTTCTGATATCCCCCCTGTTCACCGAGAAGCGCCGCCGACGTCTGGTCCAAAAGCACATCGATGCTTCGAGCCCGAAGCCATCTGACCACATCGTGCAGCGTGCTCGTATCCTCAGGAAACTTTGGTTTTGTCAGAATCCCGATACTTTTGCTTTTCATATGGTGAAACCCTGTCGTGATTCCATCGAGAAGTCAGAGAAAATGTGGGCGATTGTATCGGGAGGGTTATTTTGAAGTCAACGAATCAGAACGCGTCAGGTCTTCACCAATGTAAATTGTTCACTCCGGTTTTCGGCTTGTGCGATTGTCTCCTAGTCTTGACACTTAAAATCCTTCTAGTTAGAATTAGGCCAGATTTTTCGAGAACTTTGCGCATGTGCAACTGGTTATAGGCTCCACCTAAAAGGAGGCAGGATGTTCGAAAGATTCACGGATAAGGGTCGGAAGATCATCATCCTCGCTCGGGAAGAGGCTGAGCGTCATCAAAACGACTACCTCGGAACCGAGCATCTCGTCTTGGCTATTCTCCGTGAATCAGACGGGATTGCCCTGATGATCTTGAAAAAGATGGGGCTCTCGACCGAACAAGTCCGTTTGGAAATCGAACGGAATCTTCCCGGCGGGGGGACCACCATGACCTTTGGTGAGATCCCTTTCAGCCCTCGGGTCAAGAAGGTGATCGAATATGGGGTCGAAGAAGCCCGTCTCCTAGGACATAATCATATCGGTAGCGAGCACCTCTTATTGGGGCTCCTCCGAGAAGAGGAGGGGATTGGCGGAAAGATCCTCCGCAGCCTGGGTGCCAATCTCCTGACCGCCCGACAGTTGACCGTGACATTCTTGCGAAAGTCCGCCCCGCGTGAACGCGACCGGAAGAGCAACACCCCGGCGCTTGATGAGTTCGGCCGCGATCTGACCCAGCTTGCCCAGGCAGGGCAACTGGATCCCGTCATCGGCCGGGCCGACGAAATTGAGCGGGTGCTTCAGATCCTGAGCCGCCGTTCGAAAAACAATCCCGTGCTCATCGGGGAAGCTGGCGTCGGCAAAACAGCCATCGTCGAAGGTCTTGCCCAACGAATCGTTCAATCCGAAGTGCCGGATAATCTTCTCTCACGACGCGTCATTGCACTCGACCTCGGTTCACTGGTTGCAGGGACGAAATATCGCGGCCAATTCGAGGAACGGCTGAAAGTCGTGATGAAGGAAATTGTCCAGGCCGGGAACATCATCATCTTCATCGATGAACTCCATACCTTGGTGGGAGCAGGGGCGGCGGAAGGATCGATCGATGCCTCCAACATGCTCAAACCCGCACTGTCGCGCGGAGAAATTCAATGTATTGGCGCCACGACGCTCGATGAATACCGAAAGCATATTGAGAAAGACGGAGCCCTTAAGCGACGGTTCCAACCGATTCACGTCCAGCCGCCGAGCATTGATGAAACGGTGCTGATCATCCAAGGGCTTCGCGATCGCTATGAAGAACATCATGGTGTCGAGATTTCAGAAGAGGCCATCCTCGAAGCGGTCAAGCTGTCCGATCGATACATTAGCGACCGCTTCCTGCCGGACAAGGCCATCGATTTGATCGACGAGACGGGATCACGAGCCAAATTGCAGACCTATGCGCTGCCGCCGGACCTGAAGGCGATGGAGCAAGAGCTGAAAAAAGTCTCTCGTGATAAGGAACTGGCCATCTCGATGCAGAACTTCGAGGAAGCCGTTCGCCATCGCGAGGAAGAAGAACGGCTGCGCAAACTCCTTGATGAATCGAAACGCGAGTGGAAGAAAAATCAGGAAAAGAACAAACCGACGATCGGAAAAGAAGAGGTGGCCTATGTCGTTTCCAAGATGACGGGCATTCCGCTCTTCAAGCTCGAAGAAGAAGAATCGAACAAACTGCTTGCGCATGGAGGAATTCCTCCATAAACGCGTGGTCGGACAGAACGAAGCGATCTCCGCCGTGGCCCGAGCCATTCGGCGGTCACGCGCCGGCCTCAAAGAAGCGAAGAAACCTATCGGGTCCTTTATTTTCCTGGGACCCACCGGGGTAGGCAAAACCGAGCTGGCAAGGACGTTAGCGGAGTTCCTCTTCAATAGCGAAGACTCACTTATTCGAATCGACATGTCAGAATATCAGGAAAAATTCACCAGTTCACGACTCTTCGGGGCCCCGCCGGGATACGTGGGATACGAAGAAGGCGGCCAATTGACCGAACGGGTCAGGCGTCGGCCCTATTCAGTGGTCCTGTTCGACGAAATCGAAAAGGCCCATCCTGATGTATTCAATATCCTGCTGCAAGTATTGGACGACGGGGTGCTGACCGACAGCCTCGGACGCAAAGTCGACTTCAAGAATTGCGTCATCATCATGACCTCCAATATCGGGACCAAGATGATCCAGAAGGGGGTCTCGCTCGGATTCCAGAGCACGGAAGGCGATCAGGAGCGCCATAAGAAGGAAGAAGTGTTGGGAGAATTGCGACGCTCGTTCAGCCCGGAGTTTCTGAACCGGATCGACGAGATCGTGGTCTTTCATCAATTGGACAAGACGCATCTCTACAACATTCTCGACATCCTCTTGGGTGAACTCAACCTTCGTCTCCTCGATAAGGGGGTGGAGCTCGAGGTCGAAGACGACGTCAAGCAGTGGTTGATTAAAGAAGGCTACGAACCACTCTACGGAGCCAGACCGATGCGCCGGACGATTCAGCGCGCGATCGGCGATCCACTCTCCGAAGAGATGATTAGAGGACGATTCAAGGAATGCCGAAAGATCCGCGTGGTGCTTCGCGACGGTGCTCCGGCATTCATCGAGCAGGAGGCGATGGCTGGAGTCTAATGTCCCAGCCCTGTACCTGCGCGACGCCATCGCATAGAGTACGACACGGCCCTTGTGGCACCAGCGGCCACAAGGGCCGTGTTATTTAACCTCGCTCAGAGTAACGCATTTGTCGCCGGTCCAGGTCGCGTGATCGGCAAAGCTTTCAAGATGACGACCGTTGTACCAGCCCACCGCAGCTTGGATACCGGGACCCACCCTCGGTATCGAGACGTCATGCGATGAAACAGCCGCATCGGTGCTTGCCGCAGACGGCGCTGTCCTCTCGAATATTATTACGTCGCAGCATGATGTTCATCGGCGATTCGGTGGCGTCGTTCCCGAACTCGCCTCCCGTGCCCACATTGAATCGATTGAAGATGTCTCCATCTGAGGCGCTGCAACAAGCCCGTCTTGTTTGGGCGGATCTCACTGGAATCGCCGTCACCCAAGGACCAGGCCTGGCAGGCGCTCTTCTTGTCGGGGTCAACTATGCAAAGGCACTGGCCTATGCCTTGAATATTCCGGTGGTCGGTGTGAGCCATCTTGAAGGCCACATCGCCTCCGCCTGGCTGGAGGATCCAGCGTTTCCGTTGCCCTGTGTGGTCCTGGTTGTCTCGGGTGGACATACGCATCTTTATTATAAAGAATCAAGTGGTCACTGCCGGCTCCTTGGCTCTACCAGAGACGATGCGGCAGGGGAGGCCTTTGACAAAGGCGCTCAGTTGCTTGGACTGGAATACCCAGGGGGGCCAGCCATTGATCGTTTGGCTCAGCAGGGAAACCCAGAAGCCATTGCATTTCCCCGTTCCTATCTCAAGAAGGGGAGTCTTGATTTTAGTTTTAGTGGTTTAAAGACGGCTTTGCTCTATACACTTCAAGCAATGCCTGAACAATCTCGCACAGCGCGAGTTGCTGACTTCGCGGCCGGCTATCAGGAGGCCATCGTCACAGTCTTGGTCGAGAAAGCCTTTGCCGCAGTTCGGTCAACCGGCGTTCGTGCGTTGGCCGTAGTCGGAGGGGTGTCCGCCAATTCTCGATTACGCGCGCTGCTCCAGCAACGAGCGAATTCTGAGAGCCTGCACCTGAGCCTTCCTCCGCTCGCCTACTGTACAGACAATGCCGCGATGATCGCGGCCGCGGGGAGGCAGGCTCTTTGCGCAGGACTCCGCGCACCTCTGGACATCGATGCCCAAGCCTCGATGGCTTCACCTTTCGCGCATATGATCTAATCGACGACGATAAGGAAACGACGCCCATTCCAGAAATTCACGGACAGGTCCTTGGTCTCCGTGCCGGCCAGCTCGCCATGCTTGAGCGGCTGTATCGCCGGCGTATGCCTGTGGATGAAGTCCTCTCAGCGGAAGCAGCTAAAACGCTCGCACAGTTTACGCACGAGATTCGCCGTCCCATCGGACTGGTCATCACCAGACGAGGAGCTGTGCAAGACGTCCTGGTCGGTGCCGGCACCGAGCCCTCGCCAACGACGCTGGCCACCTTTCGTGCAAGTCCGCGATCGCTGAGGGGCCTTCGTCTGATACGCTCAAGCCTGAAGGAAGAACTCCTTACCCAAGAAGACCTCACCATGCTTGGGCTACTCCGACTCGACATGATCGGAACATTGAGCTGTCACACCGAAAGGCGAACCAGGGTTGCTCTCCCTGGCCCATCTGAATCCACCCAGCTCCGCAGGGGCCGCTGTATACGCTGCTCAAGCCCACACTGGTACATCAATGTCCGGTGAGTTTCGAGACCTTCATTCGTGAACTGGAGTCAGACCTCCAACGTCAGGGAGTGTCGCATACGATGGCCCAGGGTCAGACCGCCATCCTCGTGAGCGCATCGCCCAAGAGCAAGGCCGAACAAGAAGAGCGCCTCGCCGAGCTGGCTGAACTGGCCTCCTCCGCAGACCTCACGGTGATCGATCATCTAGTGCAGCGTACACAGAGCGGCCATCATCGGTTCCAATTGGGAAGCGGCAAACTCAAGGACGTACTGATGCAAGCCATGCAAAAGGGAGCGGATTTGCTCATCTTCGATCAAGATTTGGCTCCCGCGCAGCTACGTGCCATTGCGGAAATCACCGACCTCACAGTCATCGATCGGACCCAGCTGATCCTCGACATCTTTGCGCAACGGGCACATAGCCGGGAAGGCAAGGTGCAGGTCGAGTTGGCGCAACTTCGTTATCTGCTCCCCCGTCTCTCCGGTCAGGGCACAAGCCTCTCGCGTTTGGGCGGGGGCATCGGCAGCAGAGGTCCCGGTGAAACGAAGCTCGAAACGGATCGCCGTCGCATCAGGGAGCGCATCGACTATTTGGAGCGAGAGATCGAGGGCTTTGCCCGTCATCAAGACCAACGGAGATCGCGCCGCGTCCGACAGGATTTCCCAGTCCTGTCCATCGTGGGCTACACGAACGCCGGCAAGTCGACATTGCTCAATGTCTTAACGAACAGTCAGGTGAGCGCGGCCCCACGCGTCTTTGAAACGCTCGACACCACGAGCCGCAGACTGCGTTTCCCTCATGGCAGGGAAGTCATCATCACCGATACGGTAGGGTTTATTCGCGACCTTCCCAAAGATCTCCTCGCCGCCTTCAGAACGACATTGGACGAATTGCGCGATGCCGACCTCCTCCTGCATGTGGTCGATGCGGGAGCGAAAGATCTGGACGCCCATATCGCAGCGGTCGACAACGTGCTTCAAAGCCTCACCCTCGATCAGATTCCACGGGTCCTGGTGTTCAATAAGTGCGATCAGCTTCCGTCCGGGCAAGCGGAGGCCCTGTGTCGGCGCTACGGCGCGATCGGGATTTCGGCTCTGCATCAGGAGACCTTGTCCCCGCTGATCCAGCACCTCGAAGAACGGCTGGCCACGCTCGTCCCAGTGGACGGCTCTTCCCAGAAAATCGGCAGCTCACGACAGTCACGCTTGCATCTCGTCCTTAACCCGCTGCACAATCGGCCCATTCTGGTACCAGCCATGACAACGAAATCTCTGCCATCCTCGGATCATCGGAAGCGTCTCCGGGAGATTGCGAAGACGCTTCAGCGCGCGATGCCAAGCCCAAAGATGGAACTCGACCATCGTTCCCCTTGGGAGTTGCTCGTGGCCACGATCCTCTCCGCCCAATGTACCGACCAGCGAGTCAACCAGGTCACTCCATCGCTCTTTCGGCAGTTATCGGCAACCGGCAGAGCTGGCTGCGGCTCATCTTCCTGAACTCGAACAGCTCATTCGTTCCACCGGTTTCTTTAAGAACAAAGCGAAACATCTTGTCGCCTGCGGCAAAGCCGTGACCGAGCGCTTCGGCGAACAGGTTCCGCACACGATGGAAGAGTTGATCACCTTGCCGGGCGTCGGCAGAAAGACCGCGAATGTCATTCTTGGGAATGCTTTCGGCCAGCCCAGTATCGTCGTCGATACCCATGTGAAACGCGTGGCGAAGCGACTCGGTCTGACCAGATCCGACAATCCAGACCTGGTCGAACAAGACCTGCAGCAGCTCCTGCCGAAATCCCAGTGGACGGCTGTCTCGCAACGTTTGTTACTGCATGGCCGCTACATCTGCCTTGCGAGAAAACCCCAGTGCCCCACCTGTCCGGTCTACCGGCACTGCCCATGGAAAGAGAAAGGTCCCCAATGATTCGTAGCATGACCGGTTTCGGTCGACGACAGGCCCCCTGGCAGGATGGGTCCGTGACGGTGGAAATGCGTTCCGTCAACCATCGTTTTCTCGAAATCGCCTGCCGCTTACCCCGGCCATTGAGCCACCTGGAAGACTCCTTCAAGAAAGCCATCCAGCAACGCTGTACCCGTGGACGCATCGACATCACGGTGACGATCCAGGCAGGCAAAGGCCGCGCCGGAAGCGTCAATCTTGACCAACCCCTCGCGAAACAGTACCATCAGGCCCTCCGTACCCTCAAGAAATCCCTGAAGCTGAGCGGCTCCATTGATCTTGCGCTCATGGCTGGTCTCCGTGACGTGCTGTCGGTATCAGATCAACCGACGGAAGACCCGAAACTGGCGAAGATAGTTCAACAACTGACGAGCCAGGCACTGACGGATCTTGAGGGCATGCGAACGCGCGAAGGGAAGGCCCTGGCAGAGGATATGAGCGCACGGATTCAGACGATCCGGGGACACAAAACTCTCGTCGCCGCACGGACCCCTCTACTGGCCCAGGAGATCTTTGACAAAATGAAGATCCGTGTGGAGAAGCTGCATGGGGTCGGAAATCCCCGATCCTCCCCGGCTCTATCAGGAGTTGGCGGTGTACGCGGACCGTGGTGACATTACGGAAGAAATAGTCAGATTGGACTCGCATATGATACAGTTTGAGCAGACGCTCAACCGTGCAGACTCTGTGGGCAAAACACTCGATTTCCTACTCCAGGAAATCGGGCGGGAAGTCAACACGATCGGCTCAAAAGCCAACGACGCGGAAATCGCCGGTCATGTGGTCCTGATGAAGGCCGAACTGGAACGCATTCGCGAACAGGTCCAGAACGTCGAATGAACTCAGCCACCACGACCAGTTCCACGGCGCCGGCATCCGGCCACCCTCGATCCTCGATGGATCGGCGGGGAATTCTTTTCATTATCTCCGCGCCTTCCGGGACGGGGAAAACCACGCTCTGCAAGCAACTCACGACGAACCTCCCCGGACTGTGGCATTCAATTTCCTATACCACAAGGAAGCCGCGGCCAGGCGAAGAGCATGGGCGCGAATATTACTTCATTGGAGAACAGACATTCCGAGAGATGATCGCGCGAAATGAATTCGTCGAGTGGGCTCACGTGTATGGACATCTCTATGGAACACCGTGGAAATCGCTGACCGAAAAGATCGATCAGGGGATCGATGTGTTACTGGAGATCGATGTACAAGGGGCCATGCAGGTCAAGAAACGATTCGAGGATTCGGTGTCGATCTTTATTCTTCCTCCCTCGATGACCGTGCTCCGGTCCCGGCTCCAAACCAGGGCCTCCGATACACCGGAAGAGATTCAACGGCGACTGCACAAAGTGAAAGAAGAGGTGTGGAGCTACCGGGAATACGCCTATATCGTCCGAAACGAAGACCTCAGCCGATCCCTTCGCGATCTCGAAAGCATCTTCTGGTCGGAACGCTTGAAGACGAAACGATTGAACATGACGTGGCTCGAGAATAATTTCATTCTTGACGATGAACAGAAAACCGAAGATCGCAAAGATCTTCCCTAACCCAAAGGAGTACCGCGTCCATGATCGACATGTTGAGACTCTTGCCCCAATACACACCAGGCGAATTTGACTCACGCCACCGGCTGGCGATCATCGCAGCCCAGCGGGCGAAGCACATTGTGCAGGGATCGCGTCATGCCCCCTCACGCTTTACCAAAGAAACGACCATCGCCCTCGATGAAGTCCTCCGGGGACAAATCACGTACCTCGTCGGCCAAGAAGCGCGGGATGCCATGAAGGAAGCGAAGCGCGGCAAGGAAGGCGAAATGGAGCGCATCGCCTTGATGACCGGCGACGATGCGAAGGAGATCAAGAAAGAACTGAGCGTCTATGTCGACGATACCCCGAAGCCGGTGGTGAGCTGAGAGCGAGGAGTAAGTCGGTGAAGATCTCCGGCTCCATAGGGCCGACATTGATCGGGAAGCAGATCGTGCTGGGCGTGACCGGCAGCATCGCGGCCTATAAGGCTGTCGCATTGCTCCGGACCTTGCTCCGTGAAGGAGCGATGGTGCACGTCGTGATGACGCAATCGGCCACGAAGTTCGTCACCCCGCTGACGTTTGAAGTGCTCTCCGGCCATCCCGTCTCGACGGATGTGTTCGAGGCGCATCAGGAGATGAAACACTTGTCATTGTCCGAACAGGCAGATGCCATCGTCATTGCGCCGGCCACGGCCAATTGTCTTGCAAAGTCAGCGCTGGGGCTGGGCGACGATTTGCTCTCGACCATGCTCCTCACGGCACAATGCCCGCTGATTGTGGCCCCCGCGATGGACGGAGGGATGTGGACCCATCCATCCGTCACAGAACACATAGGGACGTTGCGTGCAAGGGGAACGATCGTGGTGAATCCTGAAATAGGCCCGCTCGCTTCCGGACGGATCGGCCAAGGCCGCTTGGCAGAGGAAGGCACAATTCTAGAGGCAATTCAGGCGGCACTGGCTCCGCAGCGCGATTGGCAAGGGCACCGCGTTCTGGTTTCGGCAGGCCCGACGCAAGAGCCGATCGATCCGGTGCGCTTCATTTCAAACCGCTCCTCCGGCAAGATGGGCTATGCCATCGCCGAAGCCGCCCAGACGAGGGGAGCCCAGGTGGTCCTCGTCACCGGTCCCACGGCGTTACCGGCCCCGAGAGGCGTCGAGGTGGTTTCGGTAGCCACGGCTGAAGAAATGTTGAAGGCCCTGTCCGCGCGCCTTGCATGGTCCACCACTGTGATCATGGCTGCCGCCGTGGCGGATTTTCGTCCCAGCGCACCCTGCCTCGCAAAAAATAAAAAAACAGGGGCGAACTGGCCAGACGCTTGATCTCGAACGAACCACTGACATCCTGGCCTCCTTATCTGCCCAACGGACCACGCAACTCATGGTTGGCTTCGCTGCTGAAACCAGCGATCTGATCGCCCATGCGAAAGACAAGCTGACGGCGAAAGGGCTCGACCTCATCGTCGCAAACGATGTCACGACTAGAAGGAGCGGGATTCGGCAGCGATCAGAACGCAGCCACATTGATCGACCGGCAGGGGGGCATGACAGAACTGCCGCTGATGCCGAAACGAGCACTCGCCGACGCGATCCTGAACCGGGCGCAAGAACTGCTCCGCGCCAGACAATCCAACCAGGCCTCCAAGCCGGTTGCAGGGAAGACGCTAGCAGCCCATGGCTCAGGATCAGCAAGCCGCCGATGAGCGCCCATGGAAATCGATCGACTGGCTACCCAGTTGGCCAAAGATCCACATTCCAAGGTCTTCATGCCACTGGCCGAAGAGTACGGAAAAGTCGGCATGTGGCAGGAAGCCGCAGGCGTCCTCGAAGACGGCCTGAAATTGTATCCCGGCTTCATTACCGCCATGGTCGCACTCGGACGTGCGTACGACCACATGGGACAGACCACGAAGGCCAAGGCGATTCTGGAAGAATCCGTCAAGTTGAGCCCGGAAAACCTGCGCGCGCACCGGACCTTGATCAAGATCTACCAGAGCCAGGGACTGAACGAATCGGCACTTCAATCCTGTGCCGTCATCCTGGCGGTCAACCCACGTGATGAAGAAGCGCGCTCAGTCCAATCTGCTCTAGGCGGACCGCTGAAACAAAAGAAGGAACCGGAACGGCCAAAACCTACGGCTCCAGCTGCAGTCATAACCTCTCCGCCCAGACGGCTGACTACACCGCCTGCTCCTGTCGAATCTCACAGCCTCCGCCCTGAGACGCATACCGCACCAGATCTGTCAGCCTCAACAATGACCAAATCAGAGATCGCTTCTACCGACCCGCTTGAGTGTGGCAAGCGGAACCCATGGAGCACGGCCCGTCCCAAACACGATCAGACAGGGGAGCAGCTCGTGGTGGCGGAGCCGGACTCCCAAGCCGCCGACACTGAGGTGATACCTCCTCCATCGCCTCATGCTGAAGTCGTGGCACAGCTGGAATCCTGGCTTCGCAGCATCGAATCACGTCGTCACGATCGTGACACAACGAACGAACCACATCACAAACTTTCGTAAAGCTTTTCACACGTTTGACCGGTCTGAGGCGGACTGCTACAATGCCGCGCTGCTGGACCCTTCACGTGAAATCGTCTTCGTGTATCCAATATGTGAACGGAACGTATGCTACGAATACGAGTCTTACACGGTCCAAATCTCAATCTTCTCGGGACCAGGGAGCAGTCGATATACGGCACCCTGTCCCTCGATGCCATAAACTCAGCCATCATGAAGTTGGCGGAAGAATCTGGCCGTGACGGTGGATCTTGGCCAGTCAAATAGCGAGGGTGAATTGGTTACCTGGATTCAAGAGGCTCGGACGGAATACGACGGGATCATCATTAACCCTGCCGCCTATACCCACACCAGCATTGCAATACGGGATGCCATTGCGGCGGTCGGTCTACCAACGATTGAAGTGCATCTGTCCAATATTCATCAGAGGGAAGAATTTCGCCATCGGTCTTATATTGCGGGAGTCGCGATCGGGCAAATTTCAGGCTTGGGTCCGACCGGCTATCTCCTCGCACTCCGTGGGCTGCACGACCATCTGACTACATCCAGACGTCAGAAGAAAACGTCCGCACCGGTGACATCCCGACGCGCGGCAAAAGGAACGAGATAACTGCAGAGCCGGTCGAACGGACCTCTTACAGTCTGAAGGGAGTATCGAGTGATTTCCACGACCGATTTTCGCGGTGGCGTGCGGCTCATGGTTGATAACCAGCCGTTTTATATTGTTGAGTTTCAACATGTAAAACCGGGCAAGGGCGGAGCCTTTGTGCGCACCAAGCTCAAGAGCTATCTTTCAGGCAATGTCCTTGATCGTACCTTCCGATCCGGAGAACGGTTCGAGGAGCCTGATCTCGAAGAACGGACCATGCAATTCCTCTATGCGACCGACGACGCCTATACATTCATGGACACAGAGACCTTTGAGCAACTGACGTTCGAAAAGGGCAAGCTCGGCGGAAATGCGGACCTCTTGAAAGAAGACATGACCGTAAAGATCCTCGTGTACGAACATCGCCCGATCGACGTCGAGCTGCCCAACTTTATCGAACTGAAGGTCACCGATACCGAACCGGGTTTCCGTGGTGACACCGCCACGGGCGGCACCAAACTCGCTACCGTTGAAACCGGCGCCACCATTAAGGTCCCGCTCTATTTGGAAATGGGGACTGTAATCAAGATCGATACCCGTACTCGAGAATACGTGGAGCGTGTTCGGTGAGCAAACGGGCAACCAGCAAGTCGAAGAAGGGCGGCAGACCGATCATCCTCCCTCAGGCCTTTGCCTCGATCCAAGGCGGGCAGGGGACACCCCTGCTGTCAGGACAACAAAACAAGAGACATCCAAGAACTGATCGATCTGCTCAAGAAGAACAATCTGACCGAACTGGAGCTGGAGCGCGACGGCCTCAGAATCCGCGTACGGCACGAAACTGGGGTCAGATCGATTACGGCGACGGTTCCGGAGCAGGGAGTATCCGTCTCGACCTCAGCCACTCAGCTACCAGCCGCGGCCGGTACACAGACCGAAGACAGGACAGGCATGATCACCATCGCGTCCCCGATCGTCGGGACGTTCTATCGATCCCCCTCGCCGGATGCCGACCCCTATGTCGAAGAGGGCGATTATGTGAAGAAGGGACAGGTCCTGTGCATCGTAGAAGCGATGAAGCTGATGAACGAGATCGAATCGGAGGTGGATGGGCGGGTCACGAAAATTCTGGCCGAAAGCACCAAGCCGGTGGAATATGGCCAGGCGCTCTTCCTCGTCGATACGACGGCCACCCCCTAACCCCCTTCCCGCGACCCACATCGGAGTACTCACGTGTTCAAGAAAGTTCTGATAGCCAATCGTGGTGAGATCGCGCTCCGCGTGATTCGTGCCTGTAAAGAACTCGGCATTAAAACCGTGGCGATTTTTTCCGAGGCCGATGCGACGAGCCTTCATGTGCGCGCAGCCGACGAGAAGGTCTGCGTCGGGCCTCCTGACGCGGCTCTGAGCTACCGAAATATTCCCAACGTCCTGAGCGCAGCCGAGATTACCGGGGCGGATGCTATCCATCCCGGCTATGGGTTCCTCTCCGAGAATGCCCATTTCGCTGAAGTCTGCGAATCCATCGGCGTCAAATTCATCGGCCCTACCTCCGAACACATCGCCCTCCTGGGCGACAAAGCCAAAGCTCGAGAAATCGTCGCCCGCCGAGGCCTACCCGTCACACCAGGCAGTCCTGGTGAGCTGAAGAGTGAACAGGGAGCCCTCGAAGCCGCCGGCAAGGTCGGCTATCCCGTCATCATCAAAGCCTCAGCCGGAGGCGGTGGACGCGGCATGCGCGTCGTCAATAAGGCCGAGGATCTCGCCCGCGCGTTTCAAGCCGCGCAAGCGGAAGCGAAGACCACGTTCGGCAACGATGCCGTCTACCTCGAACGATATTTTCTTGAGCCCCGCCATATCGAAGTACAGATTGCCGCCGACCATCGTGGGCATGTCGTGCATCTCGGCGAGCGCGACTGCTCGATCCAACGCAGGCATCAGAAGCTTCTCGAAGAAACGCCGTCGCCCGCCGTCGACGAAAAACTCCGCCGGGAAATCTGCCGCGTCGCCGTCGAAGCCGTCAAAGCCGTGCACTACCGGAATGTCGGCACCGTCGAGTTCCTGCTCGATAAGGACCACAACTTCTTCTTCATGGAAGTGAACACCCGCATCCAGGTGGAGCATGCCATCACCGAAATGGTGACCGGCATCGATCTCATCAAGGAGCAGATCAGGCTCGCAGACGGGCAATCCCTCTCGTTCAAACAGCAAGACATCAAGCTCAACGGGCACAGCCTCGAATGCCGCATCAACGCCGAAGACCCGGAAAGGTTTATACCTTGTCCGGGTATGATCACCAAATACAGCGCACCGGGTGGATTCGGCGTACGAGTCGACTCGGCGATGGAATCGAATATGATGGTCGTCCCGTTCTACGATTCGATGATCGCCAAGATTATCACCCATGGCCGGGACCGGCAGGAATCCATCGCCCGCATGCGCCGAGCCCTCGACGAATTCGTGATCGAAGGCATCAAGACGACCATTCCACTGCACAAACGCATCCTCAATGATCCCGACTTCCAAAAGGGCCACGTCTCAACCATTTTCCTTGAACGCTTCCTCGCCAGCTAGCGCATTCCAAGACGCCGCCAGACAGCCATTCACGAATGACACCTTCCGCCCTCATTTCGTGGCAGGATAGTCGTTGAATGATGTTTATGTGTGGAGTTTTTCGCAGAACCCTACATCAGAAGGTCCGTTTCAACTAGGAGCTCAGGACAGCAACGCCACGGAACCACAAATACTAAAAACAGGAAAAATAGATCCGTCAAGCCACATAATATGGGGGCTCCACTGCATAGGCCACAATGCCCACTTTTTAGGCAAACCGCTGCTAGGTCTCTCGGCGTTGGCCATTTTCATCGAGACAAGCCTCTCATCCACAGACTTACCCACAGAAGCTGTGGAACAGACTTTCTACAAATACAGAGGCGAGACAGATGCTATCCGCTCTTCGCGTTCTCTGCAAAGCAACAGTGCTTGTATTTCTTGCCGCTGCCACAAGGACAGGGCGCGTTGCGGCTGACCCCCTGGCGGCGCCGGGGCACCAAGGGGAGCAGCGACTCCGTGTCTTGATGAAACATATCCCGCAACATGGCGTACAAGACGGGATCCCGACGTTTCAACAGCTCGGGCGACGTGAAAAAATATTCGGCCATCACCGCGAAGAATTCGTGTTCGTTCGTGTAGGCGTAGGCGCTGATATGGGCGCCATGTTTCGACGGACGAGCCAGCTCCCGAGCCACGTACCGCACCCACTGCCGGACCACCATCCAGGGCACCTCGGGCGGCAGCCCATACTCGCTCGCTTCCTTCTCGACCAGGTGCGCAAACTCATGCACCCCTACATTGTGGGTGCCTGATTGATGGTCGAACCCCGCCAAAAGAGCCGGCTTGGAAAGAATCATCACTCCGCTCAAATGGTGCAAGCCGACCATCCCAAGAATATTGTCATCGGACCCTCCATGGCTCTGATAAGCGTCGTCGAATGCGTCAGGATAGATCAGCACCTCACGCAGCCGATGGTATTCCCAGTCGTGAAACCCGAAGATGGGGATCGCCGCACTCGCCGCTACCAGCACCCGAATCGTCTCGTCCACCTCCGTACGAATGCCCGTGATCCGGACCTCGTCGAGAAAGATCTGCACCAGCTGCCGGAATCGCGTCTTCCCCACCTCATCGAGGGCCTCGAAGAACGCCACGTGTGCGCGAAGAATGTGCTCCCAGCTATCAGGAAACGGCTGCTGCATCACCGCCACTCGCCGGTGACATCGTCGCCGCACCCACCAGTAGGTGAACGGACTCAGCCCCAGCAGGATCCACAGAGCAGGGAAGGCCCAGCCCAACAATCCCGTTGCCCAGGCTACCAGGCCAGCGGCAATGAGTGCCTGTCTTCGGTTCCGACGATTTGCCCCCGGCGTCACGAGCATCACTGAAGTCTCCCTGGTGAAGCTGCAGCCAGAGGCAGGATTCTACTCTGGACAAGCCTCTCCATGTCGCGCTTGTTCATCTGGTTTCTTTGGTTCCTAGAGCTTTTGACTGCGGCCGTCGAGCGAGGGCCTTCTCAGGCCGCGCGCCCTTGCACCGTACCTTCCGTCCCGCACAGCTGACGGTGTAGACTCACCTCGTCGTCTCCCGCCTTCATACCGGAGGTGCCCCATGCGCGCGATTCAGCGTTTTGGCAAACAGCTCCAGCGACTTCGAACCAACGGCGGCCTCACGCAGGAACAGCTCGCGGTGAAGGCAGGGCTGGTCCGCGTCTATGTAACCAAGCTGGAGCAGGGGGAGCACGACCCGACGCTTAGTATGCTGGTGCGATTGGCGAAGGCGCTGAGGGTCTCGGTGACGGAGTTATTAGGAGAGAGCGTGAGTGCGAGCCAGTGGTGGCAGGTAGGGGAGGATCGCTTTGCGACGCGGGAGGAGGCCGAGGATCACGCCCGCAATCTGAGTGAGATGTTTATCGCCCGTTATCAGAATAAACCGGAAGGCCCTGTGCGGCGTCTCCTCCCTGTTCGCGAGAAAAAATAGCCCTCTTCGACAACCTCCCACAGACGGCCAGCTTTTCACTTAGTCTAGATCGAATAATCCGAGACCTGAGCCGATCTGTCAAAATTTCAGTGGGCGGCACACCTGCCCGAGCCTTTTACTTATTGTGGGATGAGCCATGTTGTGTCTTGACCAGCGTGGAGATGACCTCCGTGATTCGCTCGGCCACCTTTGGCTGGGGAATGTCGAAGTCCACCCCGAACGCAGACTTCTTGACCCATTTCACGGTGGCGCGATCAATCAGCAGCAACTCCGGATCTCCCGGCACAAAAATATGCAGGGCGAGCACCATCCCGACGGAGACCGGTGTATTTCCGATAATGTAGCTTCCGGTCAATGAAAGATCTTTGATGATTCCTTCACCGGCAATCCCGTCTCCACGGTAGCGCAACGGCGCGAATGTCTTGAGCCGTTGACCCTTCCGCATGACAAACCCAGTCATTCTGTCTCCTTATCGCTATCGGCCACACTTGCTTACCAAGAACTCCTCGGATGATTGCGATCGCTCCATACTCCCGGGCCGATTGCTCCACCTCCGCAAGGCCTTGTAGCGTCACCACAATCACTGGAATGGCCAACAGCAGACCGTGGTTCTTTAGTCATTCGAGTACAAGAAAGCCGTCTCTCCTCAGCAGACCAAGATCTCAGAATGACGTGAGACTGGTGGTTTCGTGCCTTGCTCAAGGCCTGGATGCAGTTAGCCGCCCTAATAGGCTGATAGCGATGGGTGCCTAAAGTCGAGCTGAGTACATTTCAGCTATGCAGCCTCTTGACTGCCGCAATTGTACTATCCCACTGAAAGTTTGGATAGATCATTACCCCGTCATCCTTGACACCTCTCCCATCCTTCCATCCGCTGAACCGCCCGCCAAATGGTACTCCCTGAATGCTGAGTACGGTCGAGGACGTTGACGCGGGTCGACCCTAACTCCAATGCCCATATTTGTCGTGCACTGACCTTGCATCCTCAATCTCTGACCTCTTAGAATATAGCGTCCTGTGAGGTACACATGTCCATTTTATTGGAGCGTCTAGCATGGAGACCTATTACTCCATTCTGGAAATCCCTGAATCAGCGACTCCCGAAGAGATAAAGCAAGCCTACCGGCTACTATTACAAGTCTGGCATCCCGACCGCTTTCACCATAGCCCCACGCTTCTGACGAAGGCAGAGCAGAAGACCGGGAAAATTAACGCGGCGTTCGCCACGCTCAGTAACCCTGCATTGAGACAACGCTATGATGAAGGGCTACGTACCGACAGCGCACGGCAAGGGCGGCACAGGCATAAACCGTCAGGAGACGAACCTCGCACTACTCGATGTCCCAATGTGGTATGTGATTCGGCTCTCCGAGTCAACGCGAAGGCTGTTGTCATCGTAACTTGCCCCTCCTGTCAGACAACGTTTCGCTACGATCCTGAGCGAGATGAGAAATGGGATATTAACCCTCCAGAAAAAGATGAGTTTTTCACCCCTGCGCGGATGGCCATGTTGGTCATAGCCGCATTATTTACTGTAGTCATTGTATTCACGCTCACGAAATCATCTAAAATTATTATTTCCAACAAGCCTGCTCATGCTCATACGGATGAACATGAGATTCTTCCGAAGAGTGAGCCATTAGCATTTAAAGAAAATGGAGGGGTTAGTCACGCCGCGGGTGAAGAGGAAGGTATTTCCAACCAATCTGCTCATACTCATACGGATGAACATGAGACCCTTCTGAGAAATACGCCAAGGGCAGAAACCCGACATGAGCACACAAATCACCTGGAACCGGTGCAGCGACAGATGGCGCAAGCCCTCGGGCGAACGCCATCTTCCCCACCGGACATCGTCTCAGAAGTAGACCTGCAACAACTGAAGAGGCTGGCCGCACAGGGCAATGCGTCAGCGCAGAACCAGCTTGGGCAGCTATATGCCAACGGGCGGGGTGTGCCGCAGGACTATGCGACGGCACGTGGATGGTACGAGAAAGCCGCCGCTCAGGGTCATACATGGGCACAGAACCAGCTCGGGCAGTTGTATGCCGACGGGCGGGGTGTACCGCAGGATTATAAGACGGCACGACAGTGGTGGGAGCAAGCGGCGTTACAGGGAAGCGCACAGGCGCAGTTTAACCTCGGGCAACTGTATACCAACGGGCGGGGTGTGCCGCAGGACTATGCGACGGCACGTGGATGGCACGAGAAAGCCGCCGCTCAGGGCCATGCATGGGCGCAGGCCCAGCTCGGGCAGTTGTATGCTAACGGGTGGGGCGGGCCGCAGGACTATACGAGGGCACGAGGATGGTACGAGAGAGCCGCCGCCCAGGGCAACGCGTGGGCACAGGCTCAGCTGGCGTTGTTGTAGTCAATGGACGTTCTCAATCTCCCATCTCCGGCGACCAATTTACCCGCTCTCCCTCCGATTGCTTCGCAATCGATAACTCGAGGCACCCCCTTCCATAAATGCGACCGCTGCGAGCGTTCACAATTATAGTATAGATGACCCTTCCAAGCTCGCTTGGCTTTTTCCCCTCGGAAGAGTACCCGTGTTGGTCTAACTGCGCCCGTCGAGCGAGGCCCTTCTGAGGGCGCGCGCTCCGGGAGCACAAGACCGGCACGGGTGCCCTTCCATTCCTCTCACCGCTTCCACTTGATGCTGCAGCCGACACTCGCCTTCTGTTTGCTGTCAACAGGCTTACCGGCAAGCACTGCATCGATCGCCGCGCGCAAATCGCGGCCTGTAACCGGCTTGTTGCTGCCGGGACGACTGTCGTCGAGTTGCCCACGGTAGACCAGCCGCCGTTCCCGATCAAAGAGATAGAAGTCCGGGGTGCAGGCCGCCCCATAAGCCATCGCCACGTCCTGGGTTTCGTCAAAGCAGAAGGGAAAGGTGAAGCCCAGGCGCTCGGCCATCTCTTTCAGCCGCGGCGGCGCGTCATCAGGATACTGGACCGGGTCGTTGCTGCTGATACCAATGATGCCGAGCTCTGTGTCTATGTAGTCCCGCCCTATCTGTGCGATCCCCTGTTCGACATGCACCACATAGGGGCAGTGACGGCAAATAAACATGACCAGCAAGGCAGTCTTGCCGGTGAACGAGTCGAGCGAATAGATCTTACCGCTCACCACATCGCACAACGCAAACGGAGAAGCGGGTGTTCCGAGCGGTTGCATGACGGATGCTATGGCCATGGTGCCTCCTTCTCAATCCTTTCTCGGGATGATCTGGAGGATGCCGCACCGTGGCCGCTTCGTCAAGAGGCGCGAGGGGGTCCATTCCATCCCCGGTATTCCGGCATGAAGTCTCTTTCCCACTATGTTAGGCTCATAGCGCATTGCATCACATCAAGAGAGATTGTCTGTGAAACCAGGTTATCGGTTGATCGTTGTCGACAAGGCCGGTGTGCTGGTCTCTGAATTCCAACTGACGGAGAACGCCCTGGCTCAGCCTGAGGCCTTTGTCGCGGCACTCAAACAATCGATTGAGGACATTGAAGAGGAGGAGCCGTGAGAGTTCTCTGTTCGTCTTGGCCGTGTCCAATATCTCATTCGCGTCTATGACAAGGGGCCTTGCTTATGCAATACGTTCATCTTGGTCGGTCGGGGGTGAAAGTCAGCCGGCTCTGTCTTGGCACGATGAACTTCGGGCCGGAGACGAGCGAGGCGGACAGCTTCGCCATCATGGATCGGGCTCTGGAACTGGGGATCAACTTCTTCGACACGGCGAATGTCTATGGCTGGAAAGTGGGGGAGGGGTGGACGGAGCAGATCGTGGGGCGTTGGTTCGCCCAGGGCGGGGGACGGCGTGAGAAAGTCGTCCTGGCGACCAAAGTGTTCGGCAGGATGGGCGAATGGCCGAATCAGTCGCGACTGTCGGCCTTGCACATCAGACGGGCCTGCGAAGACAGCCTGCGGCGGCTTCAGACGGATTGCATCGACCTGTATCAGATGCATCACGTCGATCGGGGGACGTCGTGGGAGGAAATCTGGCAGGCGATGGAGCAGTTGGTCCGGGAAGGCAAGGTGCTGTATGTGGGCAGCAGTAATTTCGCCGGCTGGCACCTGGCCCAGGCGCAAGAATTGGCGCGCAGCCGCCACTTTCTTGGTCTCGTGTCGGAGCAGAGTCTCTACAATTTGACCGAGCGGACGATCGAGTTAGAAGTGATTCCGGCCTGCGAGGCCTATGGCATCGGCCTGATTCCCTGGAGTCCGCTCGCGCGCGGACTGTTGGCCGGGGCCTTGGAACCGGCGAATGTCGGTCGACGTTCGGACGAGGATCTGAAGAAAGATATCGAAAAATTTCGTCCCACGCTGGAAGCCTATGACGCGCTGTGTACACAACTCGGCGAGCGTCCTGCCGATGTAGCGCTGGCCTGGCTGCTGCACCAAAAGACCGTCACGGCGCCGATTATCGGACCGCGCACGATGGAGCAATTGAACGGAACGATGCGTGTGCTGAGTCTCACCTTGAGCCAGGAAACACTGAAACGGCTCGATGAGATCTTCCCCGGCCCAGGAGGGCCTGCACCAGAAGCCTACGCCTGGTGATCACAGCCCAACCGCCATGATCGCTGCCGAGGTCGTGACGTAAATCTTGTACTTTACGTTCGTAGGAGTGCGGCCAGGGACTATGACGTGTGAGACAAGCGGGACGAAGGAGAGGGGATAAACGAGGAGGGCCTGGCAGATTTTCCAAGACTGCGCGTTTCGGGCGGAAATCAAAAGGCCTCACCCCACTCTCTATTCCGGGAACTAGGGAACAGCACGGCGCTTATTCATCTCTTTGCGGACCAGTTCCTCGGCTTTCAGCCAGTCTTCCACGTCCCGCTCCGCCTCCCGCCCCCGTTGCTCATAGAGTTCGTAGGCTTTCTTCGCGATCCGTTCCCTCACCTCATCTGAATATTTCTGCATGGACTCAGGTTCAGGCGACAGGCCCCGCTCCTCGACACGCTGGGCTTCCGGATTGTTGGCCTTCATGGGTCGTCCTCCTTCGACGTCGGAGTTTCTTCCTTCAATATACCAGGTAGCCTATCAAGTTGCGTAGAGTAATTCACTGACCTTGCATCCTCAATCGTTGCCCCCCTAGAATACGTTTCCCTCTGGAGGCCCCTATGCCTTTCACGATTCACCCCTACCGTCGCTTTCCTATACCATGCGCTGTGGCCTACAATGCGAGTCCATTCCTCAAGCTGCCTCTGGCCTTCCTTTTTGGTTTCTGGCTGCTACTATCGCTCCTGCTGCTGAGTAGTGAACCAGTGTATGCGGGGTGGGTGTTAACGAGTGGCGACGACGCAGCAGGACTGGCTGTGTATGTCGATCCGGGCAACATTCGCCGCAAGGGAAATCTGGCAAAGATGTGGCAACTGTACGACTACAAGACCGTACAAACCGTGGCGGGTGATTCGCTGTTGTCTATGAAGCGATTCAACGAATACGATTGTACTGAAGAGCGCACACGTACGCTTGGATATACGTGGTTCTCGGGCAACATGGGAAGCGGTAACGTGGTGTACAGTACTACAGAGGTGCAAGAGTGGGAGCCAGTTGTACCACGGAGCATCAATCATACTCTGTGGAAAGCGGCGTGCAGTAAGAAATAATCCTGTCTCGGGGCACTATTCTCAATCACACGCTAGTGCACATTAATGCAGCTCTCCGCAACAAGCTGCATAAAACATCTGTCGGTATGCGAGAGTTTCGAGGGGCCTACGGCTGGGGCAGGCCCGGTCTGTCTGGTCCATCTAGTTGGTCTCAGGTAACCAAACAAACCAGATAGCTCGAACAGACCAAATCAATACGCCAGGCTGGCGGACTTTTTCAGCATCCTGCTAGAATATCCCCCTCATGAATGCCGCGCGTCCTCACTTTCTCTTCTAGCCTCTATATCATTCTCGATCCATCGGTCTGTCCTGCGCGTCCCTTGGTCGAAGTACTGAAAACGGCGGCTGAAGCCGGCGCCGTCCTCTTCCAATATCGCAACAAGACCGCATCGATGAAAGACGCCTACGTGGAGGCCTTGGCGCTCCGGCAAGCTGCTGCGAAGGCAGGCGTCATCTTCATCGTCAACGATCGCTGTGACTTGGCCCTGGCCGTGGATGCCGATGGCGTGCATCTGGGACAGGGAGACTTGCCTCTCGACTTGGCAAGGAAGATGATGGGCCCGGACAAGCTGATCGGGATCTCCACGCACAATTCCGACCAGGTGCGGGAGGCCACCGCAGGGAAACCGGACTATCTTGGCTTTGGTCCCATCTTCAAACCTAGTTCCAAGCAGGACCACGACCCGGTAGTTGGGCTTGAGGGATTACGTGCGATGCGCTCGCTCACGTCGTTGCCCGTTTTCGCGATCGGTGGCATTCAAATCGACCAGGTTGGGGAGATCGTTCACGCGGGAGCTGATGGGGTGGCTGTCATCTCAGCGATCCTCAAGGCCCCGGATATCAGCCACGTTGTGAAAGCGTTCCTTGCGCAGATGTGAGCCCGCATGATTCATGAAGCTTCTGCTGCAAGCGCGGATTCGCGGCTACGACGGGCAGTCTCGCCGTTCAGCCCTTCGACATACTGCACGAGTATGCCTCAGGACTTCACGGCTCCGAGTGCCCGTCTCGCTTCGCGTCTGCACGCTTTCGCGACGAACCTTCATGAATAATGCGGGCTAGGACCAGCCCCGCCAGCTTTGTGATCGGAGCGGTCTCCGCAAGGCGGACCAGGCTTTCATTCCAATTTCGATTCACACTCGGGCTGTAGGGGAGAGGGCCCACCACGGGAACCCCGGCAAGCAGTCGAAGAAGACTCACGGTCGACTGTTCCTGCGCACGGGCAGTCTCTGTAAGCACTGGTCGACGCTGATTCAAGACCAACGCCACGACTGGAATTTTTCGTCGGCGGAGCGCGTGAAGCGTCAACAAAGCGTGATTGATTCCTCCCAAGCCAGATTGTCCTACCACAATGGCTGTTAACTTCATTTGATAGATGAGGTCTAATACGTTAAGTGAATGAGTAATAGGCACATACACACCGCCGACGCCTTCCACCACCATAAGCGCATGCTTCTGACGCAGGGCACGGAAGGCTCGCATGATATGTCGCCACCCGCACGGTCGTTCCTTCCGCTCGTGCAGCAGAGAGTGGTGCCACTGGAAGTCGAAAGACATAGGGACACACTTCTGCCATCGGATCACAGCTTCCAGCCGCTCTTTGCAACCGTGCTCCATCAGACTGAGCCTTGGCCGATCGCGAGACCCCTGTTTCAATCGGCTTCATGACACCCGACATCGATCCCTCGTCGAGTCAGACACGTTACGAGCGCAGAGGCGACAAGTGTCTTCCCGACGCCCGTATCGGTCGCGGTGATAAAGACCCCTCGGGGAGCTGAATCGTACGCTTGTCGTTTAGTTTGTCGCATAGCGTGAGGAAGGCTGAGGTCAGAGGTTGAGCGAAGACTTAACTTTCTTCATCCGAGCCTCAACCTTAGCCTGAGCCTTGACCCTTCAGAAAGCTGACAGTCATTTTCAGCATCCGCCTAGAGGGTTCGGCTATCACAGTTCCACACCTGTCCCGACACATCGTTGAGTTGCGCCAAATGCAAGACAGTCTTGCCCACTTCCTCTCGTGACGGTGGCCGACCCAACGCATGGCCGTTCCAGCTATCGCCTTCCGGCATGACTCCTATCGTCAGTCCCGTCTTCTGCCAGCCAGGCAAGAGGAGATTCACACGGACATTGCCTGCTCCCCATTCTTGAGCTGCGGTGTGCATCAGACCGATGAGACCGGCTTTTGACGCAGCGTAGGCGGCTTGTCCAATCGAACCATGGAACCCGGCATGCGATCCAATCACGATGATCGATCCTCCGCCGCGAGCGAGGAGGGGAGGGGCCATGGCGCGGAGACAATGAAATGTTCCGGTCAGGTTCGTGGCCAATACCTCGGCCCAATCTTCTTGACGTTGTCGAAGAAGGAGATGGCTCCCTCCAATTCCGGCATTGCAGACAAACACCGACGGCATAGGTACCAGGCGGCAGGAAGCTTCCACCATCTGTTGCACCGCATGTGACTCGCGAATATCGGCTTCGTAGAGCGCCCCAGTTCCACCGGCAGCTACCACTTGCGTGAGCGTGCCCTCAGCCGCTGCCTTGTTTCGATGATAATGGATCCCGACAGACCAACCGGCCGCTGCAAAGGCCAGGCTGATCGCTCGACCAATCCCTCCGGACGCGCCGGTCACAAGCACCGCACGTGTGGTTCACTGGTTCTTTGGTTTGTTTGGTTCATCTGCAGTTGATCTGGTTTGTTTAGTTCAATGGCTTCATCTGGTTAGTTTCGGTTCAACCAAATAAACGTAGATCAAACTAAACAAACCAAGTAACGATTTTTCTTTCGCTGATGGATTATGGGTGGGATATCGCACGAAGGCAAGCCTGTGGACGCAGCTGGCCTCCTTCTCTTGCCGCCTCCAGGATCCCTATGGTACGGTCACCAGGAGCCTGTCGGACTTTGCCTTCGTGACGAGGGGAAGGAGATGCGGCCAGATGCGAGGCCGCAGGCCCGGAAAAACCGGAGGCGTATTGACTGACGGGCTCCTAACGTTTAACCAGTGGAGGATCTCGCGCATGTCGTTGAAGAAACCGGGATACCGATGGGCTGTCATCGTTGGGCACAGCTCTGCTGCTCGTTGATGCCCCCTGGTCAGCGTCCTTTGCAGCGGAAGACGCCAGCGTCATTGCCCAATCCGCCGACTATTTCCCAGATCAGATCGGGAACGAGTGGCACTATCGTGGCCAGATTACTGAAGGGCCTCTGCAAACGATTGAGCATAAATTTTTCTCCAATGTGTCCTCGGTCACCGGCACGAAAACCCTCAAAGGCATGACAGTCACCGTGTTCCACGATACCAATCCAGGAAACCATGGCCCATCGGATAGTTTCTATCGCCGCGATAGCGTCGGCATCGTCTATTACGGCTCGGAGCCGGGCACGCCCTTCGAGAAACAGCTCGTGCCCTATCAGATCGTGCGCTTCCCGACTGAAGATCTCGTCGTCCTTCCCGCAATTCAACCGCAAGGATCTGGACTTCGGCACCGATCTGGATCGGGACGGCATCAATGAAAAGGCCGATGCGCAAGGCGATGCCACGGTGGTGGGACAGGAATCAGTCACCGTGCCGGCCGGCACGTTCAAGGACGTCGTGAAGGTGGAAGCGCGCATGCACATGCAGATTCATCTCTCCGGCGCAAAGAAGACAGCCATCGGGACCGATGTGATGACCGCCTGGTTTGCGAAGGGCGTGGGCTTGGTCAAGTATGTCGAGCGGCAGGAACTCTCGCCGTTGGAGGAGCGGGGCGTGGTCACGGATATCACGGAAGAATTGGAATCGTACGAGATCAAGCCGACGAAGGCCTCACTCGGGCGGCGCGAATCCTCGACGGAGGGTCTGCTCGCTGACAACACGAGTGACGACGAATTGCGTCAGGTACTCATCACCTCCGGCCTTCGCTCCGACTCCGGAGAGTCGATGGCCCCCAAACGGCTGACGACCGACTAACGCGCCGGTGATCGGACGATTCAGATAGAGATTCCCGACATCGAATCGCTGCCGAGCCAGTTCGAGATTGGCCGGGCTTCGTGAATAGACTCCACCGGTGAGTGCGTAGGCCGTCGAATTTGCCAGGGTCAGCGCTTCTTGAAAGGAAGCGGCCTTCATCACCGCAAGGATCGGCCCAAAGATTTCCTCCTGGGCTACTCGATGCGTCGGCGCCACATCCGCAAAGACCGTCGGCACCGATATACCAGCCGGGCTCCTGTCACAGTTCCTTCTACCAGCAGACGGGCTTCCTTCCTTCCAATCTCGATATAGTCCTGAATCTTCGACTGCGCTCGACGATCGATCACCGGCCCGACTTGCGTGCCCGGCTCTTCCGGATTTCCAACCCTCAGGCTCAACACCGCCTCTTTGAGACGATCCAGAAAACTATCGTAGATCGCCGCATGCACGATCGCCCGCGAGCAGGCGGAACATTTCTGTCCCGCATAGCCGGTGAACGATGAGATCACTCCGGTAATCGCGTCATCGAGATCCGCCGTCTCATCCACGATGATCGCATTCTTTCCTCCCATCTCGGCCAGCACCCGCTTGACCATCTGTTGCCCGGGCATAAGAGTACCAGCCTCTTTCAGGATGCCGAGCCCCACGTCTTTCGAACCGGTAAAAGCAATCGTCGCAATATCGGGATGACGTACAAGCGCACGCCCGATGTCAGGTCCGCCCTGCAGACAGCAGAGTACTCCTTCGGGCAGACCGGCCTCCTGTAAAATCTCCGTGAGCCAGTGCCCCATCATTGGCGAGCGCTCGGAGGGTTTGAAGATCACGGGATTCCCGGTCACGAGTGCCGCCGACACCATGCCGGTGGGAATCGCCAGCGGAAAATTCCACGGAGCAATGACCGCCGTCACCCCGCGAGGACTATAGAGACGCTGGTTCAGTTCACCAGGCGCCTGTCCCAACCGTTTTGGAGAGGCGAATCCTGCGCCAGTCTGCCGCATAAAATTCCAGAAAGTCGATCGCTTCTGCGATATCCGCATCCGCCTCCCGCCACGGCTTTCCACATTCCACGATCTCCCATGCCGCCAACTCATCGCGCCTGCATCCGCATGAGCGAAGCAGCAGTACGCATGATGTCCACTCGTCGTTCCGTTGGTAGTGTCACGCCAGGATTGCCCGAGCCTGAATCGCCCGGCGCACCGCCTGTTCAACATCATCAGGACTCGCGCTGGACAACCGGCCCACGACTTCATCCGGACGTCCGGGGTTGCGGGACTCGATGAGAGGTCCCTGCAGTTGCTGCTCCCCCTGACGACGAAGTCCACTGACGGCCCAGTTGCGACCGCACAGTCGCCAGGGCCTGCTGCATCGCGGCTCGGTTGTCGGCCTGTGCAAAATCCCGCTGCGGTTCATTTTGAAACTCCTGCATACCGGCAGGTTGAGACAGGAGGTGCGGCTTCTGACTCAGTTCCTCAAGAACGGGTGGAGCCAACAATGTGCTCAACGATTGAGATTCCACATACTCCTTGCGTAGAAACGATTCGTTCGAGGTATTTTCCAGCAATCGCCGTACAAGATAGGCCATGCCTGGAAGCAGATCACCCACCGGGGTATAGAGACGCAATCGACGCCCATACTGCGTGACAGCATGCTGAAAGGGTTCGGCCATGCCGAAGATCATCTGATATTCCCAGGTCTCTGGAGGGAGCCCGAGCGACTCCGCAACCGCCTCGATGTGGGCCAGCGTACGGAGATTGTGTGTCCCAAAGGCCGGTCGTATGACGGATGTCTGTGACAAAATGAGATGCGTGAGCGATTCATAATTGGCATCCGTCTCCACCTTGTGCTCAAAGAGAGGAACAGCCCAGCCTCGTTGCCGATAGCGGATCGTGTCCGAATCCCAGTAGGCCCCTTTCACCAGTCGAATCGTGATGGGTGCCCCACGCCGGCGAACCCAGGTCAGGAGCCCCTCGATATCGCGTGCGGTCTCCCGATGGTAGGCCTGCAACGCAAGACCCGCATATGGATAGTCCTTGTAGGACGGCTCCGCGAAGAGCCTGGTGAAGATCTCCACCAGCAAGGATTTCGTATCGGCTTGTTCCATATCGAAAATCAACGAAGCGGGGAGGCGCATCGCCAGATCGAGGATGGGTCGAAGCCGCGCCGCCACCGAGCGGTAGCTTCCTTCCGGATCGATAGGGTCGAGATGAGGAGAGAGGGCGGAGATTTTGATGGAGAGCTGAACCCGCGGTATCGGTCCGAGATGGTCCCGCTCCAGTAAGGGAAGAGATGGCCACAAGGCCGCCTCTCGCGCGAGCAGGGTCAGGGCTTCCACACAGCGATCGCGGTATCGATCAGCTTCACGATCGCTGATAGTGGCCTCACCCAACAAGTCCACCGACCAGGCTCGCCCATGCCGCCAAAGATCGGTCAACCGCGGCGCTGCTTCCTCGACTGTCGCTCCGGCAATAAAGGTGCGCGCCATGTGCTCGACCTGGCTTCTGATCGCTTTGCCGCTGAGCCGAGCCCCCAAGCTGGTGGCGGAAAGGGCTTTGAGTCCCCATTGGGTGCCGAAGAGCGCGGTGTCTCCATCACCTAAGTACTCGCGAGCCAGCATGACCACCTGTTCGTCGTCTGTGACCGAAGGCAGGACATCGATGAATCGAAACAGCTGTGCCTTGAAGTGGCTGTCATGCATGGCCAGGTTGAGCGCCTGGTGCGACCACCAGCGGCCCTCAAAGAGAGTCGGAGTTCGACCGGCAGAGAGACGGGCGAGCTGTTCACCGATACGGGATACGATAGATTCGAGAGAGGAAGAAATTTCCGGCATCTGTACCTCACTGACAGTGAGTCGGAGGGGCACCGTCAGTATACACTGTGAGCATTCGCTTGAAACATTTTCGAGAATTCGGTATGATGTGTACGCGTATTATCTTTCCCCTGGCTTGGTCCAATGAAGTGAGAGATGCGTGTGTGTTCTGAAGGAGAGGTAATGCTCGCAACAACAACTGAAGCCACACCGGACACAGCTCCCTTTTCTCCGCTCAACTTTGCTCTATTCTGCGCCATCGTCGTCGCCACGACTATCGGTCTCCCGCTCTACGGTTACTACTACGGATTCAGCCGCTTCGATTGGGGCCTGTTCTTGGTCATGTACATCGTCACAGGCATGGGTATCACCGTCGGCTATCACCGGTTAGTGTCCCATCAGAGCTTCGAATGTCCGAACTGGGTCAAGGCCTGTATTCTCGTCGCCGGCGGTTGGGCGCTGCAAAATTCTGCTCTCAAGTGGGGCAGCGACCATATCCGCCATCATGCCAAGACTGATGAAGAAGAAGATCCCTACAACGCGAGCAAGGGATTCTGGCACAGCCACTGTGGCTGGCTCTTTTACAATAGCATCCATCGTAAGGATAAATACGAGATCCGTCTGCGCCGTGACCCTGTCGTGATGTGGCAAGATCGCTACTACTGGCCGATCGTGGTCACGGGACTTCTGCTCCCTTTTGTCCTTGGCGTCTGGCACGGAGGCTTGCAGGGCGGCATCAGCGCCTTACTCTTGGGTGGCCTCTTCCGGATGTTCATGGTGCTGAACTCCACCTTCACGATCAATTCACTCTGTCACATGGTCGGGAGCACAGCCCTACAGCAAGAAAGACAGCAGCCGCGATAGCTGGCTGGTCTCCTTCGTCAGTTTTGGCGAGGGGTATCACAATTTTCATCACGCCTATGCGCGCGATTATCGCAACGGACCGCAGTGGTACAATTTCGACCCTTCGAAGTGGATCATTTATACTCTCTCGCTGATCGGCCTCGCAAATAATCTTCGCCGCAACGACCCCACCGTCGGGTAATCGATTCGCGAACAACTCTCCCGTTGAGCTGTTGCATCTTCCTCTGAGCCTATTGCGCCGTCTAGCGCAATAGACCCATTTTCTTTCCCGCTGTCCTTCGCTTATGATGGAGTTCTGGCTGAGAGCCAGTCCATCGATTGTGCATGATAGACGCTCAAACGTCCTTCCAGCCAGTCCACGCGAGTGAAGGCGAGCGTACGCTTCTCGGGTCTTGAGGATCGCACGCTGCGAGAACTCCGCTAGGATCTCAGCATAGAGGAGGAGCGCTTCATGGCTGATGACACATCCCGCTGGACCCCAGACTGGTCACGGGAAAGACAACCTCATTCCCGGAGTCAAATATGTCATCGCCGTCAGCAGCGGCAAAGGCGGGGTCGGCAAATCCACGGTCTCCGTCAATCTCGCTGTCGCCATGGCCTTAACCGGCGCCAAGGTCGGCCTGCTCGACGCGGACATCTATGGTCCGAACATTCCCATGATGATGGGCGTGAGCAAACCCCCGGAACAGAAAGACGGCAAGATCGTTCCAGCAGAAAGTCACGGGGTCAAACTTATTTCCATGGGATTTTTCGTCCCGGAAGACACCGCCGTGGTCTGGCGAGGTCCGATGGTCCATACCGCCATTCAACAACTCTTCCGCGACGTGCTGTGGGGCGAACTGGATTACTTGCTGATCGATCTGCCGCCCGGCACCGGAGACGCGCAGCTCACTCTTGACCCAGTTGGTCCCCCTGACCGGCGCCGTTACCGTCACGACGCCGCAAGAAGTCGCCCTGCACGATGTCCGCAAAGGCATGATGATGTTCCAAAAGGTGAATGTGCCGCTCCTCGGTATTGTAGAGAACATGAGTTACTTTCTCTGCGGCCACTGCGGCGAGCGGACCGAAATATTTTCGCACGGGGGAGGGGAGCGGGCTGCCGCCAAGCTCGGGATCCCGTTCCTCGGCCGCGTGCCGATCGATCCGGCGATTCGCGACGGCGGCGACTCGGGCACCCCGATCGTCGTGGCCGATCCGGCGTCTCCACAATCGGCGGCATTCCGGGAGATCGCACAGAAAATTATCGTGGAAGTCACCGGCGCCGCGAAGGGAGTTCCACCGATCGAAAGCCTGCTGAGCAAAATCAAGAATCCGTTTGCGAAAACATAACTGACAGACGAAAGGACGGGAAAGGTGATGGGAGAGTTCGCATGGAACCTTCCACGCAATCGACAATATTTGTATTCATCGGGGCGGCCCACTCGGCGAGGGGGATCTCGAAGGGTCCGTCGTAACCTGTCCCTGGCACGGATGGCAATACGATGTAACCACCGGCGCCTGCGTGACGAATCCCGCAGCGAAAGTGGAGCGGTATGAAATCCAGGTCGAAGGCACTGACGTAAAGGTACTCGTCTGATCACAGATGGTCGGGGTTGAGTCCGGTTTCTAGGCTCTTTATGATGCCAAGTATGGACCGGAGCGACGTCCTGTTCCTCTATCGTCAAATGCTGCTGATCCGCCGGTTCGAAGAAAAATCGGCGGAGATGTATGCCCTCGCAAAAATTGCCGGTTTCCTGCATCTCTATATCGGCGAAGAGGCCATTGCGGTCGGGGCCATCGCCGCGCTTCGACCGGATGACTACGTGATCAGCGCATACCGCGACCACGGCCATTGCCTCGCCCGAGGATCCGACCCAGGCCATGTCATGGCCGAGCTGTTCGGCAAAGCGACGGGCCTGTGCCAGGGCAAAGGAGGCTCCATGCACCTGGTGGATGCCCCGCGCCGGTTCATGGGCGGCTATGCCATTGTCGGAGGCCATATTCCCCTTGCCACAGGCCTCGCTTTCGCGACCAAGTATCAAACACTCGACCTCGTGACCGTCTGCTTCTTCGGTGAAGGGGCGATCCCAAGCGGCCAGGCACACGAAGCGCTCAATTTGGCGGCCCTATGGAAACTTCCTGTGATCTTCATCTGCGAGAACAATCGCTATGGTATGGGAACGCCGGCTGAACGGGCCATTGCACTCTATGCGGACGTGGCAGAGACGGCCCGCTCCTACGGTATTATGGCTGAGCGCGTGGATGGCATGGATGTACTGGCCGTGCGCGATGTGATGCACAAGGTCGTCGAGCAGGTACGCGCGGGGCATGGTCCATTTTTCATCGAAGCGATGACCTACAGGTTCATGGGCCACTCGATGTCCGACCCGGCACACGGACATTACCGAACCAAAGAAGAAGTCGATGGAGCACCGAAAGCGCGATCCGCTGCTATTGCTGAAACAGACGATCCTGAGTAACAATCTGGGTAATTGACGAGGCGATTTCACTACAGCTTGAGCGGGAAATCGGCGAGGTCGTAACGGCCGCCGTCAAATTCGCGGATGAGAGTCCTTTCCCAGCGCCATCGGAGCTTTACAATCATGTTCTGGCTGATAACGACTGCTCAAACGGCGTACAGGTCGATCGCATGGTGATGTCCTATCGGGAAGCGCTAAATCAGGCCATGCGGGAGGAGATGCGTCGAGACTCGCGCATCTTTCTGATCGGCGAGGAAGTCGGTTACTACCAGGGAGCCTTCAAGGTCAGCAAGGGTTTCGTCGAAGAATTCGGCCCACAACGGGTCGTGGATACGCCCGATCACGGAAGCAGGCTTCACCGGCCTGGCAATCGGCGCCGCCATGGCGGGGTTGCATCCTATCGTCGAACTCATGACCATGAATTTCGGCATTGTGGCATTGGATCAGATCGTCAACAACGCCGCAAAAATTCGGTACATGTCGGGGGGCCAGCTGTCGGTGCCGATGGTGATTCGCGGACCTGGCAGCGCAGCGCACCAGTTAGGCGCGCAGCATTCGCAAAGTCTGGAGGCCTGGTTCTGTCACGTGCCGGGATTGAAAGTGATCGCGCCGGCGACGCCGCACGATGCGAAGGGTCTGCTGAAGAGCGCGATCCGGGACAAGAACCCTGTCATCTTTATCGAAGCGCAACTGCTGTATGGAACGAAGGGGAATGTCGGAGACGGTGAGTACACGATCCCCATCGGAGTCGCCGACATTAAACGTGTCGGACGCGACGCGACGATCGTCGCCTATTCGAAGATGCTCTTGCTGGCACTCGAGGCGGCCGATCAGCTGAGTCGAGAGGGCATCGAACGTCGAGGTCATCGACCCTCGTACCCTCAAGCCATTGGACCTCGCCACAATCGTCACCTCGGTCAAAAAGACGGGGCGGCTCGTGATCGTCGAAGAGGGGTGGCGGTTTTGCGGGCTGGGTGCGCAGATTGCCGAAAGCGTGTATACGGCGGCGTTCGATTTCCTGGACGCCCCCATCAAGCGGGTCACCGGCGAAGATGTGCCGATGCCCTACAGCCGCCCATTGGAAGATGCCGCCATTCCTGACAAGGGGCGCATCATCGAGGCCATCAAAGCGGTGTGCGGCGCTCTCTAACCATCAGGAGGCACGATATACCATGTCGTCACAGCCCGAGGCTCTCAGTCATATCGAGATCACGGAAACACTCGTTCGCCTCTATGTATTCCTGACGCAGTATCTCGATCGCTGCCTGGATGAGGGAGCCAGGAGAGCATACCCGGATGAGGAACTGCACGCGCATCTCGCCAAGACACGCGCGACGATGGCCGACATCCTCGCGGTGAATCCCGTGGTCAAAAACAAAGTCGAGAAGGAGTGCAAGAGGTGCTCGCCCTCGGCACTGCGATCTTAAAAGGCGGTCATGAACAAACTTCGGCGATGGAGCCGATGCAGGCGCGGCGCGCAATCCTCAAAACAAGACCATCGCATTGAGCGATCTGCTGGCGGTGTTCAGAGCGCTCTGACGCACCTTGAACGTCGAGTCGCGCGTTTCACGCGATTCCAGTAAACTGTCATGTCAGACCAGATACAGGAGAAACATCAATTAGCCGGCTTCGATACACGAGAACGGGGTTTCAGTAGGCCGGTCCTATTTGAACGAACCGACGGGGGATATCAAGCGATTCTACGATATGAGACAACGCGTGTCGTGACCGTCGCACGAGCCACACCGGTTGCTGCGCTAGAGGAATTAATCAGCATGCTCCAAGAACAGGGCTACACGCAACTCCGCAGTCAACTAAGTGTCAGAGAAGGCACCTATCTTGGGTTCTCAGGAGCCTTGGGTCGAGTACCCAGACCCCGAGCAGCAGCCTGATACGCCAGGTGGATTGATCGGCAAGTTCTTCGCATTGTTTCGCCGCTCTAATATCAGTTAAATGGTAATGTGATGAAACGACAAGGCCGATCTTAAGGATGCTCAAAAAGGCCATCAGTCACACCCGCCTAACCAGAGGCGTGCCAAGACGCGCCTCTTCCCGGGCGTGGCCGCAGGGATGATACAACCGGAGGCGTAGCTTCACAGCTACGTTGACGCATTGTGTCGACCGAGAACGGAGCATGGGACAAGGCGCGTCTGGCGCGCCGGGTTCGGCTGAAACGGGATTTTTTCAGCATCCGTGAGGGAATTTCATGGCTAGTCGCGTCGTCATGCCAAAACTGACCGACACGATGGAAGAGGGCGTCCTCCTTGCGTGGAAAAAACGCGAAGGGGACCAGGTGCAGGCAGGGGAGGCGCTCGCTGAAATCGAAACCGACAAGGCCATCATGGATCTCGAGGCCTTCGCCTCCGGCATCCTGCGCAAGATCCTGGTGCAGGACGGCGCAACCGTGATGTCCGGAACGTTGATCGGCGTCATCGGCGGAGCGGATGAGGATATTACCCCGGCATTGACCGACCAGATCACTGCCGCGCCATCGGTCGGTGGCGGAACGAAGACAAGCGAGCCGTCTGCTGCCGGTCCAACACCCGCCACACCAGGAGTACAGCCAGGAAACTCGTTTCATCGCCTCGCCCCGCGCGAAAGCGCTTGCTGCAGACCAGGGAATCGATCTCTCCACCATCACCGGGACCGGTCCTGGCGGGCGAATCGTGGAAGAGGATGTCGTGAAAGCCCAGCCGCTGCCGACGAGGATGCTGCCGGCCGGAACAGACCAACCGCTGAGCCAGATGCGGAAAGCCATCGCGCGAGCGACGACCCAGAGCAAAGCGCCGGTACCGCATTTTTATCTGACGAGCGAGATCGATATGGAGCGGGCAGAGCAGTTCCGCGATCAGTTCAAACAGAACCGAACCACGCATCCCTCCGTCACCGACTTGCTGATCAAAGCCGCAGCGATCGCGCTCACCCGCCATCCGGAAATCAATGTGTCATTCACCGGCCATGCCATCAGGCGACATGCGCGCATCGATATCGGCATCGCCGTCGGCATCGATGACGGCTTGATCACGCCGGTCATTCGCAATTGCGGCGCGAAGTCGCTGGACGATATCTCGACCGAATCGCGGACGCTGATCGACCGGGCCAGGGACAAACGCTTGCAGCCGCAGGAATACACCGACGCCACCTTCTCGATCTCAAACTTGGGAATGTTCGACGTGGAAAACTTCATTGCGGTCCTCATCCCCCCTCAGGCCGCCTCCATCGCTGTGGGCGCCATTCGCGACGTACCTGTCGTCAAAGACGGAGCAGTCAAGGCGGGCCGGCGCATGAAGGTGACGTTATCCTGCGACCACCGGGCTCTGGATGGTGTGCAGGGAGCCGGCTTCCTGAAAGAGTTCAAACGCATCCTTGAACATCCCTCGGAGTTACTCCCATCGAAGGAGACTCCATGAGCTTCATCCCGCTGAGCAACTGCGATCTTCTCCGGCTGATTCATCTCACGGCTATCAGCCTTCAGCCTTCAGCCTTCAGTTCTTCTCAGGCCTCAGCCCTTCCAGGCGCCTCCCGCCCTGGTTCAAAGTCCAAGCGAAAACCGGTCCTGACTACCTCGACATCAAGCAGACGATGGACCGGCTCAAGCTCCATACCATTTGCGAAGAAGCGCGTTGCCCGAACCGATGGGAATGTTGGAACGCGCGCACCGCGACGTTCCTCATCCTGGGCGACATCTGCACCAGACGCTGCCACTACTGTTCAGTCGAGACAGGCCGACCGCTGGCGGTCGATCATGAAGAACCGCGGCGAGTCGCGGAGGCAGTCCAGGCATTGGGCCTGAGACATGCCGTGATCACATCGGTGAACCGGGACGAACTGGAAGATGGCGGCGCCGCGATCTTTGCCGAAACGATCCGGCAGACCAGACAGCTCAGCCCAGACTGCACGATTGAAGTCTTGATTCCGGATTTCGAAGGGAATGAGACAGCCCTCGCGATGGTCTGTGACGAAAAGCCGGAGATTCTGAATCACAACATCGAAACTGTCCGTCGGTTGTTTCCGGCAATCAGACCACAAGGAAAGTATCAGCGTTCGATCGAGTTACTCGGCAGGGCAAAGCAATTGGGCATGCGGACCAAGTCCGGGTTGATCCTCGGGATGGGAGAAACCATGGACGAGGCCCGCGAAGTCATGCGCGACCTTCGCTCCGTCGGCTGCGACATCATGACCATCGGCCAATATCTCCAACCGACGAGAGACACACCTTCCGGTCGCGCGCTTCTACGATCCCAGCGAGTTTGCGATACTGAAAGAGGAGGGGAGGGCCCTGGGCTTCACCCACGTCGAATCCGGCCCGCTGGTGCGCAGTTCCTACCACGCAGAACAGCAAGTAGCTTCCGAATCGTAGGGGTATGACTCAACCATGAGCCACAACGTCGTCATCATCAGCGCTCATCCGGATGACATGGAAATCGGCATGGGCGGGACGGTCGCCAAACTGGTGGAGTCCATGGCTGTGATTACGTCCGTCGTCGTGACGAACGGTGGCCGGTCATCGAATCCATTCGCATTGACGGAGCAGCGGATGGCCGAAGTAAGAAGAGAGGAGGCCCTCCGTGCCGCCGGCGTCTTGGGAGTGAAAGACGTGATCTTTTGTGACGAACCGGACGCGGCGGATGAGATCAATACCTCGGCTGTCACACGGAGACTGGTCGAGATACTCGCTCGCCTCCAACCAACCGAGGTCTATACGCTGGATGAGGAACTTGACCGACATCCGGCCCATCGTCTTGCCGGCAAGCTGGCGAGAGAAAGCGTCCTTGAAGCCGGCATCGATCTAAGCGGTGGCATGTGGGCGTACGAAGTCTGGGGCCCCTTCGAGACCTGGGACCGCCTTGAGTACATTGACCGCTATGTGGCCAAGAAGATGGCCGCCATCGCGCGAGCATCAAAGTCAGGTGGCCACGATACCCTATGGGGAAGGAGTCCTGGGATTAAACCGCTGGCGAGCCGTATTCGCCGATCCCAAGGCCAGCGCCCCGGCAGGTGCAGTATGCGGAGGTCTTTCGACGGATCACGATCGCTCCTCGTTCCAAGTAAGTTCCGTTTCGTCACTCATTCTTCTACATCTCCCGCAAGATAGCCCAGCGAGACTGCCGAAACGGGTTGATCTGGTTTATCAAACCGGATCTCGCGCTTCACGCGCCACGGTCAGTGACGAAGGTCCCTGTTATTTGCACGTGCGATTCGCGTACCATTGACACAATATGGAAAGCCTCCATCAACTCGAAACGGTTATTCTGCTGTTGATAGCCGTGCTCGCTCTTGCGGCGTTCGCGCGCAAACTCGTGATCCCTTACCCCATCCTGCTGGTGATCGGAGGGTTGGTCTTAGGCCTCATTCCCGGCGTGCCCACGCTGCGACTCGATCCTGACGTCGTGTTCCTGGTCTTCCTTCCTCCTATCCTCTGGGCAGCAGCCTACTTCACCTCGTGGCGCGATTTTCGTTCCAACCTTCGCCCGATCACCCTTCTCGCGGTTGGTCTCGTGTTGGCAACGACCGCAGCCGTAGCGCTAGTCGCCCATATCTGGCTTCCGGGACTCGGGTGGGCTGGCGCCATTGCGCTAGGGGCGATTGTGTCACCCCCGATGCCGTGTCAGCGACGGCGGTCGCGAAGCGGTTGGGCCTTCCACGTCGTGCCGTCACAATCCTGGAAGGTGAGAGCCTCGTGAACGATGCGACGGCGCTCGTTCTCTATCGCGCCGCGATCATGGCGGCGGTCAGCGGCGCCTTTGCCTTAAGCGACACCCTGCTGGATTTCGTCCTGGCGGCGACCGTGGGCATCGTGGTCGGACTCTTGGTCGGCGTCGTGACCCGCTGGGCGCTGGGACTGACGCATGACAGTTTCAGCGAGATCGCCATCACGCTCCTCGCTCCTTACATCGCCTGGGTCCTGGCCGAGCAGGCCCACGCGTCTGCCGTGCTGGCCTGCGTGGCCGGAGGTCTCTATCTTCGCCACCATTTCAGCGCGGTCGTTGCGCCGACGACACGCATCCAAGCGCGGGCCGTCTGGGACTTCCTGGTGTTCGTGCTCAACGGAGTCATCTTTATCCTCATCGGCCTGCAGCTCGGCGCGCTTCGTGGCGCCGTTCCCTCTGGAATGTTTGGTCCGCTCATTCTGACCGGGGCACTCGTGAGCGTCACCGCCATCGTCGTGCGCCTGATCTGGGTGCCGCTGGCGGCGTGGATGCCGCGACTGCTCAGTCCCTCGCTGCGGGCGCGCGATCCGATGCCGGCCTGGTCAAGTCTGTTCATTATCGGCTGGACCGGCATGCGCGGGATCGTGTCTCTTGCGGCGGCACTAGCGCTCCCGCTGACGACTGCTGCCGGAGCGCCGTTTCCGTTTCGGGCGGAGATCATACTGATCACCTTCTCAGTGATTCTCGCCACCTTAGTATTACAGGGTTTGTCTCTTGCTCCCCTGATCCGCGCCCTGAATTTAAAAGAAGACGGGTCTCTGGAACGTGAGGAGATGCAGGCGCGGGAACATGCGGCGTCGGCCGCCCTTGCACGCCTGGATGAAGTCGCGAACGAAGGGTGGCCTATTCCTGAACACCTCGATCAAATGCGCGTCCACTATGGCGACCGCGCACAGCGCTACGCCAAGGATGGAACTGCTCCTGAATGTACGGTAGAAGCCATCGAAATATTCCGGCGTTTGCGGCATGAGACGTTGACGGCAGAACGCCTTGCGGTGATCGGTCTGCGAAACAACGGCGCCATTAGTGATGACGTGCTGCATCGTATTGAGCACGAGTTGGATGTGGAAGCGCTTCAACTCGGAATTGGCGAGCGGCGGGTTTCATCAAGAGGGGACAATTCTGGGTAGAGAACATCCTCCCTCTCCAGTTTAGTTGTGTGCTTTCGCGAGTGCTTTCCCAATTAACACCTGCACTTCCTCGTGTATATATAGCCGACACCTACCAGTCGCCCGCTGTTCCCTCCGGGCACACGTGCGCCTTCGAGAGCGGTTGATACGACACGGCTTCATCCTTCAGATCTGGTTCGTCGGAGCGGAGCATCGTAAACTCGATTTTTTCATTCGCGAACGTTTCGTCACCGGCTCGTAACACACTCTCCCGGTTCAAAATCTTCATGGCGTTGAGGCGAGAGACTTTGAGTGGATAGGTTCCGATCTGGTCCGCTGACCAATAGGGCACCTGGATCGTCATTCGACCACGGTCCGTATAAATAAACTGACGCAATGTCTCGTCGATGGGAGTCTTCAAACTGATGACCGCGGAGGTCATTGATGCGAGGGCTGGGATAGAAATGACATACGAGCCTGGGGCATCCTTCGCCGTACTGTCCCATGCCCCCGTCGCTTTCAGATTCGATGTCGTGAACAGTGTTGTGGTGGGACGCACGAGAGGAGACCGGATGGCCATGCGGAGGTTCGTGAGGGGGTGGTCCGTCACATTTTCAAGGAGAAACTTGATCAAGACCCAGGACTGCGGATCAGGGGTCTTGGCCCGGCCTTTCGGCAATGTCTGCTCGATTCGCCGGAGACTGCAATCGGACACCAGGTTACGATTTTCATAAAAATAGACCTTCGTGTCCCCCTCCAGGACGAAGGCACGCTCGTATGTGTAGAAGGCGACACCGACATGGATAGGGGTCGGCTTGAACCAGGACACAACCAACGGAACGAGAAACAGTAGTAACGAGGCGCTAAATCCAACGATGATAAATTTATTGAGCCGGCTTTGCCGCCCAAACCACCTCCACCATTGCTTCAGAAACATCATGCCTGTTCACTAACCAGGGACTGCATATCTTCTTGATTACCAATGTTCGTCATGTGTACCACAACGCGCTCCGTCATGCTGACTGCGACCTCTGGCGTCACCCAGCAGATGTATTTTCGCGCAAGGCATACAAGTGTTATTGGATCAGGTGGCATCATGGGAGAGACGGAAACAATAGGCGATGTCTGACGGTGAAGAAATCTTACGCCACTACAGGACGATTGCCAACAAGGTTTTTGCATGGGTGCAAAATACAGTTACTCTCTTCATCCCCCCGCTCATTCCAGCTCATCGAAATCGCTACCTATTGTGAGCGGAAAGAACCTCATGAAATAATTCTTGACAAGGGTCATATGCCTCGTTACATTCGCCTACCTTTAACTTAGGAAGACAGAGGAAATACATGTATTTCCTGCTCGCCCGCCATCGCATCGGCAGCGCTCCCACCCCTTCGTTCATTACACAAGGAGTCAACCAGCATGAGTGAAGCCAAAAACCAGACCATCGCATTGAATGTGCGCTTGAAGCCCAGCGAGTCGTCGGCCCATCCGCGAGCGACGAACTATACAAATGTCGGTGTGGCCCAAGGGATCGTCTATCTCGACTTTGGCTTCATCGAGCCGACAATACTTGCCGCGGTCGCCAAGACTGCGAAGGATGGCCAAGCTGCGCCCAAAGGATTGGACGGTGCCCTCGTTACCCGCGTGGCCATGAGTGCGGATGTGCTGGCGCGGTTGCATCAGCAGATTCAACAAGTCTTGGTCGGCCTGCGCGACGCCAGGCAGTCCAAAACGAAATTGTAAGTCGATGTGATCGGAAAGCCGATGAGGAAGCAGGTTCTCATCATCAACGCCACCCGGATGGGCGATCTAGCCCAGACAGTCCCGCTACTTCGGCGCCTTGAAGAAGAATGGCCTGGCGTGGCGATCGATCTCGTGATCGATACTCGCCTCGCGCCCATGGCGGAACTCCTTCCAGGCCTCCGGCACGTTCACACATATCACTTCAAGGCTCTCTCCAGGGACTCTCAGGGAGTCCCACAAAGCACCGAACCACTCTCCCCCGACATCTTAGCATGGGCACAATCCCTCGCTGCTGTCGGCTACGATCGCGTCATCAATCTCACCTTCACTCGTTGGAGCGGTTTGCTCGCCGCGGCCATCGGCGCACCAGATACACGGGGCGCCGTCACCGCAAATGGGATCTCAATTCTCAAGAATCCCTGGCTAGCATATTGTGTTGATATGCATCAATTTCGGCGATTCAACCGCTTCAATGTGGCTGATCTTTTTGCGCTTGGGGGCAGCGGTCTTGGTTCGCATCAGCCCATCCGTTTCACAGTGTCCAGTCAGGCGGTGGAGTGGGCACGCACACGCGTCGCAGCCTCTCGCACTCGCGGCCTGCCGTTGGTTGTCGTACAGGTCAGCGCGAGCAAAGCTAAGAAAACCTGGCGACCGGAATATTTCGGGCAGACCATGGCGGCATTGAGTCGAGAAACTCCCTGTGTCTTTGTGCTCACCGGAACAGCGAATGACGCCATCGATGTCGCCATAGCTGTGGCGGCATACCACGCAGCCGGCGGGACCAGCGAATGCTGCGACATGGTCGGACAGACCGACGTGCAACAACTCGCGGCATTACTGAAGGAATGCCAATTAGTGCTAGCGAGCGATACCGGGCCGATGCATCTGGCGGTCGGCGTGGGCACCGCCGTGATCAACATCTCCGTGGGGCATGTCGATTTTCGCGAGACCGGCCCATATGGACCAGGACATTGGGTCGTGCAACCAGTACTCGACTGCGCCCCATGTGACATGGCCGAAGCCTGCACGCACCATCGATGCAAGGATCTCATTGTGCCAGAACACATCGCCGAGCTGGCCCGGCATGTGCTCGGATTGGCCCCATTTCCCGAATGCTGGACCGGGGTAAACGTCTATCAATCCGCCATCGATGCAGATGGACTCGTCTGCTACCAACAGCGCGCCGGACAGGTCGATGCCATGACGGAGTGGTATCGCACCTTTTGGCGTCGATTCTGGCACGAACAGTTTACTGGTCGTACCAGTCTTGTCCGGCTCGGTCCCGCACCACCTGATCTCACCGAGCAGCAGGAACATTTTCGTCAATTAGTTCCGGAGCTGGACCGAGTGGTGCAGCACGCGGAACGTCTCGCATCGCTCTGTCATCAAGCTTCAGTCTCAGCTGGCGATCTCAAAGCCATACAAGACGAGTTGATCGCTGCACGACACAAGATCATGCCAACCGCAATGGTCTCTCCTGCATTCGGCCCAATCACCACGGCGCTCTTACGAGACCTCTACGATGGCCGTGTGTTGGACACAAGAACGAGAGCAGACCATCAGGCACAAGCATACCGAACATGGAAGATTCGGATGTATCACGTGATGGAACAGCTGCAGCAGACTCAGGACACAAGAAGAATGCCCCATTCACTGGGCAGGTCGCACGTTCCTCTGGTGGAAGTCGGCAAATGAATGGGCTTGTTCGAGTCGTGAAAGAAACGGTGTCAGGAACAGTTTTCTAACTGTCTAAGGAAGATAGGGTAGCGATCACAATGGGACGACCCTTACGAGTTGCACCTGGCGGGCTGGTCTATCACGTGCTGAATCGCGCGAATGGGCGACAACGTCTGTTCGACGACGGCGACTTTAGCGCATTTGAACGGGTCATGTCACAGGCCTGTGAACGCGTGTCGATGCGACTGTTGGCCTACTGCGTCATGCCTAACCACTGGCATCTCGTCGTCTGGCCACAACAGGATGGCGACCTGTCTCGATTCATGAACTGGCTCACGCTCACCCATACGCAGCGGTGGCATACCCATCGGCAGACGGTGGGAACAGGACATCTTTATCAAGGCCGGTTTAAATCCTTCCTAGTCCAGACGGACGAGCATCTGGTGACCGTGTGTCGCTACGTGGAGCGCAACGCACTCCGAGCTGGACTGGTGGAGCGAGCAGAAGCGTGGCAGTGGAGTAGCCTGTGGCGAAAGACCTACGGAGACGCCCAGCAGCAAACCTTGATGAGTGAGTGGCCAATCGCGCGACCGACCGATTGGGTGGGCTGGGTGAATGCGGACGAAGCGGGAGAGGAGCTGAGGCGTCTGCGGCAGAGTGTGGTCCGCAGTCAGCCATTCGGCGAACTGGAATGGGTGGCCGCGACGATCGAGCGGTTCGGTCTCGTCTCCACGATACGCCATGAAGGCCGTCCCCGGAACGTACTCATGGAAAACTGTTCCTGACACCGTTTCGGTTCCCCTTTCGTGCGGAGATCATACTGATCACCTTCTCTGTGATTTTCGCCACGTTAGTTTTACAGGGCTTGTCTCTCGCACCCCTGATCCGCGCCCTGAATTTAAAGGAAGACGGGTCTCTGGAACGTGAGGAGATGCAGGCGCGCGAACATGCGGCGACGGCTGCTCTTGTACGCCTGGGAGAAGAAAAAGGTGTCAGGAACCATTGTTTGAGTTAACGGCCGTGAATTGAGGGTCACGCATGGGAAGACCGTTGCGTCCCACGTCAGCGGATGTGGTGTATCACGTGCTCAATCGGGCGAACGCACGCATGACACTCTTTGAGGACGACGGCGATTATGCGGCGTTTGAACCGAGTGCTGGCACAGGCGTGTGAGCGCGTCGCCATGCGACTCTTGACCTATTGTGTTATGCCGAATCACTGGCATCTCATCGTCTGGCCACGGAGGGATGGCGATTTGTCACGCTTCATGAACTGGCTCACCCTCACGCATACACAACGGTGGCATCAGCATCGCCACAGTGTTGGAGAAGGGCACGTCTATCAAGGGCGGTTCAAATCCTTTCCCGTCGAAACTAGCGAGAATCTGCTGATGGTCTGTCGGTATGTGGAGCGCAATCCGGTGCGCGCAGGGTTGGTTGAACGAGCCGAGCAGTGGCGCTGGAGCAGTGCGGGGACTCGCGGATCGGTCCCGGTACATACGTGGCCGATGGAGCGCCCTATGGATTGGCTCGACTGGGTCAACGAGGGGGAACCGACTGAGCAGTTGAGTGCGGTGCGAAGAAGTGTGATCAAGGGACAACCGTACGGCAGTGAACCGTGGGTGGAGCAGATGGTGACGCAGTGGAACTTGGGTGCAACATTGCGAGCACGAGGGCGACCGAAGAAGGCACTGGTAAAGAATGGTTCCTGACACCTTTTTCTGTCCACCTTTTTCTGTCCCATACGCAGCGGTGGCATACCTATCGGCAGACGGTGGGAACAGGACATCTCTATCAAGGCCGTTTCAAATCCTTCGTGGTCCAGACGGACGAGCATCTGGTGACGGTGTGTCGCTACGTGGAGCGCAACGCACTCCGAGCTGGACTGGTTGAACGGGCGGAAGCGTGGCCGTGGAGTAGCCTATGGCGGAAGACATACGGCGATGCTACGCAGCAAACCTTGGTGAGTGAGTGGCCAATCGCGCGACCGACCGATTGGGTGGGCTGGGTGAATGCGGATGAAGCGGGAGAGGCGCTGAGGCGTCTGCGGCAGAGTGTGGTCCGCAGTCAGCCATTCGGCGAACTGGAGTGGGTGACCGCAATGATCGAGCGGTTCGGCCTCGTCTCTACGATACGCCATGAAGGCCGTCCCCGGAAAGTACTCATGGAAAACTGTTCCTGATACCGTTTCGGTTCCCCATGAATGGGCTGGCTCGACGTGGACAGAAATTCATTCGAAAGGAGTGCGGCATGTGTGACCGACAGGGGCTGTTGCAGCTATGCAGTGCAATCTGCCTGGTATGGACCTTTGGGGTGAGCATGAACGCGTATGCAACAAGTACATTTACATGGAAAGAAGAAGTGCTGCTACATGACGGCAAGAAGATCATCGTGGAAAGATCCGATACCTACGACTCCAGCATGAACCATAAAATTGGACAAGGCGCGCCGCTTGCGGAACATGAAACGATCTTCCTGATTCCCGGCACCAACCAGACGGTGATTTGGAAGAGCGACAACCGACCTTCGCCAGATCCAGATAACCTTCATTTGCTGGCGCTCGATTTTTTAGGCGCCGTGCCTTATGTCGCAACACTATCAATTAGTTGCGTTGCCTATAACAAGTGGCATCGCCCTAATCCACCTCACGTATATTTTAAATACGTGGATGGATGGAAACGTGTTTCGCTAGAAGAATTTCCAGAAAAATTCAAAATCAACTTAATTGTGACTGGTCGGAAAAATGACACCCCGAAGATTTTCGAAGCAGACCGGAAATTCGGTTTTGTTCCGGCTCAAATCGTAGCAGAAATTAACAGAGAACCGGGAAGGAGTAAGCAATTCTACTCTCTTTTCCGCGAGCCGATTGATCTCCGAGGTGTCTGTCCTGAGCCTACTGGACCAGATGGGCTGCCCAGCAAACGGGGATCCAAAGCACCAGTTCACATCACCCCACCAAATTCCGCAGAGGACAAAAAGTAAATAGCCTAATCAGTTTAATCAGCTAACGAACTAAAAAAAGAGGGTTAACCCCATGCCAGACAATCTCACATACGCACTGATGGCAGGACAGGCATATCAAACTAATCGTGATCCTGCGAGTGGCATTAACTGGTTTCCCGTACCGGCGGGATGGAACGAGTTTTTCCATGTTCCCAACAATCCTGCCTTCACACCCTCGTCCAGTGGCTTTGAAGCGGTCTCTTTTCGGAGTGGCAATGGTACGGGCAACGAAATTGTTATCTCCTTTGCCGGTACGGATGGTTTATTTTCCGTCGATAATTTCGCAAATTTTGGCTTGGCCACAGGATTCGGATCTGCTCAACTCAATGATGCTGCGGCTTACTATCTACAAGTGCGCCAAGCCAATCCCAATGCTATCATCACTTTTACTGGGCACAGCCTAGGAGGCGGCTTGGCAGCCTTGATGGGCGTGTTCTTCGGTCAACAGGCCGTGACCTTTGACCAAGCCCCGTTAGCGAAATCGGCGGAATGGAATTTGTTGCACGCTGATGTCGCGGCCAATCTCAAAACATATCTGCTTGCCCAAGGCTACAGTGAGGCTGACCTGTCAGCACTGACCAATTTTTTGCAACTGCGTGACACCAATGGCGGCATCCCCAATTCCAATTTGGTAACCACCACGCGGGTGACAGGCGAATTCACGTCATCCACTTTCCCCTTCACTGCATTTAATGCCATCGGTACAGAAACCCCGCTGACACACGGCCAAGCCGATTGGTTCGGGGCAAGTTTCGATCTGCATGAGCAGTCTCTGGTGGCGGCCTTTGTCCAGAACGACCAGTTCCGCCAAGTAACGTCCAAACTGACGGATTTGCTGGGGATGATTTTTGATAGCAATTTGTACGAAAGGGACCCCAGCGGCAGTGAAGAAAACTTCCTCGAACGTCTCATTCGTCACCAAAATGGCAATGCTCCTGGCGTGGCCACAGCCGATGCCATGCTCACCCGTTTCACTAACGACCTGTGGAAACTGGCGCAGGACGGCGGGCTAACGATGGCGGACGATCCGGCCGCCGCTTCCAAGTTCGTCAGCAAGGCCCTCACCGCTTTTGCCATGCAGATGTATTACACAGATACCGCCAACGCCACGGACCCAAACAAGGAACTCTTCACTGAAGTGACGGGCGGCGTCCAGTTCGATCGCGCTGATGTCGCTGCCACGCTCGGCGACGCCAAGGGCTATACCCTCTATTTTCAGAACTACCTCGACTCACACGCCTTTTCTAACCCCGAACGCCAACTGATTCAATCGCTGCTGCCCACGCTGCGCGACTGGTACGTGCAGGCGGGACCTGGCGGCATGAGCGTGGTGGATGCCCAAAACCGTGGCGCCTTCATGTTGGGCGGCAAGGGGGCCGATAATCTGACCGGCGGGAGCCAGACTGATCTATTAGTGGGCAATGCTGGAACTGACAGACTGAATGGCGGCGGGGGCAATGATACGTTGCTCGGCGGCGCGGGGTTTGATACCTATGTGTACAACACGGGCGATGGCACTGATGTCATTAGGGATGCCGATGACATCGGTCAGCTGCAGGTCAATGGGCAGATGATGGTCGGTGGTATCCGCCGAGCAGGAGAGGCGGCCTACACGTACAAGAGCTCGGAGGGTCAATATACATTTGTGCACAGTGGCAGCACGCTCACGATCAATGGGCAGGTCACCATTCAGGATTGGCAACAGGGCGAATTTGGCGTGACCTTGCGTGACCTCTCCGCATTGCCCACCGATACGCTACCGGTCATTGATTACAACAACGGCTTAGAGACAGAAATTTATACGTTTACGCTTCCATTCGGCCCTAACAATGCAGGGCGGTTTTACGCCCAAAACTCCTTGAAAAACTATGTGGTCTATGGGGCAGGCGGGACTGATGAGATTTTCGCCGATACGGGAGTCTTCCATGTCGCGAATCAGGTCGTGTATGGAGGGGATGGGTCAGACTTTATCAGAGGAGATGCGAAGGACCGGCTATTTGGAAAAGCCGGTGACGATGCCATTTTCGGAGGACTCGGGCAGGACGTGCTTGACGGGGGGGAGGGGCGCGATTATCTGAGCGGTGATTATTATGATGCAGCCGGTGCGAATGACTATCTTGATGGCGGTGCAGATGACGATGCCCTTCTCAGTGGAGCCGGGGACGATATCCTGCTGGGTGGGGACGGAAACGATTATCTTTATGCGGACGATCTTGCGGGCTATGTGACACGCCCTCAGGGGCGCGACTATGCTGACGGAGGCGCGGGCGATGATTGGCTCAGCGGTGGGCTCGGGGATGATGTGCTTCTGGGGGGAATGGGCAAGGATCGATTGTACGGCGATAATGCGCCTGTAGCCGATACCTATCTCTGGACGGAACTTCCGCGATCTAACGAAGGCGGGGGAGACTTCTTCTTCCAAGGATTCACATTCAGTATCGTCCCTGGGGGATATATTGGATTCATTTCCCCGACGGGTGGATCGGATTACTTGGAGGGGGGTGCGGACGATGACTATCTCCAAGGCGATGCGGGAGATGACGTGCTCCTCGGCGGCACGGAGAACGATACGCTCTATGGCGATGATCTAGCATTGGATGATGTGACGCCCGGTAATGATCTGCTCGATGGCGGGGCCGGAGACGATCTCCTGTATGGCGGTGGGGGAGCGGATACCCTGCTTGGCGGTGCGGACGACGATAAGCTGTACGGGGATTTCTCCGACGATCCGATTGGCGGCAACGATTGGCTGGATGGCGGGGCTGGGAACGATACGTTGGCGGGAGGACAGGGCGACGATGTCCTTTTCGGAGGAGCTGATCAAGATCTGCTCGTTGGCAATGAGGGCCAGGATCAATTGGATGGGGGCAGCGGTAACGATACATTGCAGGGCGGCACTGGCATTGATGTCTTGCAGGGCGGAACGGGCGAGGATCACCTCTTTGGTCAGGATGGTGCCGATACGTTACTCGGTGACGAGGAGAATGACTACTTAAGCGGTGATGCCGGTGATGATGTCTTGATCGGCGGTTCTGGTGCCGATGTACTGGTCGGCGGAGCTGGTGTCGATACCTACGTCTTCAATCTTGGGGATGGCGTCGACACAATTTTGGATACGTCTGGGGAAGGGAACACACTGGTATTCGGGTCTGGAATTTCTGGCCAGGACATCAGTCTTGGTCTCGGGTCGCTCTTGGTGCGTGTGGGATCGAATGGTGATGCCATCCATATTCAAGGGTTCGACCCGGCTGATCCCACGCAGTCGGCGGGAATCGATGTCTTTGCGTTTGCCGACGGCACGACACTGACGCATACCGAGCTCATCGCACGCGGATTCGATCTGCTGGGGACAGCCGGCGATGATGTGTTGAACGGCGGTGAAACCTACCGCAGGATTTTCGGCCTGGATGGAAACGATACCCTCACCGGAGGAGCCATCGACAATGTTCTCGATGGGGGCGGCGGCAATGATGTGATCGTTGGCAACGGAGGCGTCGACCAGTTGTCCGGTGGGACGGGTGACGACATCATGCAGGGCGGCGAAGGGAATGACGTGCTGAATGGCGACGCCGGAAACGACAGTCTTGAAGGGGAGGCCGGCGACGACACTATCGACGCAGGCACTGGAGACGACTCTATCAATGCCGGCGACGGGAACGATTCGGTATTGGGTGGCGGCGGCAACGATTTCCTGGGTGGTGGTTCGGGCAACGATACGCTGCTCGGCGGTGAGGGGAACGATACGATCCGTGGCGGCAGTGGAAACGATCAGCTCCTTGGGGGCGCGGGCGACGACGTGATGTATGGCGAAGGCGGCAATGAATTCGTCGATGGCGGTGCAGGGAATGATCGGCTCATCGGTGCGCCGGCACCTATACCTATGTGTTCGGTACAGGCAGCGGGCAAGACATCATCGAGAGCAGTCAGGGCGGAACCTATACCATCCAGATGTCTACCGGTGTCTTGCCAAGCGACGTGATTGTCGGGCGTGTTGACCAAACCATCACGCTCAATCTGAGTGGCGGCCTGGATAGCCTGACGCTTCCCTCGTTCTATGTGAATCATGCGTTTCAGGTGCAATTTGCCGATGGCACGGTGTGGGACTCGACTACCATTCACAACCAGGCCGGAGATAGTCGGCAGGTTGGGACCAGTGGAACGGATTCCTTGCAGGGGTACAAGGGATTTCCCGATGAACTCATTGGATTGGCCGGCGACGACGTCTATGGTGTAAACGATCTCGGAGATGTGGTGGTGGAAGCGGCAGACGAAGGCCACGATCATGTCTATAGTTCTGTCGACTTTACTCTTGCCAGACAATGTTGACGACCTCTACTTAAGTGACCCCTACACCCTGTATGATCTCATCGGCCAGGTTCTCCACGTCGATCCTGCTGCGTATCTGCCACGGGAAACGCTCTTGATAACTTCCTGCGCGGTAACTCCTTCCACAACATCCTCACCGGTGGCGCCGGAGACGATACACTTGATGGTGGAAACCTCTTCTACTCGACTTCGATCCAGCCTCTCAATGACGATACCCTCATTGGCGGATCAGGGAACGATACCTATTGCTACAATGCAAATCTTGGAGGGGTCGCTACGATCATCGACCAGTCTTCGACCGGTGAAAGTAATACCCTCAAAATTGATGCATCTTCAGATGTCCGGCTCTAATCCATCGGTTGGTTTTCATCTTCGACTGGATGGGACCACGCTCGTGATGCAAATGACTATTCCATTCGACTCGGTTGTGGAACATACGCGAGAGGTGCGATTCCCGGATTTCGATCCAAACGATGCGTATGGCCGGCACGCTATCGATGTGTTCGATTTTGGCAACGGGCATCACATTGACGTATCAGCAGATTCATCGATCTAGGCATTGATGTGCAGGGAACGAGTCAAGACGACATCCTCCGGGACGAATGCGGCGAACCGGTTTCATGGCGGTGCGGGTAACGACACATTGAATGGTAGCATGCGCAACGACATTTACTTCTTCGACCGTGGCGATGGGGTGGACACGATAGTGGATACGGCATTGGCTGGCGCCATGAATGAAATCCGGTTCGGCAGTGGTCTGAATCTCGGGGACCTTGAGGTGGTACAGGGCACGAATGCCCTGACCCTCCAGGTTGGATCGAACGGCGATGCCATCGTGCTGTCCAATTATGATCCGACAGGGCAGGCTGGATCTTCGGTCATTGGTAGCGTCACCTTTACGAATGGTATTCATCTAAGCCTGGACGAGTTGCTGAATTTTCCTGGAGGGACGAACGGCGACGATACATTTATCGGAACTGATGGAGTGGACCGTTATAACGCGAAGGGTGGCAATGATGTGGTCACAGGTGGGGGCGGTAATGATCTGCTGCTGGGTGGATCAAGCCAGGACGACCTAAAGGGAGATGCGGGAGACGATCAGCTGTTTGGAGGCGCCGGCAATGATCAGCTGGACGGAGGGATCGGCGCGGACGAGCTTGGAGGAGGGTATGGCAACGATACGCTCACGGGAGGACTCGATGACGATAGATTGGACGGTGGTGCTGGTTCTGACGTCTACGTGTTCAATCCGGGAGACGGGTACGATGTGATTCATGACCGTGCCGAGAGTGGAGAGAGCAATCGCCTGCTCTTTGGGCCTGGGATCACCCTCTCGAATCTCGAATTTGGGCTGAGCGGTCCGAGTCTTAGAGCAGTTTACGATCCGTTCCATCAATATCGTCTACGACATAAATATTGGCGGCAGTAGCGATGGAATTGAATTGCCTAATTCTTGGGGTGTCGACCCGGGTCTTCGTACCATCTCGTTCGCAGACGGTTTGACCCTCGACCTGTTTGACTATTACTTCGCCAGTCTTGTCCAGGCCGATCAAAATCTCTTTGCCGGTCCCGGCAATGACACGCTCATCGGTGGGGCCGGGAACGATACCTTACATGGAGGAGCAGGGAACAGTGTCCTGATTGGTGGTGGGGGCAATAACACACTGATTGGGGGAACCGGCCATACCTCTTTCTACAGCCAATCTGCAGCCAACAACTTGGTCTTTTTCGGCTCTGGTTCAAATGTGCTTGTGATCCCAGGAGGATCGAGCAGTAATACCGTCCACGCTCTAGGCGCACCTGCATCGAATACGGTTGTCTTTGCCGGAGACTACAACTCGTTCATTCCTAATTTAGGATTTGGCTCACTCTTGATCCACTATGGATCGGAGGGAGGCAAACTCCATATTGAAGGGTTCGATCCGAATGATGCGTATGCGAATCCTGGCATTGGGACGTTCCAATTCACCGACCGGACCTTGACGTATCAACAGTTGATCGATCTGGGATTTGATATTTCGGGGAACGCCGAAGCCAACGTATTGACCGGCAGCAGCGCGACGGACCGAATCAAGGGGCTTGGAGGGAACGATACCCTTGAGAGCGGCCTTGGAGCGGATGTGCTGGAAGGAGGGCAAGGAAACGATCTCCTGAGTGGTGGACTGGGCCATGACACCTATGTGTTCAATACGGGCGACGGCAACGACACGATTCAGGATGTGGCGGGTGTAGGGGAAGGCAATCGCATTCTCTTTGGCGCGGGGATCAGTCAAAGCAATCTGACGTTCACACGCGATGAAGCCGCACGGACGCTCACAATTCAAGTCGGTAGCAGCGGAACAGAACAGCTGCGGCTGAACAACTTCGATCCGACCGTGGCAAATGGTTCGCTGGTGGTCGAGACACTGGCCTTTGCCGATGGCAGTTCCATGAACCTAGCCGATCTGTTTCCGACCGCCGTCAACCATGCGCCGTCCCTCGCCAATCCCTTAGCAGATCAGACCATCCAGGAGGATGCACCCGTTAGTGTCGTCGTACCTTCCAACACATTTACCGATCAGGATGCCGGCGATGTGCTGACACTGAGTGCGAGCCTGGCCGATGGCACCACGCTGCCTGCGTGGCTGAGTTTCAATGCAGCTACGGCCACGTTCAGCGGCACGCCTGACGATACCCAGGTCGGCAGTCTCGGTCTGCGCGTTACGGCAACGGACCAGGAGAACCTGAGCACATCCGATGTCTTTACGCTCACTGTGAACAATGTGAACGATGCACCGACGGTAGCGAATCCGATCGTTGATCAGTCCGCTCACACAGATGCGGCCTTCACTCTCACGGTGCCACCGAACACCTTTACCGACGTCGATCTGGGCGACACCCTGGTCTACAGTGCCACCTTGGCTAATGGCAGCGCCTTGCCGGCCTGGCTGAACTTCAACAGTACGACCCGCACCTTCAACGGGACACCGAGCAGCGGAGACGCAGGACTGGTGAATATCAAGGTCACCGCCACCGATGCCGGGAGCCTGAGCGTGTCCGATCTCTTCGAGCTGACCGTGACAATTCAAGACCAGGCTCTGACGGGAACGGCCGGCAGTGATGTGCTGTCAGGCGGGGCCGGCAACGATCAGCTGTTTGGGTTGGCCGGCAATGACACGTTGCAAGGAGGCGACGGCAACGACCTACTCGACGGCGGGACCGGTAACGATAGCATGGTTGGCGGCACCGGCAACGACACCTATGTCGTCAACGTGGCCGGCGATGCCGTGACCGAATTGGCCAACGGAGGCAGGGATACGGTGCAAAGCGCCATCACCTTCACGATCGGCAGTACTGTGGAGAATCTGACCCTGACCGGTACGGCCAATCTGAACGGGACCGGCAATGCATTGGACAACATTCTGATCGGCAACGGTGGGATCAATGTGCTGACCGGAGGCGTTGGCAACGATACATATGTCGTTGGGGCTGGAGACAGGGTCGTGGAGAATCTCAATGGCGGAACCGATACGGTCCAAAGCTCGGTGACCTGGACATTAGGGAGCAACGTGGAGAACCTCACCCTGACGGGTACTGCGAACATCAACGGTACCGGAAGTTCGACCAACAATGTCCTCATCGGCAACAGTGGGAATAACAGCCTCGACGGCGGCTCAGGCAACGACACGGTGGATGGCGGCGACGGCAATGACAACCTCCTTGGTGGCAGCGGCGCCGATACGCTGCTCGGTGGCCTCGGAAACGATTCGCTGAACGCCGGCAGTGGCAACGATGTACTCATCGGCGGCGACGGCACCGATACGCTCGACGGTGGGTCAGGCGATGACCAGCTGCTCGGCGGGGCCGGGAACGATGCACTGATCGGAGGCAGCGGGGCGGACCAGTTTGCCGGTGGTACCGGCAACGACCAGCTGACGGGCGGCTCTGGCAAAGATCTCTACAACTTCGCACGGGGCGATGGCCAAGACACAATCAGTGATGTCGATTCGTTCTCGGGGAACCAAGACCGTGCAGTCTTTGGCGCAACGATCAATTCCTTGGATCTGATGGTCAGCCGCCAGGCAAATGATCTGCGAGTGGCGATCCACGGCTCGTCCGACCAGATCACGGTGCAGAACTGGTATCTAGGCACGAACAATCAGATCGAGACCATCCAAGCCGGCAATGGGCAAACGCTGCTCAACTCGCAAGTCGATCAACTGATCCAGGCGATGGCCGGGTTCACCGCACAAACTGGCCTCACGTGGGATCAGGCGATCGATCAACAGCCTCAGAATGTGCAGACGATCTTGGCCGCGAGCTGGCAGTGAGAAGATGTGAAATCTGAAATCTAAAAGATATCTCGACTGCTTGAGCATCCTTTTGAACGAGACGTGAAGTGTCTCTCTAGTTGTTGACCAATCTGTCCGATCTCTCTGGTGTCCAGACAGACCAGAAAAACGAGACAGACCAGAGAGACCAGACAGACGAACGACGAACCCCACGGTTGCTGTTTGAGCATCCTTGTTGAGACATGAACCGTGAGAAGGCCGGCGTGAAGGGTACGGTGTCAGGGGAGTTCTTCAACCTCGAAGTTCCCCTCACTCATGCATTCGGTTTGCTCGGGGATCGCTGAGAGGGGCATGGTCATGTCCGATCGGCAAAATTGTTTGGTCGCCTGTTTGCACTCCTCAAAGATGACGCCATGCCAGCCGATGTAGAGAGGGTCCCTCCTCCTTCTGATTCAGCACCGCCATCTATTACCGACAGCGGTCACAGACACGGGCCTGATCTGTCTGTTGATCTTGGCCCGGTTCTACGACCTGCCGGCTGATGGATCGCAGCTGCGCCATCAGTTCGCGCAATCCGGGCAACCGCTTTCCGATACCGAGCTCCTTCGTGCTGCCAAGCATCTCGGACTGAAGGCCGGTGTGCTCAAGAGCCAGTGGAGCAAGCTGCCAGGCACGCCGTTTCCTGCCATGGCGAAGCGAACAGACGGCCGCTATGTCGTGCTTGCGAAGCTCGAAGGTGACAAGGCTCTCATTCAGGATCCTGTTGAGGCGCGTCCGCTCGTGCTTTCTCGCGAACAGTTCGAATCGGCCTGGACCGGGCGAGCTGCTGCTCTTTACCAAGCGGGCCAACCTGCGTCTCCAAGATCTGAAGTTCGATTTCACCTGGTTTATTCCTGCCATCGTCAAATATCGCAGGTTTCTCGGCGAGGTGCTTGTCGCGTCGTTCTTCTTGCAGCTCTTTGCCCTGCTGACGCCGCTGTTCACCCAAGTCGTCATCGACAAGGTGCTCGTCCATAAAGGTTTCACCACGCTCCATGTGTTGGCAGTCGGCATGATTGCCCTGGCCCTGTTCGATGCGATCTTGGGTGGGCTGCGGACCTATCTCTTTTCTCATACGACGAACCGCATCGATGTCGGGCTTGGCGCGCAGTTGTTCCGCCATGTCCTGGCGCTCCCACTGGCCTACTTTCGAGGCGCGCCGGGTGGGGGACACGGTGGCCCGGGTGCGTGAACTGGAGCATATCCGGCAGTTCCTCACGAGTCATTCGGTGACGGTCGTCCTCGATGTCATATTCACCGTCGTGTTTCTCGTCGTCATGTGGTTCTACAGCCCGGTCCTCACGTTGGTCGTCATGGCATCCTTGCCGCTCTATGCGTCCTGCTCTCGATCTCCATTACACCGGCGATCCGCGCCAGGCTCCATGAGAAATTCAATCGCGGTGCGGACAATCAGTCCTTCCTCGTCGAAGCGATCAGCGGCATCCAAACGGTGAAGGCCTTGGCCGTGGAGCCACCGCTGCTGCGCAAGTGGGAAGAGCAACTGGCGGGCTATGTGAGGGCCAGTTTCCGCGCCACCAGCTTGATGACCGTGGCCGGTCAGACTGCGACCTTCATTCAGAAGGTCACCACCGTCGCCGTGCTGTGGCTGGGCGCCTATCGGGTCATCGAAGGGGATCTGACCATCGGGCAATTGATTGCCTTCACGATGCTGTCGGCACAAGTGACGGGACCGCTGCTTGCGTCTCGTCAATCTGTGGCAGGAATTTCAGCAGGTCGGCATCTCGGTGCAGCGGCTGGGTGATGTGCTCAATACGCAGCCGGAGCCTTCCTACAATCCGAATCGAACCACGCTCCCTCAAGTCCACGGACATGTCGTGTTCGAAGACGTGACCTTTCGCTATCGCCCTGATGGCTCGGAAGTGTTACGCAAGGTCTCCTTCGCCGTGGCGCCAGGCCAGGTGATTGGGCTTGTCGGGCGGTCAGGGTCCGGCAAGAGTACCATTGCCAAGCTGATTCAACGGCTCTATGTGCCGGAGCGCGGGCGTATTCTGGTGGACGGGGTGGATCTCGCGCAGGTGGACCCGGCCTGGCTCCGCCGGCAGGTGGGAGTGGTGCTCCAAGAAAACTTTCTCTTCAATTGCTCCGTGCGCGACAACATTGCACTGACCGATCCGGGGCTGGCGATGGAGCAGGTAATCCAGGCGGCCAAGCTGGCCGGAGCGCACGAATTCATTCTGGAATTGCCACAAGGCTACGACACGATGGTGGGAGAGCACGGCTGCTCACTCTCTGGTGGGCAACGCCAGCGGATCGCGATTGCTAGAGCGTTGGTCGCGAACCCGCGCATTCTGATTTTCGATGAAGCCACGAGCGCGTTGGACTATGAGTCCGAGGCCGATCATTCAGCAGAACATGGCGCAGATCAGTCGAGGGCGCACGGTCTTCATCATCGCCCATCGGCTGAGCACGGTGCGGCCGGCACATCGGATTTACGTGGTGGAGAAGGGTGAGATTGTCGAGCAAGGCTCGCACGAGGAGTTGCTGCGCATGAAGGGGTTCTATGCCCGGTTGCAGTCACATCAGGATGGCTATACGGCTGTGACAGCCTGAGCGGTGAGGGGTAAGGGAATAGCGAGGTAGCACGATAGAGGAAGCGTATGGCATTTGGAGTTTTTTCACGACATTGGTCGGTCTGGAGGGCAGCCTGGCAGGCCGAGCGCGGCCAGGCACTCGGCTCAATCCCGGGCGGGCGCTCGACAGAGTTTCTTCCCGCTGTGCTGGAAATTCAACAGGCCCCGCCTTCGCCGATCGGCCGCGCCATCCTCTGGACCATCATGGCCGTGTTTGCGAGCGGGTCCTGTGGGCCATGTTGGGATGGATCGACATTGTCGCCACGGCACAGGGCAAGATTATTCCCAGCGGCTACTCCAAGGTGATTCAGCCGTATGAAACAGGTGTGATTACCGCCATTCACGTGCAGGATGGGCAGATCGTGAAGCGGGGAGAGGTGCTGATTGAACTCGATCCAACCCAGAACCGAGCCGATCAGAATCGCGCACTCAACGAATATCGCGCGGCCAAGGTTGACGCAGCTCGCTTACGTGCGCTCATTGCCGGCCAATCGACGTTCGAAGCCCCTGCCGATAGCGATCCCCAACATGTCCTACTGCAACGCCAGCTCCTTCGCGATCAGATGGCGGAGTATCAGGCCAGAGTCGGCACCGCGCAACATTTGATCGATCAGCGCAAGGCCGCGCTCGACCAAACGAAAGAAAATATCCGCCGACTCGAAGCGACGGTGCCCATGGAGGCTGAACGTGCGGACGCCTATCAAGAAACTACTCGACCATGATGCGGCGACGAAGCTGGACTTCCTTCAAGCGGAGCAACAACGAATCGACAAAACTCAAGAACTTGCCGGGCAGCGCAAGAAGCTGCATCAAGATCAGTCTGCGCTCGTCGGAAGCGGAGACCAACTATCGCGCGCTCGTCTCGGAGTTCCAACAGACGAAACAGGTGGAACTGTCCACGACTGGAAATCAAGGCGTCATCGCTCACGCAGGACGTTACGAAAGCCGGACAGAAGGCCGATCTCCAACGACTGACGACGCCGATCGATGGCGTCGTCCAACAGTTGGCTGTCCATACGGTGGGCGGAGTCGTGACCCCGGCGCAGGAACTGTCTGATCGTGGTCCCGCAGGACCATCCCGTCGAAGTGGCCGCTCAGGTTGAGAATAAGGATGTGGGGTTTGTGAAGAACGGCCAGATCGTCGAGATCAAGGTCGAAACGTTTCCCTTCACCCTCTACGGCACGATTCCAGGGAAAGTGTTGAGTGTGTCCGACGATGCCGCGCCGATTGAGAAGGTCGGACTGGTCTATCCCACCAGGGTCAGCATGGACCGGTCCACCATCCACGTGGAGGGGAGGCAGGTGAATCTGTCACCAGGCATGGCGGTCACCGTCGAGATCAAGACCGGCCAGCGCCGCGTGATCGAATATCTCCTTAGTCCCTTACTAAAATCCATCAAGGAAAGCCTCAGAGAACGATGAACAAGATGTTGACCTACAATATATTTAATGTAATTCTCACTACTGTTCTTGCGATGGTATGTCTGGGATTTCTTTACCACGCTGAGGGTGTCGCTGGAGGAGTGGAGGCGGTCTCAGTTCGCAGTCGCCTCCGCTTCAGCCATTGAACCTGACCTTGCGGGGTGCGTTGGCCGCGGTAGTTGAAAACAACCCCGATGTGCTCCTCTATAAAGAGCGGATCGAAGCAGCCCGCGGGCAAACCCAAACGCAGTTGGGCGCCATGCTTCCCAATCTCTCATCGACCGCTCCGGCAGACCCGGCAAACGAATTTTCTGGGGACCATCGGACTCAGCCCTACCAGGACCGACCCTTTCAGCATTTTCGATATGCGGGTCAGTGCGTCGCAAAACTTATTGAGTGTCAGCTTGATTCAGCGCTGGCGCGCCTCACGCGAAATGCTCCACGTCAGCGAATCGGAATCGGAGAGTCGCAAGTTCGATACGATGGCCAGCGTGGCGCTTACCTATATGGAAGGTTTGAAAGCCATGGGCATGGTGAAGATGCATGAGGCTAATCAACAAGTGATGAACGATCTGCTGGGGCTCATCAAGCAGCGCCAGCGCCTAGGCGTCGCGACCGGCCTTGATCTCGCACGGCTGGACGCACAACTTGCCGGAGAGCGGCAGCAAACTTCCGTCTCGCTATATGCCGTCGAGCGCGCCAAGCTGAACCTCCTCAATCTGCTGGCGCTCCCCTATGAAACACCACTGGCACTAACCGATGAGTTTCGCCCTGATGTGCTCGATCCGCCCGCCATGAGGGCCGCTGTTGAGGACGCCTTGAATCAGCGCCCGGAGGTCGTGGGTCAGGCGAAACGTGTGCGGGCTTCGGAACTGACCTATTCCTCCATCACGGGGGAACGACTGCCATCACTTGTGGCACAGGGGGATTACGGTCAGATTGGGAATCGTTGGAGTAACACCCTCGACACCTACAATATGGCGTTGCTGCTGCAGATTCCGATTTTTGATGGGGGGCAACGAGAAGGCCGGATTGCCGAGTCCCGCAGTCAATTACGTCAGGAAGCACTTCGTTTCCATTCCATCTTGAACCAGGTAAAAATGGAAGTACACGACGCAATGGCCGGGTTGGCTGCCGCAAGAGACCAAGTAGGGCATTGCGCAGGCGGGGATGCGGTCGGCATCAAAGGAGCTTGAGCTGGCCCGAGAACGCTATGCCGTGATTACGGCCTCAAGCCACTTTGAGTTGACCAATGGGCTGACGGCTGTGGCCCGAGCTCGGGAAAATTTAGTCGAAGCCTTGTTTCAATTGAATGCCGCGCGAGTGAATTTGGCTAGAGCGACCGGCAATCTCAACTCATTGAATTGATAGCCCTTGCTACAATATATTCCGTTTGGCCTGCATAAGGAGAGGATGTGGATCAGGATTTCTCTTCTACGTTACTTCAAAACACTCACCAATTTCTCGAAACCGATCATGTTTTCTTGACAGATACATGTTCTCATCAATAGCGTCATAAAATAAGCGATATAGTTTGGCGCAAGAAGAACCCGTGTAGCGAAAGTAGTAAGAGACATTTCTGCTGCGCATTGTTTTATGAATCGTTCGGTCTGGCAATCCGAGAGATACTAAGCGCTTCACAATTTGTTCTATGAACTCCTTGGAACCACTCACAAAACTCGCACACGGTTTTCGTGCGTCTCCTCCCTCCCAATAGACGGATCCGTCGCCATCCCAGCAGCCTCGAATAAAATGTCTGACAAGGGGAATCGGTACTTCTGGGAAGGTGAGGCTGAGACTTTTCCTGGGAGTAACACCCAATTTCTGAAGATCTTGGTATATTTCCGCGTTGCTAATAGAAACGCGATGTACGGCACCGGTGATTCCTTTCTTTGGGGTGAATAGCAACTTTGCGTTGCTACTCAGTAACGTCAGCACCTTTTCAATCAGTTCCGGTTCCTTCTGTGAAAGAGCGAGACGACCTTTGACTGATCCATGTGGTTTCACAAGACATCCGTCAGTATAGATAACGCCTAATACCCATGCCATCTTCGGTGTCCACTGCTTAAAGAAATCTTCGTCAACAATTCGTCTCACATGCGGCACCATCACGCGTTTTCCTGATGCATCCATCCTCGCAACCGCTATTTTCCCTTTGGATGTGGCAAGTATTCGAGCTGCCGACTTGTTTCGTCGAGGAATCATGTACCGTGTAAGCATTTTGAGAATGTACTGACGGGAGCACTTACACCTTGTTGCGATGTCCTCTAGCGACATCCCTTCGTTGACATATTGACGTTCCAAGTCGTCCTTTGACATAGCGTCACTCAGTTTCATGCTTCTCCGCGTGTACGAGTGAGGACTTTGCCCAGTTTCTATGCGAACGCACCCTCGGCAGAGCTGTTCACCATATAGAGGGGAACTGAGCGTTCCGCATTTAGAACAGGGCTTCATTGGTTTTCATGTGGATGAGGGAGTACAAGATCCAGCAGCAAGAACATTCTGCATGTACCGTCATGTACCGTTTGGCCCCCAATATGTCAACAGGCAGGCTGGGAAGGCGAATGGACAGTGCCGGCTTCGACAGAAAGCCCTGTACCTATTGACCGGGGTGGAAGAGTAGAGATAAAGGTTCATTTACGAAGAACATGTAATATATGGTAGCGAGTTAACATAATATATATTATCGGACTCAATGGATTTTTGATTTATGTCCCTCGAACTGCTCGGTCGTATCCAGCAGGAACTCTCGATCACCGGCAGCGCCATCTATGAAACCGTCCTTGCGCTTGCTGAACGTGCCAACCGCAAAGTCCAGATCCTCCGTTTGCACAGTCACGCGTCAAACTTGTTGAGCCAGATCGAACTGGGTCATGGCGACCTAGGACGTCAAATTGCCGCGCTATGTGCGAAGCGCCCACCATTCAGCCATGAGTCAACCCCGCCATCCGATCAATTGGAAGTTTTCCTCGGTCAGGCCAGCGACCGCATCCAGCAGCTGAAACAGACACTGCTTAGCGTCGACAGCCAAATCCGTGAGCTCAAGCTGGAAACGATTCACCACGAGCTCCTGACCCTGCAACAGGACCTGAGTCTTCGCGCGGCGGCCATCGAACGGTTCTCTGTCGTCAAGGGATCACCGATCACTGGACGGACGCTCGCTGAGGTGACGATGCCTGCGTCGATTCGTCTCGTCACAGTCCTTCGCGGACCATTTTTGGTGCCGCCCGACGATAGGCTTGTGCTCCGTGTCGACGATGTCCTGGTCATGATCGGGCTACAGGCAGATCTCGTGCAGGTTGCCTCAGATTTCACCCAAACTCGGAACGCCAAGTCGGTGTAAGTCGTGGCGAGGCAGGCAAGACGTGCGCGACAGGTCGCGACTTGAAGTTCTGGGTTCGAAGTTCCGAAAACCTCGAACCATAATCTCTCTCGCCCCTTCTGCTTTTTTCGCAAGTCTCGCGCGAATAACGATTCACGCCTCGCGCGGTAGGTTTCTTCACTTTCCATCATGTACAATGATGCGACGGAGTACACGATGATTCGCACACTATACGTCTTCACCGGCCTTGTGTTTGTGGTTTTGCTCAGTAGTTACTCGTTCGCCGCGGCTGAGCCCGTCGTACCAAAATCCGGCGACTCGCCGGGTCTCCGCCTGCTGGAAGAGATTCAAACTGTCATCACCGATTTGGCCGAATCGGCAAAACCCTCCGTCGTCAATCTCATTCCTCTGTCCGGACCAGGGCCAGGGCGCACAGCCATCTCAAGAACGGGCTCCCAATGCTTCAGGATCGGGATCCGGCGTCATCATCGACTCTGAAGGACACATCATCACAAACAACCATGTCATCGGCGACGCGACGGAAATTGAGGTCCGCTTTTCCGATAAGTCCAAGCTGATTGCGCAGGTCGTCGGTAAGGATCTGGATACAGACTTAGCTGTCCTCAAGGTGACCGCCGACCATCCTCTCCCCAGCGCGAGATTCGGAGATTCGTCGTCTGTACGCGTCGGCCAATGGGTGCTCGCCGTGGGAAACCCGTTCGGACTCGATCGGACGGTCACGCTCGGCGTCGTCAGCGGGGTCGGCCGGGAAAACATCAATCTCTCGCGCTACGAAAATTTCATTCAGACAGATGCGTCGATCAATCCCGGCAACTCAGGAGGCCCGCTCTTCAATCTGCGCGGCGAAATCATCGGCATCAACACCGCCATCATTAACTTCGCCCAAGGAATCGGTTTTGCGATCCCCTCCAACATGGCCAAGCAAGTGATTCAGCAATTGCTGGCGCAGGGACGGGTGACACGAGGTTGGTTAGGCGTCGGCATTCAACCGCTCACGGTGGAATTGGCACGCAAGTTCGGCGTCAACGAAGGCGACGGGGTGCTGGTCAACGAAGTCTTCGAGAAGGACCCGGCTGCGGCAGCCGGCATCAAACCTGGCGACATTCTGACTCGTATCGACGGCATCGTGATCGATACGCCGAACCGGCTCTCTCGCGTCGTGGCTGGATTGCTCCCAGGCTCGACAACAAAAGTTGAGATCGTCCGCGATCAACAGCGCCTGGTGCTGGACGTCGCCCTCATTGAACGTCGGGACCACGCCCTCACCACCTCGCTCCCCCAGGCGCGCACTGAAGTGAAGCTGGGCTTCGATGTGCAAGATCTGACGCCGAGCCTCGCCGATAAATTCAAGCTGCGGGAAAGCCGGGGCGTGCTCATCAGCAAAGTGGAGCCCGGAAGCCTCGCCCAATCGGAAGGCCTTCACGAAGGCGATCTCATCAAAGAAGTGAACCGTATCGATGTGGGATCAGTCGGTGAATTCAGCAGCGCAGTCTCCAAGGTCCGACACGGCGAAACCGTCCTGCTCCGTGTGCTGAGAGAAAGCCGCGCATTCTACGTGGTGCTCAAATCGACCGACTAGCCGGGTCTGTCTGGTCTATCTGGTCTTTCTTCGTGTGTTTGGTTCAGCGAAACTAACCAGATGAACCAAATCAACCAGATAAACAAAACAAACCAATTGATCGATCAATGCGCCGCCGCATGAGTCTCCACCTTGTGCGCCTCAATGATTCGAGCCGCAAGTTCGTGCGGCACCTCGTCGTACCGCGCGAATTCCATTGCATAACTGCCACGTCCTGCTGTGAGCGAGTTCAACATCGTGGCATACGTGAGCAACTCCGCCATTGGAACAAGGGCCGTGATCTGCTCCGTCTGGTCTTTCGCCTCCACGTGGAGAATCCGTCCTCGGCGCGCATTCAAGTCACCGATCACACCTCCGATGTGATCCGCCGGCGACTCGACCTCCACCGTCATGATCGGCTCTAACAGGACGGCATGAGCCGCCTCCAACGCCTTCTTGAACCCCATCGACGCGGCGATCTTAAACGCCATCTCAGATGAGTCGACCGCATGGTACGACCCGTCGTAGACAACAACCCGGCAATCGACGACAGGAAATCCAGCCAAGTTCCCGTGGTGCATGGCTTCGACCACCCCCTTTTCCACTGCTGGAATAAAGTTGCGTGGAATGGCCCCGCCGACCACCTTGTTCTCAAACTTGAATCCCTCCCCGCGCGGCAAAGGTGCGAGTTCCAGCCAGCAATCACCGTACTGGCCATGCCCGCCGGTTTGCTTCTTATATTTCCCCTGCGCCTGTGCCGAGATGCGAATGGTTTCGCGGTATGGAATCTTCGGCGTATGAAGCACCACTTCCGCACCGTACTTGCGGCGTAATTTTTCGAGTGCAAGATCGATGTGCAACTGGCCCATCCCGCTCAGAACTATTTCCTTCGTATCGGCATGCCGAGAAAATTCGAGCGTCGGATCTTCTTCGATCAACTTATGCAGTCCGAGACTGATTTTCTCGATATCGGCGTTGGACTTCGGCTCGATCGCAAAGGACAGCACAGGCCTCGGAAACACTGTCTTCGGATAGCAGATTGGAGCGTGTTCGTCACAGAGCGTATCGCCGGTTTGCGTATCTTTGAGCTTCCCAATTGCCACGATCTCCCCTGGTCCGGCCAAATGCACAACCGTATGTTTCTTCCCCAACAGCGTATAGAGATGTCCGCTTTTCTCTTTACTGCCCCGAGAACTGTTGAAAACCGTCGAGTCTGCCTGAAGGACTCCCGACAAGACCCGCAAATAAGACAGTCGTCCGACAAACGGATCAATCAGCGTCTTGAAGATGATCCCTGAAAAGGGGTCATCGTGGACGGCACGGCGGCTCACCGCCTCTCCCGTATCTGGACGCAGGCCTTCCAGCGGGGTTTTCGCTGCGCGGTCCATCGGCGATGGCAACAAGTCGACAATCGCATTGAGGAGCGGAACGATCCCGATATTCTTGATTGCAGAACCGCTGTAGAGCGGGACTATCGTGCCGGCCTGGACGCCAAGGCGAAGTCCATTGGTCAGGTCCTCCTGCGTCAGCTCACCCACGGCAAGATACTGTTCCAATAATCGGTCATCATGCTCAGCCACTCCCTCCTGAACGCGCTTCCGTGCATCTGCTGACCAACGCCCGCTCATTCTCAGGTATCGGCAACTGCTGAAACGTGGGGGTCTCCGTGCGCGAAGTGATCACGCTCTGCTGAAGGAGATCCATCACTCCCTCAAGCTGGGCACCCCTGCCGAAGGGCAAGGACATCGGCAATGGCATGATCCCAAGATCGCGTTGACACAACGCGACGACCTCATCGGGGGAGATACCGTCTTTATCCAATTCGTTGAGGAACAGAAGACAGGGCAAGCCGAGCGCTGTGACGCGAGACCAGACTCTGACAAGTTCACTCCGTACCCCCGACGAGGCGCCCAATACCAGGATCACGGCGTCCACTGCTCGCAATGCCATAACCGTCTCTCCTAGCAGGCTCAATGCGCCTGGAGGATCGACGAGATTGATGGTGGTGTGATTCCAGGAACAACGGAGGAGACTGGTACTGACGGAACTGCGCCTGTGCAATTCTTCCGGCTCGAAGTCTGAGACGGTCGTGCCTTGTGCAATCGATCCGAGGTGGGGAATAGCGCCGGCGGTAAAGAGCATGGCCTCAGCCAGCGAAGTCTTCCCGGCACCGGCACTGGAGATCAAGAGTACATTTCTGAGTGACTCCCTGCGTAGCTCGCTCATGGGGCCCTCCTCAAGATAACCGGAAGACGGTCTTGTCTGCCGGAAATGAAATGGCCTGTTTACATCGTTGCAACTCCCCTTTCGCTCATGCATCAGCACCATGGTTTGCCAGCCATCCTTGATCGGCAAAGCTGACATAGCGTCCATCGCCGACGACGAGATGATCAAGAACCCGAATGCCTAGGACCTCCCCTGCCGACACCAATCGAGCCGTCAGAATACGATCTTCCTGGCTCGGCGTAGGATCGCCACTGGGATGGTTGTGCAAGAAGATCACCGCCGCCGCAGATTCTCTTACCGCGAGTGTGAAGACCTCGCGTGGATGGACAATGCTGAGCGTCAAGCTGCCTTCCGATACTGTGACGTCACGCATGATGGCATGCTTGGCATCCAGTAAAACGACTTTGAAAACTTCGTGACGCAGGTCACGCAATGTCGGGTGGTAATGGGTGAAGAGGTCACGACTGGATGTGATTTTGGTTCCCTTGGTCAGCGGACCAGCAAGTGCACGCTTCCCTAATTCAAGGGCCGCCTTCAATTGGGCCGCTTTGGCCTCTCCCACACCTGGTATCGCGCAGAGTTCTTCGATTCCGCATTGTGCAAGTCCGCCCAACCCTCCGAGTCGATCCAGGATATCCATCCCGACTTGCACCGCTGAAGATCCGTGACGACCGACTCGAAGGAGAATGGCCAGGAGTTGGGCATCGGTGAGCGTCTGTGAGCCCTGAGCCAGCAGCCGTTCGCGTGGCCGTTCTGCTTCAGGCCACTGAGCGATGCCTTGCCCTCCTTTCTTGCCAGCCATTCATCCTCTCTGGACAAAAAGTGACACTCCGAACGTTTTTGTGCTAGCGAGAACCCCTTCGGTGGCCACTTGGTAACAAATACGTACCACCTAAACTGTTGAAATTACGTACAGCGACAATTTGGTGCAGTAATTGCTTTGGAACGCCTGCAGCAGTACACAGCAACCTGGGAGGATTCGATGGAATGTCCGAAATGTAAAGGTCTCATGATGCTCGAGCGGTTCTCCGACTTCTTCTTAATTTTCTATGCCTGGAAATGCATCAATTGCGGCGCCATCATCGATCGCACCATTTCAAATAATCGGCAAAAGAGCTTGGCCGCTCGCAAGCCCCAGACAGTGGCGACCTCCTAGAATAATTGCGATTCATCTCTAGACTGGTCGACCCCTCCGATCGCCACGGATAGTCGGCATTGACGCACTGATACCCCGTCGCTCATCGTCTGACGCCGCCAAATCACCGGACGGCCATTATAGCCCCAGGCCCCAAGGTCGTCAAAATACTTCCATTCCTCTCAGTCCGACCTTCCTCGCTCCCACACAGACTCCATATACAGAATTCCATACCTCGTTTCAGCCGCACTTAGCTTGACCCCTTCAAAAACGCTGTGTTAGAGTCAAGCGCTCCAGAGTTGCCTCTCACCTGAATGTATGCGTGTTATTGCCGGATCCCACCGAGGTCGCCGATTGAGTGGGCCACAAGGGACTGTACTGCGTCCCACATCTGACAAGGTTCGCGAGGCTCTTTTTTCAATTCTCGGGACCCAGGTGTCAGGAGGTCGCTTTCTTGATTTGTATGCAGGTACAGGAGCCGTCGGGATCGAAGCGCTAAGCCGCGGAGCCTCAGCCGTCACCTTTGTTGAGTCAAACCCCAAAGCCGTGCAGCTGTTACAGAAAAATCTACAGACCTGTCAGCTGCTCGACCGAGCGCTGGTTCGTGTGGGACAGACAGCCACCTTTCTCGATCGGAAGGACTGGTGGGGCGGCCCATACGACGTACTCTTTGCAGATCCGCCGTATGCCGACCTGGGTGAGTTAGACATCCTGATCCATGCCTGGAGGCCCGGACTGCTGTCGAAGCGTGCTGCCGTGATTATCGAACAAGACTCTCGTACCGAATTGCCTGCATCCATCGACCATGCCGTGCTTGTGCGGCGATATGTGTATGGCGATACAGCGCTCTATCTGTACGGTGTATCCACCTCAGTATCGACCGCATCATGAAAATCGGCATCTATCCAGGAACCTTCGATCCCATTACCCACGGACACACCGACATCATCACCCGGAGCTTGCGTGTATTTGATAAAGTGGTCGTCGCCGTCGCACCCAATCCATCCAAGCATCCACTCTTTACCCTGACCGAACGGCTGGAGATGATCCGGATCGTAATGAAGGAGATGAACCAGGTCGAAGTGACCCACTTCGATGGCTTACTCGTGGACTATGTCCAGCGATACGGTGCCCATGCGATCATCCGTGGCTTGCGTGCGATCTCGGACTTCGAACATGAATTTCAGATGGCCCTCATCAATCGTAAAATTGCCAAACAGGTTGAGACCGTGTTTCTGATGCCGAGCGAAGAATATTCCTATTTATCCTCAACCATCATTAAAGATGTAGCCACCCACGGCGGAGCGCTCACGGAATTCCTGCACCCCGAGGTTGCACGCCAGCTGCAGGAACGGATCAGGAGTTTGAAAACATGAAGCTTGCTGCACGCGCAGGGCGAATTGCCCCCTCCCCCACCTTGGCCATGGCCGCAACCGCAAAGGCGATGGCAGCACGCGGAATCGACGTCGCCGATTTCTCGTCCGGAGAACCGGACTTCGATACGCCCGAACCGGTCAAAGCCGCTGCAGAAGCCGCCATTCGTGCAGGGTTTACAAAATACACACCCTCATCCGGCATCGATGAACTACGCCAAGCGATTATCGACAAGCTTCAAGTAGAGCAAGGGCTCCGGTACGAGAAGTCTCAAGTGCTAGTCTCCTGCGGCGCTAAACATTCGCTTTACAACCTTGCCGAAGCGCTCCTCGAAGCAGGCGACGAAGTCATCATTCCCGTTCCCTATTGGGTCTCCTATGCCGACCAAACCCTGCTGAACGATGCCACGCCGGTGTTCCTGCCGACCCGTGAAAAGGATGGGTATGCCATTGATGCCCAAGAATTGGAACGGCTTGTCACTGCGCGCACCAAGGCAATTATCGTCAATAGCCCCGGCAATCCAACGGGAGCGACCTATGATCGGGAGACGCTCGAACGACTTGCGGAGCTGGCTCTCCGTCGAGATCTCCTTCTGATTTCAGACGAGATTTATGAAAAAATCCTCTACGACGGGGCGACTCACACGAGTATTGCCTCATTAGGGCCGGAGGTCGCAGCCCATACCGTCGTGATCAACGGTGTCTCCAAAGCCTATGCGATGACTGGCTGGAGGATCGGCTATGCAGCTGGCCCCAAAGACCTGTTGACCGCCATGGCGAATATTCAAAGCCAGAGTACCTCCAACCCCTGTTCCATTTCACAAAAGGCTGCCGTCGTGGCCTTGCGCGAAAGTGGCGCATTCACAGAAAAGATGGTGACAGAGTTCGATCGGCGGCGGCGCGTCATGGTCGAGCGCCTGAATGCAATGCCCGGCGTTCACTGCCGAATGCCTACCGGAGCATTTTATGCGTTCCCCAATGTGAGTGGGCTGCTCGGAAAACAGAGCCCAAGCGGAGCAATCCTCAACTCCGACCGATCTTGCAAACTACCTATTGCAGGAATTCAAGGTCGCTGTAGTTCCTGGTGAGCCGTTTGGGAGCATCCAGCATATTCGACTGTCGTATGCGACCAGCATGGAGACCATCGTTCGTGGAATGGATCGCCTCGATGCAGCATTCAAACAGCTTACCTAAATGAAAGGCCACTGTTCATCAGGCCCCCAACAGAGCCCTGACATTGTATTGCCGTTGCAGCATGCTACAGAAAAACAATTTGACCTCTGTTTCCCCACAGATCAATTGTCCATCATAATGTAAGCACGACCTGCAGGATGCTCAATACGACCATTCAGCAAGGCCTCAGCAAATGAACGACTGAGACGTGCGCTCTGGGGTATGTCGTGGGTTTGAACGATGCATGGGAATAGGCCCGACCCCTGGGCAAAGAGGCTGTATTGGCAACCTCGGGGCGGGCAGGTGAAGTAGCCATCAGGGTCGAGCGGGTGAGAAAAGCGACTTTTTCAGCATTCTGTTAGTAAGGAGGAAATGAATCGTGCCAATCTACGAATACCAGTGTGAAGACTGCATGGATAGATTTGAGGTCAAACAAAGTATGAAGGACGATCCCCTCACCGTGTGCCCGCGATGCGGGAAGCATGTTCAACGGCTTATTTCATCACCAGCCATCATGTTCAAAGGCAGCGGGTGGTACGTGACGGACTACTCCGACAAAATGAAGCCTTCCTCAGACAGTGACGCACCCGCATCCGCACCAGCGACTGGAGAGAAGAAAGAGACAACGCCAAATACGTCGGATAAGACGACATCCACGGCTCCCTCTACTCCTGCTTCTCCCCCCTCCTCTGCGCCGGCAAGTACCCCGTCAAGCACGACCTCAAACACATCGACTACCGCACCATCGTCTTCCACCACCAAATAGATCGATGAGGCGAGGCGCGCTAGCGCTTGCTTGTGGCTTTGGCCGGTGCTTTCTTCTTAGCCGGAGCCTTTTGCGTGACCTTTGTGGACGGCTTGACCGCGCCGGCCTTCGGCGTTGCGGCTTTCGACGACTTCGCCAGCCGTTCCTGTGCTGCCGTCAGACTATTTTGCAAACTGGTGATCATGGTCGACTTATCGCGATTCGCTTTGGAGAGATCATTCACTTGAGCCTGCAAATCATCTTTGACCTTCGTAAAGGAGGCAAGTTGATTCTGTAACTGAGCCTTTTCCATTGTCGCACTCTGGAGCTCGGAGCGGAGTTGTTCGATTTGTGTTTGGAGTGCCGGAGGCCAGTAATCGCACCCGGACAGACCCACCGAAACGAGCATTATGGCCGCCACCGCAACAAGGTTACGCACCATCACTGTTCGAGTCATCGGCATTCTCCTTTCAGTGTGAACGATACGATGGACTTCACCGACTGTCTGTGTCGAGATACAGGCCGTGAGCGGCCAACTGTGCCACAATGGCACCTCGCTCAATCGCTCCATCCCGAATGATATGGATCGGACCCCGTACGTCGATGACGGTGGACGGCCGCCCGCCGGGAGTCGGTCCAGCATCAATGATCAGATCGAGCGCGTCATCAAGGCTGTGCTGGACCTCTTCAGCCGTCGTGGGCGGCGGCATGCCTTCACGATTTGCACTGGTGCCGGTCACAGGCCCGACTCGACGCAAGAGATCAAGCAGCGGCTGCCAAGCACTGAGACGGATGCCCACAGAGCGAGTCCCCGCAGTCACTGTATCAGAGAGTCCAACCGCTGAGGGAAAGACAATAGTGAGAGGTCCGGGCCAGAAGGCATTCATGAGTACAGTGGCCGCAGGTGGAATGCTTCGAACGAATGGCTCCAACTGAGACCTATCTCCGATCAGAAGGAGAATCGGTTTTCCCTCTGAACGTCCCTTGGTCTGCCACAACCTAGCGAGCGCCTGCACGTCGAACGGATCCACGGCAAGCCCGTAGAAACTCTCCGTCGGCAGAGCGATCAGCCCGCTCTCTCTGAGCACACAACGCACCCGATCAGCAAGCACCGAGACGGTGGAAGCATCATAGCGCTCGATCGTTGCCATAGCAGGAACCATCAGCCCCCTTCTGCGCTACGCATGGCGTGAGAACGCACGATGCGCAATATCCGTCCGATAGTGAGCGCCTTCAAATGCAATAGACTTAGTCACGCGATAGGCTTCCGCTTGCGCGACTTCCAGGGTCTTTCCACGTCCAGTAATTCCCAACACCCGGCCCCCGGCCGTCACCACCTCGGCGCCAGTTCGTGTCGTACCGGCATGAAACACCATGGTCGTCGAATCGGTCGTGGTCGGCAATCCATGAATCACGCGGCCGGTCTGATAGGCCCCGGGATAGCCTCCCGACGTCATGACGACACAAACCGCAGTCTCATCATGCCAGTCCACCGTAAGCTGGTCGAGCCGATGTTCGACCACAGCCTCTATCACATCCAGTAAATCGGTCTTGAGCAACGGGAGAACAACCTGCGTTTCCGGATCCCCCATCCTAGCATTGAACTCCAAAACATACGGCATCTCTTTCACAACCATGAGGCCGGCATATAAGACGCCCTGAAACGGACAGCCCATGCGAGACAAGGCTTCGACAGCAGGATAGAGAACCTGCCGGGTGACCTGATCGCGCAGCGACTTGGTGCCGAGCGGCGCAGGACAATAGGCACCCATACCCCCGGTATTGAGGCCAGTATCGCCATCCCCGACTCGTTTATGATCTTGCGCCGGCAGCATCGGCACCACCGTCCGGCCATCCGTGAAAGCCATGATCGTCAGTTCCTCACCGTCTAAAAACTGTTCGATCAATACGCGCTGACCGGCCTGACCGAACACCGCATGCTCCATCGAATCGCGGACGGCCTGTTTCGCCTCTTCACGCGTTGTCGCGACCACCACACCCTTCCCCTGCGCCAGTCCGTCAGCCTTCACCACCACAGGAAGCTCATGCTGATCGAGATAGGCCAAGGCCGAAGCGACCCGGTCGAAACTTTGCGCTCTCGCTGTGAGAATCTTTGCGCGGCTCATGATATCTTTGGAAAAGACTTTGCTGGCTTCGATGCGGGCGGCACCCTTCGTCGGTCCAAATATTCTGAGCTTCGATTTGCGAAACTCATCGACAATACCCAACGCAAGCGGGGCCTCCGGTCCCACGACCGTCAGATCGATCTTCTCAGACTGCACGAACGCTTTGAGCCCGGCAATATCATCGGCTTTGACCGATACACAGATCGCGAGCGATTCGATCCCCGCATTGCCTGGCGCACAGTAGAGCGTCGGCTTGCGGGGACTTTGCGCAAGCTTCCACACCATGGCGTGCTCGCGTCCCCCGCTGCCAACGACAAGAATTTTCATGTGTACATATGCTGCATGAAGACAAAGCGGATGCTCAAAATGGTTTCCCGCAAGGCCGCAGGAAGGCCAGCCACCGAGGCGTACGCTTCGAGTACGTTGAGCATGGCTGGGCGACCGAGAACGAAGCGAGGGGCCATTTTCAGCAGCCGCTCAGTGGCGGAAGTGGCGCATGCCCGTCATAATCATCGCCACCCCCTGTTCGTCTGCGGCTTTGATGATTTCGGCATCGCGAATCGATCCACCCGGCTGAATGACCGCCGTAATTCCCGCCTGCACGGCAGCATCTAATCCATCTCGGAACGGAAAAAACGCATCCGACGCCATCACGCACCCCTTGATCGGCATCTGGGCTTTCATCACCGCAAGCTTCACCGAGTCCACCCGGCTCATCTGGCCGGCGCCGATCCCCACAGTCTGCCCCGGCTTCGCATAGATAATCGCGTTCGACTTCACATGCTTGCAAACCTTCCAGGCAAAGGCACAGGCCGCATACTCCTCATCCGTCGGTTTACGCATGGTCGGTACGTTGAGCGCTTTCAGGTCGGTTAACGCACCGAGATCCCGATCCTGCACGATCAAACCGCCAACCAATTTCTTGAGATCGAAGCCCTCTTGCTTGACGTTCGTGAGCGGCCCGACATCGAGCAAACGCAGATCCTTCTTGCGCTTCAATTCTGCGAGCGCATCGTCTGCAAATCCCGGCGCAATGACTACTTCCACAAACGTGGAGGTGATTTCCTTCGCCGCGGCCAAATCCACGGGGCGATTGAATGCAATCACGCCGCCGAACGCCGAGACGGGATCGGTTTCCCGGGCCTTCACATAGGCCTCGACGGGTGTCGCACCCAATGCCACACCGCAGGGATTATTGTGTTTGATAATGGCCACGGCGATCTCGTCGTATTCTTTCGCCAGCTCAAGCGCCGAATTGGCATCGAGGAAATTGTTATACGACATCGCCTTGCCATGAAGGATCTTTCCACGGGACACCGATGGCTCGGTCGAATGTAGCTCTCGATAGAAGGCCCCTTGCTGATGCGGATTCTCTCCATAGCGGAGCATCTCCGCCCGTTCGAACTGCAAGGACAATATTTTGGGAAACTTGACCTCGCTGCCTTGCAGCTGCTTTTCAAGATATCCGGCAATCAAACTGTCGTAGCGCGCCGTGTGTTGAAATACCTTCATCGCCAACTCGCGTCGTAATTCGCGCGACACCGTCCCTGTCTTCGCCGCATCGAGTACACGCTGGTAATCAGCCGGGTCTACGACCACCAAGACATCTTCATGGTTTTTGGCTGCGGAACGCAGCATCGACGGCCCGCCGATATCGATATTCTCAATGGCCTCTTCGAAGGGACAGTGGGGCTTCGCAATCGTCGCCTCGAACGGATAAAGATTGACCACGACCACATCGATGGGCCCAATCCCCTGCTGCTTCATCTGCTCGACATGGGCCGGCACCGAACGACGTCCCAGCAAGCCGCCATGAATCTTGGGGTGCAGTGTCTTGACGCGGCCGTCGAGAATTTCCGGTGAGCCAGTGTAGGCCGCCACATCGGTCACCGTCACACCGGCATCTCGCAAGGCTTTGGCCGTTCCTCCGGTCGAAAGAATCTCGGCGCCCAGAGCTTCAAGCCCTTTCGCCATGTCCACCACACCGGTCTTCTCTGACACGCTGATTAATGCCCGCTTGATGCCGGCCATAGATAACTCCTTGGAAGACGATCGATAGATGTTACGTGAGCTGGGAGGCGCGGCGAAGAATAGCAAATGAATACCTGCCTGACAAGAGGGATATAGACTCTCCTTGGCATCGAAGACCGATATAGGCATCCACCCTGCACAACCCGGACAGGATCATACTAGACAAGCTCACAAATCCTGTCTGGCATGAGTCCACACAGTATGATAGTGTCACAAGGGCCTATCGGCCATATTCCGCCCGAGAGTTAATTCATGATGCGCAGAGCGATTCTAGGCGCAGGCGCTGTCGCACTTGCTCTTCTTGCCGTGGTCTGTATCCCACGCCATCTTCCAACGACGCCCGCATCGATGCCCCTTACCCCTGCCAGCTTTCATGCACGTTTAGAGCAAGGGACTCTGACCCTCCGTGGCTCGCTCCCCAGTGAGACCAGCAAGGTCGCAATCCTTCAGCGGGCCCAAGAACTCTACGGAGCAGCGCCAGGCCGCATCGTCGATGAGTTGTCGGTGGATCCGAGAGTGGGACCTGCCGCCTGGACTGGCAATGTTCCCCAGGTCCTTCCCATCTTAGGGCAGATGACAGAACGAGGCTCCATCATCATCGACGGTCGCACGATTGTCCTCAGCGGCCGAGTCGACAACGATCGCGCCAAGGCCGCTGTATTGCGAGAGATTGTCCCACTTACAAAGACAGGGCTCGAGCTGGAAGATCATATTCTGTCGGCTCCGGTCCCGACCTCCTCTCCCTCGCTCCAGAAGAAATTGAATGAGATTCTTTCGCACGGCTCCATCGAATTCGATTCGAACACCACAACGATGACTCCTCCGCAGTCGCGCCACACTGGACCAGCTGATCACCCAATTACGTCATGCCCCTCGCACGGCCATTGAGATCGGCGGTCATACAGACAAGTACGGCGCGCAGGACTATAACCTTGAACTCAGCCGCCGCCGCGCTGAAGCCGTGCGGCACTACTTCATCAACCACGGTCTGACCAATCAGTTCACCGCCGTTGGCTATGGCGCCTCACGACCGTTGTCGGCGGCACAGACGCGGGCCGGTCTCCAGCACAACCGTCGCATCGAATTGCGCGTGAAAGGAGTGCGTGACCTATGACCATGCTCATCGGCCAAATGCTGGGATGTCTCATCGTCGCAGCTGGAATCGGCGGCGCAGTCGGATGGCTGCTGCGACAACTATCCACCGGCCAACTCACACAACAGTTCATGGACATCACCGCCACCCTGCGCCGCAAAGAACAGCTGTTGGAGAAGGCGCAATATGAGCTGAAAGCCCAAACCGCTGAGATGCAGACGCTCGAAAGCAAGATCATCGAATCGGAGGAGCTCAACCAATCCAGCCGGCAGGAACTCTTGACACGAAACGATCGCCTCCAGGCGCTTCAAGAAGAGTTGGCCGTCCGCACGCAGCAGCTGATGGTCCTGGAGGCGGAAGAAGCCTCTGTTCGCCGGCGTGCAAGCGAGTATGACGCGTGCCGCCGCCGCACAGTCGGAAGAAGTCCAACAACTCCATCTCACCAGCCAGGAGGCTCAACAGACACTCGAGTCGAATGAGCAAGAACGGCATAGACCTTCAGCGCCGCGTCGCCGAGTTGGAAGCCACTGCCGCCGAAACCGATCGGCTACGCGCGCGCGTGGAGGAACTCGAACCAGCCCAAGGACGAGTCCATTGGTTGGAAGTACAGCTCAGTGATCGAGACGCCGAGCATCGAGCCGCACTGCACCAACTCGACAGCCAACTGGCCGACCGGGAGCGACGAATCGGCGAACTGGAGCCTCTCACCCGACAGCTTCAGGAGCGAGAGGCATCGCTGACGCAGTGGGAAACGAAGTATGCCCACACCCTCGCGCAACACGAAGCACAGATCGCCACGTTACAAAAACAGCTTGCGGCACAGGACCAACTCCGAGCCCAGCTTCTGCTCGATGAACAACTCCTGCAGGAGCGAGACCGAACGGATCGACGACCTGCAGCGCCAGATTCAAGAACTCGAAACGCAACAGCAAGGCCTGGTCGGATCAGGTGAAGACGGTGGGAGAAAAGCAAGCGGAGATCGCCCGCCTCCGCAAACGCCTGGTCGAAGTGCGGGCCGCACTCCGCATCAAGACCGATGGGGGGGCCGTGCCTCCTCGCCAGAAAACCCGTCAGAATGGAAGTCAACTGAGCCTGGAAATAGAACAGGCGAAAGCGGCGAAAGAAGGACTGAAAGACGACCTGAGTAAGATTCACGGGATCGGCCCCGTCTTTGCGCGGACCCTGAACAAGATGGGGTTGTATACCTTTGTCCAGATTGCGCGCTGGAAGCCGGAGGACATCGACAAGGTCGCGAAGAAGCTCTACACCGCCCCCGACCGGATCAAGCGGGACAAGTGGATCGACGAAGCCAAAAAGCTCCATGAGCAGAAGTACGGCCAGCGGCTCTAGTCCGCCCCGGAATGGCCCTTTTGGACGTGCCAGGCGAAATCCTTCTGAAACTCCTTCGCCGACTCAGCCGGCTTCCCGGCAAACCCAAATCGTGGGGACACCCTAAGCGGTGACAACACACGCCCGAGTGAATTCAGATCGTTAACTCAGATAATGTTTTCTGCCCCTCTGCTGGCCAAGCCAAGCTTTACCAGAGTTCTCTTCCCTGTAACCCATTGATATTATTGGCGATGCATATCTGATTGAGACTCGTTCTCCGGCCTTCAGTCTAAAACCCAGACGGAGCTTCCCCATAAGACAGCGTTGTTGCGAATGGCATGAATTCATGGCTTCCGGAGCCCTTTGGGGCCGCCACCACTCCCATAATAGAGACCAGGCATTCCGATCACAGGCTGCCCACGATTCACACACTGGAAAAGTTATTAGTGACAAGAGTGCCTCCTGACACATTTTTTTCACTTATCTGCTAGGTTTTACTGAGGCCTGTAGCGCGCCTGTCCGTCCAAGAGGTGAACCATGAAGAGTGCAGCGATTTTAGCAGCTGGAATTGTTGCACTTGGCCTCCTTGCCGCGCTCTGCCTTCCACGCCACGCTTCCTCCATCAACAGCATCGGCGCCCGCCACCCTGCTAACTTTCATGCACGGGTAGAGCATGGAATGCTGATCCTTCGTGGCTCGCTTCCCAGTGAAACCAGCAAGGCCGTAATTCTTCAGCGCGCCCTAGAACTCTATGGAGCAACGCCAGGCAATGTCGTCGATGAGTTGACGGTAGATCCGAGGGTGGGGCCTGTCACCTGGGCCGACAACGTCTCCCAAGTCCTCCCCGTCCTAGCTCACATGACAGAACGAGGCTCCATCATCATCGACGGTCGTACGATTGTCGTCAGTGGCCAGGTCGACGGCAATCGTGCCAAGGCCACCGTGCTGCGAGATATTGCCCCTCTGACGCAAACAGGGCTGGAACTGGAAGATCGTATTGTGGCCGGCCGGTCCACGAAGTCTCCCTCTCCCACAACCCCATCCCAGAAAGCTCCATCTACAAAGGCTCCAGTACTGGTGGCAGTCCCATCCCCAAAGGTGCCTTCCACCGCTGCACTATCCCAGAAGTCTCCCACGACCCACTGCCCCATCCCCGACGTGCTCCCATCCCAGGCGGTGGCGTTAGCCCCAACGGTCTCCTCCCTGCCAGCCGCTCCATCACTGACTGAGGTCTCCCCTGCCTCGCTTCAGAAGAAATTGAATGAGATCCTCGCGCGCGCGTCCATCGAGTTTGAATCGAACAGCACCACGATGACTCCCAACAGTCTTGCCACACTGGACCAACTGATTGCCCAATTACGGCAATCCCCTACCACCCCCATTGAGATCGGCGGCCATACAGACAAGTACGGCGAGCCGGACTATAACATCCAACTCAGCCAGCGCCGTGCTGATGCCGTGCGGCGCTACTTTGCCAAGCACGGTCTGCCCAAGCAGTTCACCGCCGTCGGCTATGGTGCTTCACGACCGCTGTCCGTGGCGGAGAATCGGGCAGGCCTCCAACGCAACCGACGAATCGAGCTTCGAGTGAAAGGACAGACCGACCTATGACCATGTTTATCAACCAAATGCTGGGGTGTCTCATCATCGCGGCAGGCATCGGCGGCGTAGTCGGATGGTTATTGAGGAACGTATCCGCAGGCAAACTCACACAACAGCTCACGGACGTCACCGCCATGATGCATCTCAAAGAGCAGATGCTGGAGAAAGCCCGGCATCAGCTGAGAGACGCCGCCTCGAAATTGCAGGCGATCGAGGACCCGGTGACCGCACTCCAAGAAGTCGAGTTGCAACTAGCCGAACGGGATCGACGAATCCGTGAACTTGAGCAGCATCTTCTTCAGCTGAAGATGCAAGCAGAGGACAACGAGGCCCTCAAAACCTCATGCACTCAAGCTGACGCGCAGCAGATCGACAAGCGGCCTGATCTTAACCCGCATCACTCACAAAGATTTCTGCTCAACCGCCGATCCATGACTCTTGCCCGTAAAGCGTCGTTCTTCTCTCGCACTAAAGCTATCAGCATTCTTGCCTGCAGACTCAACTCACGGAATTTTCGAAAACGATTCTAGGCAGCTTCCCCACCAAGCTGGGAAGCGAACTCGGATACGCCGCGCGCCTGGCCCTAAATGAAGACTCTAACCCCGTTGTTTCCACCCGTAAGATTCGAGCTATCGAGGACAACGCTCACTTGCGTTACCCGCAGCCCAACACTTGCCGCAAGAAATGGCGGCGGTTGAAATAGAAGCCTTCGTGACCAATGCTGGTTAGGGTGTGTTCCCCTTCATCAGCGCGATTATGCTTGCCATTGTGACCTGGTCGTCGTCGAATCCGCCATGCGTCGTACTTTTCGATTCCTGGCCTGGTGCAGCCCACGTGTAGACGT
>CAVUMA010000014.1:0-177193 GCA_963742465.1 uncultured Nitrospiraceae bacterium | reverse complement strand
GATCAGACTGCGACTTCGTCAGACGAACCCGAATCGTATCGAAGTAGGCTTCCGTTGCGACCTCGAATCCAAGCTGCCGCAACCCCGCTGCCAGCGTCACAGCCAAGCCATGCACGCGCTCGGCAATCAGCCTCAAGCCCTCCGGCCCATGATAGACCGCATACATGCTCGCCATGATGGCCAAGAGCACCTGTGCCGTACAAATATTACTTGTCGCCTTCTCACGCCTGATGTGTTGTTCGCGGGTCTGCAGGGAAAGGCGATAGGCACGCTTTCCCGTGACATCTTTGGAAACTCCGACGATGCGTCCCGGCATCTGCCGCTTGAATGCCTCAGCGGTCGAAAGAAACGCGGCGTGGGGCCCGCCAAATCCGAGAGGGACACCAAATCGCTGGCTGGAACCCACGGCGATATCGGCCGCGAATTCTCCCGGTGGGCGCAGAGGGTCAAGGCCAGCAGATCGGTGGCAACTACCACAAGCACCCCGAACGCGTGGGCCTGCGCTACCAGTGAACTGTAATCCCCAACATAACCGTCGGTGGTCGGATACTGAAGCAGAATTCCGGCCAGATGAGGGTTGGAAAAATCGATGGCCTGCGTCCGCCCTACGCGCAGGGTCATGCCGAGTGGTTCAGCCCGCGTCTGCATCACTGCAACGGTCTGAGGATGACAGTCCTCCGAGGCGAAGAACTCTGTCCGTTCGTGCCCGGACGAACGGGAAATGGCGAGACACATAGCCATCGCCTCCGCTGCCGCCGTAGCCTCATCCAGAAGCGAGGCATTGGCTAAGGGCAAGCCAGTGAGGTCGGTCACCACTGTTTGAAAATTCACGAGGGCTTCCAAGCGGCCCTGAGAAATCTCGGCTTGGTAGGGCGTGTACTGGGGAATACCAGGATGGGTTTTCAAAAATATTGCGCTGAATCACGCCGGGCGTCACGCAGTCGTAGTAGCCCATTCCGATCAATGAACGGTAGATCTGGTTCTCTGCGGCGATGGAGCGGGATCTTCCAGTACGGCTTGTTCGCCGCGGTGAAGGGGCAGATCCAATTCCTTCCGCGCACGAATGTCGGCTGGCACGGTTGCCTTGCTCAGTTCCTCCAGCGATTGCAAGCCGAGCGTGGCAAGCATCTCAGAGGCATCGGCATCGGTTCAACCCGATCTGGCGATTGATAAACGTGTCGGTTGGGCTCAGAAAGTCCGGTGTGGCCATAGCGTTCGTCTTGTCCTTTGGATTTGTCTCGTCGGTTGAGAGCCCTGATGTACTGACCCACTCGCAGGCCTCAGAATACCATGCTCATCTCCTATTCTCCAAGAGTTGTGAGAAGGTTTCTGGGCTTGCCTTCGGACCGAGAGTCACGTATGAGTGCGGGCATCAAAACCGTAAAAGGTAAGACGTGAAAGGTGAAACGTAGGATTGTCCGAAACCTTTCACCTTTGACGTTTCACGTCTCACGGATCGCACAAGCAGGCTATGAAACTACATGACATTCTTATCGTCGGAGCCGGTCTGGCAGGGATGAGGGCGGCGATTGCCGCACCGCCGAACCTCGACGTCGCCGTGATGTCGAAGGTCCACCCGGTGCGCAGCCACTCTGTGGCTGCGCAAGGGGGCATCAACGCGGCACTGGGAGAGAACGATTCCTGGGAAGCCCATGCCTTCGACACCACGAAGGGCGGGCTCTATCTCGGCGATCAGGATGCCATCGAGGCCATGTGTCGCAAAGCGCCACGCGACATTCTCGAATTAGAACGTCTGGGGGTAATCTTCAGTCGCGACGAACAGGGGCATATCGCCGAACGTCCATTCGGCGGAGCGGGTTTTCCCCGCACCTGCTACGCCGCCGATCGTACCGGCCATGCCATCCTGCACGCCATGTACGAACAGCTGCTCAACGGCGCATCGCCGTGTATGAAGCGTGTACGTCACGGCCTTGATCGTGGAAGGTGGCTGCTGCCGAGGGGTCGTGGCGTGGGACCTGATCCATGGAGGGTTGCACGCGATCGGAGCCAAAGCCGTCATCTTGGCCACAGGAGGCAGCGGGCGCGTCTTCCTGACGAGCACGAACGCCGTGATCAATACCGGTGACGGCATGGCACTCGCGTATCGCGCCGGTGCTCCACTGGCGGACATGGAGTTTGTCCAATTTCATCCCACCACACTCAAGGGCACGGGTATCCTCATCACCGAAGGCGCTCGCGGAGAAGGAGCCTACCTACTAAATACGCTAGGCGAACGGTTCATGAAAACCTATGCCCCGCAGCAGATGGAACTGGCCACCCGCTCCATTGTCTCATTGGCCATCGGGCAAGAAATTCTCGAAGGCCGCGGGGTCGACGGGTGCGTGTTGCTGGACTTGCGGCACCTTGGACGCCAGCGAATCCTTGAACGGCTCCCTCAAATCAGAGAACTCGCCATTGAGTTTGCCGGCCTCGACCCAATCGAAACTCCCATTCCTGTCCGCCCAGGCGCGCACTACCAGATGGGTGGCGTCCGAACCAATCAATGGACTGAAACCAGCATCTCTCGCCTCTACGCGGCAGGTGAATGTGCCTGCGTCAGCGTGCACGGCGCCAATCGGCTCGGAGGCAATTCACTGCTCGAAACGATTGTGTTCGGTCGGCGCGCCGGAATTCAGCCGGAGAGTACGTTCGAACCGTCGCGCCACAGACCCTCACAACAGATCGGCTCACAACCGAACAGTCACGGATCCATCGCTTGCTGTCACGGGAAGGCTCGATCAGAGCCTGGCAGATACGGCAAGAACTCGGCCAGTTGATGAGTCTCAACCTTGGCCTCGTTCGGAATCACGAATCCATGACTGCTGCGCATTCCGCGCTCGCTGCACTGACCCATCGTGCTGCCTCCGTCACGGTGCAGGACAAAGGGAGGTGTTTAATACGGAACTCCTGCAGACCTTCGAACTCCAATCCCTGCTCATGTCGCGGAAACCATCGTCACCAGCGCCCTCGCCCGGCAAGAAAGTCGAGGAGCCCACTACCGGTCGGACTTTCCAATCCGCGATGATGCCCAGTGGTTAGACACACGGCCTCAGCCCGCCGAACGCCCCGAGGGAACGGCTCTAACCTATGAGCCTGTCGCGGTCACCCGTTTCCCACCGGCATAAAACTGGTCAATCTGGCTGATCTGGTCTATCTGGTTTCGTCTTGTTTTTTTGGTTGAACAAAACTCACCAGATGAACCAAATCAACCAGACAAACCAACCAGACCAATTATCGGTACCGGTTCGGTATACTCCTCCCTGCAACAACTATGCGCATTCTAGTCATTGAAGACGAAACCAAGGTCGGCTGCTTCATCAAGCGTGCGCTTGAAGAGGAGAGCTACGCCGTCGACCTCTGTGAAGACGGCGCGAATGGCCTTCAGATGGCACTCCACACTAACTACGATCTGCTGATCGTCGACTTGATGCTGCCGTCATTGTCCGGATTGGACATTCTCAAGGGCGTCCGCCAAGCACGGATTCACACCCCCATTCTGATTCTGACCGCTCAATCTCAAGTCGATCAGCGCGTCAAGGGCCTTGACGCAGGAGCGGACGACTACCTCACCAAGCCCTTCGCCATTGACGAACTGCTCGCCCGCATTCGCGCCCTGCTTCGCCGCGGCTCCACCGAAAGCCCCGGCGTGCTCCAGATCGACGATCTGGCATTGAACCCGGCCACGCGCGAAGTGACCAGAGGCGGCCAGCGGATCGACCTCACTTTGAAGGAATATGCCCTGCTCGAATATCTGATGCGCCATACGGGCCGCGTGTTGACCCGTCCGATGATTTCAGAACATGTGTGGAACCAGGACTTCGACACGTTCACCAATGTCATCGATGTCTACGTGAATTATCTCCGCAACAAGATCGACCGGGGGCACTCAAAGAAGCTGATTCACACGATTCGCGGAAGCGGATATATGCTGAAGGTCGACTGATGCCTCTTCGCCTCCGGCTGACTCTCTGGTACGGCACCGCTCTCGCACTCATCCTCATCATCTTTTCAACCATCCTGTACGTGGTGACGGCTCGAAGCCTTCGCGAGGCGGTCGATGAGTCGCTGGAAGAAACCGCGGCGGCGGCCGTTGAGTCGCTGGAAGAACGTGGGTTCCTCCCTCTGATCGACGAAGACGAACTCATGTCGCAGTTCCCCGAACTGGCACGCATCGACAAGTTCTTCTTAGATATTCAGCCCCTCCGGCACCATCACCATTCGTTCGCCGAACGTGAAACAACATGAGATGCCCCTGAGTCGCCAGGCCCTGGAAGTCGCCTACCAGGCCGCTCGCTCCTCGAATTCGCAAAATATCCCAAGGAGCCGGCGTTACGCCTCATTTCGGTTCCCATCATCTATCGGGGCAACCTGCTCTATATCATCCAGGTCGGCACCTCGATGGACTCCCTGTCGAAGGACCCTGAACCGTCTCCTGTTAGTACTGCTGGTCAGTATGCCCATCGCGCTGGCCGTGTCGCTCGCCGGAGGCTGGTTCATGGCCGGCCGGGCCCTTCGCCCGGTCGATACGATCACGCTGGCTGCCCAGCGCATTGCCGGAGGCGATCTCACGCAGCGGCTGACGGTTCCGGCCTCGGCCGACGAAATCGGCCGTCTGACCAATACGTTTAATGCCATGATCGACCGGCTGGAAACCTCCTTCGGCAGATCCGCCAGTTCAGCAGCGATGCCTCGCACGAACTGCGCACGCCGTTGACGGTCATGAAAGGGGAAACCGAACTCGCGCTCCGGCGCCCTCGAGAAACCGACGACTACAAAGTCGTCCTAGAGAGCAATCTGGAAGAAATCGACCGGATGACGCGCATTGTGGATGAGTTGCTCTTTCTCTCCCGGGCCCGACATGGGTGAGGTAAAGATGGAGCATCTGCCGGTCCCCCTGGACACGCTTGTCGAGGACCTCCACCGGCAAGCCTCGCTGTTGGGGCAGGAACGAGGACATCCATGTCGTGCTACGAACCACCGCGCAGGCGGTGGTATTGGGAGATGAACTACGTTTGCGTGAACTGTTCTTGAACCTTCTCGATAACGCGGTCAAATATTCTCGCCCCGGCGGTGCAGTCGACATCGCGCTGACGATCGAGACAGACTCACGCACGGGTGTCCGTAACCGATCACGGTATTGGGATCGCGCAAGAGGATCAGAGTCGGATCTTCGACCGGTTCTATCGCACCGATGAGGCGCGGGCCCATACCAAGAAAGGCACGGGCCTTGGACTGGCCATCTGCGCCTGGATTGTCGAATCCCATCGCGGGCGTATCGAGGTCCAGAGCAAGGTCGGCGAAGGTTCGACCTTTAAGGTGAAACTGCCGCTGGCCCGCATCAGCGTGGCCAACCCGTTACTAAAGCCCTCCTAACTCTTCTCTCCTTGGGGGTATGGCTTTACCGTTCCTTAACATGCTCGACGCGAGGGAATCTCTTGGTGCCCGGGTAGTGCTTTTTCCCCCATACGATGATCGCTTCCAATACCGGCTTTAGGCCTTCCCCTCTCTGTAAGAAGGTATTCATAGCGTACGGGGTTTCGTTGGTAGGCCTGCCGGGCAATAAGGGCCCAGCAGTTTTCCAGTTTTTTCAGTCTATCCGCAAGGATGTTTGAAGCGATTTTTTCCGGAGAGGACGTGAACTCCTGATATCGTCTCTTGCCCAAAACCAGATCGCGAATAACCAAGAGCGTCCATTTATCTCCGAGAGTATCCAATACATTCGTGATCGGACGGATCGCTTAAATTTCATTTTGCCACCCAGCTGCCCAACATTGCCCATCATCTTACCCATTTAGAACTACCGAGTTACAGTAAATAATGTAACCCACATACTTGCACTTTGCAAGACGATAGGCTACTGTAACTTGTGATATGCAAGTGACAGAGTTGCGCATTAGAACCAGGAAGGATTTGCAATATGTTGAAGCTCTATCAATGTGAATGCGCCTGTGGCACTCCCTGCTTAATCGGCAGGATGCTGACAAATTCCGCCAGCGGCGTTCTCACTCGTTCAGACCCTCAACGTACCCCGAGGGTACGCCTCGGATCTTCGCTTGATGCGGCTTTGCCGGACGGCCTTTCTGAACAGCCTGCGAGGACTTCTGAAAGAGTCCGTGACGTCTAGATACTCATGGTTTCGATGTGCTCAAGTCGTTTGTCAACAACCTGCTAGGTTTTTCACCAGCCTCCATGAATGTTCCGGGCCAGCGCCGATCTTTCGGCACCGTGCCGTCACTTCGGCAGATCGTCCTCGGCACTTCGCTGTTTTCGCTACAGAGATCCATGAACGAGTTCACTCAATCTTCTCTAGTTTCAGCGACATCGATGGCTAAGTCACGCGGAAGCTCTGCTGGAATGCGAATTGCTTTTGGACATCATCATGAATCGACGGTTGCATCTGTGGATCAAATAGGAAGGGGATATCGATGATTACAGCAGTTGCCGTTTCAAGAGAAAATTCCAGAGAGGCGGTAACTCCGATTTGGAAACGAATCAACAGTATGGAGCGGTGTCCCCGTTGTAGAGGGTTCATGGTGACCGAGTGGTGCGGGGATCTGGAGCAAATTTTGGCTTGACAAGATGTATTTGCATATGCAATATTGTTGCATAATGAAAGTTGGATCGAACACACCATGAAACACGATAAAAATATTATTGATCAGATAGGGTGTCAGTGTCTGTTGAGTCGTGCACGCATACTCAATCGTGTTCTCACGGGCATCTACGATGATGAATTCCGCGCATTCGGTTTGAAAGCGACTCAACTCAATCTCCTGGTGGCTGTGGCGAGGATCGGCCCCGTTCGGCGTATCGACATTGGCAAGCGTCTTCACCTCGACCCATCAACGCTGACCCGTAATCTCAAGATCATGCTGACCAATGGTTGGATAGAAGAGATTATAGATGGAGAAGACGGTCGAGGCTCGCCATTGCAGGTTACGACCAAAGGTCGTGATCTTCTGCATCAAATCGTTCCTTCATGGCGAAAGGCGCAGGATCGCACGCAAAAGCTTATCGGGAATGATGGAGCGACACTCTTGCGAACGCTCGCAGCAAACAAGTTTGGACTTCCGTCGGGGTAAGGGTGTTTTTTTGATCATGTACTTGCATATACAAATACAATGAATTCATCCCTCACCACTTACAAGGAGGCACATCATGAACCTCACTCGACTCAGCCGTACCGGTCCCGCCACGTGTTTCGCTGGTGTCTTCCTTGTGGCATTGATGACCACCCTGGGATGCAACACTCAGGCAACGACAACATACGTCCGAATGAATGTTCAGCACTGAAAGGTGGTCACCGCGATCTCGCAAAGTGCGAGGAAAACAAAAAGCGGGGAATCGACACCGTCAAGGGTGAAGTGTTGCACATCGAGAAGAGTACATATGTGGTTCAGAGATTTTATGGGAAGGAAATGCAGTTGGATACCGACGCAAGCACGCAGGTGACAGGACCCATCGCCCTAGGGGACAGTATTGAAGCGAAAGTGCTAGAGGAGAACGCCATGAAACACGTGCTGTCTATTCGTTTGATCAAATAGTTGTATATACAAATACAATGAATTCGTCCCTCACCAATTCTTACAAGGAGCACATCATGACACGCACTCGACTTAGCCGTACCGGTCCCGCCACCTATTTGGTTGGTGTCTTCGTTGTGGCATTGATGACCACCCTGGGATGCAATCATCAAGACGAGCAATCCCCGCAGATGTCCCGGCCCGTGAAGGTCGCCCGAATCGTGGAGCAGACTGACACAGTGATGAGTTTCGCCGGGGACGTGCGAGCGCGCTATGAGACGATGTTGTCCTTCCGCGTGCCCGGCAAGTTGTTAGTACGACACGTCGACGTGGGTGACCGCGTGCGCAAGGGGCAGGTATTGGCACGGCTGGATCAGAACGATTACCGTCTCGCCGTGCAAGACCTTCAGGCGCAGCTGGCCTCGGCCGTCGCCGATCGGGACTTCTTACGCGACGATGTGGCGAGATACCGTGAGTTGTTGGCGCAAAAGGTCACTAGCCCACCTGAATTCGACCGCCATCAAACCGCCTACACCACGGCGCGAGAACGGGCGGCGGCGCTCGAAGCCCAACTGGGCCATGCGGTCAATCAGTTGGCGTACACCGAGTTGGCGGCCGACCGGGATGGCGTGGTCACAGCATTGGAAGTCGAAACGGGGCAGGTCGTGAGCGCCAGTCAGGCCATCGTCAAGGTGGCTCAACTCGACGAAAAGGACATCCACTTCGATGTCCCCGAGCATCGCCTGCCGGGACTCAAACGTCGGCAGGCAGTGAGCATCACCCTATGGGCCGATCACGAAAAGCGCATGAAGGGCCAAATCCGCGAGATTGCGTCGGCGGCCGACCCGGCCAGCCGCACGTATCGTGTCAAAGCCGCACTGCTTGAGAATCAGGAAGCCGCGCAATTGGGCATGACGGCAACGGTCTGGGTTCCTTCGAACACGCCCTCTCAAATGACCGTTCCGCTCTCGGCCGTGTTTACCCCGCAGAACAAGCCGGGACAACCCCATGTGTGGCTGGTGGATGAGCAGACCGGCACGGTCAGGTCCGTGCCGGTTCAGGTCGGTGAAACGCTGGATGGGGAACGCATTGCCGTAACGGGACTCGCGTCTGGACAGTTGCTGGTCAGTGCCGGCGTCCAGCGCCTTGCGGAAGGACAGGCCGTGCGTGTGTCAGACGCGATCGCATTGGCGATGAATGGAGAGAGCGCCGAGAGCAGGAGGGGTCAGCCATGAAAGACTTCAATCTAAGTGAATGGGTACTCACACACCGCGCGTTCACCGGTTTTTTGATGGTGCTGGTGCTGCTGGGAGGAATGTTTGCCTCAGTCCGGCTGGGACAGCGAGAAGATCCGGACTTTACGTTTCGGGTGATGGTCGTCAAAACCTTGTATCCCGGCGCCACCGCGCTGGAAGTGGAACAGCAGGTGACCGACCGGCTGGAAAAGAAAATTCAGGAACTGCCGAACCTGGACTTCTTGCGCAGCTACTCGAAACCCGGCGAATCGGTGATTTTTGTCACGCCTCGTGAAGATACACCGCCCCAAGACATTCCCGAACTCTGGTATCAAGTGCGCAAGAAGGTGGGCGACATCCGCATGGCGCTGCCGCCCGGCATTGTCGGGCCCTTTTTCAATGACGAGTTCGGCGATACCTACAGCCTCCTCTATGCATTTTCTGGCGAAGGCTACAGCTATGCCGAGCTCAAACAGGCGGTCGATTCGACCCGTCAGCAACTCCTGCGCGTCAAGGATGTCGAGAAAGTCGATCTCATTGGCGTTCAGGATGAAAAGATCTATGTCGAGTTTTCCGACAAGAAGCTGGCCGAACTGGGACTGGACGCCTCGGTGGTTGCCGAGGCCTTGCAGGCGCAGAACGGTATGACACCGGCCGGAACAGTGATTTCCGCACAGCGCAATCTACCCCTACGACTCACCGGCTCCTTCGACTCGGTAGAGAGCATGGCGAACCTGGCCGTGCGGGTCGAGGGCCGAACCTTGCGCGTCGGCGATTTTGCCAAGGTCACTCGGGGCTACATCGACCCGTCCGAATTCAAGATGCGCTTCAACGGCAAAGAAAGTATCGGCCTCGGCGTCACGATGAACAAAGCCGGCGACGTGCTGGAATTAGGAAAGGCGCTGGAAGTAACCATGATCCGAATCGAGGAGGGACTTCCTGTCGGGATCGAAGTTCAACGGGTCGCTGATCAATCGCGGGTGGTCAAGACCGCCATCGGCGAATTCACGCGCACCTTCTTCGAGGCCTTGGCGGCGGTGCTGCTCGTCAGCTTTCTGAGCCTCGGCTTTCGCACCGGCTCCGTGGTCGCGCTCACGGTGCCCCTGGTTCTGGCCGGCACGCTGTTATGTATGCTGCTGTTTGGGATGGAAATTCATCGTATCTCGCTGGGAGCCTTGATCCTTGCCCTTGGTCTCCTGGTAGACGACGCAATGATCGCCATCGAGATGATGGCACGCAAACTCGAAGAAGGCTGGGATCGGATGCGCGCCGCGACCTATGCCTACCGTGCCACGGCGTTTCCGATGCTGACCGGAACCTTAATCACCATTGCGGGCTTTCTGCCGGTCGGTCTCGCGAAGTCCTCAGCCGGTGAATACACGGTGGCGATTTTCCAGGTGGTGGGTATTTCGCTGTTGCTGTCGTGGATCGGCGCGGTGGTCTTCACGCCCTACTCTGGGCGTTCTGATGCTCAAGACTCAGGGCAACGGGCGTACGCCCGGCCACGACCTATTCGATACACCGTTCTACAACCGTTTGCGCCGCTGGGTGGATGCGTGTGTTGAGCATCGCAAGACCGTCATCATCGGCACGGTGGCGTTGTTCGGCGTCGGCGTTGCGACCCTGGCACACGTGCCCGAACAGTTTTTCCCGCTGTCCAATCGGCCGGAAGTCATCATCGACCTCTGGTTGCCGGAGGGCAGTGCCTTCACGCAAACCGAAGCCGCCGCCAAACGCATGGAGGCGCTTCTCGCCAAGGACGAAGACGTGGTGAATTATGCGGCCTATCTCGGTGGTGGGAGTCCGCGGTTTTTTCTGCTCATCGTCCAGCAATTGGCGAATACCAATTTGGCTGAATTTGTGGTGATGACCAAAGACAACGGAGCCCGCGAACGGGTGATGCAACGCATTCGACTAGCATTCGCCACGGATTTCCCGGACGTGCGCGGACGTGTCATGCGCCTCAATGTCGGGCCGCCAATGGATTATCCGGTGGTGTTCAGAGTGTTCGGCGAAGATCCCACGCTCCTTCGAAGCCTCGCGGACCGCGTGGCCGAGGTCGTCCGCGCCAACCCCCATACGGTGGATGTCAACGACGACTGGCATGAGCGCATCCCTTCATTCCGTCTCGTGCTCGACCAGGACAAGGCGCGCGCACTCGGAGTCTCAACGTCAACCCTCTCGCAAGCGTTGCAAGCGCACTATACGGGCATCGCTGTTGGACAGTTCCGCGAGGACGACAAGCTCATCGACATCGTGTGGCGAGCGCAAAAGAACCTGCGCGTCATGGCCGACGGATTACCCGACGTCACAGTTCGGACGGCCAACGGTCGATCGGCACCGCTGGCCCAATTCGTCAAGTTCGAAACCGTGTTCGAGGACGGCGTACGCTGGCGCCGCAACCGCTTTCCGGCCATCTCGGTCCGCGCCGACGTGGCCGACGGAATGTTGGCACCCGACGTGGCGGCGCAAATCATCCCTCAGCTCAAATCCATCGAAGAGCAACTGCCGGCCGGCTATTTCATCGAAACCGGCGCGGCCAAGGAGGACGCCTGGATTGCCCAGAAGTCCATCCTGATTTGGATACCGCTGGTGGTGATCGCGACGCTCGTTCTGCTGATGGTGCAGTTGCAGAATCTGTCCCGGACCTTCCTGGTGTTCGTCACGGCGCCCTTGGGAGTGATCGGCGCGGCCTTCGCCCTGCTGCTGTTCCGGGCACCCTTCGGCTTCGTGGCCCTGCTCGGCATCATCGCGCTGGCCGGCATGATCATGCGCAACTCGGTGATCCTCGTCGATCAGATCGAACAGGACGAAAAGGCCGGACGCGACACCTGGTCCGCCATCGTCGAATCGACGGTGCGGCGTTTCCGGCCCATTCTGTTGACCGCGGCGGCGGCCATCCTGGCCATGATCCCACTGTCGCGCAACGACTTCTTCGGGCCCCCAGGCGATCGCCATCATGGGCGGGCTGACGGTCGCCACCGCGCTCACGATCTTCTTTTTCCCGGCCCTCTATGCCGCGTGGTTCAAGGTCGAACGGACGCCTCAGGCGAAGAGCGCAGAGACTGCGCTTCTCTTTTATCCAACACATAACGGTACGCCAGAGGAACAGCCGGTTGCTGTTCCGGGAGGTGTCGCATGAAAGCCTGGCATTCAATGATGGTTTTGTCACTGGCCCTGCTGGGGCTGAACGGCTGCACGCCGACGCGTGTCAGCGACCGCATGCCGCCACTCATCGTTCCGGAACGCTGGCAGAACGCCTCAGATGCTGAATCGGCCTCAACGTCCAAGGATCTCAGCCAATGGTGGAAAGGGTTCGGCGATCCCATGCTGAACGATCTGATCGATCACGCATTGGCCACCAACCACGATCTCAGACTCGCCAAGGCGCGCGTGCGTGAAGCCAAGGCCATGGTCACGGTCGCCGAATCAGCGCTCTATCCCAGCCTCGATCTGTTCGCGTCCGGCGGTCGGGAAAAGAGGATAGACCGAGTCATCGGAGTGCCGGGTCCACAGGGCATCCAACTGATCACGCCCACCGCCGATGTGGTCAGCGGCGGACTGGCGGCACGGTGGGAACTCGACGTGTTCGGCAGCAGACATCTTGAAGCGGAGGCTGCCGTCGCGAAGTCGGCGGGAACCGGAGAGACCCAGCGCGCAGTGCAAGTGGGATTACTGGCTCAGGTGGCGACGAATTATCTGGAGCTGCGCGGGGTACAGCAACGTACCAACATCCTGCTGGAGAACATTGAGGTTCAGCGAGAACGCTTGAGAGCCGTGCAAACGTTCTATAAAGCTGGCTTGGTGAATGACATGGATGTGGCCCGTCAAGAGACGCTCCTGCACAGCACGGAAGGTACACTGCCAGTCCTGACAAGCACGGCGAAACACTTGATCCATCGACTCAGTGTACTGCTGGGAGAAACCCCAGCGAGCTTGGAAGAGCGGTTGACTCATTCCATGCCGCTGCCTGCAACCCTGCCGAGTATCCCCAGGCTCCTGCCCTCGAGTTTGCTGGAGCAGAGGCCGGATCTGCGGCTTGCACAGACAGAGGTCAATGCGGCAGCCGCCAGCCTCGGTGCGGCGCGAGCGGATTTGTATCCGAAATTCGTCCTGTCGGCGAGCGGCGGGTTCGGTGCACTGTCGGTCGGCGGATTTCCGAGTCTGGCAGAAAGCGTGTATGCGCTGGGGTCGGGTCTCACGGCACCGATATTCAATGCTGGTCGCATAAAAGCTCATATCACTGCGGCGGATGCGCGGCTTGATCACGTCGCGGCCAACTATGAGAAGACCTTTCTTCTCGCCTTGGAGGACACGGAAAACGCCTACGTCGCGCATACCGCGGCCCTGGAGCGCCGCGATCAGTTGGTCCGGGCCGAGACGGCGGCGGAGCGATCCCATGCCCACGCCCACGCCTTCTACCAACGCGGAGCGGTGGACTTCCTGTCGGTACTCGACGCGCAGCGGACAAGGCTTGCAACCAGCGACGAACGCACCAAGGCCGAGACTGCGGTGCGCGTAGCCTTGGTCTCCCTCTATCGGGCCTTTGGCGGCGGCTGGTCAGGCGAACCTTCGGTGGGTCGCCCGCCGTCTTGAGGGATTTGGTTGGTCATGACTCTGAAGGCCTCACAGCTATACGGAAACGACTCGACGACAGAGAAGCCGGTTCGATGGGGAACAAACCTTAATGATGAGTGAGAAGAAAGGAAGGGTACAAGCATGGACCACATGACATTTACGACAATCTTTTCTTTGCTAACTACGATGGGGATGGTGCTGCTGATCATGTGGGGCATGAGTAACGTGGATCCACAGGGCCAACGTGAAGCGGCCCAACAATCCTTCAGCTTACCAGCTCGTGGGAAGAAAAGGGTGCGGCGTATCAGACACAAGATCCCGTCAGCGAAAGGAGGTACCCAATGACGTGCCTACGGTGCGATGGATTGATGGTGCAAGAGAAGTTTGAAGATCTTGACGGACTCTGGTCGAGTGATCATGAGTTTACCGGATGGCGTTGCCTCAACTGCGGGGCGATTGTCGATCCCGTGATTGCTGCACACAAGCGTATCACGTCGTCCGCTGAGGAACACCCTTCAGTCGTTACCGGCACGACCTCTGGCCTGATGATCAGCTGCGGACCCTTTCAACCCCATTCAGGAGGAAGCACCATTAGCTAAGTATTCCTAATAGATGCTCTCTCGCGATTACTACCATTTCTCTGATTGCGGCTATCCTGCTCGGAAGCGGCTGTGCAACCACTTCCCCTTCTCCATCTCAAACGTACAACTCCGAATTGGAATATCTGAAATCGCTGCATCAGGCAGGTCCGGTTACTGAGCCTCAGCTCGTCGCCTTCTTGATGCAGCAGTTCATGAATGCCAACCAGCAGCACGCCGGCATCGCGTTCTACGAATCCTTCCTACAAAAGCACGGAGGGCAGCTTTCTCCCGAGCAAACAGGGTTATATTTGAGCGCCTTGGGCGTCCTGCGCGCCTCCTATGCCAATCAGGTGCCCCTCTTGAGTCGAATCGCTTGGGTGAATAAGACGATCGAGATCCTAGAGCAGGCGCGAACTCTCACCAAGAACGAATACTTTCTCGTACGATGGATGATAGGCGTTGTCTATGCGCAGCTCCCCGATCGATTCAACAAGGCCGACGCCGCCTTGACCGATCTCAAATGGTGCGTGGACAACATCGCGAAGGCACCCCATGACGGTTGGCTGCGCGAGCCGTACTATCACCTGGCCGTGCTATACGATCGGGCCAAAGATCCACAACAGGCGCAAGCCTATTTGCAACTGAGCGGCCATGACGGCTTCAACAAACCACTCACACTGACTACGCCGTATGCGGTCAATGCCACCAAAGGCTTTACGTTCCATCCCAAGCGATTACGAGAAATCGTTCCCGGCAAGATCTTTAATCTGTCGGGTTTTGAGTTCACCGAGTATTACTTTATCGTGTCAAAGGACGGCAAGGAGCTGATATCCATCGACGCTGGCACCCGGCCCGACGCGGCCCAGGCCGCTTACGAGTTCCTGCGACATCGCTTCCCTGACCTCCCCCCATTGACGACGGTATTTGTGACTCATAGCCACTGGGATCATATTGGCGGGCACCGTTATTTCCACGATTTGGGTCCGCAGGTGAAGTTCTACGCCAGGGACAACTATCGTCAGGAGTTGGAGATCGTTCAGCCAGGCACGCGAGGATTTCGCTACTTTTTTGGCAACGATTTTAAAGATGATTTCGTTTCTGATTTCAAGCCCGATATCACCGTCGGCAAGCGTACCGAAATCACCGTAGGAGGGACTCGCTTTGCGCTCATTCCAGTTCCCGGTGGAGAAACGATCGATGGACTCTTTATTCATGTGCCTGAGCACGACACGCTGTTCGTCGGTGATTTCATCATGCCGTATCTCGGCGCTCCCTTCGTTGAAGAGGGCGACCTCCCGGGACTCTTAGCAGCCATTGATGTCGTAGTCTCCTTAAACGCTAAGCACCTGCTCCACGGGCATGAGCCGCTCACGCGGATCTGGAGTACTGGGGGCATGCTCGCTAAGCTCAAAATCCATCTCGAATGGCTTTACCAAGAAACTCTGAAGCATACCTGGAATGGCATGAGTCGAGCGGCGATCCATCATCAAAATCTGATGCCGCCATTCATCCATCAGAATCCCGAGGTGCACTTCCCCTTTCTCGTCATGCGAGAGAATGTCATAAACCGAATATACGATCAGAACATCGGCTACTGGCAGCCCGACCTTCAAGGCATGGACCATCTGAGTCAGGAAGAGTTCGGTTTGTTATTGACGCACTACTTAGAGCGTTCAGAACCACAGCTGGTCAGTGCTATTGAAAACATGCTGGAGAACGGCGATCACGCCCTCGCGGCACGTACAACGACATGGGCACTGACTCAATATCCGTCCAGTGCCAAGTTGCAGGAGCTTAGGAAGATGGCTTTCTTGAAGCAGAAAGAGAAATACCAAGAGCTCAGCCCCTTCAAGGTTATTGTGTACTCGGAGGCTATCCAGCATGGAACGCCACAGTTGCAGCATACCCTGCCTAACAAAGGCATGGAGGCGGACGCTCCCTAAGGACGCTTCGTCCATGCACACTTTATGTATTGGGAATTGGCGGCGCCGCGACTCTGCACGGCGTCTCCCGCTGAGGTAGATAGGCCCCTCTCTACACCCCGGAGGGGCCTGTCTCCTCAGTGAGTAACAGAAACGGATGACCAGAATAAACGAATGGGGCTGTCGGCAGTGATGGAGAGAGCACATGGGCCAGAACTTAACACGGTCCCAAAACAGGAGGGTTGGCCATGATTAGGCACATGACACAAGCAGGTTCTATGGTGCTGCTTCTTGTTGCCGCGCTGTACCCCGGCGCAGCCGTTGCACATGAAGGAATGGATTTGGAAGTAGACCCGTGCGTGCGCTGGGTCGGTGAGAGCGCGGTGCATTTCAACGCCTATCAGCCGCAACACGAGCTGAAAGCTCAATATTGCACGGACATTCCTAAGACAGGCGAGACCTTCCTGGTCGTAGACCTCGTAGATCCGGCACTGCGTAACGTGCCGGTCGGTATGCGAATCGTGAAGGGGAGCGGGAGCAGTGAAGCCGAAGCTCAGACAGTGGCAGACTGGCGTCCGAGCCACCACCCGACCGGAGTAGTCAGTGGCGAAACCAATCTGGACGAGGGTCTGTACAGAGTCATCATTACGGCGGAGGGGCGGAATCCTTCCCGCTACCAGTACCTCTTGCGGGTACAGATGATCGATTATCAGAAGCTTATGCGCTCCGTGATGGTACCGCTGGTCGGCGTGCTGCTATGCGCCTGGCTCGGGTACAAACTCCTACGATCGAAATGGCTGAGGAATCGGTGGGCAGGCGTCCGTTCGTAGGAGGCCGGGCGTTCCAGCCCGCGAGCACATGGTTCACCATTCCAGAGGGAGGAGGCTGACAATGTCTATACAATTTCTGAAACCTGCCGGCCCGCGCTTCGTGATATCGCAAACCGACGCACCTATGAAAAAGAAAGACAAGCTTCCTTGGTATGTCTACTTTATCGGAGCAGCGATCTATACCGCTCTTGCCGGTTGGCTGTTCGCAGAATCGTCTCCTCTGGCATGGGTGTGCCTCATCAGCGCGCCGGTGGGGTTTTTCTATGCCTGGGGAGCCTGGAAAAAAGAGAAACGAGACAGAGATAACGTCTAACCATGTGATGCAGCGTGCCCGGCCATTGCGCGATGGATGCAATCCACAAATATGGGGCGGGCGGGTGAGTGGTAGGAGAAACTGCACCTATGTAACTTGCAATATGCAAGTTGCTTTGCTACCATCTCATTCGAAATGGGTGCACCCGTGCCGTTCTGGCAAGAAAGGAGGACTCACAGATGGATCATTAGCCCCTAAAGAGTCGACATGAAATGTTCGGATATTGAGGAGACTGCGGGTCTCCGTTTTCCGGACAAACCCAACACAAACAATATCAACCAATGAGGAGGGACACAACATGCCGTTATGGAAAGTTTATCATCCTGTCGGAGCGTTCTCTGCTGAAGACAAAAAGAAGCTGGCCAAGCGGGTTACGGAAGCGTATGCGATGGTTCCGATCCCAAAATTCTATGTCGTGTTCATTTACGAGGAGATCGCCAAGGACTCCTGCTTTGTCGGTGGCGAGCTGAACAATAAATTTGTCCGGTTCAAGGTCGACCATATTGCCAGGACATTGCCTGGTCCGGTCCTCAGAGAATGGTGGATCAGGACGCTTGACGCAATCATCGCTCCCTACGTCAAGGACAAGGGCTATGATTGGGAGATTTCCGTTGACGAGACACCCTGCGATCTATGGTCTCTTCAAGGGGAACTGGCTCCACCTTTTGAATCTGTCGCTGAGAAGCGGTGGGTGAAGGAAAATAAGGCCAGTCCCTATACCTTAGCGGAAAAGCTTCCTGTCAATCTCATCCTCGCTCCTGGAGTAGCGGACCGTTAGGTTTCGGTTTAGCCGGCCTTGAGCCTTTGGGAGTGGCCTGTGGCTGTAGAGTCGTACCCAAGAGAGATGATGCCCAACATGGCAACGTCATCTCTCTTGGGCCACATTTCTACCTGCAACGACACTTTCGCAGGTTCAGGTATCTGGCGCCGAGATCAAGCACGCAGGCTGATATGCGGTCTGACAGGGGCAATTCGTGACCAGATATGTTGCCAGAATAGAAGCGCGCTGAACGACTTGTTTTACAATCGGAGGCGAAGATCATGACCTATCAGACCATCAACCCAGCTACCGGCCTGACCGTAAAGATGTACCCGGAAATATCCGACACCGATTTAGAAAAGGCGCTCGCCACGGCGCAGGCTTGTTATGAGACCGATTGGCGTCACCGCTCAGTCGCCGACCGTGCACGAATCGTTTCAGGCGCGGGGACGAAGCTGCGAGAAAATGCGGAGGAGTAAGCCCGTTACATCACTCTCGAAATGGGTAAGCTTATCGGCACTGCGCGAGCTGAGGTCGCGTTATCTGCGGATATTCTCGATTACTATGCCACCCATGCCGAGGCGTTCTTGAATTCAAGGGCAATTCATGAGTCTCCCGGCGCCTTTCTCGAAACGCGGCCACTCGGGATTATCTTAGGCATCGAGCCCTGGAACTTTCCGTATTATCAGATTGCGCGCGTCGCCGGACCGCAACTGATGGTTGGCAATGTACTGATCCTTAAACATGCGGAAAATGTCCCGCAATGTGCCCTCGCGTTCGCGCAGCTCTTTGAATTGGCCGGCGCGCCGCCCGGCGCGTATACAAATATCTTTGCCAGTCTCAACCAAATCGGGCGCGTGATTGAAGATTCCAGAGTATGCGGGGTAACCGTGACAGGAGGTGAGCGAGCAGGCGCCGCGGTTGCCGATCCGGGCGTTGCGCCAAGCAGTGGTCACTCACCAGCCGACGCCTGGCTTGGTGCATCACTCGGATCGGGGTGTGCCGGTATGTCTCGGGCGAGTACGTGCAGCTCCTTCAAGACCCATCACATGATCCCGAGCATTAGCAGACCGGCAAACCCCTACGATAACGCCAGCTGCGAGAGTTTTCTATCCGGTGCCGCGACTCTGCAGTTTTTTTAGCCAGCCGAAGACGCTGAATCTGAGGGAGCAAAGAGTGCGAAGAAGAACAACCGAACAATAGGAGTGTGCTCATTCTCGTGTCTCAACGGAGGGGTTCACCCCAGGAGCATGTGCTAAATTTGTGCTAAAACCTGTTCGAATCCACGAGAACCACTGTAATCAATAGAGTTGCAAGAATGTTTCTAAGCCGCGGTATTCAAATAAAAAAAGGGGAAACCATTTGAAACACCGAGCCTTTTTAAAAACGCCTTACTCACATTCGTAAACCGCAGGTCGTCCGTTCAATCCGGATCGCCGGCTCCATTGCAAGTGCTTGAATATAGGGGACTCCCGCTATGGGGGTTCCCGCCTTGCGGTTTGTTCATTCCCCTCCTAGAGTACGCCACCCCGCGAGGCCCCTCATGCCCTTCTTGATTCGCCTATCCCGTCGATTCCCTGTGCAATGCGCTGTCACCTACAATGCGGGATCATTCCTCAAGCTGCCGCTAGACTACTGTTTGGGTTTCTGGTTACTGATCACACTCCTGGTGTTGAGTAGCGGATTAGTGTATGCGGAGTGGGTGGCGGTTATCTCCTCCGAAGGTTCTGGTGGTTATACCGTCTACGTAAATCCAGACACCATTCGCCACGAAGAGGATGGGGTGGAGATGTGGGAATTATACGACCACAAGACAAGAGGAACCAAGGATGGCTACTCGTTTTTCTCTTTTAAGAAGCGAAACGAATATGGCTGTGCAGAAGAACGCCTTCGGACCCTTGCGGTCATGTATTACTCTGGCAGTATGGGAAGCGGTATGCTGGTTTCTAGCAACTCAGACCAAGGCAAGTGGAAACGATCTCCACCTGGGAGTGTTGGTGAAGCTCTGTGGAAAGTTGCGTGCGACAAGAAGTGATCGCGCAGTCGCAAACAACCTTCGACGTAGCCAAAGTTACGCCATGAACGACCAGCGCCCCACACGCGACAGCATGTTCATCGAAGAAGCCACGGTTTCCAACATGTGGGAGATCGCCGCGATTGTGGAAGGGCTCGAACGGGAGAGCGGGGTTCTTTACTATGGATCAGAGCACCGCTCAAGAGGCGTGCCAAGAGACACGCTGCCAACGAAAACCACTTCATAATAAGGAGAAGACTCATGGGTAGATCACAGACAGGGGTGCTCATTACGGTCAGTGTTTTCTCGGGACTGCTTGGCGGAATTGTCGCAACCTGTTTTGTCGGGGGAGGGCTTGTCACGGCGCAAGAACCAGCAGGGGCGGTGCCCGCCGTCGTCAGCGCCAAGGAGTTCCGCCTCATTGATCAACAGGGGCACACGCGAGCCTTGCTCTCCTTTAACGACGAAGGGCAGCCGATCCTCACTATGCGCGATGAGTCCGATACTGCGCGAGTGCGGGTCGGGATCTCCAGGGACACCGGAGTAGAGGTGCGTGATGTGGATAGCAAAACACGGTTGGTCCTCTCAGTGGACACCGAGGGGCTCCCCTCGCTCGTCGTCCGCGATCGAAAGCATCAGACGAAGTCGTTTTATCCCTAGGAAGCAGTCGGGGGGGCGGCCAAGGCCGTAGAATGGCCTAATAATGCTTCCCGGTGTCTGTCTTCTACGGACTCCAGAATGGTGAAGGTCGGTTCACAGCTACAGAATCAATATACGTGCTGAACTGGTAGGGCACAATCGTCAGAGCGCACGTGGCAGGACGACACAAACAAGATACATCATACGAGCCATGGCACAAGTTCTAGAGGTGTCATCGGTAAAAATTTATACGCTTCTTCCGGCCTTCCACATTGTTCTTAGCCGCAGCAATTCCTTGGCTCATATTCATCTTTCTGCTGTGTCCTGTTCTGGGCCGTACCGCCGATTTCACCGGAAGAGTCGGCGGTGATAATTGACGGCGACACCTTCGAAGTCCTGGACGGCCACCATGCCGACCGTATCCGTCTCAGCGGCATCGACTGTCCTGAGAAGGGCCAGGCGTAGGGTCTAATCACCATAACTTGCTGATCTAGTAGGCGCTGTGGTAAGGCCCTCACCCTTCCGAGGTACTTCCTTCAGGTCTTTTGCCCCATGCCCCGTACCGCTATTCTTCTCACAGAGCGAACGTTTACAAGCTGAGTTGCAAGGAGGTGTCATCATGACCACTCTACGCGCGCTTGTCGGAGGAAGCTTTCTGCTTGCCGTCATAGGACTCGTGATTTCCACCCCCCTGGTTTGGGCTCTTATCCTCGGTATAGGCCAGGGCTACCCTGAAATGCTCATCAAGGGCCAACCATACCAGTGGAAAGATGAGCCGCTGCAGAAGAAGATTCTTCCACGCGCCACGGATGAGGAGATCAAGTATAAGATCGTGGCGAAGCAGAAGTGAATTGGGCTAGAAGTTGGCGAAGGGGACGGCACACTAACCAGGAGTCTGCGACGAGGTCAACACATGTACACTGCCAGATATTCTCTTAGTCGCACGGCTGTATCGTTTCGTTCTCCTCCGAATCGGAGCCGATACACACCGTCAGCTCCCAAAGACTACCCCGATTCAAACATCACGATAATACGATGCAGACTGGGTGATGTTCCCTCGGCATGAGTGTTGCTGATCCACTCACACCTCAGAGGAGGCCGCGCATGAAGCACGCATTCACCATGGAGGTCACCGTACCTATCCTCTCCGAACAGGATCAACAAGAACAGCGGAGAGAGCCACGACAGTCTGTGCGAGCGGGTGTGGCACTTCGCGTGATCGTCGCAGATAAGGCGGGCCTCGCCAGTGGGCAGGTGATCGATATGACGGCGCGAGGCTGTGGCCTCCGCCTCATGAAACCCCTCACACGCGCTCAGTACCTGACGCTCATGGTGTATCCGGACAACGGAACCGCCTCCGTGCTATGCGATCTGGTGAAGGTGCAGTGGGTCGAGCAGGACCGGGCAGGGGTCGCCTTCCTGCGGATTTCGCAGGACCACGAGCATCGGGTACGGCAGCTCTGCAGCGATCGCCTTCTCTTCGAGTTCGCGGAGTAGATGCTGACGGAACATGCGCCAGATGTATTCGTCGAACACGTCGAGGCCGGCAGCCCATCCGGCTCGACCATTGGGATCGATGTCACGAAGGCAGGAGTTCGCCGCGGAGAATATTTCGATAGAACCACGTTCGAGAATGCGGGGCCGAAGTATCTGTTCGATCGCGCAGGGGAGTCGGAGAAGCGGATGAGCAATGGATCTATTGAAATAGATTTTAGTTATGGGCTCTTCTTGTTAGTGGTCCTGGCATCACTCTATTTCTCTCGTGGCCTCGATCCGCGAGACATCACCCAGAAGCCAGCCGAGCGGATAAACCCTCATTGACCTGGTCAGGGGAGGTTGAGAAATGAGCTGGACGACCGTGAGCAATGCAATCGGGGTAGTAATGCCCGCAAGTTCTAGTGAGGTTCCTCATTATCCATCATGGTTTGGTGGGCGGATGAACAGTTAAATTGAGTTGATCCTCTAGGAGAAATGGCTCCATCGTAGTCCTACTGAATTGCCAGATTGAAAAAGCCACAAACTGTTTGCCCTGCTCATTCTGATATCGAGCTGTATATTCCATGGTTAATTTCGCCGTGCCATTCATCACTTTCTCAAAGAATGTGTCCGGAAGGATACCACGCAACCCTCGAGCGGCATTCGGAGCAAGTGTGGACTCGAGCCCGATAGAATCTTCCTCTATCGGCACATTGTGCGCATCAAGAAAAACTTTAAGGTCGGTTACCACATGATATGCGTGACTCGTACCAGAATTTCTATATCGGATAGAAACAAGCGATTTTTGGCTCTCATGATAAAATCTTGCATTATTAAACTGAATATTGGGAGTGCGCACTATTGCGTTAAGTTCCTGAATAGTTTTCTCCTGTGTAATTGGGGGACTACTACAGCCATAGGAAAGGGAGATCAAGACAACCATTATCAAAGCGCAATATCTAAACATCGCGGTTCTTCCTTAATGCGGACATACAGTACGTGCTTCGATGACATTACCGTCGATACGCGGGGGTATCGGTATTATATAGACCTCACCTCAGGCTGGCGTGCAGGCAATTTCGGCTGGAGCGACAGCGTTGCCTGACTCATCAGGCCTTAGCCTACTCCAATTTATTCCTCCAATCTACAAGCGCCGCAAGTAACTCGTTGGTCCGCTCAAGAGTCGCGGCATCCTTCAGAATCCCCTTCTCATCAAATTTTTTGGTGGCGTTGGCAATCAAGACCTCCGGCTGGTTCAGCGGGAACATGTTCAAATAAACGAATATCGGAACACAGTCAGGCTGAGCTGGCCCGGGTTTGACGGACACCTCAAAAGGGGGCACGATTGCCCCGGAGGAGGTGCGACATGGGACAGCGACGACGGTTCACCCCCGAGTTTAAGCGACAAGCCGTGCTGCTGCTGAATGTCGGGCAACGCCCCGCCGCCGAGATTGCCCGTGAACTAGGCGTCCCACGCAATCGGCTCTATAAATGGCAGAAGGACGTGGCCGCACATGGTGGGGCATTCCCGGGGTCCTGTCGTCAAGCGGAGCCGGCGGCCGAACTGGCGCGCCTCAAGCGAGAGTTAGCGCGAGTCACCGAGGAGCGCGATATTTAAAAAAAGCCGCCGCGTACGTTGCGAGAGAGTCCACGTGAGATACGCGTATATTCGGACTCAAGAACGCACGCCACCGGGTCCGCCACTTGTGCACGGCCCTCGCCGTCAGTCGGAGCGGCTACTATGCCTGGCGGGATCGGCCCGTGAGTGCCCGTACGGCGGAGGACACCGGCTCCTCCCGGTGCTGCGGCGACGCATCAGCAGGCGCGAGAAGCGTACGGCGCCCTGAAGTTGTGGCGGGCGGTGCTCGACAGCGGAATAGCGGGTGGCCGCCATCGGGTGGCCCCGCTGCGGAAGCTCGCGGGAGCTGAAGTCCGGCGCATCCGTCGGTTCCCGGTAATCGTCGAACACCATCACCTCCCGCCGCCCGCGCCGAATCTGTTACAGCAATGCGTTGTGACCACGACGCTGAATCGCGTGTGGGTCGGGGATTTCACGCATGTTCCGACGCGAGCGGGGTGGCTCTATGTCGCGGTGCTGCTGGATCTGTATTCGCGGCGGGTGATCGGCTGGGCGATGCGTGCGAAGCCCGACCAACACCTGACGCTGGAGGCGCTCGCCATGGCGGTGCGCCAACGGCGCGTCCAACCGGGCCTCATTCATCACTCCGATCAGGGCGCCCAATACAGCTGCCTGGCCTATCAACGGCAGCTCACCACCCTGGGGATGACGCCGAGCATGAGTCGGAAGGGCAACTGCTATGACAATGCGGTGGCAGAAAGCTTCTTCAGCACTCTGAAAAATGAACTCGTGCATCATCAGACGTATCACACGCGGGACGAGGCGAGCCGGGAGATCTTTGCGTTTATCGAGGGGTTCTATAATCGCCAGCGGCTGCATCAGAGTCTGAGCGATCTCACGCCGCTCGCGTTCGGCGACGGGTCAGTGACTCTTAACCTGGTGTCCACGAAACCCGGGTAGCTCAGTCTTATATAGCAAGGACTGATTCGGTCACAGTTTCTTGCTAGTGTTGACCAGATTAGGACGCTTCCCAAGGAAAGGATGACTGGTTTGGCATTACCACGACATCGAGAATGTAAAGATCCCAGTCTAGCCGCGCGGATGGTTCGCATGATCCGCACGCTCTGTGCTCGCAAACGCAAAAAAACTCAAGGGGCTTGACAGCGCAGGCACGACCGCGAAGGATATGATCTCTATTAACACCGACGATCAAGTTAAACTCGCGCCTGACGGTGTACAGGTGAAGATCTGAAAGTCTCTCGTCGCCTTGGGGAGTGGTGTGCCAAGCGACACTCGGCACCGTGGGTGGCATCGTCCCTATGAGCACAACCCAGGCTGGATGGGAACTGTTCATCGACTCTACGGGTGCACAAGCCTTCAGGCCGGTGTGCAAATGATAGTGCGTCTGTTTCTTTCATCGTCATCTTGCTAAGCACGTCATTGAGTCCTGCTCACGCAGGTAGCTGTTCTGGTGCGAATCCTAACGACAACACGCCTGACGACGATGCACTGCAGTCTTGTCTTGATAGTGGAGGGGCTGTGACGCTTGACGCGGGCAGCCCGGCTACATTATTGCCACGGGCCTTCTGTTCAGTGTCGCTAATACTGTGCTGACCTCGACTGACACGAATGATCGAGCAACGTTGATCGCCCATGCGGATCTCAACACGCCAATACTCCGGACGAGCGGAGTATCAGGACTTCAGCTTCTATCCATTAAGCTTGACGGCAACAAAGCAAGCCGGACGGCGACGTGCAGAGGATACCGAGTCAACGGGACCAATATTTCGCTAATTGACGGTGACGGATGGAAGCTGATTAATATTGAATCTAGCCGCGCTTTATGCGGTACCGCACTCGAACTCTCTGGGACAAACTATGAGATCGCATACAGCCAATTTTACAGTAACGGGTCGAGCACAGGTCAGAGAGGTGGAGAGCCGTCGGCATTACGTTAATCTACTGCCAAGGTGGGTACGTCCACGACAATTATCTTGAAGATTCGACCGACATTGCTATTGTCAGTGGAGGGACTGGAGGCTACGGGTGCAGGGTCGAAAACAACGCGATTCATCAAATGAACAACCACACCTTCGCAGGAATTGCCGTTCATAATTTCGTTGATGGTGGGATCGGTGGGGGAGACCACACGAACTCGTTGTATCAAAACAACACGATTACCTCAGCTTTGAATCAACTGGACCTGGGCATCAGTGTAGGAATGCACGGGTGGTTCCCCGATCGAGATACGTTCGGCGGTTCTATTATTAACAACTCAGTTTCAGGTGCAAGGATCAACCTTAATATTTACGGCTACCGTGATGGAACAGTAAACGATAATACTATTTCTAGTCCGCAGGGATCATTCTTTGGTTTTGGAGCTAACTGTAACGCTGCGGCTAATGTAACGGAACACGTGCCTCCAGCTTGGTTGGGTGGTGAAGGCCGTTTCGATAGTCAACTCATCTACTTCTGACGCTGAAGAAATAATCGCAAGTACTTGTGGAGGCTTACCCACAAGTGCTCCTCCCACCTCAGCCTCGCTCACGTTTCCCCGAGACACGTCCTACGATGCGAGCGGTGTGGAGCGGTAATGTGGGGGACGATACGAGGTGATCGTTCCCCCCTTAACCGAATCCGATCTGTATGTGAGGGTCGGGCCGAAAGAAAGACCGCATGCCCCGTAACTGTTACGCCGTCGAACAAATTATTGCCAAGCTGCATGAAGCCGAAGCGGCGTTGAGCAAAGGGCCGCCGATGGGTTGGTATTCACCCCATTCACCTCGCAGGAAATGATGACAGCAGATGGATGGCTAGACGCCTGAGTAGGGGTGCTGGTCTGTTGGAAGGAAAGCTCTCACACGACGGAGCATTGTTTACGTGCTTTGGGGAGGCAACAAGCTTCACGATTCAGTGGCGTGAAGCAGTATTATTATGGTTGCCTTTCGTATGTTCCACGGCTGCCAGGCGCGGATGACGATATATGGGCTGGCTGCTTTGCCATATCGCAGCGCAACGCCCGGTCTGCGGTCACATCTCTCATGATCGCGAGCATATAATCCAGCGGGGTCAATCCACTGGCCGCGATGGCAGATTCTCTGGCAACAGACGTCTTATTGCGAGACCCCTTTTTCTCTCAGCTCCAGGACGCTTTCCACCGGCCATAACTGCTCTACTTATTGTGGGTTGATTGTTTTCCAAATCCTATATGGAGCATCCGTGTGTAGCGCTAGTGTAGTTACCGCGTGTGAGGTCTCCCGTCCCAGGTACCATTTCGGGCCATAGGGAGGAATCCGTACCCTAGGTAGCGGGGTGCCTTAGAGGAGCACAAATTCCGAACGCGAGTCGGGAAAGGGTCAGCCCCCACCGTTGAGGCGGGACACGCATCGACTTCTTGGCCGCTTGAACGTCAATCATGTCGGTAGCCATGTGGTAGCAGGCCCTCCTAACTGGTTGCCGTCTCAAGGGATTTTTAAGGGCAGCAAACCAACAACCGCAGGTCACTTGAGTCGCGTGAATCTGTTCATCTCGATAAACGGGGCGTACTGGTTCTTTTCCCTGTGGACGGGCGCTTAAGATCGATCAGCGTTCGCCGGATTTGCCCTTCCGCCGGTCGGCGTACTCACGAAATTGCGATGACTTTACCAGGTCGCGGGTCATTTGCTGAATGGTGTCGATCAAAGATTCTCGGAACACGGTTTCGACGGCAAAATCCCTGCTTAGACTGTCGGTCGTGAGGGTGTCTTTGCTGTGTACCTTCGACTTGAACGTCGCGGTGAGGAGCGGTTGTCCCTCGCGGCCTGTGGCGGTCCCACGGAGTTCCGCATGCCCTTCATAGGTATCCGAGGGTCTAAACAGAAAATACAAGGGCCCGGTGGCATACAAGGTCCTTCGGAGTGCACAATGTCCCTCCGCCTGCAGTTGCGGGATGGCGATTTCAACGAGCACATCATGGCCTGTTGCTTGGCTTTTTGTCATCAACCACTTCGACCGACTCAAAAACCTGCGACAACGCTTGCGTCATGCCTGTTTCCAGTTCCGCTCCAATGGGTACATCATAGGTTCCGGCACAGGATACCTCTTGCCTAGACGTGGTGTTCTTGATGGCATCTGGCATAACCAGCGCGGCTGTCAGCTGGGTCTTTCGGATCTTCAGGGTATCCACGGTGGTGTGCAAGGGCAACTGAGTGGGAGCGCAGGATGAGAGCGCGAAACCCAGGACTCCAAACGCCACGATCCATATGGTTCCAGTCATAGCCCGGCCCTCCCTTGGGGCGTCTTGTATGTTAATCTTGTCAGCATGTCAACAATTTCTCCACCATGTACCGCTTCCGTGCCATGCTCCCTCTGTTCGCCGGTCGGAATCCTCACTCCAAATTCGACTCGGTTCATCAAGGGCAGGTCCAATCATTGCGGCCGGTATCTCATATTCTTTTGAAGCCGGAGGAACTCCCGTCTCACACAAAGAGGCATGGCGACATGATCATATCTCTAAAGAGTTTCTTGCGGCTCCTCCCGCGCTAAAAGTTCCATCTGCTACCACGCTGCTACCAGGACAGGACAAACCAGCCCCATCTGCCCCCATGTCAGGAGCATCCTGGTTTGTGGTTTCTTGTGGGGTTAGGTTGTCTGTGGGGGGTATTACTCTTCTCCATCGGCGTGCGGATGCCCGACTGACGGCTGCAGCAACCGCGCATAGACCCTTGCGCCTAATTAGCAGCCCTCCTACAATACGCCTTCCTGCGAGGTCTCTATGCCCTTCACGGTTCGTCCCTACCGTCGCTTCCCTGTGCGATGTGCTGTCACCTATAACGCCGGACCATTCCAAGGCCAAGGTACGCTATGGAACCTCTCTCATGCAGATTGGCGGCTCGCCGGTGATTTGCCCATGCGACTAGAGGAAACCCTCTCGCTCACCGTGACGCTCTCGAATGAGCAACCCATCGAGATCCATGAAGCGGTGGTGCGATGGTCGGGGGCAGGAGTTTGCGATGGTGAATGTCGCGATCGAACGACACACCCATGCGCGGCTCTAGCATTATATGAATTGATTGGTCAGGGACTTCTCGTCAATGACCAGCCTCACAAGCTATGACTGTTTGTTCTTGAGCATGCTCTATGAGCAAGGGAGGAGATCATGGAAGTCCTCTTGATCGTTCTAACGGTCATCGCTGCTGGTGCGGCCTTGGTCTATTTCATGGGTTCACCAAAGGGAATCCAACTCGTTCATAAAAAGAGTGTTTCAAGCATACTCAACGATGTGACAGCCAGACAAAACTTAGCGTCTCAGACACCTCTCGATGAGATTTACTATTCTCTCGCAGAGGAAAGAAATAACAAGAGTAAGTGGCTCGCCGATTTCAATTATTTGTATGTGCTACGGGATGCCGGATGCTTCGATCCGAGAACGGCCCCGCAACCTGAACAATTTGCCGAGCTAATGGCGAGCGTGGAGGAGAAGATTAGGCTTCACGCAAGTGGTATGGCTAAATGAGTGAACGAGAGAGTTTACGATTTCTGGTGAGGGGCTGCCCCCTTGTCGTATCAGCTGGATCGCTGAATAGGAGGGAGATTCGGCATTGGAGCCAGCACTTCATGCGTGCCACCGCATTGTCCATAAATCAAGTAATAGTTGGTTGGAGGGTCCGGACACGGTAGCATACGGCATCGTGTCGAAGCACCACATCATAGCAGGGCTTGTGCTCGCATTAGTGGCTGCATGTCCAGGCCACTCATGGGCTGATCTTTCCGCGAGAGTTGTCACCGTCCATGAGGGCGATCGATTAACCATTCGTCACGACGGCCGCAGCGAAACGATCCATCTTAAAGACATCGATTGCCCTGAACTCAAGCAGCCATTCGGGAAACAAGCGAAGCACGTGATTGCTGCCTATGTGGGGAGCCGCGACGTTGTTGTGCGAGGGCTCACGCGGGACAAGCAAGGTCGGTTATCTGCCGAGGTGTTGCTGCATGATGGGCGCAATGTGGGGCACGAACTGCTGAAAGAGGGCTTGGCCTGGTGGCAACGATCGGCCTCCAGCGATGCCGGCCTCGAAGTGCTTGAAGACCTAGCCAGGGCATCAGGCAAGGGCCTCTGGGCTGATCCCAACCCCGTGCCGCCGTGGAAATGGAAAGCCACGAAGAAGACCAGCCGGAATTATTCCAATTAGCCCTCATTTTCGTCGGCGAAAAGAACTGTTTTTCAGTTCGTGTGCGTGATCGAGCGTCTCGGTGTATGCGAGACGGGGGCCTGAGCCCCTTGCCGAGGCGACGACTGACATCTGTAAGGACTGTTATGATTCGGGTTTTATTAGTCGAGAACAATCCAGCCGATGCGCAGCGCGCACTTGACCTGCTGCGGGAGAAAGAGGATGGGCAGATCGAGGTGACCCACGTGGAACGTCTCAGCAGCGCCCTGCATCGGCTGGGTCGCGAGTCTTTCGACGCCATTCTCATGGATCGGACCTTAGTCAACACTCATGGGTTGGATACGTTGGATCTCATCCAGGCCGCGCTGGGCCGGATGCCGATCGTGGTGCTCGGTGAAAAGGACGATGAAGCGGCGGACCGGCAGATGATCCAACATGGCGCGCAGGAGATTGTGATTAAAGACGGGTCTACCGCAGAGCAGCTTACTCGCGCGGTCCGGCATGCCGTTGAACGAAAAAAGGCTGAGCAACATCTGAGCTATCTCGCACAGCAGGATCCGCTTACTACCCTTGCGAATCGCGTGCTGTTCCGTGACCGGATGACCCATGCCGTGGCCATGGCCAAACGTAAAAAACATGTGGTTGGTCTGATGCTGTGCGGGCTGGACCGTTTCAAAGAGACCAGCCAGACATTTGGTCAGGAGTCTGGGGACTTTTTGTTGAAAGAGGCTGCCGATCGCCTCAAGAAGTGTTTGCGGGAAGTCGATACGGCTGCGCGTCTCGGCGGGGATGAGTTTACCTGTCTACTCGAAGGGATCAACAGCCGGGCCGATATGGAAATTGTCGGCAGCCGGATTCTGAGCGCGTTCGCGCAGCCTTGGACCATCGAGAAACAGGAGATGACCCTCACGGTGAGCCTCGGGCTGGTGGTGTACCCGCTCGATGGCCAGGAGGTCAACGACCTGTTCGCGAGTGCGAAGGCTGCGATGGACAGTGCGAAAGAGGCGGGTGGAAATAGATATTGTTTCCCTCTTCCCCAAGCAGCATGATCCTGCCTGCTAACTGGATGCTGAAAAAGCCCACCCTTCTCACCCGCCCAACCCAGACGGCTATTGGACCCTCCCTCCCTGAGGCTGCCAAGTTAGCCTCTTTGCCCATGGATGTGCCTTTTCCCATGCGGCGTTCTCAGGAACCGTGAAAAGTAAACCGTGAAACGTGAAACGTAGTAGGACGAATACTCTTCCTTGTAACGTTTTACGTTTAACGATTCACGTCTCACGGACTACCGGCCTTCCTCTCCACCATCTCTGCGATGACCATATAAAGTAGTGGTTTTCACGGTACGATGGCACCGAACAGGTAGCAGGTGACGAGGATGAGTGGTATTTTGTCTTCGTGTGTAGGAATTGAGGCCGTCCGTGAATCAACGATCTGACGATCTCGCACCGTAATACGATGCCACAATCCTGTTTGAGCTTATAACGGGACTGTCTCGCCTGCCTGAACTTTTTCAAAAAATAGAAAATGTGTATCTCGGTGGCCGGTAATAATCATAGTCCTAACTGCACTGGCAGGAGTGTGTGGTTCGAGCTGTCCAGGCCTGAGGCCAGCTTCAGTCCGTAAGCGCCTTCCGGCATCATCTGATCGATCCCCGGACTCGGCACAATTAATCCAGCGATCGGACGCGTATCGGTCCAGGCCAGGCCGCATCCTGGAGAAGCCAAATGGCTTCCCCAGGATCTGACTCAGTGCCGGTTAGCTGCCGGAAGCCTTGTCTGTCGTCAGTGGAGACGGATCAGTTGTCGAGGGATCGGCATGGGAAGGAAGAAGATTGTCTGCAAGTGAGCCGGAACCGTCTGTATTGCTGTTCGGGTCGTTCGCTGATTGGACCGGTTCGGTGGTCTTTGGCTCAGTGGCAACGGTGGGAAGCATCATGTGGTCCTTGCCGATCTTGCGAATTTCGAGGTGCACCCGGCGATTCATATTGCGGCAGACGTCGCTGCTGTCGAGACAGAGCACACCATCCTTGCCGAGGCTCACCACCTTGATCTGGTACTCGGAGACGCCGGCGTTCAGGAGCTCAGTCTTCACGGTTTCTGCCCTCTTCATGCCGAGCTTCATGTTGTAGCTGGCTGAACCCTGCTGATCTGTATAGCCCTGCACGAGAATGCCGAGGTCGGGATCGTTCTTTGCCAAGTCGGCCTGCGTGGCGAGGATCGCCTTGGCGTCGTCTGTGAGTCCCTTACGGCCCACCTCGAAATAGATATCCGTGTGGATGCTGTCGGGCTTGTAGCTGGATAGCGGGGGCGGTCTGGCTGTGCGCGATCGGCTCGATGGGAGGGGTCGCGCTGGTTTTGAGTACGTTCGTGACTTGGGCATTGGTCAGGGTCTCAGTCTGGGCCTTCGAGGCGTAGGACTGGCCCTGCCCGGAGTAGTACCAGACGGCTCCGATGACGATGGCCAGGCTCAAGACCAGCCCGCCTATGAGCATAGACCTCCTTCGTGTCCTTACTCGGCCCGACAATGGCAGGGGAAATGTTTCCTGACGAGACTGACGATGATGGCTTCTGCATGATGGCATCTCCTTCTTTTGGTGAAACGTGAAAGTTGAAAACGTGAAATGCAAAATTTGACTGCGGCCTCGGATCTGCATCACCCCCTTTCCAGCCGTTTTGCCTGTGCGCCGACGATCAGATGCTTGAGCAACCGGAGTGCCGACGTTGGAAGGGGAGAAAGTGGACGAGAGTTGAGGAAAATTCAGGGGTTCAGAAAATGGAGGAGAGGTGCACTTGATGCGGGGAGATTAATTCCAGCAGGGGATGCGGGGAGGGACACGCATGGGAGGGGATGGTGGCTGATGATCTTCTGTGCTCGCGCAACGCGCGGTCGCGGACTCCCCTCGTTGGACGCGGAAAATGGGAACCCAAGCAGGCCACCCTCCCGTGAAGGGAAAACGAGCGAGCTAGGAAGGGGTTAGTTCATGGGTGACTTGGTTGATGCGTGGAGTTGGAGGCCGATCGGGTGCGCCTACTACCTTTAAAGGCACACCACACACACAATAGGCCTCCCAACACCATGCTGGCCGCAATCACGCCAATGCTACCAACCATCCAAACCATGAATAATTCGTACAACATGAAATTTACCCCTAAAAAATTCTATCAAACAATTCAATTTTCTGCAGTAAATCAGGAAAGACCGCTTTGCCTTTAGATTCCAGTCACTTCGAACCACACCCGATCAGGAAGTTCAGTTCATCACAGGAGGATGAGGAGGGAGCAGCCAGGCGCCCTTCTTGCTCGCAGAACGCGCACGGTGAAAAGGATAGGCAGGAGGCGCCCATGCTGGTCTTGTGCTCCCGGAACGCGCACCCTGAGAAGGGCCTCGTTCGACGGCCGCACCTAGACCAACATGGGCGTCCCCTGCCAAGAGGGGAGAAGCAAGCAAGCTTGGAAAGATCAATTAGATAAATGATGCTCGCTCGATGCGCGCAGTAAAGGGCAGCCTTGGCCACTCCCTTGCGAGAGAGGTAGACGGCCCATAGGTGTGTGGATAAGCACAGGCGGTTGCAGTAGACTTGCCCGCAACAGATTGCTGAGGTTCCCATGCCTTGATGGGAACTGAACAGCTAGGGTCAGGCATGACTATTGACTTATGTGAGCGATGGTTTAGTCGATGAGTCTCACTTTTCCTGTTGACGCGAAACTCAAGGATGGCTCGCCGGTTCAATTGGTGCTGGCCGACAACCAAGATATTGAGCCATTGCGGAGCCTCTACCGGGTGATCGTCGACGAGGGGACGTCGTACCCGCATGACCATTTTCCGGACCAGGATAACTTTATGGACTATTGGTTTCGCGGCAAGAGCACTGTGGCGGCTTATGTACCGGACCGGGCCGGCGCGGCGGGCATGGTCGGGGCGTTCTACCTCAAGGCGAATTGGCCTGGGCGGGCAAGACAAGTGGCGAACGCCGGCTTCATCGTCGCGCCAGAGTGGCGCAACAAAGGTATGGGTTGGCTGTTGGGTGCCACGATGCTGACCTACGCCAAGCAACTCGGCTATCGTGGCGTGATCTTCAACCTGGTGTTTTCTGAAAATCTTGTCGCGCGCCATCTCTGGGAAAAACTAGGCTTCAGAGAGCTGGGTCTTATCCCCGGCGCGGTGCGGAAGAACGATGGAGCCTATCAGGATGCGGTGATTATGTTTCGATCGCTGCTTGATCCAGTCAAAGGGGGCAGCCCCCTTTGACTGGATGTGTTGCAAGGCCAGTTGCGGCATGTTTGCGAGATGCGATTCACGATTTACGCTTCATGGATGTTGAGAGTAAAAGCTGGAGGGTAGGAGTCACGTCATGTCGAATGAAACGACGCGCCTTGCTTGGCGCGAGCTGGGGTTTTTCTGCGGTCGGAACGATGCTGCTAAAGAGTGGCGTATTGTCGGGTCGGTGAAGGGTTTGCGTAAGTTCGCAACCGAGATTCGCAAGTACGCCTCCAACCAGGCGAACGATCGGCCGTCGGAATACACGCACTTCGGACCAGCCATGAATCTCGAACTCGGAACCTCGCATCAACCGGAAATCACTGAGCAATGGATCGGTGGTCCATTGATGGATCTTCTCCGTCTTGCGACGGTTATTGAGCGCAGCGTTCAAGACAATGTGGTCGGGAAGTGCATTGCGTTGCGCGCATATTTCTCGCCCATGGCTCCATATGAACTTATCTTGGATGTTCGCGACGATGCCTTCGATCCTGCGTCCGCCGACCCAACGTGCTGAGGTGGGAGGTAGAGGTCAGGATTCTTTTCTCAACCCGAGTGAAGCTGGTTTGGTCTGACGAAAGTACTGGCGAACCAGCGTCTCAACTGAGGCGAAATGCCGATCCGGGAGGTTCTTGAATCGCCGTTTGCAGTCGAGGAGAGCTTCGTTGGGTGTGGCGAAGGGTTCGATCACGAACATGAGGTGGCTGTGGTAGTCCATGAGCTTCAGTTCAACGGTTCTCAGCTGGCTGGGGTCTCCGGCGATGGCCATTGCGGCGTTAGCCTGATCGCCATCAGCTTCGACCAGTGCTTGGAAGCAGAGGCCCTTCAATCGTTGCGTCACGGTGCTGCGATCCCAATTTAACGTTTTCGCCGTTGCCTGCATGTCGAAGCTGTGCTGACGGAGGCAATTCAGTACCGCTGCATCGCTGGCCGGGTCGGGAAGGATCTGTGATGGCTTGCCTCGGCCAGCTGGCGATGCGGATGCGCTGTCGAGGCGCAATGACTCTTTGGTGAGCAGGGGGCCGTCGCTGAGTGCAATCGCCTGTTCCAGGCAATGCCGGAACTCCCGCACGTTCCCCCTCCATTCATGCTCGACTAGCGCACGGAGCGCCTCGTTCGAGAGCTTCGGTACCGGCTTACTCATCTGACTGGCGATGTCGTTGAGAAACACATTCGCGAGGATCGGCAGGTCGCCGGTGCGCTCTCGCAGCGGCGGGAGCCGGAAGACGAGACCGGTCAGTCTGAAATACAGATCCTCACGGAACCAGCCTTCGGAAACCCCTCGCTGCAGATCGCGATTCGTGGCGGCCACGATACGCACGTCCACCGTCGTTGGGATCGTCGCGCCGACGCGATAGAAGGACTTCTCCTGTAAGACCCGCAGCAATTTGCTCTGATGGTCTAATCGGAGATCGCCGATTTCGTCTAAAAAGATGGTTCCATGGTTGGCCAGTTCGAAGTAGCCGCGCCGGTCTGCTGTGGCCCCGGTAAAGCTGCCTTTGCTATGGCCGAAGAGTTCGCTTTCAAAGAGCTCAGGGGAGATGGCCGCCATGTTGACGGCAATGAAGGTCTTGCCGGTTCGTTGACTGAGTCGGTGGACTGCCCTGGCGAATAGCTCTTTCCCGGTCCCCGGTTCACCGAGCACAAGGACCGTCAGAGACGACTTGGCCCCTTTCTTGAGATCCTGATAGAGGCGCAGGAGGCTGGCGTCTTGGGTGATGATACCTAGCTGCCTGCATTCGTCCCTGAGGCGATCGAGTTCCACATCGCCTATCGCAATGGGTTCGTTCGTAGCCGCACGCAGACTATGCAATTGCTGCTCGAGTTCTTCCAGTTTCCTGCGCGCTTCATCCTCCTGCGCCTGGGCGTCAGTGAGCTGGGCACGAAGGGCGTCTGCCGATCTGGTGAGTTCTTCCTGTTGACCTGTCGATTGCGTGATGGCGGCCCGCGCGACGGCGAGATCTTCCTGTAACGTTTCTGCTCTGGTCTCGCGCAGGACCAGAGCTTCGCGCACAGCGGCGGCTTCCTGCTGCAGGCAGAGCATGTCCTGTTCTAAGAGCATCAGCCGCTGATGAGCGGTGAGGTGGCTCCAAATGGTCGTGCCGACGAGAACCAACAGAGCGGCGGTCAGGGGCATGGCGAGGGGAAGCACCAAGTGGGCCACTGCGAGCGCGAGGAAAATGAATACTCCGTACGCGGCCATGGCCTTGCCGGCAAGGAGGAGGCTGAGCGTGCCTCGAAAATGAAGCAGGAGCCAGGCGACCAACCAGGCTACAAACAGCGCCACCAAAGAGCGGCTGGCTGTACCGAGTTGGTAGAACCGGTTGCCGGTCAGCAGCATGTTCAGGACATGGAGATGGACCACCGAGTTGGTGACTGTCTGTCCCGTGGGCAAGAGCGAGCTTCCCCCTGTGATCGGGTTTGGAAGAAACACGACGACCTTGCCCTTGAACCACTCGGTGAGCCGATCGCTCTCGTGATGCTCGATGGCGTTCCAGACGGATGAAACAGGAACGGTCGGGAAGGCATTGATCGTTCCATTGCCGGCATAGTTGACCAAGAGCGAGGCCGTGTCTCTTTCTGAAAGAGACGGCTTTGTCAGCGAGGTCTGTTGTTGGAATGCCTCGTACAGTGCAATCCCGAATGCTGGGATGGATTGACTGTCATCGGTTGCCGCCAGAGGTATCGTTCGTGCGATGCGATCGGAATGGGTCGTGACCAGCAGATGGCCTGCGATCGCTGTGTCCGAGACCAGCGTCGCGTCAGGACTCTGTACCACGACGATGGGGCCGGCGCTGCTCAAGGCTTCCAGCAGCAGGGCATCGCTCGCCGCCCCGCCGAGCTGCGCCGGGCTGGCATGGTCGAGGCGATGATCGAGGCCGATCGCGAGAGCGCCGGATTCATGCGCGCTGGTCAGCAGGCGTGCGAGGATGGCCCGGTCCCATGGCCCGGCGCCGAACTCTTCTTCGCTGGCCGGGTCCCGTGTGACGATCAGAAGGGACGGGCTTATCGGGATGGATGCGCGATCGGTCAACCAGACATCGTACGCGGTCCAGTCCAGAGCCGTGAAAGTGGTTGAGGCTGCAGCCCACAGACCGAACGCCAGGACTGTCGCAAGCAACCCCATGGCGCCGGCTTGGAGCCAGGAGGAGCTGAGAAATTGTCGCCACAGCTTTGCGGATGACCCTCGTTTCACGTTTCACGCCTCACGTTTTACGGTTCCTGCTAGCGCCCTGCAATTTCATCCATGACCGTTTTCGTTTCCTGCTTGGACAGCCCCTTCAGCACTGCCTTGGCTTTCTGCAAATCCGGCGTGACACCGAGGCCTTTGCCATAGATGCGGGCCAGCGCTTTCTTTGACGGGATGAACCCATCGGCAGCGGTGGTGGCAAAACACGTCAGGATGCGCGTATCGAATTGAGCGAGGCGGGTATCGAGGCCGGTTTCATACAGGCGCGCCAGTTCGTCGTGCGCAGTCTCGCCCAGTGCAAAGGATTCGGCAAACAGCGCCGTGACTCCGTTGGAGGCCTGGCTGTCTTTGAGCAGGGCGACGCCCAATGATTCGTTCGGGTCGTTCCTGACTGCATCCGGGTAATCAGCCCAGAGGTCGTCGCGATATTGCCTGAAGGCCTCGATCGCATCTTTTCGGCGACGCTCAGGCTGGTCGAGCGATAGCGCTTGGCGGCGAAGCTGTGAAAGGGACTCCGCTGCGCGTTGTTGGCCGAACTCCACGGCCTTGGTCCACCAGCGGATTGCAAGGGCCAGATTCTTTTCGACGCCCTGTCCGTTACGATAGGCGTTCCCCATGAAGTACTGCGCCTGAGGCACCCCGCCGATCGCCGCGTCTTCCATCAATTGCGCTGCTTCCCGATGCCGATTCGCTAGCTTCAAGACCAACGCAAGACGATAGCGGGCGTCGGGAAAGTTCGGTTGCAACTCCAAGGCTTGGCGATAGGATTGGATTGCGGCTGTGAGATTGCCCAGCGAGTACTGGACGCTGCCCAAGCTGTAATGCGCGTGTGTGAGTTCAGGATCGAGCATGATGGCTTCCATCAAGGCTATGGCAGCCGCATGCCCATCTTGTTTGGCCATTAGTATGACGCCGAGTTGCAGATAGGCTCTGGCGTTGTTCGATTTGAGCTTGAGCGCCACGCGGCATTCATCGATGGCGGCGTCGAGATCGCCGATGCGATAGAGCGCTTGTGCCAACTTCAGCCGGTCGTCCGCGCTGTCCGGCGACACAAGGACTGCGCTGCGCAACTCACTCAGCTCCATCACGGCGTCCGCTCGCTCGTGCGGCAAGAGTTCCGGGAGCCGGTGCTCATCTGTAGGTACTGGAGCAGGCGAGGTTTCGGAAGAGGGCGGCGGGGACTCGATCATTGGAGGCGGAGCGTTCTCAGGCGATTGCGCGAACGATGAATGGACGGGAAGACATGCGATGAAGGACGCGAACAAGAGGGTCGCGAGCAGCAATCGACGACGCATCGGAAACCTGTGACCCTCCGAATCAGTTGTCAAAGATGGCCTACATTATATCACCGAATCGATGTCGATGGTTCGGGTGGAGTTCGTTGAAGGGAGCGGCGATTCGTGATTTAGCGGGCGTTCTGAATGGCCTGCTGCAAGCGCTGAACCGTGCTCTGGAGATCAGGCTCTGAACGGAGCAAGGGCTCGTGCTGTACCCGCCAGACTGGTTCGAGGGGGGCCGGGTCGCCGGCCAGTCGAGGAATGACATGCCAGTGGATGTGGGGGAGTTGGTTGCCGAGGAGTTCGTAGTTGATCTTCTTGGCCTCATAGACTTGGGCGATAACCTTGGCGACCAGGTTCACTTCCTCCATCAGCTGAATCCGTTCCGTGGGAGCCAGATGAAACAGCTCTGTCGCGTGGCGTTTGAAGACGACGACGGTCCAGCCGGGAAAGAATTGATCGTCGTGGAGATAGGCCTTTGACAGGCCGAGGTCGGCGATGAAATGGTTTTCTTTCGGCCAGCTGCCCTGGCAGGCCTTGCAAGCTGGATCTTTCATGGTTGATTGGCCTTGCGCCATTCTTCTTCTGTCACCACTCCCTTTTTGATCAACAACTGAATCAGCTTGTCGACGGAGTTGTGACTGGGAGCTGTAGGAGCGGTTCCCGGTTGGACCGGAGCAGTCTGGGTTTGTTGGGCTTGTTTTGCCTCAGGCGGCGGTCGCTTGAGCCCGAACACTTTGAACGAGGGCGTGAAGACTATCAAATAATCCTTGTTGCGGAGGCGTACGCTGGCTGGAAGACTTGTGCTGTATGGCGCGAGGTCGGTTGTTGATCCGGCCGAGATCTGAAAATAGGGTTTCCCATCCTGTGTTTCCCCATCCTGACCCAGGACTTCCATTCGGCTCAGAATAGTATCGCTGTTCAAGTTTTCTCGGTCCTCTCCTCCGATGTTGGTCACCTTGTCGAGGACAAGAAACAGAGAATTGCCGATGAACGTTTCGGCAGAGAGGTTCTTGACGCTCACATCATAAAGGTACTCGCTGTTGAAGTTATCTCGCCCTTTGAGCGTGACGACGACTGAGGCCTTGCCTGTCAAATCCGTGAGCTGATCCAGCGGCCCGGCACTGCTTTCTGGCACCATCGGCCACAACAGGCCGAATAGGATGACTGCGAAACTCAGCCTCCAGCGTGTCATATTTCTCGACATGGTTGACTTCCCAGACGGTGAGAAGCGACTCGCCTTCAATTGGTCTGAGCATAGCAAAGATCGCCGGGTTGGGCGAGCCTTTGTTGTCCTGCGCCTTGACACCTCGTTTCATCGAACGATATTCTCCTCGCACTGTAACCGTTATCCATACGCCGCATGCACTCCAACTCATGATGCGACTTGCCCCCACACATGCCCCGCTTCTGGTTCCCCGTGCGCTCCTGTCCCGGCTGATGCGTCTTTACGATTATCCGCACCCAACTCACCCTGGGCGGGTCATTCGCGGGTACGATCGGCCCCATGCGGTGCGGACCGCCCGCATGTGCGCATCGGTGGCCACGGCATTGGGCCATGGAGCCGAGCGGGTCCGCCAGTATCAGATTGCTTGTCTCTTGCATGACCTGGGCCGTGCCGGGCTCGATCGCCGACTCTTTGGGAGGATTTGGTCCTGGGCCAAGGAGCACGGCATTCCAACCAGACCGCGTGAATGGAGAGCCATACATCCTGAGACGACCTATGGGCGGGAAACCGAAGCCTTTCTCCGACAGTACTGCAACGATCTAGAAGCTGACGGCATCGAAATAACTTCTTGGGCTAAAGAGCAGGTCGAGATGCGGCTGGGCTATTCGCGCCGGCTTGCCCGCCGGCTGCGTACGGTTCGACCAACCATCAGGAAGATGGGGGTGACCTGGGCGCCTTGGATGCAGCAGGTGATGCTCTATTACTACTATCCGGAGAAACTGGCGTCGGCCAAGCCCTGGGTCAGGCAGTTGGCGGAAATTCTTGTCGCCTGCGAGCAGTTTGAAGCCTACAGCAATCAGCGTCGTGGACGGGATTACTATGTGCGGAATAAAGAAACGTTGGCCGATGCCTTTGCCTATTTGGAGAAGCTGCAGCAGGAAGGTGTTTTGAGTGGCGCGGTGATGGGGGCCTTGCGCCGCTTGACGGCGCAAGGCGAGTTCGATGCAATCCTGGAGGAGGCTCGTGGCAGTGCTTTGACGCGGGGTGAGCGACGAGCGCTTCGAGCGATGGAGTCATAAGATGGCAGTCAAGACGGTGTCGTTGCGTCTCCCCATGCAGGGGAACACGCAGATCGAAAATATTACGAAGTCCGTGGTCGATGCCCTGGCTGGCACTAAGTTGTTGGCCGGGGTCGTGACGGTGTTCGTTAAGCACACCACCGCGTCGGTGATGATCATCGAAGATGAACCGGGCATTAGGGCCGATACTAAATCATTTTGGGACCGAACCGTGCCGGCCGATCCTGCCTGGCAGCACAATACGAGGAATGCCGGTGAGGACAACGGCCACAGTCACTTGCGAGGTCAGCTGCAAGGGCCGTCGGTCACCATTCCATTCCTGGACGGGGTGATGTTGCTGGGAACCTGGCAACAGATTGTGTCGTCGATTTCGATACCAGATCCCGGACCAGGGAACTCATTATCCAAATCATGGGAGAATGATCGGGATGAAGAGGCTCTAAGTCTGTTTCGGTGGGACTCTTGCTCATCAGCCTCTGGCCTGCCTTGTCGACGGCGGAGTGGGGGAAGCCGCTGGGCGGGACCTACGACGGGCCTGAAGGGAAGCCGCGCGTCGTGACGCCCTCACCCGCCGAGCTGGGCACGGACGAGCGGGCCACGATGGCTGTGTTCGAGCGGGCGACAAAATCTGTGGTCTTCATCGCGAACACGGCGATTCAACGAGACCCCTGGTCGTTCAATCTCTTTGAAGCCCCACAAGGGTCCGGATCAGGATTCGTCTGGAACAAGCAGGGGCATATCGTTACTAATTTTCATGTCGTCTATGGAGCGAATTCGATCACCGTCACGTTGTCAGACCGGACGGAACATAAGGCCACGCTCATCGGCGCCGACCCCGATCACGATGTGGCGGTGCTGCAGGTTCGAGCGCCCGAAGAGGCGCTTTCGCCCCTCACCATCGGGACGTCGCAGGACTTGCGCGTCGGACAGAAAGTATTGGCGATCGGGAATCCGTTCGGCCTCGATCACACGCTGACGACCGGCGTGGTGAGTGCCTTGGGGCGGACGATCAAGTCCTTATCGAACCGGACGATTGAAGGGGTCATTCAGACCGATGCCGCCATCAATCCTGGAAACTCCGGCGGCCCGCTGCTCGATAGTGCCGGTCGATTGATCGGCGTGAATACCCAGATTGTCAGCCCGAGCGGGGCTTTCGCGGGAATCGGCTTTGCCGTGCCGGTCGACACGATCAACCGCATCGTTCCCGAATTGATCAAGCACGGGAAACTCATCCGTCCTGGGCTAGGGGTCTCGCTCGTTCCCGATGCGATGGCCAAGCGGTGGGGGATCAAGGGGGTGATTATCGGGAAAGTCTCGCGTGGCAGCGGGGCGGAGCAGGCCGGGTTGAAGGGTGCACGTGAAACTGCCACCGGCCGGGTGGAATTGGGCGACATCATCACGGCGGTCGATGGCAAGCCGGTCAGGACCCTGGACGAGCTGATGGATGTGATGGAGCACCACAAAGTCAACGATCAGGTCACGGTCGAGCTTTTACGGGGGACCCGCCACGAACGTGTATCCGTGACCCTCCAAGCCGTCAATTGATCGGTAATCCTTGCGGTCGCTATGGTAGGATCACCCATCTGTTCCGCATGGAGGACCACCGATGAGTGATCGCCGACCCATTGAACCACAGGACTCAGGGCCCAATGGAAAGACGGAGGATGCTGCGAATCCGTCGATGCGCATGGGATCCGATCCACTTGAGCTCATCGAGCAATGTCTCGCCGCATTTCCCGACAGTGACCCCCGGCAGAAGATCCTCTACAAGTTGCGCCATGCTGTGATCCTCGGGCAAGCGGCGCAGCAACAGCGCGAAGTCGAATTCAAGAAAGTCGCCGACGTCATCGCAAAGCTCACGGCGCCGGCCAATCGAGTTGGCACCCTGCTTGAGGTGCCCGGTGAAGGCCTCGCACGGATCCTGGTGGGGGGCGCTGAGTATTATGCCGCGGTCGATCCACGGGTGCAGGCCGCCGAGTTAAAGATCGGCGCCCAGATTTTGGTCAACGAAGCCTACGCGGTGATCAAGATATTGGGCTATGATCGCAATGGGCCTGTGATGAAAGTCGCGGAAGTGTTAGCTGATGGGCGGCTTCGTTTCGAGCAGGAAATGGGGCGGCAGGTCTTGATTCTTCAACGATCGAGCGATCTTGTCTGCGTGGATCTGAAGGCAGGCGATGAGGTGCGTATCGAGCCCAGCCTCCACGTGGCGATCGAAAAGATGGAAGACCGGAAAGCTAAGTCCCACCTCCTCGACGAGGTTCCCACTGTCACATGGGAGCAGATCGGCGGGCAAACGGAGGCGATTGCGGCCATTCAGAAGGCGATCGAGTATCCCTTGCTCCATGCGGACACGTTTCAGCGCTTCAAGTTCACTCAACCGAAGGGCTTTCTGCTCTATGGCCCTCCCGGCTGTGGAAAAACCTTGATCGGACAAGCGGCAGCCGCCAGTCTCTCAAAGCTGGTGGGGGAGTCAGGCCAGGGCGCGTCCGGTGCGAAGGGGGACAAGCCGCCGGTGACTCGCGGGGCGTTCCTCCATATCAAGGGGCCCGAGATTCTGAATATGTGGTTGGGGGAATCGGAACGGATGGTCCGGGATCTCTTCGCCCAGGCCCGCGCTCGTCGGAACGAGGGGGCATTGCCGTTTATTTTCATCGACGAGGCGGAGTCGATCCTCGGTACGAGACGGGCGTCTCGGTCATTCAACATTTCGAGCACCTTGGTGCCGATGTTCTGTTCCGAGATGGACGGGATCGAGTCTTTGCGCGATGTGGTGATCATTCTGGCTTCGAACCGGCCGGATCTGATCGACCCGGCCGTGCTGCGGCCTGGGCGTATCGATCGCAAGATCAAAGTGAGCCGTCCGAATCGTGACTCGGCGGCAGCGATTCTGAACGTGTACCTGACAGATGACCTGCCGCTGGACCGGCAATGGATTGACCAGCACGGCGGAGATAAGAAGAAGGCCTGTGCCGACCTCGTCGAGCATGCGCTCTCCGCGATCTTCTCGCGCATCGATGAGAATCGGCTCCTGTCGATCAGGCTCCGAAGTGGACAGAACAAGGTCCTCTATCGAGGGCGATCTGATCAGCGGTGCGATTCTGGCTTCGATCGTTCAACGGGCGAAGGAACAGGCGATCGATCGCGTGATTGCGGCTGGCGGGGCAGAGCAAGGCGGTATGACCTTGGACGATCTGGTGAACTCCGTTCACGCAGAATTCCGGGAGGGTGAGATGTTGCCACCCGACGATGCGGCGGAAGAATGGCTCAAGCTCCTCGATCACCATCCGGAGCAGGTCGTCGGAGTCTCCTCGTTCCGAAGAGGGCGGCAGTCCGAAGAGAGATTGATCAACCAAATTATCTAAGAGATCATGAAGTGTGAGCGTCGTAGAGCCGTGCAAGGTCAGAATTGCCGCTCTCAGACTTGGAAGACTCCCCTCGTCTGACCTGTCACCTTGTCACGTCTAACGAGGATGCGACTCTTCGGCATTGAAACGGAATATGGGATTACCAGGGAAGACCAGGACGCGGTCGATCCGGTCGTGGAGTCGATGGAACTGGTGCGAGCCCATCTGACTGCTTCGTTCGAGCGGCGGTGGGACTATGGTGGTGAAGATCCGCACGAGGATGCGCGGGGGTTTCGGGTTTCCGGCTTGCAGCAAGACAAAGAAGAAGACGAGTTCGCCAAGGTCGATGCCCATCGGCCGTTTTCGTTTCATGAGATGAAGAGCGATCTGGTCCTCCCGAACGGCGCACGTTTCTACAACGACCATACGCACCCTGAATATTCCACGCCTGAATGCCGAACGCTATTAGATATCCTTGCTCATGACCGTGCAGGGGAGCGCATTGTCCAGCGGGCGGCGGAGCGGCGCAACCATGCGCTCGGCGGGCTCCATGTGCAGCTGTATAAGAACAACACGGACTTTCATGGACACAGTTACGGCTGTCACGATAACTATCTCGTGCTCACGGTCGATTCCCTTCCCTTCCCTGACTTCGGGGCTGCTGCCGTTCCTTGTCAGCCGGCAGGTCATTGCTGGAGCCGGCAAAGTCGGTGTGGAGGGTCAAGAAAGCGGGTTCGTGCCGGGTCAGTATCAGCTGTCTCAACGAGCCGACTTTATGGAGACGGATCTGAGTGTCGACACGATGCACAACCGGCCGATTCTGAATACGAGGGATGAACCGCATGCGGTTCGTGAAAAATATCGACGGCTCCATCTCATCATCGGCGATGCCAATATGTGTGAGTACAGCACGGCGTTGAAAATCGGAACGACGCAGTTGGCGCTGGAATTGATCGCGCGCGACGCTGCCCCAGCTCTTGAATTGGAACATCCCGTCACTGCGGTGAAGCAGTTGTCTCGCGATCAGAATCTGAAGGCAACGGTTCGTCAGAAGAACGGCAGCACCATCACGGGCCTCGACATTCAAGAGCAGTACTACCTCGCGGCTGAGAAGCACTTGGCCGGTACTGACGCAGAGACCGATTGGATTCTTCACGAATGGGCCGCCACGCTACAGTTGCTCACCGGTGATCGACGACAACTGGTCGGGCGGCTTGATTGGGTCACCAAGCTCTGGCTGTTGGAAACCTTTATGCAGGAAGAGCGGATTGGATGGGATGATCCCTGGCTGGCGAGTTTGGATTTGGAGTACCACAATGTGAATCCGGATCGCGGGCTCTTCCTGGGGCTCGAGGCTGAGGGGAAGGCCTGGCGGATGACGTCGGAGCAGGACGTCGAGTCGGCATTGGTGGTTGGCCCGGCCGATACCAGAGCGGGGATTCGCGGCCTCTGCATCAGACGGTTTCCGGATCAGATCAAATCGATGCAGTGGGAACGGATTCAGTTCAGCGGTGGGCTGCTTCCGCGAACACTAGAGATGGGCGACCTTTTCGAGCCACAGGCAGTGCAAGCCTGTGCGCAGATATTCGAGAGCGCGGCATCCCCGATGGATGCGCTGAACGCATGGAACAGAGGAAAGGAGTCCCGATCATGAACTACATCTCAACGCCGGAACGCCGTGAAGGGCCTGGCAATCCGATGCCGAAGGCTCCGAGTCCATCTGATGAGGGCGGCGGGCCGAAACGGCCTGAGACCGGGTCGCCCGATAAAGATAATTTGCTTAAGCGCATGCGCAAGGTCGATCCGAAGCAGGCTGAGCGGTATCGGCAGAGAACGGGGGAGTGAGGATGGACACCGAGTCAGGGTTTGTGCTCGCGCAACGCGCGGCCTCAGAAGGCCCTCGTTGGACACGCGCAGTGAACCCTGACCTCGATGTCCATCCAGAGGTGTGTAATAAGATGCGAGTAAAGGTGAGGTAAAAATGGGGATGCAAGGGGATTTTCTTCAGCTGTTGAAAGAACAGGGCTACACGCTCGGCGTCTCGACGGTGGTGGGGACTGGCCATGCACTCACGAATGCCACCACGATTCTGGCCTTCAAGTATCGCGATGGTGTTCTGGTGGCCGGAGATCGTCGCGCGACCGCCGGCAATATGGTGATGTACGATCGCACGGACAAGGTGTTGGAGATCGATCGGCACAGTGTGATGGCGATTGCCGGCGTCCCGGCGACCGCTTATGAAATGGTACGTGTTCTGGAACATTCCTTCAAATACTACCGGAGAACGCAGCTGCAAGAATTGAGTTTCGACGGCAAGCTTCGCGCAGTCTCCAAGCTCTTGAAGGACAATGTGCCGGCGGCCTTGGCCGGGACGGGGGCGGTGGTCCCGGTGTTTGCCGGTTACGATCTGGAGCAGGGCCTGGCCAAGATCTATTTCTACGATATCCTCGGGGCGGAGTTTGAAGGCGTGGAGTATGCCGTGTCCGGGTCTGGTTCTCCCACGATCCGAGGGATCTTGCACTATCTGAATACCTGGGGCGAGCAGCCCCTCAATACGCTACCGGAAGAACAGGCTATGGTGCAGGCGCTACGATTGCTCACGAGTGCGGCGGAGTTCGACTCGGCGACCGGCGGTGTCAACCGGGAGGCGAGTCTCTACCCTGTGATTAAGTTGATTACCGGAGCTGGTGTGCAGACGGTCTTGGACGCGACATTGAAACCCCTCTATGAGTCACAGGTGGTGCGTTATGTATGAAGAGCCTTATCGCTGGGTGGAAGCGGTCGGCAATCGGCGGCAGTATCTCGACGAACAGTTCAAACAGGGGAGCCCGGTTGTTGCGCTGACCTATGACGGAGGCATTCTCCTGACGACGGTGAGCAAGGGGACTCCGAAGCTGTACGAGATTTATGACCGGCTGGCATTGGGCGGGATGGGGCATCCCACGGATTTGGAAAAGCTTCGTTTCAGTCTGCTCGAAATGGCGCATGTCGAAGGTTTCAACCGCTCGCCGTCGGATGTCACGGGATCGAGACTGGTGAAGTACGGTATTGCTCCGGTCATTAAGCAGGCGTTCGAGGAAGTGTATAAGGCGCCGTTCATCGTTCGTATTCTGGTGGCAGAGCTGGGCTTGAAGCCGGAGAAGGACACGCTTCTGACGATCAACTATGATGGGACGTTTGAGGAAACAACGGGTCGTGCGGTGCTAGCTGCCACTCCGGCTATCCAGACGAAGATGCTGACATATCTCAAGGAGCAGACGCCGGCCACGCTGTCATTGGAGCAGGCGTTGGATCTGGCGTTGCGAGCCTGGGCGATCGGTTCGTTGGCGCATCAACAGGATGAGGCGGACCAACAGGCTGAGGCTAAGCCACCGGTAAGTGGAGTAGGCTCAGCTGCCGCCGCAGTCCCAGGCAGTGACACCCTGATGGCACATGTTCGTGGCATTGCTGGTGAGCGGACGATCGAATGTGCAGTCCTCGATCGTCAGGCTCCCGGCACATCCAAGTATCGGTCGTTCAAGCCGAGCAGATCTCTCACGCCTTCTGCCGAAGGCGCTTCAATCCGTCGTGGCGAACTAAGATGTTGAACCGTATTTTCGGACTTGAAACCGAATACGGACTCTTGGTGAATCAAGACCAGCCTGACCATTCCCCCACCTGGTTTGCCCACAAGATTCGAGACCATCTCTTTCATGTCCAACGGCGAGGCGTGCTCGATCTGCACCATCGGGGACACGATGAACCGCCTGGCAACGGAGGATTTCTCACCAACGCCGGGCGCATGTACCTCGACATGGGACATCTGGAGTGGGCTTCGCCGGAGTGTGAATCGCTCAGCGATGTGGTGGCTGCCGACCGTGCCGGCGATCAGTTGCTGCAGGATGCGATTCAAGACCTTGGTTTGGCCGACACGGTGTCGTTGATCAAGAACAATGTGGATCATGAAACCGATGCGACCTTTGGATCGCACGAGAACTATCTCGTGTCGCGACGCTTCCCCTTTACGCAGGCGTGGCCTCGGACCCTTTGTGACCTTCCTCGTCACCAGACAGATCTTTACGGGGGCCGGACGTATCGGCGCGGCCGGTCCTCAGGACGGCTGGATTCAGATGGACCGGCTCCTTGTGCCGCGAGGAGCGAGCCATCGGTACGCGACAGGAGCCTCTCCTCCCGTTTCAGATCTCTCAGCGCGCAGATTACATCGTGAATGATTTCTTCGAATGGGTGCAGCAGAATCGTGCCATCGTGAATACCAGGGATGAACCATTGGCCGATCCGAATCAATACCGCCGCATTCATCTTGCTATTGGGTGATTCAAACATGGCCGAGGTGGCGACGGCCTTGAAGTTGGGCACGACAGGGCTGGTCCTTCAACTGATCGAAGAGGGCCATGCGCCGCTCGATCTTGAGCTCCATGAACCGGTCGAAACCATGCAGGAATTGTCACAGGATCAGGACCGGCAATGGATCGTTCGGCTGCAATCGGGAAAGACGATCTCTGCGATCGACATTCAGGAGGCATTTCTCGCGGCGGCGCAAGCACACTATCGTGGGCAGGACGATGAAACCGATTGGGTGCTCGATCAATGGGAAATGGTCTTGCGGGATCTCCGTGGAGACTACCAGGCGCTGGTGGGCCGCGTCGATTGGGCCTCGAAGTTATGGCTGCTCGAAACCTTTCGCGAGGCGGAGCAGATGACGTGGGCAGACCCGGCGCTGAAGAGTCTCGATCTGGAGTACCACAATCTCCATCAAGGCAAGGGGCTCTACTATGGTCTGATGGAGGAAGGGCGGGTTCCACGCCTCATTACGGACAAGGCGATTGCGTTAGCGATGGACCATCCGCCACGCAACACCAGAGCGTTTGGGCGAGGCGAACTTGTTCGCCATTTGCTGGCTTGCGGACTTCCGGATGAGCCAGGCGATCTCAAGCCGGAAGAACGGTTTTCTCCCTCATACGTGATCAACTGGTCGATCTTCCAACTGCACGGCCAGGCTCCCTTCCCCATGCCTGATCCGTTCAAAACCTACGTGCAGGAAGTGCGTGCCCATCTTCAAACAGCCTGATCGGAGTCGGCTTGCGATCCCATACGGCGTTCTCGCTTTGCTCTCAAGAATCGTGAAAGGTGAGACGTGAAACGTAGGATTCCGAGTGCTCTTCCTCCGAAACTTTTCACCTTTAACCGTTTCACGTCTCACGAGCCGCTGCTCCTCACATTCGTCCTTGCAAGAAGTCCATAATCCGATTCTCCGCCCAGAAATGATCTTCCCCGTTGCTCGCCCATTGCAAGAATCCGCAATGGCCCCCGTGGCGAGGCGCAATCACTCGAATCCTAGAGTTGCGCTGAATCGGCGGCACGGTAAACATGGAGTAGGGAATGAAGGGATCGTCTTGTGCTGTAATGATGAGCGTGGGGACGGCAATGGATTCGACGACATGGCATGCGCCTACACGATTGTAGTAGTCTGCTCCGCTGGCGTACCCTCCATCCGGGGCTGTATAGCGATCGTCGAATTCGCTCATCCTGGTGGTGCCGTCGAGTTTCTTGAGATCCCACTTGCCAGGGAAGAGCGCAGCCTTTCGTCGCAGTCGCGCTTTGAGTTCCACGAGAAAATGTCTGTGGTAAATCCAGTTGCGCGGCTTTTCCAAGGCCTCGACGCATATAGGGGGATCGATATTCGGACAGACTGCGATCGCGCCGGCCAACGCTGCTTCTGACGAGCCGGCTTCTCCGGCTGCTTTCAGGATGAGATTCCCTCCCATCGAATAGCCGACAAGACAGATGCGACTGAGTCCATCTACGCTCGCCAATTCATGGACGATGGCTCGATAGTCCTGACTCAAGCCGGTATTGTAGAGCGTCGGGGTCAGGTGTTCGGTCCCGCCACAGGTCCGTTGATTCATCCGGATGACATTGAAGCCCGCGCGATAGGCTTTCGCGGCGATTCCACGCATATAATGAGACTCGCTGGAGCCTTCAAGGCCGTGCACGAGTACCAGCGTCTGGCATGCTGCGCGAATTGGTTGCCAGTGGCAGATAGCCGAGCAACTGGGTGTGCGGCTCAGTGGTGAAGAGGCGCGACTCGGTCGGTACTCCGGCAAGCAGTCCTCCGCGAGGCCAATAGCCTGGGACAATGGTCATGAGATGTGGATTGCGGAACAAGGCCGCCGGTGTAAATTCTCGCCCGTTTGGTGACATGGGAGCCATCATACAGAAAAAATCGATGGCTTCGCAGTATGAATTGCCTGGATGCGACAAATTGGGAGGGGAGGATCCTCCTTGCATTTCCACTACGGGCTGCGGCGATGTGAAATGGTGCCACCGCTAGATCTGGCGACAGCTGGACGGGTGGAAAGAAGCCCCTGTCTGAATGGTGGGAGAAGGCAAAGGGGGCACTCCACAGAGTGAAGTGCCCCTTTTCGTCTGGATTGGCTCCCCGGGCAGGAGTCGAACCTGCGACCAGCCGGTTAACAGCCGGCTGCTCTACCACTGAGCTACCGGGGAACGAGACAGTCCGTCGTCGGGTTGCGTATTCTAGCAAAAGATGTCGGTTGGCGGGAGACTTTTTTCTATCAGGACAATACTGGCCCTACTTACGCCATTCAGTTACACGTCGAAATCTTCGGTTTCGTCCTCATTCGAGGTCGCGTCGGTCCTACCTGCCGCGACGGATGCGTAGTGCTTCGCCCATGTCAGATAGAGATTTCCGCTGTCACGCATGGTATCGGCAGCCTTGACGAGTGTCTGCGCCAAATCTGGGTCTTTCCCGCTGGCATGGATCTCGGCTGCACGCCGTTCGAGCACTTTCGGGTACTCGTGGATCAGCCCGGCAATCTCTCGAATTAGCTCATCAATGACATTGTCTTCAGTTTCCATCTACTCACTCCATTCCTTCCACAGCGGCACCAACAAAAAACCCCATAGCGCAGGCGCCATGGGGTCTTGCGCGGGAGACCCGCTACAAAAACGGTTAGCCTTGGTAGGCCTGTCCCAGTGCGGCGGACTCACCTTTTTGGGTCATCAGCTTCCCGGTGGCGCTGACGGCCTGCATGGTGATGGCATAGTGCTTGGCCGCGTCGCAGACGATCACGCAGAGCTCACAGCCTTTACAGCGGTCGATGATCACTTCGGCCACCATTTTGGTCGGATTGAGATCGAGGCAATTGGCCTCAGGACAATACATGATGCAGAGTCGGCACCCCTTCTTGGCCACGCATTTCTCATCAATGACTTGGGCTACGTTATACATGCGAGCTGGTTCCTTCTCTCTCGTTACGCCGCTACGGCAGGATTGCCGACTCGCAGCTCATACTGATTCTTCTCGGCCCACGCACTGGCGATGTCATAGGCCGCCTTTACCGTTGCCAGGTTCTTGGCCAGCAACATTTCTTTCTTGGCGAATTTCTTCTTAATCGCTTCATCCAGGGAGGCGGTTCCACCAGAGGCGACGAACTTTTTCCCGAACCGTTCCTGTAAGGCGCCGTCCAGGGATTCCATTGAGACGCACTTGGTGATGCCCGCCACCGATCCGATCATCGACATATTCGTCGATAACTCGGTGCCGGCCACCTCGATTGCGAGCTCGGTTCCCGCAATGTAAAATACCTTCACGTTCAGATCCTTGAGACGTTCAATGTCGTCTGCCGACAGAAGCTCCTGGTCGGAGTTGATGACGACGAGGCCACCTTCTTTCACACCGGAGTAGAAGGGCATGGTATAGCTCTTCCCCATGGTGATGACCTGGGGATGAAAGACCTGGATGACGTCGGGAAATACCAACTCGCCACGGTCGTAGATCCGTTCGATCCCGATCCGACAATAGCTTTCCGCCGGCGCCATGCGTTTCTCCGCGCCGAAGAAGGGATTGGAGATCGAAAATTTGCCGTCGCGGTTGGCAGCCATGGCCAGAACATGCGCAGCAGTGACAGCGCCCTGTCCGCCTAATCCTGACATCCGGATGTTCAGTCTTTTCTTGATCATGGTCGTCTCTCCTCCAGAATCGGATTAGGCTCCCTGAGAGGCGAGCTGTTTTGCAGCGGCCTTCTTTTCCTTGTCCTTGGCGGACATCTCTGCCAGGAGTTGCTTGGCCGGCTCGCTGATGTACTCCTTGTAGGCAAACCGCTCGGTCGGTTTTTCTGAGTCCCGCATTTCCTGAAGCCCTTCCATGCTGTTCTTTCCGATTTCGAGAATGCAAGGCGTATAGAGCTGGAGGTAGGTCGGGCCGATTTCGCGCGCGATCATGACCGCGTTCCGGACTACCTTCTCAATGAGGGACGGCTTGCTGACGGTGCATTGGACCACATAATGGCAACCTGACTCGCGAGCGATTTCCGGCAGACGGACCTTGTCGAAGAGCTTTCCGACCGGAGCCATCTTGGCGACGAACCCCTTCTGCATCAGGCCGCTCTCCTGACCACCGGTGTTGGCGTACAGTTCGTTATCGAAGCAAATCGTGGTGAACTTCTCCTGGCGGAACCAGGCTTGAAGGGTCATGTCGAGGCCGATATCGACGGTGGCGCCGTCGCCGGCGAGCACGACCACGTCTTTCGTCCGGCCCGGGAAACGGACGCTCAAGGCGCGCTTCAAGCCGGAGGCGATGGCGTTTTGGTTGCCGAAAAGGGAGTGAATATTGTGTACGGCCACCATGGGGAACACCAGGCTGGTGCAGCCGGTGGAGCCGACCATGACGGTGTCTTCGGGGTTCGGCAATGAGGCCAGGATGTAGCGGAAGGCCATGGATTCGGGGCAGCCGGCGCAGAGAGAGTGCTGCTCGATCAGTTCCTTGCTGTTGCCGATATCCTTCCAACCCCGGTCTTCCTTGCCATAGGTCGCGCTCTTGACCAGGTCTTGGTAGTCGGACGGCATGATGTCGTATAGGTCTTCCGAAATCTTGATACGTTCCTTGCTCATGTTGGCCTCCTCAGTGGTGCGTCTTATTGTTCAGGTCGTTCCGTTCTTGCTGCCTAGATGCGATCAACTGCCGCGACCGGCCAACGACATGGTACGCATGCCGAGCAGGGTCTTGATTTCTGAAACAATAATTTCCGGCGGCATCGTCATGCCTCCGCAGACACGCGGGCCGGCGTGTACACGTTCGCTGTTCGGGATGGTGGCCTTAATTTCCTTTGCCATCCATCCGGTCACGTTGAATTCCGGGACGATAATGTGCTTGGCATTTTTTGTGGCTTCGCGGATTTCCTCGCCTGGCCAAGGCCGCAAGGACCTTGATCTTTACCAGACCGCAACGGATACCTTCGTCTTCGAGGAGCCGGATGGCTTCACGCCCCTGCGATACGGCCGTACCAGAGGCAACGATGATGACCTCTGCATCGGTATTTTCTGTCTCGATCAACCCGTTCATCCACTTGATCGTGTGTTTGCGTGATCGCTCCACTGCCGCCCAGACTTCTTGCTGCCAGGAAGCGTGGGTGGCATAGCTGATGTAATTGCTCTTCATGACAAACGGATCGCGCATCATCCGAACCGGCGGACATTCCATGTCCATGCAGGGCACGGGGGAGCGGTAGGGGTCGTAGGGTGGAAGACACATGTCGGCCGGGGTGAGATTGACGACATCCTTGGTGTGCGTCACGAAGAATCCGTCGCAGCACAGCGCCAAGGGGAGGTGCACGTCAGGCTCTTCCGACACCATGTAGCCTTTGAGGATCCAATCGAAGAAGTCCTGTGCGGTCTCCGCATGCCAGACGAGCATGCCGGTATTCAGAAGATAGGCAATCTCAAGTGTGTCAGGCTGAATCGACAGCGGTGAATTGATGCCGCGGCAGGTAACGATCATCTGAATCGGCAACCTTGCGCCGGACCACATCGGGAAGTTCTCCATCGCGCGCATCGTGCCTGGTCCCGCAGTTGTCGTAAACACACGAGCTCCACCGAAGGCCGCTCCCGCGCATTGTGACATGACGGCGAATTCGCTCTCGCCGCGGAAGTAGTCGCCGATGTAACCCTCGGCAAAGAGTTCACCGATCAAGGCGGCTGCTTCGCTCTGAGGGGTAATCGGGTATGCGATCATTACGTCGCAGCTGGCCCGCCGGAGCGCTTCCTTGATGACCTCGCTGCCCGTAAAGAACGACGGCGTGCGCGGCGCGTCGTTCATCATCTTCCAGGTATCGGTAAAGGTCTGCCCTTTTTTATTTTTTGTGCCGATGACTGAATGTGTGTCTGCCATGGTCAGGCTCCTTTCACTGTCTCCAGAACCTCAAGCGGTGTCGCTTAGTTTGAGGCTCCGCTCTTGGCTGACGTCAGCCGTGGTTTGACCGTCCCTTTTAATCTTTTCACGGTATCGGCTAGTTTCATAATCTTTTCAACCGATGCATCGCGGAACGAAAGCATCGCATCTTCATGGCCTGCTTGAGCGCACATGGCAATCGTGTAGCAGGATGTGCCACCCCGAATGATTTTGAGCGACAAATTCGCTTGATGGCAGTGGACCCCGATGAACATGCAGCAATCGATTTTATTGTGCCAGATGGTCAGATTCGGGTGGTTGGGATTGATCTCGACTTCAGGATTGATCTTGGGGTACTTGGGGCGGTAATCCGGCATCGGGATCAGCATGGGCGTTTGCCCTGGCTGCACGCATTCTTTGAGCGTGTTGTACAAGTGGCGGATGGCCGTCGCCTTCTTGGCCGCCTTTTCGTTCCAGGCCCACAGGACTAAGAGGGCCTGGGAAGAGGGTCGGCACTTTGGCCATGAGGAATTGTTTCGCCGCTTCCTCGTACGCTTTTTCCTCTGGGACGATCACGCCGTTGATGTGAGCTTCCCCAGGATTCGGCAAACAAATGCCCATACTGGCAGCCGATGGAGGAAGAAAATGTTCCGGGCCTGGAAGGACACGATACTGAGTCATTACAGCTCACTCTCCGGCAAGGGGTTAATGAACAAAAAACACAGGTCTTCTGACAATCTCAGTCTCATCACTCTAAGCTTTTTCCGTGCCCCCTGCAACCTCACAGAAGGCCCACTGCTGAGAAATTTGGGGCCATCGAACGAGGGACGCTTAGGCCATTTGTCCTCAGACCCGGCCTTGCCAAGAGGCAGTCCACAATCGTCTATCTCGTTCGCGTTTTAGGAGTGCGCATTATAGGGTTGGCCCATCCGGTCTGTCAAACCAATCGAGCGTCGGATGGACTGCTATAGGCTGGCTCGCTCGTACATGAGGTGCTAACAGGAAATCAATATGTTGCGCGGTATTACGGCAATTGCTCACAGGCTGAAACGGATCCGAGAACGCAGGCTCGCTCAAGGTCATCCTTGGCGAGCCGTCCCTGTAAACGTTCTCGATACAATTTTGCTCTGGTCACCAGGGCGGCAGCATTGGTGGGGTCGACCCGAATAACAGTGGACAGATCTTCAATCGCCTGATCCGGCTGATTCAGCTTCAGATAAATCTCGCTCCGTAGTGCATAGGCCTCTTTTTGATAGGGGATCCAACTTTCAGGTGTTTGGGCGTTGAGGAGTTTCTTCAGCGTAGCCAAAGCCTGATGCCAAGACTTGGCGTCCGCCTGGCGGCGAGCTTGTGTCGTGTATACACCGATGAGGCGTTGGCGAGCGATATCGGCAAACGGATCGATCTCAAGAGCTTGCTCGTAGGCAGCGGCAGCCTCGTCCAATTGTTTTAGCCACGCGAGTACATCCCCTTTCCCAACCCATGCCCATACATTCTTGGCGTCGAGTGCGATGGCGCGATCGAAGTCTGTCCTGGCTTTGTCCAGATAGTCCGCATAGTCCAATGCTTGAGCCTGTTGGGAAAACGACAGTGAGACGAGTCGGAGATAGGTTTGCCCTCGTACAATGAGTGGATCGACGTAGCGATCGTCAAGGGTGGCGGCGTCGGTGCTGAGTTGGATCTTGTCCCGCAGATTCGATGTATGGAGAGCAGTTTCGAGCATCGCGCGTGCTCGTTGGTATGAGGCGGACTTTCCGTTCGGATCGATTGCCAGCATTCGGACGCCGATCGGCTGCCGTTGAAGCTCTTGTAGTTGTGAGCGCAATTGGTGATTTTCCTGCTGCAGCTGGCGAAAGTGTTGCGCGAGTTGCTGGTCGGATTGAAGTCGGCGTATCGCCTCCGCCAGACTGCTCATATTAACCGTGACACGAATGCGCACGAAGAAGACGGGACGATCCAGCTCGAAGGAGCGCCTGGATTCGAGGATTTCCGTTTCCGTAACAGCGGCGGCAATCGTTCTGATTTCCAGCGAACTGGTTTGCGTGCTTCTACCGCCAGATTCTTTTTCCACATCGTGGAATGTAGATTCGAGATAGATGCCCGCTTCTTCCACTGCGTTGCGTTGGGCTCGTTGGAGGACTTTTTCTTCTGCGCCGGCCAAGGTGTCGCCATCGGCCATGACATATTGGCCGTCGGCGATGACGGTTTTCGTGGAAGCGCTGAACGCAGGGGAGGTCCATAGTAAGAGCGCGAGAGGGAGGGATAGAACAATCGCCAATACAGTTCCATTCGGATAACTATACCGCTCGATGGTTGAAGGGGCAATGCAACTAAAGGGGGCAAACGGACTAGGGGCTGAAGGAGTGGAGCGATACGCTCCGGCTACCGTTCTTTCGGAAAGACTTGAGTAAATGGGTGGACGTCGACCCGTTCAAATACACCATGGACGGTATAGGGGTCTTCGCGAGCAAACCGTTGCGCGTCTTCCAGCGAGTCCGCTTCGATGACGATAAGACTTCCTGTCTTATCCGTGAGCGGACCGGCTAGCACAACCAGGCCTTGCGTATCGAGAGGTTCCATCTTGGCGAGATGCTGCCGGGCGATAGATTTTTCGCTTGGCTTCTCCGTCGGGACCGTCGAATCCGAGTATGACAAATTTCATAAATGTCTCGAGGGTTGAGGATTAGGATTCTGACTTCAGGCTAAGTCCTCTAGCGGGCAGCGATCTTTATAGCCGGTGGTCGTTTCATGCCACCAGCGAACTTCTTGTTCTCCGAGCTTCCAGCATAGATAGACCACTCGTCCGTCACGAAGATGGGGAAAGTCACAAAGGCCGAGATCCAGGTCCTTCACCAGGATGCCGAGTTCCTGAATCGCCTGAAGATTCGCACTGACTTGTTGCAGACCCAAGATGTAGAGGTGTCCAACGGTACTGCCCCCGCCATATTCGGCCTGGGCGCTGGCTTTCTCGATATCTTCTTTCGTGCGTGACAAGACAGCCTTGGCTTGCTGAATCGATGTCAACTTGGAATTGAGCTGGGGGATGAGGCGATTGGCCTCGGACAATGTAAATATTCGCTCGTGCTGTCCCTGTTCGTCATCGTGCGCCATAGTGTGCCCCCGCGAAGCCCCTCATGTATAGCACACCACTCTTTTGCGCTGCAACCATAGGCGTCGAACAAGTAAGTGTGCCGTCAGGAAGCAGGCCTGGGGCGGCTGGACTGGCTCAGCGCGAGAAGTGGGTAGCGTGAAAAAGAGATATCCCTGTTGACAAGGGACACACTCGCGTTATCATCCGCTCACTATCTCAGCTCGATTCTAAAGTTATCTCCACACACAAGACTTCCGGGGCGCAACTCGATACCAAGTCATAATAGCTCAGGGGACAGAGGCGAGTCAGCGACGGCATGAGTTCCGGCCTGCAACAATATCCGCAACCATGAGACAGAGTCGTACCCTGATAGCGACGATCGAAAACAGATCAGTCCCTCACGGGTCACCCTCTTTTAGCTGATAGACACGACACAATCATCAACGCATTATCATTTACTTTATTCTAGTTCAGTCCGTGGACAATTTCCCATGGTTCACCATGTGCGATCGCTGCCGATAACGATGCAGCTGAGGGCTTGAGAGGATACTCATGACACAAACGAAGGGGGAAGTTATGCATCTGGCGGAGCTGAAGCAAAAGTCCATCGCCGATCTCAATGAGGTGGCGCGCGATCTGAAGATCGATGGCGCACCCACTCTGCGGAAGCAGGAATTGATTTTTGCGATTCTGCAGGCGCAGACCGCGAACAACGGTGTGGTCTTCGGCGAAGGCGTGCTCGAAACGCTCCCTGATGGGTTCGGATTTCTGCGCGCTCCCGATTCGAACTATCTCCCTGGTCCCGACGACATCTATATCTCGCCCTCTCAAATCCGGCGTTTCAATCTGCGCACCGGCGACATTGTGTCCGGGCAGATCCGGCCGCCGAAGGAGAGCGAACGGTATTTTGCGTTACTCAAGGTCGAGAAGGTCAATTACGAAGATCCCGAAGTCTCTCGTGACAAGATCCTCTTCGACAACCTGACGCCGCTCTATCCGGAAGAGCGTCTGGTTCTCGAGTTCGACCGTGAAGAGTATTGTACCCGCGTGATGGATCTCACGACTCCGATCGGCAAAGGACAGCGTGGGTTGATCGTCGCGGCTCCCCGAACCGGGAAAACGATGTTGCTGCAGGCCATCGCTCGGGCCATTCTTAAAAACCACAAGGAAGTGACCTTGATCGTGCTGCTCATCGACGAACGGCCGGAAGAAGTCACCGACTGGCAGCGGCAGGTGAAGGCCGAAGTCATCAGCTCCACCTTCGATGAGCCGGCCCAGCGCCATGCCCAAGTGGCTGAAATGGTGCTCGAAAAGGCCAAGCGGCTGGTCGAACATAAAAAAGATGTCGTGGTGCTGCTGGATAGCATTACTCGTCTGGCGCGCGCCTACAATACGATTGCGCCGCCAAGCGGCAAGGTGTTGTCGGGTGGATTGGATTCGAACGCGCTCCAGCGACCGAAGCGTTTCTTTGGGGCGGCCCGCAACATCGAAAACGGCGGCAGCCTTACCATCATGGCGACGGCGCTTGTCGACACCGGCAGCCGGATGGACGACGTTATTTTTGAAGAGTTCAAAGGGACCGGCAACATGGAAGTCCATCTCGATCGCCGTCTGGCCGACAAGCGGCTCTTCCCGGCCATCGATATCAGCCAGTCCGGGACGAGAAAAGAAGAATTGTTGGTGGACAAGGATCGTCTCAACAAGATGTGGATTCTGCGCAAGGTGTTGAGTCCGCTCGGGACGATGGAAGCCATGGAGTTTCTGATGGACAAGCTGCATGGCACCAAGACCAATCAGGAATTTCTGCAGTCGATGAATCGATAATATCCGACTTGTATCTGCTCGCTGAGACAGGGTACAGTGACAGGCCTTCGAATGGGCGAAGGTCGATGATTGTGACGTCGGGGGAGTGTGAATTATGAAGAAGGGTATTCATCCCGTGTATCGGGAAGTCGCGGTGCATTGCGCCTGCGGCAACAAATATAAGACCAGATCGACGGGCGGCGATATCAATGTCGATATCTGTTCAAACTGTCATCCGTTTTTCACGGGGACGCAGAAGATCATTGATACCGAAGGGCGCGTTGAACGATTCAAGAAGAAGTACGCGAAGAAAGACAAGTAGCTCGAGAAGAGGTCATACGAGGGACCCTGCTTCGCTGAGGGGCAGGGTCTCTTTGTTTTTGTGCGGCTAAGGGCTTGAGAGCGAATCAGAGGGAAATAGGGCATGGAAGCAGTCTTGCTGAAGAAATGGGAGTGATTGGCCACTCGATACGATGAGTTGACGAATCAGCTCATGGACCCGTCTATGATGAGCCAGCCCTCGCAGCTACACAAAGTGAATAAGGAGCGGACGGATATCGAACCGGCGGCAAAGCTTCTTGCCATCTATCGAGACAACGCAAGGCAGTTGGATGAAGCCGTTCAAATTCTTGCGGATCCCACGGCTGAGGCTGAGTTTCATAAGATGGCAACGGAGGAGAGCGCCACACTCGAACGCCAGCAGCGCGAGATCGAACAGCAGGCCCAAGAGCTGCTCATTCCCAAAGACCCGCGAGACGAAAAGAGCCTGCTCCTCGAAGTCCGCGCCGGGACCGGCGGCGATGAGGCGGCGCTCTTTGCCGGAGAATTATTCCGGATGTACAGCAAGTATGCTGAGGTCAAAGGCTTCAAGGTCGATGTGGTCGAAGCCACAGAAACCGGGGGCGGGGGCTACAAGGGGGTGGTAGCGCTGATAGAAGGCAAGGGCGCCTACAGTCACTTCAAATTCGAGGCCGGGGTCCACCGGGTACAGCGTGTTCCCGTCACCGAGGCCAGTGGCCGGATTCATACCTCGACCGTCACTGTCGCCGTCATGCCTGAGGTGGACGAGGTGGATGTGCAGATTGATCCCATGGATCTCCGGATCGACACCTTCTGTTCATCCGGCGCCGGAGGCCAGAGCGTCAATACGACAAAGTCGGCGGTGCGGATCACCCATATTCCGACCGGTGTGGTGGTGAGTTGCCAGGACGAACGGTCGCAGCTGAAGAATCGCAACAAAGCGATGCGGACCCTGCGGGCCAGAATCGTCGAGGCAGAGCGGGAGAGGCAGGAAGCGGAAATCGCGCAGAATCGCAAGGCGCAGGTGGGCACGGGCGAGCGAAGCGAGAAAATTCGCACCTACAATTTCCCTCAGAATCGTGTGACAGATCATCGCGTCGGTCGTGACCTTGCATAAGTTGGAACAGGTGCTCGAAGGCGACCTCGACGAACTCGTTCAGGCTCTGAAGGCGCAGCGTCAGCAAGAAGTGGGGGCTGCGTAAGATGGATGCGGTTGCCCCAATCCCTCAGTCAGCAGGCCAGGCGACGCTCGGTGAGGTGATTGCCGAGGCACAACGGCTACTGGAACAGGCCGGTATCGAGAGTGCAGGGCAGGAAGCGTTCTGGATAGTGGAACACGTGCTCCGTCTTCCCGCACATCATGTTGTCACCGATCGAGATCGACTGCTGTCTCACGCCGAGCTGGCGGTCACGAAAGGGCTGATCGAGCGGCAGGGTCGGTCGTGAGCCCTTGCAATATATTCTGGGAACCCAGGAGTTTTGCGGGCTGGAGTTTGACGTGAATCCGGCAGTGCTCATTCCGAGGCCGGAGACCGAGTTGCTGGTGGAGTATGTCGCGCAACGGATTCCCGCCGAGCGACAGGCTACCATAGTCGATGTCTGCACGGGATCTGGGTGCATTGCCGTGGCGATTGCGCGACTGCGACCTCGTGCGCGAGTGATCGCGACTGATCTCTCGACCCTTTCGCTCGATGTCGCCAGGCAGAATGCTACCCGTCATGCAGTAGGTGAACGCATCACATGGTTGGAAGGCGACCTGCTGGGGCCATTGGCGAAACAGGAGCTGGAAGGGCGTATTGACGTCATCGTCTCGAACCCTCCCTATATTGCGGAGAGCTGATTGGGCGACACTTCAGCCGGAAGTGCGGCTGTTTGAACCGCGAGGTGCGCTGGTGGCAGGTCCCCAGGGGACGGAGTTGCACGAACGGTTATTACAAGAATCTGGTCGATATTTGTCTCCCGGCGGCGCATTGATCATGGAAATCGGTGCCGGTCAGGCTCGTGTGATGCGCCGGATTGTCGACCAGATACCCGGGTACAGATTTCATCGACTGGTCTACGATGCGGCAGGGCTTGAGCGTGTGGTGATTGTGGAGCGAGTAGGAACATAGGGACGGAAACGATGGATCGCACTGTCATCACCGGCGGGATGCCGCTTCGAGGAGAGGTCGAGATCAGCGGGGCGAAGAATGCCGCGTTGCCGATCTTGGCCTCCACCATTCTTGGCGGCGGCGAGTGTGTCATTACCAACGTGCCTCGCGTGGTGGATGTCGTCACCATGGGCAAGTTGTTGGGCATCTTGGGCGCGAAGGTTCACCATGAGGGGAATCGCGTGATCATGAATGCTGCGGTGATCACGTCGACCCAGGCACCGTACGATCTTGTGAAGACCATGCGGGCCTCCGTGCTCGTGCTGGGGCCGTTGCTAGCGCGATGGGGAGAAGCCACGGTGTCGATGCCCGGTGGCTGCGCGATTGGGTCACGGCCCGTCAACCTCCATCTTGCCGGACTTGCTAAAATGGGTGCAGACGTTTCGATGGAACATGGGTATATTCGGGCCAAAGCAAAGCGGCTGACGGGGGCACAGATCTACTGCGATACACCGACGGTCACCGGAACAGAAAATTTGATGATGGCCGCGTCGCTCGCTCAAGGGACCACGGTTATAGAAAATGCCGCGAAGGAACCGGAGATCGTGGACCTCGCGAATTTCCTCATGAAGCGAGGGGCTCGCATCGACGGTGCCGGATCGGATGTCATCACGATCGAAGGTGTCCGTGAGTTGCATGGGAGCGATCACGACGTCATTCCAGATCGCATCGAAACCGGCACGTATCTCGTGGCCGGGGCCATTACGCGGGGAGCGGTGACGCTTAATCGATGCCGTCCGAATCATCTGGATGCGTTGCTGATGAAGCTGCGGGAAGCCGGCGTTGAGATGCAGGTGGAGAAGGAACGGATTCACCTGAATGCGGCATCACAGCTCAAAGGGATCGACATTCGAACGTTGCCCTATCCCGGGTTTCCAACCGATATGCAGGCGCAGATGGTGGCCTTGATGACGGCCGCTGAGGGTACGAGTGTGATTACCGAGACGGTGTTCGAAAGCCGGTTCATGCATGTCGAAGAGTTGCGACGGATGGGTGCCGAGATCAAGGTTGAAGGCAATCGGGCGGTGGTGACCGGACCGACCAGGCTGGCCGGTGCTCCGGTGATGGCGTCCGATCTTCGTGCGAGCGCTGGATTGGTTTTGGCTGGTCTTGCGGCGGAAGGCACGACGGAGATTCTCCGGGTCTACCATCTGGATCGTGGCTATGAGCGGATGGAAGAGAAACTGCGCGGGTTGGGTGCGACGATCACCCGTCACAAAGAGGGAGCAACTCCGGTCGAGACTCACTGACATCATGCTGAAAATTGCCTTGTCGAAGGGGAAAATGTTGGAACTCACGCTGGACGTTTTTCGCCGGGCGGGATATGCCTTGGGCAGCCTCTCCACCGAGAGCCGCCGGCTGGTATTCCCTTGTCCGGAGATCGGCATGACCTTCCTGATCGTGCGGCCGACCGATGTGCCGACCTATGTTGAATATGGCGCGGCGGATGTCGGGATTGTCGGGAAAGACGTCTTGATGGAGCAGGACAGCGACGTATATGAGCCATTGGATTTAGGGATCGGAGCGTGTAGAATCGCCGTCGCTGCGCTGAAGGGGCAGGTCTCACGCGATCGGCTGTCCTCGAAAGTTCGAGTGGCGACCAAGTATCCGAAGATCACCGAGCGGTATTTCAATCAGCGCGGCGTGTCGGTCGAAATCGTCAAGTTGTATGGCTCGATTGAACTGGCGCCGTTGGTCGGTTTGGCCGATCGGATCGTCGACCTGGTCGAAACCGGCAACACGCTCAAGGCGCATGGTCTTGTTGAAGTGGAGTGCATCGCGCGGTCCACGGCCCGGTTAATCGTCAATCGAGCAAGTTTGAAGCTGAAGCATGCAGAGGTCACCGAGCTGATCAAAAAGCTCCGGGCCGTGAGCAACACACCAGCTGGGTCTCGAATATCCGCTCCGCGCAAGTCCCCGCGCGGGGTACGTCGAACGGTCAGTCGGACGCGCACATGAAGATTGTGGCCTCCACCGAGCGAGCTTTTCTCCCCGCACTCAAAAAAGTGGCGTCGCGTGCCCGCGTGCAAGGGGCTGCCGTCGAGAAGACGGTCAGGTCTATTTTGCAAGCCGTGGAACGGGGTGGCGATAAGGCCGTCCTCCGTTATACGAAACAGTTTGACCGTGTCTCCATGAAAGAGACGCAACTGCGCGTCACCCCGGAAGAGATCAAGGAAGCCTACTTTCACATTCGAAAAGACGAGGGCGATGCCCTCCGGTTTGCTGCCAAGCGGATCACGTCGTTTCACGAACGCCAGCGCATCAAGACCTGGATGTATCAGGACAATGAGGCGACGCTGGGGCAGGTAGTGACGCCGGTCGATGCCGTCGGGGTCTATGTGCCTGGTGGAAAGGCCGTTTATCCCTCGTCGGTATTGATGTGCGCGATTCCGGCCAAGGTGGCGGGCGTCTCCCGTGTGGTGATGTGTACGCCGCCACAAAAAGGCCCGATCAACCCCTATTTACTGGTTGCAGCCGACATCGCCGGCGTCACGGAGATCTATCGCGTTGGGGGTGTGCAAGCCGTCGGAGCGATGGCTTATGGGACTAAGACGATCCAGCGCGTCGACAAAATTGTGGGCCCGGGTAATATTTATGTCGCGACGGCTAAGCGGCTCCTCTACGGCACGGTCGGGATCGACATGGTGGCAGGTCCAAGCGAACTGCTAGTGGTCGCAGATTGCGACGCCAAGCCGGCCCATGTCGCGGCCGATCTTCTCTGCGAAGCGGAACATGACGAAGATGCGCAGGTCTACCTCGTCACCACCTCGGCCCAGTTGGCAAAGGACGTGGTGCGACTCATCGATAGCCAGTTGAAGGGGCTGCAACGGGAAAAGATTGCGGCCAAGTCTATCTCCCGCCATTCGGTCGCCTTCGTGGTCGCCACAATGGACGAGGCTATCGATGTGGCCAACGAGATTGCTCCGGAACATTTGACGCTCTCGGTCGATGAGCCGTTCGACTATCTAGAGAAAATCCGTCACGCGGGGGCGCTCTTCTTGGGCCGGTACACTCCCCCATCGGTCGCAGATTACATCGCCGGCCCGAATCACGTCCTGCCGACCGGCGGGACGGCGCGTTTCTTTTCGGCACTCTCCGTCCACGACTACATCAAGGTGAGCAACATCGTGCACTATACTCGCGAGGAGTTGAGCAAGGTGAAAGATCATCTCGTTCGGTTGGCCCACATAGAAGGGTTTGACGCCCACGCAAAATCGGCCCAGAGCAGGTTTTCATGAAGAAGAACGGATTGGTACCACGGCAGGCATCGATTCATCGTGCGACCAAGGAAACAGATATCCATGTCGAATGGACGCTGGATGGCAGCGGGCAGGGGAAGATCGACACAGGGATTCGCTTCTTCGACCACATGCTTGAGCTATTATCCAAACACGGTTTCTTCGACCTGACCGTCCAAGCCAAAGGTGACATCGACATTGACGAACACCACACGGTCGAAGATGTCGGCATCGTCATGGGCAAGGCCCTGCATCAAGCGTTGGGCGAAAAGGCCGGAATCAAACGATTCGGATTCGCTTCAGCCCCGCTCGATGAAACGCTGGCGCAAGTCACAGTGGATCTCAGCGGCCGGCCCTACCTTGTCTATAACGTGAATCTTCCGGATCGGAAGATCAAGGCATTCGACCTCGGCCTCTTCGAAGACTTTTTCCAAGCCTTTGTCACGCACGGTGGGCTCAACTTGCATGTGAATCTGATGTACGGCCGCAACCCGCACCACATCATGGAAGCCATCTTCAAGGCACTCGCCAAAGCGCTGGATCAGGCGACGATGTTGGAAGAGCGGCTGGCCGGGAAGGTTTTGTCCACGAAGGGGATGCTATAGTTCGAAGAGGACGGTCAAAATATGTTGGTCCAAAGGGGCAGGTTTCTGACAAAGAGCCTGCCCTTTTGCATTTCATGAGCGGATTGGAAAATTGCGTGATAGCAAAACCTGAGTCGTAACTTCTGCATCATAATGAACAAGAAGCGTCATCATTACATTCCGAAAGCCTATCTAAAGTCCTTCTGTGACAGCACCGGGAAAGTCCTTGTCTATCGTAAGGATGACCCGTGCAAAGCTATTTCGCTCTCGCCGGACAAGACAGGCTTTCACAAGTACTACTACTCTCAGCCGAAACTCGATGGCGGGAGGGATCATAATGCTCTTGAGGACGGTTTCTCAAGGATAGAAGATAAGTGGCCGGGGATTGTTGAACGACTTTATCGCCGGGAAAACGTCAATGATTCTCTGGTAAATATCTTCCAATTCATGATATTGCAGCGTGCGCGTGTTCCTGCCAATCGTGATGCAACTGAGAGAATAGAGGCCGAACGTATGGTAGCCGTGGCTCGTCGCATGGATGCGGCAGGGAAGTTACCGCCTAAACCAAAGGGCTTTGAAGATATCCTTAGCCGTATTGAAGTTTCGATCAACCCTCACCAATCCATTCACGCGATGGTTCCTGTAGCGCAAGGCATTGGCCAGGTGTTTAATCGGATAGGATTTGGTGCGTTACATAATAAAACGGAAATCCCGTTTCTTACCAGCGATAATCCGGTAATCTTGTTCGACCCTTCTATTAAGGACTCTGATCTGCAACCATATGTTCTTCGGCCTGATGGTCCGATTGTTTTACTGTTTCCCGTCAGTCCGTCACTCGTTATTTATGGTGATTCGCCTATGCGGGACCAGTTTGTGTCAGAGGGATTGGGGATAGCAGATCTGTCGGATACCAACTTAGTCGAGGCGATCAATCGGCAAGTCTGTCGTTTTGGATATCAGGCGATCTTTGCGCAAAAGGCTGGGCAGGAACCACTCGTACAAGAGTACGCTGCGTTGTCTCCAGTCATTCGGTTCGACAAAATTACTACAGGGAAAGGTGAGATCGTTAACTTTCAGATGGTTTTCGAAAAGCGAGAGCGCAAGCCAAAGTGGGTTGAATAACCGGAGTCGCCAGCATTAGTTCTGTAAGTGGCCAGATATATTGATTAGGCTTTGAGGTATATCTGAAACCTTCCACGTCTGCCTGCTCATTTCTCGTTCTGGCTGAACGGGCTCAAGCGTCATTAGTCTAAGCTCTAGGCCCTCACAGTTCTTCTTGTTCAGTTTGACAGTGGCAGGAAGGTGTTGGTTGCGGTATTGTACCAGCCTACGGTCTGACTAGAGCTTCGACAGTTCGCATGTGTGGCACTGTAGGAGTAGGCAACGGCAGGATGCTCAAAAAGGCCGTTCAACAAGGCCGCAGGCGAGTCGGAACCGGAGGCGTACCCTCAGGGGTACGTTGAGGATTTCGATGAGGCGAGAACGATGCATCGGAAAAGGCGCGTCTCGGCGCGCCTGGGTTGGGCGGGTGAGAGGGGCGACTTTTTCAGCATCCTGCAGGAATTGGATATGATCGCGATCATCGACTACGGCATGGGCAACCTCCGCAGTGTCTCCAAGGCCTTTGAGGCGGTGGGGCATCAGGCGGTGGTCACGCGTGATATGCGCGAGATCGGGAACGCGAGCCATGTGGTATTGCCTGGTGTCGGAGCCTTTGGCGACTGCATGGCTAACGTCGAGCGTTATGGGTTGGCGGAACCGATCCGTACAGCGATTCAATCGGGAAAACCATTTCTGGGAATCTGTTTGGGGCTCCAATTGTTGTTTGAGGAAAGCGAGGAATTTGGGACTCACAAGGGTCTCGGCATCATCCCCGGTAGGGTCAGACGATTTGCTGTCGGCCAGGGGTTGAAGGTGCCGCACATGGGTTGGAACAACGTCACGATTGAGCGGCCTTGTCCTCTGTTCGAAGGGATTCGCCGACGGGTCGTACTGGTATTTTGTGCATTCGTTTTATGTCGACCCCTCTGACAAGACCGTTGCGGCAACCACGACGAACTATGGGACGACCTTCGTGTCGAGTATCTGGCGGGACAATGTGGTGGCTTGTCAGTTTCATCCCGAAAAGAGTCAGGCCGTCGGGTTGCAACTCGTCAAAAATTTTGGGTTGTGGCATGCGTAGCCGTTTGGGGGTTAGACATGGGGAGTGAAGTGGTGAAAGCACGAAACAAGCGAACCGGCGCGTTACGCCGGACGCCGTACGCGCTCACGCTGACATTTCTCGTGCTGGCCGTAGTTGGTTGCAGCGGGCCAAAAGTGATCACGAAATCGTCCGGGGAATTGTCGCGCTATCAGGTTCGTACCATCGCCCTGGTACCGTTCACGACTCTTGCGACGCCACAGGCGAGGGACGTCGCTGATCGGACCTTCTCCGTGCCGCCGGACATTCTCAGGTCTGATATGGGGAGGGCGGTGCCGCTGAATATTGAACGGCCTCTTAGTCAAACAGTCTCAGTGCCGACTGGCGCTGGAGATATCGTCACGCAGTTACTGTGGAGCCGGTTACAAGCGCGGCAGGGTGTGACAGTACTTTCGCCGAGTGAGGCAGCGAAAGCACTTATGTCTCAGGCGGCGTCGCAACCTTCCGCCGGTCAGTCACCAGCGGTGACGATGGCAAAACAACTCAAAGCGGATGCCTCGCTGATCGGCCAAGTGCTTGTGTACCAGGAACGAGTCGGTGGTCGCTTTGGCGCCAGCCCCACGGCAACGGTGGGGTTTGAAGCCCAGGTTGTTGCGGCTGACGGACAAGTCCTCTGGGAAGGGAATTACTACGAGAAGCAGCGGCCGATGACGGAAGACGTGATGGGATTTATTCAGCGGCGGGGGATGTTTGTCACTGCGGAGGAGCTGGCGATCTACGGGGTTGAACATATGCTCCTTGAATTTCCATTTGGAACGGTAGCATCGCGCTAACAGGAAGCCGGTTCTTTGTATGCTCGTTATTCCAGCTATTGATTTAAAGGATGGCCGTTGTGTGCGGTTGCGTCAGGGTGACATGGCGGCCGAAACGGTCTATTCCGACGACGTGCCGGCTGTTGCGAGGCAATGGCAGCAAGGCGGTGCAACGCTGATCCATGTGGTGGACCTGAATGGGGCCGTGGACGGGGAGCCGCGCAATCTTCCTCAGATCGAAGCGATCATTCGCACCGTGAGCCTAAATATACAGGTCGGAGGAGGGATCCGGTCGATCGAGACGGTGCGTCGCTATCTCGGCGCGGGTGTGACCAGGGTGGTGCTCGGCACTGCGGCATTGACCGATCGGTCTTTCTTGGAGAAGGCCTGTCTGGAGTTTCCTCGCCAGATTCTGTTGGGACTGGATGCGCGGGATGGGAAGGTGGCGGTGAAAGGCTGGACGGCGGTATCGGAGACGAAGGCGACCGATCTGCTCAAGGAGCTGGCAGGCTATGCCTTGGGCGCCGTGATCTATACGGACATTGCCCGCGATGGTATGTTGGGCGGGCCGAATCTGGCAGCGTTGCGGGAGGTGGTTGAGTTGTCGTCCTTCCCCGTGATCGCCTCCGGCGGGATTTCGCGCGTCGAAGACTTGCAAGCCGTGCAGGCGCTCGGTCCACGGGTTGAAGGCGCGATTGTGGGGAAAGCCCTCTACGACGGCAAGCTCGATTATCGGGCCGCTCTTGCGGCCCTTGGTGCGCGTAAGGGCTAGTGATGAAAATTCATTCCTGACATGTTCGTTTCACGTTTCACGTTTCACGCTTCACGAGTTGTCGATGTTGACCAAACGCATTATCCCTTGCCTTGATGTCAAAGATGGTCGCGTCGTCAAAGGCGTGAGCTTTGTGAATTTGCGCGATGCGGGAGATCCGGTCGAAGTGGCCACGGTCTACGATCGCGAAGGAGCCGATGAACTCTGTTTCCTCGACATCACCGCCTCTCATGAGAATCGCAAGACCATCATTGACGTGGTAGAGCAGACGGCGGCGCGCGTGTTCATGCCGCTGACCGTTGGTGGAGGAGTGAGAACGATTGAGGACATTCGGGCGCTGTTGAATGCGGGCGCTGACAAAGTGAGCATCAATACGGCGGCAGTCCAACGGCCTGAATTTGTGAAGGAAGCGGCGGAGCGATTCGGGACACAATGTATCGTTGTGGCGATCGACGCCAAGCGCCGTCCTGCACCGGCAACAGGGTGGGAAGTGTTCACCCATGGTGGCCGCAAGTCGACCGGTCTCGATGTCGTCGAATGGGCGAAGAAGATGGCGCAGTATGGAGCAGGTGAGATTTTGCTCACGAGCATGGATCAGGATGGGCAACAGCAGGGCTATGATCTTGCATTGACTGCTACCGTGTCAGAGGCTGTGTCGATTCCGGTGATTGCGTCGGGCGGCGTAGGGAATTTGGACCACCTCTATGACGGATTCGTCAGGGGCAAGGCTGATGCGGTGCTGGCCGCGTCTATTTTTCACTTCCGGACTCACACAATTCCTGAGGCGAAAGCCTATCTTCGTCAGAAGGGAGTGGCGGTTCGATAATGGATGTGGGGCGATTGAAATTCGATGCACAGGGACTGATTCCGGCGGTCGTGCAGGATTGGCGGGATGGCACGGTGCTGATGGTGGCCTTCATGAACCAGGAGGCACTGCAGAAGACCGTCGAGACGAAGTCGGTGCACTTCTGGAGCCGTTCGCGCCAAACGTTGTGGGAGAAGGGTGAGACCTCCGGTCACACACTGCAGCTCAAGGATCTGTTTTTAGATTGTGACGGCGATGCCCTTCTCGTGAAGGTCGAGCCGGTTGGCCCGACGTGCCACACGGGAGAGCGGGCCTGCTTCTTTTCTCGTCTGGACTCGCCGGAGATGAAGACGTCCGAGTCCTGGGGCGGAATTCTCGAACGCCTCTACCAGATGATCCAAGAGCGGAAGCGTCAGCCGTCGAGCGAGTCCTACACCTCCAAACTGCTGGAAGGCGGTGTCGATCGTATTTTGAAGAAAGTTGTCGAGGAAGCCGGCGAGGTGGCGATTGCTGGGAAGGGCGGGAAGAAGGACGAGATTGTCTACGAAACGGCGGATCTGCTGTTCCATACCGTGGTGGCGTTGGGGTATCACGGCATCACACCTCAAGAAGTCTATCAGGAGTTGGCGACTCGGTTCGGGAAGTCGGGCTTAAGAAAAGGACCCACCTCATGAGCGAGTGCCTCTTTTGCAAAATCGTCGCAAGGACCATTCCCGCAGCGCTCGTCTATGAGGACGAGCTGGTGGTCGCATTCGATGACATCAATCCCCAGGCGCCGACGCACACGCTCGTCATCCCCCGAAAACATGTGGCCTCGATTGCTGAACTTCAGGATTCGGACGTCGGGCTACTCGGGCGTTTGATGCTGACCGGTAATACGATCGCAAAACAGAAGGGGATTGCCGATGCCGGCTATCGCTTCGTCGTCAATACCGGTGTGCATGGCGGCCAGAGCGTGTTTCATCTTCATCTTCATGTTCTGGGCGGGCGCCACCTCGCTTGGCCTCCTGGATAGCCCATTTTCACCACGTTGACAGGTTTCTTTCTCGTCTGTTAACTTGACCGGTCTATTTTACGACCACTTACGTTTATCTTTCTCACCGGTACCCGGTGGGGAAATAGGAGCCGCGACTCCCGTGGGCCGAGGCCTGATTTCTGAAGACGTGATCAATCAAGTCAGAGATCGGGTGGATATCGCCGAGGTAGTCGGCCATCATGTGAGTCTGTCCCGGGCCGGCCAGAACTTGAAAGGCCTTTGTCCTTTCCATCAGGAAAAATCGCCCTCCTTTACGGTCAGTCCTTCCCGCCAGATCTTTCATTGTTTCGGATGCGGCGCGGGCGGCAACGTGTTTACGTTTCTGATGCGGATCACCGGCGCGAATTTTCCTGAAACGATCCGTGAGCTCGGGCAGAAGTTCGGGATTGACGTGCCGGACAGCGGGCCGAGCGCGGGCCCTCAGGCGGCACAGGCGAGCCGTCTTGAACCGCTCAATCGGGCGGTGGCGGCGTGGTTTCAACAGAATTTGCGGGATGGAGTAATCGGTGCGACGGCGCGGGACTACTTGGCCGGCCGGGGCATTCAGGCTGGGACGATCGAGCGATTTGAAATTGGTTGTGCGCCGGCTGAGTGGGACGGGCTTATCAAGACGCTGAGCAAACAGGGTTTTGCACAGAGCGATTTGGCTGCTGCGGGATTGACGGTGGCCAGAGAGCAGGCGTCAGGGTCCTATGATCGTTTTCGTGCCCGCGTGATGTTTCCCATCACGGATCTGCGTAAGCGGGTTGTCGGTTTTGGAGGGCGTATCCTTGGCGAGGGGACTCCGAAGTACCTGAATTCGCCGGATACTCCCTTGTTTAAGAAGGGGCAGACGCTCTACGCGCTGGATCTTGCGCGTGAAGCAGTCGCTCGGCTGAAGACCGTGATCGTGGTGGAAGGGTACTTCGATGCGGTCGCGCTTCATCAAGCCGGGCTGACCCACACGGTTGCGACGTTGGGGACGGCCCTGACAGCGGAGCATATTCAGGTATTGAGACGGTTTGCCTCGAAGGTCGTACTGTTGTTCGATCCGGATCAGGCCGGGGTCCGTGCCGCATTGCGAGGGCTCGATCTGTTTGTGAACAGCGGGATCGGTGTGAAAGTCGTCACGTTGCCGGATGGAGACGACCCCGATACCTATGTGCGGAAGGAAGGGCCGGAGGCCTTCGCGCGTTTGGAAGAGCAGGCTCCGAGCCTTTTGGATTTTTCCCTTGAGCATAGTTTGAGCACAGCGGAGTCCAGTACGATCGAAGGGCGTATCCGCAGCGTGGACGATGTGCTGCGGATTCTGCAAAAGAGCGAACATCCGATCGAACGAGAGGAACGGATTCGTGTGGTTGCCGAACGACTGGGGATTAGCCAGCAACGATTGATCGAGCGTTATCCGGCGTTGGTGCAGTCGGAGGGACGTCGCCCGGCGGCCGCTCAATCGATCGGCACCACACCGGCGACGTTCAAGGGTGTGAGCGAAGAGCGGGATCTGGTGTATTTGATGCTGCATGGGCACCTGACGCCCGCCGATGTGCAACGACTGCGGCCCGAGGCCTTTTCCGTTCCGGCCTGTCGGTCTCTCGTTGAGGCGGCGCTGAGTCGTCTTGATCGAGACGGCCGGGTCGGGCTTAGGTTGTTATTGGATGCGGTGGCCGATCATCCTGATTGCGGGTCTCTGGCGACTGAGCTGTCCATGCGGGAAGACCATTTCGACGACGTGAAGGCCCACGTCGCTGGGTGTTTAGACACGTTGGATCGGAAGCGGGCCGAAGCCGTGTTTCGAGACCTGATCGCGCAACTCAAAGCCGCCGAACGAGAAGGCCGTGTGGAGGATGCGCGGATGCTGAACGCACAAGTGAATGAATTGCGAATGCATAAGGCCGGTCGGCCATCCACCGGGATATTGTCCTTAGTGAAGGAGTAGTCATGGCGAAACCAGAGTTGCTCGGCGAAGTAAAGAAGCTGATCTCGATGGGGAAAGAGAAGGGCTTTTTGACGTATGACGAGCTGAATAGCACGTTGCCAGCGGAAGTGGTGTCCTCCGAGCAGTTCGGCAGCATCATGACGATGTTCGGCGAAATGGACATTGAGATTGTCGATGCACCCGAGGGGGAGCGGATCAGGAAAGCCCGTGATACTGAAGAGTCGAACGAGGACGCCGAGGACGCCGAAGTCGAAGCCGCTACTGGTTCCGGGGAGGAGAATGAGAAGGAAGAAAAGGAAGAAAAGGAGATCGATTTAACTCCCGGCGCACTCAGCCGGACCGACGACCCGGTTCGACTCTATCTCAAGGAGATGGGAAGTGTGGCGTTGTTGAGTCGTGAAGGAGAAATCGAGATCGCGAAACGCATCGAAGAAGGGAAGAAGGACATTGCCTCGGTCATCTATGGGATGCCGATGACGATTGAGTTTGTCCTCGCACTGTACGATCAGCTCAAGAACGGGACCATCGATGTGCGTGAGATCGTCCCGATCGTCGAGACCGAGGAGGAATTCGAGGAAGAACAAATCCAGCGGGACTACGAAGAGCTTCGGGTTAAGACACTCGAAGGGCTGAATTCAGTCAGAAAAATCTCGACCTCGCTCAAGAGTCTCTATGAAGTTACCCGGCATGCCAACAGTGATCCTGCGAAACAGAAGAAGATTAAGAAGCAGATCGATACGATTCGCGATCAGGTCGTGGAGAAGATGGAGTCCGTTAACCTGCATGGCGTGCTGAAGGATCGGATGGTGCAGCGTGTACGGGAGCTGGCGATTCAGATCCGGACGGGGGAGCGAGAGATCGTCAGTTGCCAGCGTCGGTTAGGGATCAGCGGTGAGGCAGGTGCTGAGGCCCTCAAGCAGCTCTGCCGCGAACGGAAAGACTTTCTCGCTGTCAAACGCAAGACGAGCTGTTCGGAGGAGGCTCTCAACGAGATTAAGAAGGTCTACCAGGCCGCGAAGAGCCGGATTCGGCAACTTGAGACCGAAGAGGCCCTCGTGTCCGCGGAAGAGATCAAAGACGCGGTCAAGCATCTGGATGTGGCGGAGGATAAGGTCAAGCGTGGGAAAGCCGAGCTGGTCGAGGCGAATCTTCGTCTCGTCGTCAGTATCGCCAAGAAGTACACGAACCGCGGTCTCCAGTTCCTGGACTTGATCCAGGAAGGCAATATCGGCCTGATGAAGGCCGTGGATAAATTCGAGTACAAGCGCGGCTACAAGTTCAGCACCTATGCAACCTGGTGGATCCGTCAGGCGATTACACGTGCGATTGCCGATCAAGCCCGGACGATCCGTATCCCCGTGCATATGATCGAGACGATCAACAAGCTGATACGAACCTCCCGCCATCTGGTCCAGAAACTCGGACGCGAACCGACGCCGGAAGAAATTGCCGAACGCATGGATCTGCCGCTCGACAAAGTACGGAAGATATTGAAAATCGCGCGCGAGCCGATTTCTCTGGAGACTCCGATCGGCGAGGAGGAAGACAGCCATTTGGGTGACTTTATCGAGGACAAGAAGGCAGTGTCTCCTCTGGAGGCGGCGATCCGGTATGATCTCCAGCGCCAGATCAACAGCGCATTGGAAACGCTGACGCCGCGGGAAGAGAAAGTGTTGCGGAAGCGGTTCGGCATCGGCGAAGCCACAGACCATACCCTCGAAGAAGTCGGTCAGGATTTCGAAGTGACCCGCGAACGTATCAGGCAGATCGAAGCCAAGGCCTTGCGCAAGCTGCGTCATCCGAGCCGGAGCAAGAAGCTGCGCAGCTTCGTGGAAAGTCTGTGATGCGCTATGGAGTGTGCCTCGGAATTTGACTCCCCATCCCTGGGCAGCCTAAAATTGGCTGTTCGTGTCTGCGGGGCAGGCGCGAGAGAGTCATCCGCCTGATCGGGCCCATAGCTCAGGTGGTTAGAGCGGCTGACTCATAATCAGCTGGTCCTAGGTTCAAGTCCTAGTGGGCCCACCAGCGAGGCTGCGGAACTCATCATTCGAGGTCGTTGTTCGGATCAACAACTAACTAGGAGTGCGTTGAACCAGAATCTTTCCCCCCTTATCGAACTGCAGAAACTTGATCTCCGCATCGCGGAGATCAAAGACCAGCGCCGAAAAATCCCAGAGCGGCTCCAAGCGGTTGATGCCCCGCTTCGAGAAGCTCGAGCGTTAAATCAACAAGCCAGCGCTTCCGTGGAGACTCCTCATCAAAGAGCGGCGGTCGCATGAACACGATCTTGAAGCGCATGAAGCCCACACTGAAAAAATGAAGTCGCGGCTGTCCGAGTTGAAGTCCAATAAGGAATATCAAGCCCATCTCTTTGAGATTGAGGTTGCCAACAAGAAGAAAGGGGACATCGAGGAGAAGATCTTACTGTGTATGGAGAAGATCGAACAACTTCAGCGGACGGCGAAAGAAGCGCACGAGAAGCTCAGCGTCATCGAAAAGGCCTTTACGCAGGAAAAACAGGTGCTCGACAAACTGGAGCATACACTCTCAACAGAGTTGGCCGATCTCGAAACGCAGCAGCAAGCTCGTTCGACTCATGTTGAGAAGGGGCTCCTCAGTCGCTATAACGCGATCAAGGCGACGCGTAAGGATCAGCCGCTCGCTGAGATCAAAGAGGGGATCTGTTCCGGGTGCCGTCTCCAGCTTCCCCCTCAACTGATCTCAGAAGTGAAACGCTCGCAAGATCTCCATACCTGTCCCTACTGCCGCCGGATGCTCTACTGGGATGGGCAAATTCCTGTCGAAACCACGCCAGGTCCCGATCTCGATAAGACGTCGATTCTCGAGATCGGCGAGTCGGTCTAGTCTGTTTTCCCCAACACGGCCTGAGTCGTTTTGAAGTGCAGTTTCGCGACTGACCCAAGCCGGTCCTCTCCATGCTTCTTCACGATCATGCGTCCGGCCAATTCGACGGCGGGTGACGCGCCCTTGGGCAACGTCGTGCCGATCTCATCCGAGAGGCGCTTCAATCGGAGGAGAAACTCCGCACGGGCCAGGATGGAGGCGGCGGCCACAGCCAGATCGGATTCGGCCTTATGCCGTTGCTCTAATACGATCGTGCGCCCCTTCTCCTGTAATGCATTCAGAATCAACCGCTCGTCGCCAAACTGATCCGAGATCGCGCGCCCGCATGAAACCTTCTCCAGTAGAGTCTCCAGGGCCTTGGCATGTCCCCAGGCCAGCAGGCGATTTAAGTTCCTGATCTTCGCGTACAATTCGTTATATCGTTGCGGGCCGATGGCGATAATGCTGTGGGGGCAAATCATTCGGATGTCGGGTGCCATTTCAAGAATGCGGCCGTCTGAGATTTTCTTGCTGTCCCGGACATTCATGAGGATCAGTTCATCCTGTGTGGTGGCGTCGACGAAGACCGCGGCGATGACCAGTGGGCCAAAATAGTCCCCTTTGCCAGACTCATCGATGCCAATTCGTTCCACTTTCGTTGTTTCTGTTGTCTTGGTCACAGGCCAGGGGCTCTTCTGGTAGAGATTTTCAATGAGGGGCGGTAATCTAACAGAGCCTCGCAAGTCGGTCAATTTGTCAACAATCTTAAGAAGTGAGCGGCGGATGGTAGTGCGAGCGGTAAAGAAGATCACAGAGTTCTCACAATCGGTGTTGGCCCTGGTCATGGCGGTTGGTCTTGCAGGGCTGGCTGGATGTGAGACAAATCCCTACACGGGACGGTCGCAGTTGTTGATGACATCGGTTGACCAAGAGATGCAGATGGGAGCGCAGGCCTATAAACAGGTCAAAAATGATCCGAAAATGCATCAGTCACAGGATCCGCGGGAAGTTGAGCCGGTCAGGCGTGTGGCTGCTCGCATTATCGAGGCGGCGAAACGATCAAAATATGCCGAGATGGCAAGCCAGTTTCAATGGGAAGTGACAGTCATCAAAGACGACAAGACGATGAACGCATTTGCACTTCCCGGCGGCAAGATCGCGGTCTATACCGGGATCTTTCCCGTTGCCAAGACAGAGGCGGGGCTTGCGGCAGTTTTAGGGCATGAGGTGACCCATGCATTGGCTCGCCACGGTGCAGAACGGATGAGCCAAGGCCAGCTCACGAACGCGGCACTTCAAGTGCTTGGAACGGCTGCTGGAGCGGCAGGCGGCAATGCCATGCTGGGGCAAGCAACGATGGCGGCCCTCGGAGCCGGTGCCCAGGTTGGTGTGTTGTTGCCCTTCAGTCGGAAAACATGAATCAGAAGCCGACTATATCGGGATTTTGCTCGCTGCCGATGCGGGGTACGATCCTCGCGAGGCGGTTCATCTTTGGGAGCGAATGGAGCAGATGTCCGGTGGTAAGGGGCCGGCGGAGTTTTTATCGACCCATCCAGGCCATGAAACGAGAATTGAACAACTCAAGAAATGGATGCCGGAGGCTATGGCTATTTATCACGCCAAGCAGGTCGTGCCAGCCGGCGAGTTGCCTGTTCTTCACTAGAAGGTCGATTCATGGCCCTGCTTGAAACCGCCAGTTTCCAGCTTTATAGTAGTAGTGGCGCGAGGGAGAAGACTGGGTGATCGCTTGGAGCGGTAACGCTCTGAGAGGAAAGTCCGGACTTCATGGGCAGGGCGCTGGGTAACTCCCAGGCGGAGCGATCCGACACCAGCACCACAGAGAACAGACCGCCGATGGCCGAGGCGACGGGATTCCAATCCGGTCGCCTTGGCTCAGGTAAGGGTGAAACGGTGGGGTAAGAGCCCACCGCGGTGGTGGTGACATCACCGGCAAGGTAAGCGTCGCCCGACGCAAGGCCAAATAGGAAGACATCTGCCGGTTTTCTTCGGAAAGTCGGCGACCGGCTGGCCCGGCCGAGGTCTTCGGGTAGGTCGCTTGAGGTTCGAGGTAACTCGAATCCCAGAGAAATGATCACCCCCGCTTGGGAGCATATCCCATGCGGGACAGAATCCGGCTTATGGGTCTTCTCCACCGCGCTTTTTTTATCGCTCGACGTAGCTCCCCTTCCGTTACCTTACCTGCGAAATGCTCGACTTCGTCGAGCAGGACAACGGGAACTCTCGGTCCCATAGCGCTCCATCAGAACCCTGTCGCACTCGATAGACACTTTGGCCGTTTCGATGTGTAGCTCTGACTGTAGCTGCAAGGCAATTCGGTAGACGACATCGCAGAGATGGCAGTCTTCACGAGACAGGATGGTTACACGGATAGGCATGTTCATGGAGGCGCGACCTGAGCTAACGAGTTAGAACGTGAAGGGTATCATGTGGGGAGACAGCCTGTCAGAGAAGGAGGCTCCCAGACCTGTCCTACTATTGACGGGTGGAAACACGTGGTGATAGGATCACACATATTTTCCCCCGATTTATCAGAACGTTCTGAGTGGTCATGGGAGTTGTGCCTGGTCCATCTGGACAAGGGACGACCTATCTCATTATCATGATTTCTCCGCAGAATTTTCACTGGTGGTAAGGATGGAGATGCTGTCATGAAGCTCACAGGTGCTGAGATCCTCATCGAATGTCTCAAACGGGAAGGCGTCAAGACGATTTTTGCGCTTCCCGGGGGTGTCGTTCTGAAGATTTTCGATATGCTTCATCAGCAAAAGGATATTGAAGTGGTCCTCACTCGCCATGAGCAGGGAGCGGGCCATATGGCGGAAGGCTATGCCAAGGCGACCGGTAAAGCCGGGGTGTGTCTTGTGACCTCCGGACCCGGCCTGACGAACGTAATCACGGCCTTGGCGGATGCCTACATGGACTCCGTGCCGCTGGTCTGTTTTAGCGGACAAGTCCCTACCAGCCTGATTGGGAATGATGCATTCCAAGAGGCAGACAATTTCGGCTTGAGCCGTCCCTGCACCAAGTACAACTTCCTGGTGAAAGATGTAAAAGATCTGGCGATGACGATCAAAGAGGCTTTCTATATTGCGACGACGGGGCGTCCAGGGCCGGTGTTAGTGGACATTCCGAAAGACGTATCCATGGATAAGGCGGATTTTACCTATCCGAGTTCCATCTCTATCCGTAGCTATAATCCAGTGTATGAAGGGAATAAATGGCAGATCAAGCAAGCGGCTGAGGCCATGACGAAGGCAAAGAAGCCGGTGCTGTATGTCGGCGGCGGCGTCATCTTCTCGGGTGCGTCGCAAGAATTGATGGAGTTGGCTGAACTGACTCATATGCCGGTCGACATGACCTTGATGGGGCTTGGGGCTTTCCCTGGCGAGCATCCGCAGTCAATGGGCATGCTGGGCATGCATGGCACCTATTGGGCGAATATGGTCATGCATTACTCCGATCTTGTCGTGGCTGTCGGGGCACGATTTGACGATCGCGTGACCGGAAAGGTCTCCGAGTTTTGCCCGCATGCCAAGGTGATCCACATCGATATCGATCCGACCTCGATTCGGAAGAATGTCAATGTCGACATTCCGATCGTCGGTGACTGCAAGATGGTGCTCCGTGAGTTGATTCAGATTCTTCGTGCCACGGTGAACGGCGATCAACGGGAATTGCGCAAGCCCTGGTGGAATCAAATTCGTGAATGGCAACAGGCGAATCCTCTCGCATATCAACAAGAAGCGGATGGGCCGATCAAGCCGCAACATGTGATCAAGCGGCTCTATGACCTCACAAAAGATCGGGATCCGATCGTGTCGACCGATGTCGGGCAGCACCAAATGTGGGCCGCCCAATACTTTAAGTTGGCGAAGCCGAATCGCTGGCTCACTTCGGGAGGACTTGGGACCATGGGTTTCGGATTTCCTGCCGCCATGGGGGCTCAGGCGGCGTTTCCAGGCCGGTTGGTGCTCTGCATCGCTGGTGACGGCAGTATCCAGATGAATATGCAAGAAATGGCGACGGCGGTGGTGCATAAGCTGCCGGTGAAGATCATCATTCTGAACAACCGATTCCACGGGATGGTCCGTCAGTGGCAGGATCTTTTCTACGAAGGCCGCTATGCCTCGAGTTATCTGGATTCGACGCCGGACTTTGTCAAGCTGGCGGAAGCGTATCGGGGCGGTCGGACTCAGGGCCAGCAAGCCTTCTGAGATTGATGATGTCCTCAAGGAAGCGATCGCGGTGAATAAACCGGTCATCGTCGATGTGCCGACGTATCCGTATGAAAACGTCTATCCCATGATTCCAGCGGGCGGCTGCAACCATGAGATGATTTTGGAAGATCCGCCAGCCTTGAAAAATAAGCAATCTGGAGCGGGGCAGGTGACTCCGAAAGATTCGGACACGGTCCTCACGGCTTAAACGACGGCGTCAGGAGTCACGCGGGGCATGGAACACATTATTTCTGTAACCGTCGAGAATAAGTTTGGTTCGTTGTCTCGAGTCGCCGGCCTGTTTAGCGGTCGGGGATTCAACATCGAAAGTCTCTCTGTGGCGCCGACGCTTGATCCATCCATGTCGCAGATGACCATTGTTACGTCTGGAGACGAGCGGATCATCGAGCAGATCGTCAAACAGCTCAATAAATTAATTGACGTCATTAAGGTCGTGGATCTGAACGAGAGCGATTTTGTCTCGCGGGAGACGGCTCTCATCAAGGTGCATACGCGGCCGGAAGATCGGGCGGAAGCGTTGCGAATCGCCGATATTTTCCGGGCCAATGTCATCGATTCCACGCCTTCGACATACACCATTGAGGTGACCGGGGACCCACGAAAAATCGAAGCGATCATCAATTTGCTGCAACCACTCGGAATAAAGGAACTCATACGTACCGGGCGGGTTGCGGTTGCCCGCGAGTCGATTCGGTCGACGGACATGCAGGCTAAAAAGATTGCCCGCGAATAGGCGACACCTCGAACTCAACGCCCAATCAGTTTCTTGACACCGTTATTACCCCAGGAGCGATCGATGAAGATTTACTACGATAAAGATGCTGATATTCAACAGATCCGGAACAGGAAAGTGGCGGTGATCGGCTATGGCAGTCAGGGCCACGCCCATGCGCTCAACATGAAGGAGAGCGGTGTGAGCGTTGTTATTGGACTGCGCGAAGGCGCCTCATGGAAGAAGGCGGAGCAAAGTGGACTGAAAGTCATGCCGGTGGCCGATGCTGTTAAGGCGTCGGATGTCGTCATGATTCTTGCGCCTGACGAAGCGCAGTCAGCCATCTATCGGCAGGACATCGCCCCGAATCTGAAGCCAGGCTCTTATCTCGCGTTTGGCCACGGGTTCAACATTCATTTTGGGCAAATCGTGCCGCCGCCCACGATCAATGTGTTCATGGTTGCCCCCAAAGGGCCGGGCCATCTCGTCCGATCGGAATATACGAAGGGCAGCGGGGTGCCGTGCTTACTTGCGGTCCATCAGGATCCAAGTGGAACGACCAAGCAACTGGGCCTTGCCTATGCCAGTGCGATTGGGGGTGGGCGGGCTGGTGTGATCGAAACAAATTTTCGGGAAGAAACAGAGACAGATCTCTTCGGCGAGCAGGTCGTTCTCTGTGGAGGGCTTACATCTCTTATCCAGGCCGGGTATGAGACGCTCGTGGAGGCCGGCTACTCCCCGGAGATGGCCTATTTTGAGTGCCTGCATGAAGTAAAATTGATCGTGGATTTAATCTATCAGGGCGGCATCGCCAACATGCGGTATTCCATCAGTACGACCGCCAAGTACGGTGATATCACTCGCGGTCCTCGAATTGTGACAGAGCAGACGAAGCAGGAAATGAAGAAGATCTTGGGCGAAATTCAGCAAGGACAGTTTGCCAAAGAGTGGGTGTTGGAGAATCAGGCGAACCGTCCGGTCTACAATGCGCTGCTGGCTAAAGGTGAAGCCCATCCCATTGAAGAGGTCGGGGGCCGGCTGCGCGCGATGATGCCCTGGCTGAAAAAGGACCAATTGGTCGACAAGAATAAAAACTAGCAAGATGTTAAAACCGGCCTCCAGTGTCGCTATCGCGCCGTTCAAAGCCTCAACGTACTCCAGAAAGTACGCCCAGGCTTTTCATGCGCTGCGGCTTTGTTGGGCAGCCGGCTTGAGCATCTTCCCCGAGTAACCCGAGGCGACTTTGTGGCGGATCGTGCCGTCGGTATCCCGTTTGCCAAAGAAGGAATTCCCTTCATCGGGGCGGCTGTCGGCGTTACACTGCTGGCAGGGTGGCTGGGCTGGATGATTGTGGCGGTCGGGGCGGCGATCCTGACGTTCTTTGTCTCCTGGTTCTTTCGCAATCCATCTCGGGTGGTTCCTCAAGGGCCTCGTCTTGTCGTGGCGCCCGGTGACGGGAAAGTGATTGCCATCGAAGAAGAATTTGAGCCCCGATTCATCAAGGATCGCAGTATCAGGATCAGCATCTTCTTGAACGTATTCGATGTACACATTAACCGGGTGCCTTGTGAAGGGGTTATCGAAGATGTGCAGTACCAACCTGGTTTGTTTCTGGTCGCCAGCAAGCCGGATGCGACATTGAGGAACGAGCAAAATGCCCTGATGATTCGGACGGTGCAGGGCGCGAAGGTGCTGTGTGTTCAGGTGGCCGGGTTGATTGCCAGACGGATCGTCTGTTGGGTCACGCCAAAAGATCGGGCGATGCTGGGTGAACGATTCGGCTTGATTCGATTTGGGTCGCGGATGGATACGTTTCTTCCTGTCGGGACGGCTATCAAAGTTGCCGTCGGCGATCGGGTCAAAGGTGGGGAAACCATCCTGGGGGAATTGTCATGAAGACCACGGGACTTCGTCAATCGTTCGGAAGAGATGGAAAGCGACGAAAAGCCGCCATGCACCTGATTCCAAATCTATTTACGACAGGGAATCTATTGTGCGGCGTGTTTTCGATGCTATCCGTGTTCAATGCAGATTACATGGTCGCAGCGGTCGCCATCCTGGTGGCGATGATTTTCGATGTACTCGATGGAAAGTCCGCACGGTTGACGAACAGTACCAGCCATTTCGGACTCGAATATGACTCGTTGTCTGACGTGGTATCTTTCGGGGTTGCTCCTGGCCTCTTAATTTATTCCTGGGCGCTGAGCGGACAGGGTATGTTCGGTATGGCGGTGATGTTCGCATACGTAGCGATGGGTGCGGTTCGGTTGGCACGGTTTAATTCGACTGTAGCCGTGCCGGACGGCAAGTACTTTACCGGGCTGGCTATTCCTGCTGCGGCAGGGGTCGTGGCGTCGCTCGTGATTCTAGACCACTACAGCCTCAGAATTGGAACGGAAGTGAAACCCTTCCTTGTCTTAATTATTACGCTGACCCTTTCGTTCTTGATGGTGAGCACCATCAAGTATCGGAGCTTTAAAGACATGAAGTTCCGTGGCGGCCAGCAGATTACCTATCTCGTGTGGGGAATTTTGGCGCTCATGCTCATAGCCGCCTGGCCTCAAGTTATGCTATTTGTCATCTTTGCCGGGTATGCCTTGCTCGGTCCGGCAGAACGACTCGTTGGACTTCTATCCAAGGTGGCCGGGAAGCGGCCATCGCCAAAAAACGAGCAATCGGTGACGGAGTCGAAGGTCTGACAGGCTGCGACGAGGAGTAGTACGCGATACGCACAGCAGTGAGAGAGCTGGTGAATGGTGCAAACCAGCCTGTGCGGCGCCGAACTCGCCTCAGAGCCAGAATCCGTGAAACCCGAGTAATGGATTCCGCTTTGCCCCCGTGACAGGGCGTAATGAAGGGCTATGGACGGCGTAGGTTGTTCATGGCTAAATCAGGGTGGTACCACGGAGCTTCTCAAGCTTCCGTCCCTGGGCTGAGGGATGGAGGCTTTTTTATTTGAGAGTGCTGAAAATATCTTCAATCGGGGTTCTCGATCACATCATTCCCTGCGACGACACTAGGGTACGCCTCGATCGTCCCGCTTTCTGAGGCCTTGAGGGAAAGGCATTTTGAGCAATCTCACAAGATAAGAGAGGTGAAATCATGACCAGGATGATACGAATTTTTGATACAACCTTGCGTGATGGCGAGCAATCGCCGGGCGCCAGCATGAATGTGGAAGAGAAAATCATGGTGGCGAAACAACTGGCGCGGTTGGGGGTCGATATCATCGAGGCAGGATTTGCCTATAGTTCTCCCGGAGATTTTGAAGCGGTGCGGCGGATCGCCCAGGAAGTCGAGGGACCGACGATTTGCAGCTTGGCACGGGCGCGTCCTGAGGATATCGATCGAGCCTGGGAGGCATTGAAGGGGGCGCCGAAGGTCCGTATTCATACGTTTCTCTCGACCTCGGATATCCATTTGAAGCACCAGTTCAGAATGACGCGCGAGGAGGCGAAGAGGCGCGCGGTCGAAATGGTGCAACGGGCGAGGGGCTATGTGGACGATGTGGAGTTTTCGCCCATGGATGCCAGTCGCTCCGATCCAGGCTACCTCTATGAGGTGATCGAGGCGGTGATTGCCGCAGGAGCCGGGACGATCAATATTCCTGATACGGTCGGCTATGCGGTGCCACAAGAGTTCGGCCGGCTCATTCGTGGCATTCGCGATCAGGTGCCCAGTAGTGCCAAGGTGGTGATTTCTGTCCATTGTCACAATGACCTGGGTCTGGCCGTGGGGAACAGTTTGGCGGCGGTGTTCGAAGGGGCAGGACAAGTCGAGTGCACGATCAACGGAATCGGCGAGCGGGCGGGAAATACGGCATTGGAAGAAATTGTCATGGGGCTTCGGACCAGGAAGGACTTTTATCAAGCAGATACGAAGATTCGCACCGAAGAGATTTCGAAGACCAGCCGATTGGTCAGCAAGATCACCGGTATGGTGGTGCAGCCGAACAAGGCGATCGTCGGGGCCAACGCCTTTGCCCATACGTCCGGTATTCATCAAGACGGGCTGCTGAAGGACAAGACGACTTATGAAATCATGCGGCCGGAGACGATCGGACTGGTTGAGAGCAAGATGGTCATGGGAAAGCTTTCCGGCCGGCACGCGTTTCGACAGAGACTGGTGGAGTTGGGATATACGCTCTTGGACGAAGAGGTCAATCATGCATTCGAGCGGTTTAAAAAATTGGCCGATCAGAAGAGGGAGATCTACGAAGAGGATCTTGAGGTCATTGTTTCCGAAGAGTTGGTAAAGATGGCCGATCGAATCACCTTGAAGTCCTTCCACGTGGCTAGCGGGACGGATCAGGTACCGACCGCCACGGTCGAACTCGAGATCGACGGGCAAACGATTGCGCAGACTGGTACAGGCGATGGGCCTGTGGACGCGGTCTATCGGACGATTGCGACAATCACGCAGACGAAGAGCACGCTCCTCATGTATGTCGTGAAGGCGATTACAGGGGGGACTGACGCCCAGGGCGAAGTCTCGGTCCGGGTTCAAGAAGATGGCCGCACCGTCTCGGGCCATGGGGCGGATACGGACATCATCATGGCTTCGGCGCGGGCGTATCTCAACGCATTGAACAAGCTGTCGTACTTGGCTGGAAAACAGGCGCAGGGCGAACAGAAGGTGAACTTGATTTAGGGAAAGTGCCCACGATAGAGTCAACGGCTACGGCATGAGGCCGGAAAGATATTATTGGCTGTGAGGTGCTCTGTGGTTCACGTCACCCTGGCAGATCGGCCAGAGTTTCTGGCTGGTGACCATACCCTACTGCGGGAGTTGCTGCATCCGGCGAAACACCCGCTTGCGCTTGGGTATAGTGTGGCTCATGGGACAGTAGCTCCCGGCGCTCGGTCGAAATGGCACAGGCTGACGTCCTCAGAGGTCTACTACATTATCGCCGGTCGGGGACGACTGACCGTAGACGACTCTGTCGTCGCGGTGGAACCAGGCTCTGTCGTCTATGTGCCTCCAGGAGGAAAGCAGTCTCTGGAAAATCGTGGATCCACCGCTATGGAGTTTCTTTGCCTGGTCGATCCCGCATGGCGGCCAGAAGATGAGGAAGTCCTGGAGTAGTGACTTGTGCGTTCATCACTCATAAAGAGGGAGAGTAGTCTGTGAAGGCGAAGATTGCCGTACTAGCCGGTGATGGAGTGGGTCGGGAGATCGTCCCTGAGGCCGTGAAGGTGCTGAAGGCTGTGGCCGAGAAGTTCGGGCACACGTTCGAGTTTCTGTCCGGTGATGTCGGAGGTCAGGCCATCGACAAAGTGGGTGTCCCGCTCCCGCAAGAGACGCTGACCCTGGCTAAACAGAGTGATGCCGTCTTGCTTGGCGCGGTAGGTGGTCCGAAGTGGGAGGGGCTTGAGTATAGCTTGCGTCCAGAGCGCGCACTGTTGGGATTGCGCGAGCATCTGGGCCTCTATGCGAATTTACGTCCGGCGAAGCTGTATCCGATGTTGGCCGATGCCTCCACGCTGAAACGCGAGGTGATTGACGGGATCGACATCCTCGTCATTCGTGAACTGACTGGCGGCATCTATTTCGGGAAACCAAAAGGGATAGAGAAGCTGCCGAACGGGAGCGAACGAGGTATCAATACCGAGGTCTATACCACTGAAGAAATCCAACGTATTGCGAAAGTGGCGTTCGAAGCGGCAAGAAAGCGCCGAAAGAAAGTGATGTCCGTTGACAAAGCGAACGTGCTGGAGTCATCCGAGCTGTGGCGTCGTGTGGTCACGAGACGTCCACAAAGGCTATCCGGACGTGGAGTTGAGCCATATCTACGTCGACAATGCAGCAATGCAACTCGTGCGTAACCCGCGGCAGTTCGATGTGATGCTCTGCAACAATATATTTGGTGACATTCTGAGCGACGAAGCCGCAATGTTGACTGGGTCGATTGGCATGTTGCCGTCGGCCAGTATTGGAGCGCAGGTCGGACTGTTCGAGCCGATACACGGCAGCGCGCCGGACATTGCCGGGAAGAATGTGGCGAATCCTATTGCAACGATTGCGTCTGCGGCCATGATGCTGTCCTATGGGTTTAAGTTGGATAAGGAAGCAGCAGCCATCGAGCAGGCGATCGTGAAAACCCTCGATCTCGGCTATCGCACGAAAGACATTCACAGTCCTGGTACTCGCCTGGTCAGTACAACAGAAATGGGCGAGGCCATCCTGCGAAATCTGAACTAGACGAGACTTTTGATGCAGATGAAGGCAGATCTTAAAGCTGGATTGATCCAGACCGTTGCTGGTACCGGAGATTCAGGCTGGTCTGGTGATGGAGCTGTGGCCTGTGCAGCTTGTCTGAATGAGCCGAAGAGTCTCACTCTCGATGCAGAGGGTAACCTCTTCATCGCTGACTCTGAGAACCACGTCGTTCGAAAGATCGACATGAAGACCCAATGCATTAAGACGGTAGCGGGCCGCATTCAGAGGATTGAATCAGGCGCGAAGACCGTCTTCTCTGCTCCGGTGGCTGAGGGAGCGGATGACGATCCTTTTGCCGAAAGCAGCACCGTCAATTTACACGCCGTTACCCAGCAAACTGACCTGAGTGGGACTGTGCGGTACGTTGCGACCGGTACAGCGCCGGTCACACGCTTCAGTGGCGACGGAGGTCCTGCCGAGCAAGCCCTGTTGAATTTTCCGACAGCGGTGGTGGTTGATCAGGCAGGGCATCTGTACATTGCAGACACGCTGAACCATCGGGTGCGGCGTGTGGATGCGGAGACAGGGGTGATTACGACAGTCGCAGGCCTGGGCCGTCCTCGGTGCTTTGGTGACGGGGGATTGGCCGTGGAGGCTGGGTTGAACGAACCGGCAGCTTTGGCGTTGAGCGACAGGGGCGTCCTCTATATTGCCGACCAGAGTAACAACCGCGTGAGGGCGTTGGATTTGGCCACCGGAGTGATTTGTACGGTCGCTGGGACAGGAACGGCTGTGTACAATGGAGACGAGGTGGCTGCGACAGAAACCGGTCTGGCCGGCCCCAGCGGATTGGCGCTTGCGTCAGATGGGACGCTGTTTATTGCCGATAGCTTCAACGGAAGGATTCGTGCTGTCGATCCTGTCACTGGTCTCATACGAACTGTGGTAGGCGACGGCGGTGAGTATCGGTACCAGGGACCGGAGGAACCACCCAGCAGCAGTCTCTCTCGGCCATCGGGGATTACCTTGGATGAAGAGGGGAATCTCTACGTTACCGATTCGGACAACCATCTGGTGCGGCGATGGGACCGATTCACCGGGCGTATTGAGCGTATTGCCGGTGTTGGTGTGGCCAACTACGGAGGCGACGGGGGCGCGGCCCTCGAAGCCGGCTTGAGTTATCCGTTTGGAATCGTGATGGATCGCGCGGGGCATTTGCTCGTGGCCGATACATTCAATCATCGCATTCGCGAGATCGCGCTGTAGGTAGGATCGAGGCTCATGTTGAAAAAGAAATCAGGGTATGTCGTGGCGGTCGTCGGTGCGACCGGGGCGGTCGGCACAGAAATGATCGAGGTGCTCGAGGAGCGAAAGTTTCCCGTCGCACGCCTGGTGCCGCTCGCATCGACTCGTTCGGCCGGCGGTACGGTGACATTTGAAGGGAACGAGGTGTCCGTTGAGGTTTTGACGAAGGACTCGTTTGCCGGTGTGGACATCGCGCTTTTTTCTGCCGGGGCGGATCTCAGTCGAGAGTTTGCTCCGATCGCAGTGAAGGCCGGTGCGGTGGTGATCGATAATAGTGCCGCCTGGAGGATGACTCCTGAAGTGCCGCTCGTGGTGCCGGAGGTGAACGCGCACGACATTCAACGGCACAAGGGCATCATCGCCAATCCGAATTGTTCCACGATTCAAATGGTCGTGGCGCTGAAACCCCTGCATGATGAGGCCAGGATCAAGCGGATTGTCGTCACGACCTTTCAATCGGTCTCCGGCACGGGGAAAGACGCTATGGATGAATTGATGGCGGAATGCCAGGATCTGCTGAGCTTCAAGCCGGCGAGTCCCAAGGTCTATCCCTATCAGATCGCCTTCAATTGCTTGCCTCAGATCGACGATTTCCTGCCGTCAGGGTATACGAAGGAAGAGATGAAGATGGTCCATGAGACCAGAAAGATCATGGGCGACCAGTCGATTCATGTGACGGCGACGACGGTGCGGGTCCCGGTGTATGTTGGACATTCGGAAGCCGTCAACATTGAGACTGAGCGGAAGTTATCGGCCAACGAAGCCCGCGCCATTCTCTCCACTGCGCCTGGTGTGCTGCTCTATGACGATCCGGCACATAAGATTTATCCCATGCCGTTGGAGGTTGCCGGGAAAGATGAGGTCTATGTCGGCCGCGTTCGTGAAGATGAGTCGATCGCCAACGGTCTCAATCTGTGGGTGGTAGCGGATAATCTACGCAAGGGGGCCGCGCTCAATGCGGTACAAATCGCAGAACATTTAGTTCAAGGCTGATGGCTGAGTGGGGAAATCTTGGCAAAGTCTTCATCGGAGTTGGGCTGTGCGTGGTGTTGGTCGGCCTATTGCTGCTGATCGCAGACCGCGTTCCAGGAATCGGGAATCTCCTGGGATGGTTCGGCAAGCTTCCTGGCGACATCTCCATTCGACGAGATAACTTCAGTTTCTCATTTCCCCTCGCAACCAGCCTGCTCCTCAGCGTCATCCTGAGTCTGGTATTCTATTTAATAACATGGATCATTCGCCGATGAAGCAATTGAGGGGTAGCGTGTATCGAGCCATCGTGGCGGGAGCATGCTTTTTCAGCGCTGTCCTCGGGAGTCGAGGCAGCCGAGTCGATCCGAGTTCTGCTGTCGGCCGACGTGCTACGGCTCGATATCCGTGCAGACAGTCCGTTGTGGGTGACGGATGCAAAAGGCCGTGGTCAGGCTCTGCGCGCGCCGGTCCAGGTCGCAGCCGCTGGAGACGGGGTTTCTGCTGAATGGCGTCCGCATGCAGACGGAGCAGTTGACGCTGCATGGCGGAGAGCAAGGCCTCACGCTGACTTTCCCACGGCTCGCTCGGAAGCCCAACGGGGCGGCGATGTCATCGGGCGACTCCGGCACAGAGATCTCGGTGAGCGGCCTTGTCCATCTCGTGCGAAGAGGCAATGGGTTTCTGGTCATTAATCGGGTGGATCTTGAAGAGTACGTCAAAGGGGTGGTTCCCGCCGAGGTCAGTTCAACCTGGCATCCGGAGATGTTGAAAGCGCAGGCGGTCGCGGCCCGGACCTATGCGCTCTATCAGCAGATGTTGAGTGCTACGCGGGAGTACGACGTGGCGGCTACGGTGCAAGACCAGGTCTATCGCGGGAAGCAGGGGATCGATGCCGGGATTCTGCGCGCTGTCGAAGATACGCGCGGGCTGGTCGTGACCTATCAGGATGCGCCGATCTACGCAGCATTCTCATCGACGGCTGCCGGCTTGACGGAAGATGCCATGAATGTGTGGTCGAAAGACTATCCCTATCTCAAGGGTGTGGAGTGCCCCTTCGACCTTATGTCGCCCTACTATCAATGGAAGTCTTCCTTCAAAATCGACACACTCGAGCAGAATTTGCGGCAGCAGGGGTTTTCCGTTGGGACGATCGCGACGATGACGCCCTTGTCGTTCAGCCGCGGGGGGCGAGTCGCGAAGTTGCGTGTTCTCCACTCTGGTGGAGAATTGGTTCTTCGCGGCGAAGAGTTGCGGAAAGCGGTCGGCTACACCATCATCCCCAGCACTCAGTTTGCCATCGAATCTATCGGCCGAGATGTGATACTTTCCGGCTTCGGCGCAGGCCACGCTGTTGGCATGTGCCAGTGGGGGGCGAAAGAACTGGCTGAGTTGGGCTATCCCTTCTCCACGATTCTTCGGTATTATTATCCAGGCACCGAACTGCAGAATATGATGCTGACTAAAGCTCCGATCCCGCCATCTTCCTGATGCAGCTCTCAGAATTCGACTTTCCGTTCGATTCCTCGCTGATTGCCGTTCACCCAAGCCTCCCGCGCGATCACGCCAGGCTGCTCGTTCTGCAGCGGTTCGACCGTTCACTCGCCCATCGCCGAGTCGACGAGTTGGCTGATCTTCTTCAGCCCGGGGATCTCCTCGTGGTCAACAATACGAAGGTGTTGGCCGCACGCGTGGCTGGACGGAAGCGTCCTTCCGGCGCGGAAGTCGAGATCCTCTTCGTGAAGGATCTTGGCAATGCGATCTGGGAAGTGCTGATCAAGGGAACGTTTCGGCCTGGACAGATTATTGAGATGGGTGCAGAGGCTGTTGCTGTGGTGGTCGAGCGTGGCGCGACCAGAACGACGGTTCGGGTCGAGAGTCCGATTCCGTTGTCTGAATGGCTGCGGCAATATGGTCGAATGCCACTTCCGCCCTACATGAAACGGGCGCCGACCGACCAAGATCGAGAATGGTACCAAACCCTGTTCGCCAAGCATGAGGGCGCTATTGCGGCGCCGACCGCCGGGCTCCATTTCACACCGGAGCTGCTGGCACGGTTGCAACAGCGAGGGATCGGTCTCACGACCGTCACGCTTCATGTCGGTGTCGGGACGTTCAAACCGGTGACGGTCGATCAGATCGAAGACCATAGGATGGGCGCAGAATGGATTGAGGTCGGAGCAGAGGCGGTGCGTGCCATCGAGCAGGCGCGAGTGACAGGGAGACGAATCGTCGCTGTCGGGACCACGGTCGTACGCGCGCTCGAAACTACGGCTCGCGCAGACGGCCAGATCCGACCCTATCGTGGAGAGACGGATTTGTTTATGACGCCAGGGTTTCCGTTCAAGGTAGTCGATGCCCTCCTCACGAACTTTCACTTGCCACGGACCACATTGCTGATGCTGGTCTCCGCATTGGCCGGGACAGAATTTCTTCGACAGGCCTATGCAGAGGCGGTTCGCGAGCGGTACCGCTTCTACAGCTATGGTGATGCGATGTTGATTCTGTAGTCAGGCTCGATGCCATCACAACTTCAAGTCAAAGTTCTGACCATTCTCTGACTGTAGGCGTGAGGACTTGATGACGTTCGACGAATTGAGCTACAGCAGCTCGCGGTTGATCTTGATGGGGATGGTCGTTTTGAGCGATTCAGTGTAGGCCATCAGCGCGCGTTGCTGCTTTTGAAAGAGGACGTCCTGTACGGCACGGTCCCTCGCTGCGGCAGACTTTGCAGGATCTGATTCCGTTTGCCGTAGCGTGAGGGCTTGTGCCTCGGCAAGCTCAGCAGGGGTAAGGGCCACGGCGTCGCGGATGATCATCCGGGCTTTGTTGCTCAGTACTTCTTTCGCTTCCATCGCTTCGAATATCGCGGGCGTCAGATGATTCGCTGCCAGGAGCCGTTGGTAGACCTCCGGATCGAATGTGCCGTTCTTTTGAAAATCCGGGATCTGCATGATGACTTCGCGCAGGTCGTCGTCAGCCACGGTGAGGCCCATGTTTTTTGCCGCGATGAGCCAGGTCCGATTGTCGATGAGTTGATCCACCACTAATTGCTTGATCGTTTCGTCTTTGAATTCTCCAGGGACTTTGTCCTTATAGAAGCGATAGGTATTCTCATAGGCGCGTCGGAACTCATCGCGGGACACGGTGAGATCTCCGACTGAGGCGACCACGGCGCCGGTCTGTTCGCCGAACCCCCACCAGCCCATGGTGATGACGAAGGCGATGGCGATGATCCCCATGATGGACTTGAGGAGCCACGGATAGCTATGCGACGATTCGCGCATCAATTTGAGCATGACAACCCCTCGGAAAGTTCGTATGCGTGGATTCTACTCAGGGATCTGTGCAAAGGCAAGAGACGACCTTTTCTCTAAACTTTGATCTCACGATCGAGTAGAATTGTCTGGTCGTGAAGACGAGAAATATCACTCACAATGCTTGATCTGCAGAAGAATGGTCTTTGTTTGTGCTAGGTAGTTCGATTTGTTATACTTTGCCACCAATTGCAAGGAGATCCCTTGGCGGAGGAGGTCAGCGGGGTTCATTCAATCGGTGCCGGGATTTATCCCAAGGCGCAGGTCCTGAACCGTGGTATCGCCAAGCTGATCGATCTGTTGATCGTCGCGGCAGCCGGTCAATTGATTCGTGCCGGTAGGTTTTCTTGGAGGATTGGCGTATATACTGATTGCTGATGGATTTGCCGGTGGGCGCAGCATCGGTAAACGGTTGATCGGTCTTCAGACGGTGCTTCCAGATCGGCGCGAAGCAGCAGGGTTTCGGGAGTCCATTATCCGCAATCTGCCTTTCGCGGTCGCTCAGGTAGCCTTCGCTGTTCCGTATGTGGGGTGGCTTGTGTCGGCAGCAATCATTGCGTTTGAAGCGGTATTGATTCTTGGGAACGTACAGGGGCGGCGTCTTGGTGACGAGGTGGCGGGTACCCAGGTGTTGGATGTAGGTCGTCTGGCGCCGCCTGACTGAGCGCGCTGTCGGAGTCTTGAGGGGAAGGGAGAGCAATCGTGGGCTTTGGGAGTGATATCTTCGGATGGTTCTCGAACGACCTGGCCATTGACCTGGGGACGGCGTCGACCCTCGTGTATGTGCATGGGAAAGGGATCGTGCTCAACGAACCCTCGGTCGTGGCAGTTGAGAAAAAGACCGAACGAGTGCTCGCAGTCGGCACGGAAGCGAAAAGAATGTTGGGACGTACGCCGGGCAACATTATTGCGGTGCGGCCTATGAAAGAAGGCGTGATCGCCGACTTCGAAATGGCAGAACAGATGCTGAAGCGGTTCATTCAGAAAGCGCACAACCGTAGCGCGTTCGTGCGTCCTCGCATCATCATCGGTGTGCCGTCGCGCATTACGCAGGTGGAGCAGCGGGCAGTCCGAGACTCGGCAGAGTTAGCCGGCGCTCGCGAAGTGTATCTGATCGAAGAACCGGTGGCCGCAGCCATCGGCGCCGGTCTTCCGATCACTGAACCCTCGGGCAACATGGTGGTCGATATCGGCGGCGGCACGACCGATATCGCCGTCATTTCGCTCGGCGGAATCGTCTATAGCGAGTCCGTCAAGGTCGCGGGCGATCGCATGGACGATGCGATCATGAATTACATCAAGAAGAAGTATAACCTCCTCATCGGTGAACATATGGCGGAGCGGATCAAGTTCGAAATCGGATCCGCCTATCCCTTTGAGGAACGCAAGACCATGATGATCAAGGGGCGCGACTTGATTTCCGGCATTCCTCGCACGTTGGTGATAGATGACGCAGAAGTCCGGGAAGCGCTACAGGAACCGATCGGAACAATCGTCAATGCGATTAAAGTGGCACTGGAGAATACCCCGCCTGAGTTGGCGGGCGACATTATCGATCGTGGCGTCGTACTCACGGGCGGGGGCTCTTTGCTGAAGGGCATGGATACGCGCTTTCGGGAGGAGACGAATCTGCCGATCATCACCGTGGACGATCCCCTGACTTCTGTAGTCTTGGGGGTCGGGAAAATCCTCGATGAGTTGGATCTGCTCGCCAAAGTGTCGGTGATGTCCCAGGCCAATACCTACCGATAAGGTTCCATCCCTAATTCCCTTATGTGGATGGCTCATTCTAGTTCTCCCTACGGTGCCAGACGTATTGCGCTTGCCTGCTTTGCCCTCCTGCTGGTAGCCCTTTTTCTGTTTCCCAATCAAATCCAAGGACTCTCGCAGTATCTGGGTGGACCGGTAGGATACGTTGTGCGTATTCCGCTCGAAACCATTGCATCCATCGATGCCGGCATTGCCGATCGTTGGGAGCAGTACGTGGCGTTGCAAGGGGTGCGGGAAGAGAATCAGCAACTACGGAAAGAAATTGAATGGCTGCGCGGACAACATAGCCAGTTGCGCGAATCAGCCGCCGCGACAGAACGATTGACGGCCTTGCTGCATTTTAAGGAGCAGGCGCTCCCCACGATGATAGCCGCCCAAGTTATCGGGCGTGATGCCACGAATCGGTATCGTGCCCTTATTCTCAATAAGGGAGAGAGTGACGGAATCAAGCTGGATATGGGAGTGGTCACGCCCGCCGGTGTCGTCGGGCGCATCGTAAAAACGACAGGGGCATCCTCGGTGGTGCTCTTGGTGACTGATCCGAACAACGCCATCGCTGGTCTCATCCAGCGGACGAGAGATGAAGGCATTGTGGAAGGGACTCAACAAGGGCTGGCCCAGATGAAGTATATTCCGTTGCTGTCGACGCTTCGAGATGGTGATCGGGTCGTGACCTCGGGCCTTATTGGAGATTTCCCCCGAGGGCTCGTGATCGGCACGATCACGCGCATCGATAAACAGGAAGGCGCCCTCTTCCAGTCTGCCGAACTCATGCCGGAAGTCGATGTCGGTCGTGTGGAGGAAGTGTTGGTGATTCAGAAGTCGTATGGACAATCCACGAAGGCCGGGGTGGGAGCAGATCTGATCGAGAAACCAGCACCATGAAATTCATTTTCTATTTGATTCTCGTGCTGCTGCTTGTCCCATTGCAGACGACGCTGCTCCCACATCTGAGCGTGTGGAATATCAAGCCGGATTTGGGGCTTGTGGCTGCCGCGCTTGTCGGGCTTTTTGCCGGTGAACTGGAAGGCCTTCTCGTGGGACTCGCGATCGGATGGGTCCTGAGTCTGTTCTCGGCCGGCGAATTGTGGTTGAGCCTTTTCACGAATGGGGGCGTTGGCCTCTTGGCAGGATTCCTGGGGCGGCAGGTGTCGCAGGTGACCTCGATCTCACTGGGGGTAGGGATACTGCTGGCATCTATGGCGAGCGGGCTGTTTGCCGCGATGAATTTCAAGCATTTCGACATGTCTCAGATGTGGTGGATGGTCGAGTCCATTGTCTTTCCACAGGCTTGTTTCGACGGGGTGATAGCGGCGGGATTCTATTGGCTACTCTCTCGAAGATTTAATCTTACCCGCCTGAGGACCGAATAGCAGGTCTGGAGTGGGCGTGGCGGAATGTTGATTGTGACGCATGGCAACAGCTGGTCTGCACGATTCTGAACTTGGGGAGCTCCAACGCCGACTGATCATTCTCCGCGTCGGCTTGTTGCTCGTCGTGGCGTTACTGGGGCTGCAGCTCTGGAACTTGCAGATTCGTGAGGGCCCCTACTACCGCGATCTCTCGGAGAATAATCGGACGCGTTCTGTCATCATGGAGCCGGCTCGAGGACTCATCTACGATCGCAACGGGGTCTTGTTGGCGAATAATGTCCCCAGCTTCACGCTCTATGTTTCGCTTGAAGACGTCAAAGATCGTGACCTGCTCATCGATCAGCTCAGCACGCTCCTGGGGTCTAGATGAGGCGCTTGTAAGGAAGAAGCTCACGGCTCGCGGCAGTAAACAACTGCCGCGCAAGGTGAAAGATCGTTTAACCCTTCGAGAAGCGACGTTGATCGAGTCTCACCGTCTGGACTTGCCCGGAGTGATGGTGCAAGTCGAATCGCAACGGAACTATCCCGGCGGAGTGACGGCCTCACATCTATTGGGTTATGTCGGGGAAGTGTCGCCCGAGCAGTTAGAGAAACCTGAATTTGCCGACCTGCACCAGGGTAGCATTGTCGGGCAATATGGCGTGGAGAAGTTTTTCGATCGGCTCGTGCGTGGTCAGGCCGGGCAGAAGAGCATAGAAGTTGATGCGGTGGGTCATGAGAAACGAACCGTGGTTGTGGAGCAGCCCCATGCCGGAGACGATTTGTACCTCACGATCGATACGCGGCTGCAAAAAGTGGCCGAAAACTTGTTGGGGGAGGAAACGGGCGCGATTGTCGCCCTCGATCCGAGGACAGGGGACGTGCTTGCCATGGCCAGCCGTCCAGGCTTCGATCCGAACGTTCTCTCGCGGGAGCTTACACCGAAACAATGGGCCGAGATCGTGCAAGACGAGGGGCGCCCCTTGAACAATCGAGCCTCGCAAGGGCAGTACCCGCCTGGTTCAGTCTTTAAAGTGATGATGGCCGCCGCAGCGTTGGAAACCAAGACTGTGACGCCGTCGACATCCATCTACTGTAATGGAGGATATCAGTTCGGTCGCCGCCTGTATCATGACTGGAAAGCCGGCGGGCATGGTTCGGTAGATCTCCGGCACGCGCTCGTGCAATCGTGCGACGTCTATTTCTACACCGTTGGGCAGCGGATGGGGATCGAGACGATAGCCTCCTTTGCCCATCAGTTTGGGTTGGGAGAGGAGACGGGGATTGAGCTGCCGTCTGAACGGGTTGGGATCGTGCCTTCCGAGGCATGGAAACGGAAGGCTAAGAACGAGTCCTGGCTGCCAGGCGAAACGATCTCGGCATCAATCGGACAAGGCTACGTAAATGTGACCCCGCTGCAGATGGCGAGCTTAATCGGCACCGTCGCAAACGACGGCGTCATGTTCCGTCCGCGATTGGTCCAGGCTGTGATGGATCGAGCGACCGGAGAACTGCAACAACGGACTGCGGTTCCCAAGCGCACATTGAATCTGAGGCCTGGAATCTTACCCGTTGATTAAAGAGGCGCTGGCGGGGGTGGTCAAAGAGGGGACGGGCACGCGGGCGCAGTCGGCGCTGGTGACGATCGCCGGGAAGACCGGCACAGCACAGATGACGGCCTTGCGCACCGGTCCCGAGAAAGATATTCCGAAGAAATTCCGCGATCATGCCTGGTTTGTGGCCTTCGCTCCGGTTGAAGCGCCCACCATCGCCGTTGCGGTGCTGGGTGAACATATGGGCCATGGGGGTTCTGCCTCGGCGCCTCTCGCCAAAGAACTGATCGAGACCTATGTGAAATTGAATTCCCCTGCTCCTTCCGCGTGAAGGATGATGCCGTTGCACGGGTAAGGGATGCCGGAGGACAGGGAATAAGATGATCGACCGGGTATTCATGAGCCGAGGCTTCGACAATTTCGATTTGCGTTTTATCGGTCTGATCTTTGCCATCCTGGGGATCGGCGTCCTGTCGATTTATAGCGTAACGCATGACCAAGGGGTTGCGTTCCCGTTTTATGCCAAACAGGTCGTGTGGATTGGGCTCGGCACGGTCGCGTTTTTAGTCATGTGGCTTTCAGACTATCATCGGATCGCGCGGTTGGCGTATCCTGCCTATGCGATTATCTTAATCTTACTAGCCGTCGTGCTGTTTGAAGGCAAGAGTAGCCGAGGGGCGCAACGATGGATTCCGATGGGACCTTTTGCGTTCCAGCCATCGGAATTCGCAAAGCTGGTCCTTATTCTGACCTTGGCGCACTACTATTCGCAGGCGCCGCGGGTGGGCTGGTTCCAACGAGTGGTGCTTCCGGGGCTGTTGGTGTTGCCGGGGCTGCTTCTGATTCTGAAGCAGCCAGATCTCGGGAGCGGGTTGAGCTTCTTGGCGATCTATGCCGCGATGTTGCTGATGGTAGGCATGCGGTCAAAGGCGGTGGGTGTCATTCTTCTGTTTTCGTTGATGTTGTTTCCCTTCGCCTGGGAGATGATGTGGGGGTCATTGCATGATTATCAGCGGCAGCGCATTATGACGTTTGTCGACCCCGTCTACGATCCTGGGGGTAAGGGATATCATGCTCTCCAATCTCGAATTGCCATCGGAGCGGGAGAGTTGACGGGGAAGGGCCTCTACGGAGGGACGCAAAGCCAATTGAAGTTTTTGCCCGAGGGGCATACCGACTTTGTCTTTTCGGTGTTTGCAGAGGAATGGGGATTTCTCGGCGTGCTGGTTCTCTTGCTGTTGTTTGTCGGGTTGATCTGGCTGTCGCTGGAAATTGTGGCGCGCGCGAAGGATCAGCTCGGAGCGTTGCTGGCGGTCGGCATCCTCTGCATGTTGTGTTTTTGCGTTGTGATCAATATCGGCATGACGGCAGGCATGTTCCCCATCGTGGGAATTCCCCTCCCGCTCATGAGTTACGGCGGGAGTGCGACAATTATGACGATGGCGTCGCTGGGCCTACTCTTGAATGTCAAACGCCGTCGATTGAGTTTCTTTTAGCGAGTAGGATCATTCGCACGGTCTCGAATGCATCGAGATCGAGGCAAGAGGTTATATTGAGGGTGCGAACCGTCGGGCCGATGAGCTGTCGAGTGGAGGCCGAAACCTGGGGATTCCCCGCGTTCGTCCTGCATGTCGGTGCGACGGTTTTGCTGAATGGAAGGAGTCGGTATGGGAGTAGAAATTGCGATTACAGTCGCACGCGAGGAAACTCGCGTTGCGGTGTTGGACGGCGGAGTCGTCACGGATCTCTTCGGGGATCGCGCGAAGCACAAGGACTTTGTCGGGAACATTTATAAAGGAAAAGTGGCGAAAGTGCTGCCTGGCATGCAGGCGGCATTCGTGGATATCGGTCTCGCGAAGGCGGCCTTTATGCACGTGTCGGATTTATCGTTGGATTCCGAACCGGGCGACACGCTCGTCGATGCGGATGAGGACGACAAGGATGCCGATAAGGATGGGGATATGCTGGGGCCCCGGCGCCAAAGCTCCAAGCCAATCGAGCAGTTGCTGAGTGAAGGGCAGGAGCTCATGGTGCAGATTTCCAAAGGGTCCTATCGGCACGAAAGGCTCGCGGGTCACGACTTATGTGTCGCTCCCTGGCCGGTATCTTGTGTTCATGCCCAACGTGGAACATATCGGTGTGTCTCGCCGCATCGCCCGTGACGAGGAGCGGGCTCGACTCAAGGACATTATGAAGCGGGTGCGGCAGCCGGGCTGCGGATACATTGTCCGCACGGTGAGTGAAGGGGTCAAGGAAGATGAGCTGCGATCCGACGTCGACTTCTTGCACGTGCTTTGGCAGGACATCCTGGCGAAACGTGAACAGAAGGGGGCGCCGGCGTTGCTCCATGCCGACTTGAGCTTGAGTTTCCGTGTCGTGCGCGATCTCTTCGGGAAGAAAGTCGATCGGTTATGGATCGACTCGCGTGAGGAGTACCAGGCGGTCCGAGACTTCGTGCAGCGATTCTCGCCGGAGCAAACGTCGCGCATTCATTTGTACGACAAAGATGAAAGTCTCTTCGATCATCTGGGAGTGGAGCAGGAGATGGCGCGGGCCCTCAGCCGCAAAGTCTGGCTCAAGTCCGGCGGGCATCTCGTGATCGATCATACGGAAGCGATGACGGTCATCGATGTCAACACCGGACGGTTCGTGGGAAAGCGCGATCAGGAGGAGACCATTCTCCGGAACAATCTGGAGGCGGCGAAAGAAGTGGCCTATCAGATGAAGTTGCGCGGGATCGGCGGAATCATCATCGTCGATTTCATCGATATGGAGCGAGAGAAGAATCGTGACAAGGTGTACCACGCGTTGCTCGATGCGATGTCAACCGACAAGGCCCGCACCAGAGTGTCCAGAATCTCTGACCTGGGGCTGATCGAGATTTCTCGTGAACGGGTGAGAGAGGATCTTCTGCGTTCGCTTTCCGAGCCCTGTCACTATTGCGAAGGGCGAGGCTATACGAAGTCTCCGACCACGGTGGCCTATGAGATATTCCGCGATGTCCGCCGGATCGGCAGCAGTCCTGAGCCGCAGCGGATCGTCATCGGCGCCCATCCCTCGGTCGTCGGGCTGTTGCAAGATGAAGAGCGACAAGGTCTTGAGGCCGTGGAGCGCGAGTGCGCCGCGAAAATCATCGTCATGCCGGACGAACACTTGCATCTGGAACAGTACGATCTAGCGGTGCTCTAAAGATTGTGGTTCTCGTGCGACAAGGCGTATGCAATCTTTCAGCCAGCCTGTAGGTGTGGATTCCTCTGCTGAGGTCGCGGGTCCTTCCTCCGGTCAGCCCATGACACAGACCGGTGTTAGAGTCTTGGCTCCGTCTGCGGGCGATCGATGGAGTGGGAGACCTGACGGTGCTTCGGTTGGTTCGCGCCTGGCACTCTCCCGAGGCTGTCCTGCGTGCCTCCCGTGATGAGTTGATTCAGAGTGGATGTAGCCCGCAGTTGGCGGATGCGATACGACGCGGGCCTGATAGTCCTGCCTGCCGGAGCATCGAGCGGGAACTCAAGGCGATCGAGCGTGGGCGCATTGAAGTCCGGAGCCTGTTGGATCCTACCTATCCCGCGCGACTGAAGATGATTGCGGACCCTCCGCCGCTCTTGTACATCACAGGCGCATTGACTGAGCAGGATGCGCTGGCGGTGGCCATTGTGGGTGCACGGCGTGCGACGGCAGCCGGACGTGCCATGACCGAAGAGTTGAGCCACGACTTGGCGGGAGCGGGCATGACGGTGGTCAGTGGGCTTGCGCGTGGGGTTGATGCGGCGGCTCATCGAGGCGCGCTCGCCGCGCAAGGGCGCACCATTGCAGTGCTGGGCTGCGGGATCGATCGGACCTATCCGCCGGAACATGAGCGGTTACGCCGACAGATCGAGGAGCGGGGGGCGATTCTGTCCGAGGTTCCGATGGGTGCGCCGCCCCACAGCCATCACTTTCCTCGACGGAATCGCATCATCAGCGGGTTGTCCCTGGGCGTGATCGTGACAGAAGCGGCCATCAACAGCGGATCGTTGATTACCGCGAGACTGGCTGCTGAGCAGGGCCGAGAGGTCTTCGCGGTTCCGGGTTTTGTGAAGGAAGATACTAGCCGTGGGACGAACGCACTGCTCAAAGAAGGCGCGGCCTTGATCGAACGCGCACAGGATGTCATCGACGCGGTCCTGCCGCAGCTGGAACAGGCGTTGCGCCTGCGGCTGCAGCCTTCTCGCGAGAAGAACATACCCGGCGATCATTTGGGCGGAGAGGAACAGCTGGTGTATGATGTCCTATCGTATGACCCGCTCACAGTGGACGACGTGATTGTCACCACAGGGTTGTCGGTGTCCACCGTGATGGCGTCGCTCTTGTCCCTGGAGCTTCGACAGCGAGTCAGACAGCTGCCGGGGCAACGCTACCTTCGGGCGTAATCGTCGAACAGTTGCACAGATTTGTATTATTTGATACGGATGAGAAGGCAACCCTTCGTAGCGAACCGGAGTTTTCATGGCCAAAGCACTCATTATTGTCGAGTCCCCGACGAAAGCACGCACCATCAGCAAGTATCTTGGGCGGGGCTATACCGTCATGGCCTCGGTCGGCCATATTAAGGATCTTCCCACCAGCAAGCTTGGCGTTGACCTGGAACACGATTTCGAGCCGCAGTATGTGACGATCAAGGGGAAATCGAAGGTCTTGGCGGAGATTAAGAAAAAGGCGGAAGAGGTCGACAAGGTGTTCCTCGCGCCGGACCCTGACCGAGAAGGCGAAGCCATCGCGTGGCATCTCGAGCAGGAATTGCTCGGCAAACCCAAATCCAAGTCCAAGAAGAAACGAACAGAGGGCAAGGTCTTTCGGGTACTCTTCAACGAAATCACGGAATCGGCCATCAAACGCGCGCTGCAATCGCCTGGGCAGGTCGATATGAAGCTGGTGAATGCGCAGCAGGCCCGCCGGGTGCTTGACCGGATTGTCGGATACCAAGGCAGCCAATTGCTCTGGACCAAGGTGCGCCGCGGACTCAGCATGGGCCGGGTCCAGTCTGTGGCGATGCGATTGATTTGCGAACGTGAGCAGGAACGAGAAGCCTTTCGCGCGGAAGAGTACTGGTCGATTGCGGTGATGCTGTCCGGGACCAATCCCCCTCCGTTCGAAGCCAAGCTGCACAGCATCAATGGACAGGATGCTGTCGATTGCGACAGAGACCGATGCGCAGCGCATCGTCTCGGCTATTCAAGGGAAAGAGTTTGTCGTTGACTCGATTGAACGAAAAGAAAAGAAACGGAATCCTGTCGCGCCCTTCATTACCAGCCGGCTCCAACAGGAAGCCGCGCGCAAGCTGCATTTCTCATCGAAGAAAACGATGACCCTGGCGCAGAAGCTGTACGAAGGGATCGAAATCGGGGCGGAAGGTCAGACCGGTCTCATTACCTACATGAGGACGGATTCCCCGCGCATTTCGAACGAGGCGATGACGGAAGCGCGCCAGGTGATCCAGGAACGGTTTGGCGCAGAATACTTGCCCGCCACGCCGAACGTGTACAAGACGCAGAAAGCGGCGCAAGAAGCCCACGAAGCGATTCGTCCCACGTCTGCGGCGCGCGATCCTGAGTCGATCAGGCAGTACTTAGAGCCGGATGTCCATAAGCTGTACCAGTTGATCTGGAACCGGTTTATCGCGTCGCAGATGGTCCCTGCGATCCTCGATGTGACTCGGGTGGAGTCGAGTCCTCGTCAAGACGAACGAGAAATTTCTTTTCCGATCGACCGGCACCGTCGTGAAGTTTCCCGGCCATACGATTGTCTACATGGAGGGGATCGACAAGGAGCTCTTCGCGCAGAAGCAAAAGAGCGAGCAGGAGGTCGAGGACGAGGCCGAGCGCCAGTTGCCGCTGCTCAGCGAAGGAGAGAAGCTGCAGCTCGTATTCCAGGAGGAACAGACGGTTCCCGGCGTGCTCTCAAAACAACACTTCACCCAGCCTCCGCCTCGGTATAACGAAGCCTTGCTGATCAAGGAATTGGAAGAAAAAGGCATCGGCCGGCCCTCCACCTATGCGAGCATCATTTCGACGATTCAAGATCGAAAATATGCCGAGAAGGCGGATGGGCGTTTCGCTCCTACCGAAACCGGGCGAACCGTGAACGATTTCCTCATGAAGGGATTCCCGGACCTGATCAACGTCGATTTCACTTCGCATATGGAACTGGAGTTGGACGAAGTCGAAGAAGGCAACAAGCCGTGGGTAACAGCGGTGCGCGAGTTTTATGGGACTTTCGCGACGGATCTGGAGAAGGCGAAGACGATTCCTGGCCCTAAGGACACGGTGGAACCACCGACGGATATTCCCTGCGAGAAGTGCGGCCGAATGATGGAGATTAAATGGGGACGCAACGGTAAATTCCTCGCCTGTCCCGCGTACAAGGACAAGCCTCCCTGCAAGAACACGCAGAATTTTGAGAAGCTTGAGGATGGCACCATTAAAATTGTTCCGAAGATTGAGTTGACGACAGATGAGAAGTGCGAGAAGTGCAGCAGTCCGATGGTGGTGAAGACCGGGCGGTTTGGAAAGTTCATCGCCTGCTCCGCCTATCCGGAGTGCAAGACCACCAAGCCGCTCTCGTTGGGAGTGAAGTGCCCCCAGCCAGGCTGTGGCGGCGATCTTGTCCAGAAGCGCACCAGAAAGGGGCGTTCGTTCTTTGCCTGCAGTAAGTATCCGGCGTGCGAATATGCCTTGTGGGATCGCCCGATCAACAAGACCTGCCCAACCTGCAGTGCCCCATTTCTCATCGAGAAAGTCAGCAAACAAGTCGGCCGCAGTGTCCAATGCCGTAGCGAAGAGTGCGGCTACCGCGAAGCAGGATAAGAGTCCTTCACTGCGTCTGCGGTCAGTCCATTTTCTCTCGCCCCTCTCTCCTTCGTTTCTCGATTCAATTCAACACTGAGATCGTATGTCATCGGCGCTGAGCCTGGTGCTCGCTCGGTTGACTCACCGGTGGGAGGGCGTTGATAATGAACCGAGGTTTCGTGATGGAGGTTACTGCACGAATGACCCACATTGAGGCCCTGATCTTGAGGGCCTGCCGACTATAGGAAGGGAGGATACGTATGAAAGCCAAAGATGGAGTCATCAATATTCTGAACAAGATCCTGACTGCTGATCTGACGGCGATCAATCAGTACTTCGTGCATGCCAAGATGTGCGAGAACTGGGGCTATGAGCGGCTCCATCACAAAGTGCGGGAGCGCAGCATCGATGAAATGAAAGACGCCGACGAACTCATCGGCCATATTCTCTATCTGGATGGTGTGCCGAACGTGCAACGCATGAATGCTGTGCAGGTAGGAGAAACTGTTCCTGAGCAACTCAAGCTGGATTTAAAAACCGAACAAGAAATGCTCACCTTGTTAAGCGATGGCGTGGTGCATTGCACGAAGGTGACCGATTTCACCACGCGGCACATGCTCGAGGATATGGCTAAAGACGTGGATCAACATATTGATTGGATCGAGACGCAGATGGAAACTATCAAGCAGATCGGGTTGGAAAACTACCTGGCGGAACAGATTAAGAAAGAGTCGTAAAGCGTCCCCACCATATATCCCACATTCGTCTAGTCCAGTGCTTATCTCTGGAAAGAAAGGCGGGAAAGGCCCTAGGTGGAAGAGATGGTCCACGCCAAGGAGTGGGGGGTAGGCTTCCCCACTCCGGAGTTGGCGTGATCAGGCCCGGACTGTTGCCCTCGCTTTTGTTTATTTCTCCTATTGATAGTCCTCGTTCAGCGATTTGAGGAACGCCACAAGCGATGCGACGTCGCCAGCTGTGAGGGCGATTCCTTGAAGTTGCAACGCGCCATTGCGCAGCGTTCCCGCGCGGGCTTGATTCGAGACTCCGATGATAAAAACTGATAATGTCGTCCAACGTGGCGAACTGACCGTTATGCATATAGGGAGCGGAATGGCTCAAATCACGAAGGCCCGGGGTTTTGAATCTCGCGATGGCCCGATCCAGTAGATGCCGCATCGGAAAGCAGGCACGGCACTTGGTCATCGCACAAGATGGCTCGGATCTTCGCTTGCGGGTTCGGCATATCTGGATTGGCGAAGATGTTCCAGACGCCAAGATCGGTCAAGGTAGGATCGGCGAGAACGGGAATCGGATCGGAATCGTTCCGTTGCGTCGGGGTGGATCTTCGGTGGCAGGCAGGAATGCATTGTAGTTCCCGTTGCGAGTGGCAAGGTCGGAATCGTGAGCGCTGCGAATGATCCGTTGCCACCTGAACGCCATCGTATTCCCTTTGCGCAATTCCGGTATTGTGCAGCTTGAAGTCCGTGAAATTTCGGTGCCGCATGGCAGGCGAGGCAATTGCCGATCTTACCCGCGAGCTCATCTCCGGTGCGGTGGGTGGGATAGCCGATGGCTCTGTAAGAAAGATCTTCAAGACCTGCTAACTCTTGGGCTCCAAACACGAATGGTTGAGTGTGGAATTGGAATAGGCCGTTTTCTCGATTGGGATTAGACGTCACGAACTGAGGGCTAGCCAAGTCCGTTCACGAGCGTGCAGAGGCGGCGGCTGTAATCGAGCGGAGTTTCGCCACTGTTCGGCTGCTGTGGGAGGCCGTTGCGACTCAAAAACACGTCGAATGGTGAGCGAATAAGATTGCCGGCGTCGTCGCTCTGCGAGAACTGAAGTTGTTTCACATAGGCGGCGACCACTTTGACGACTGCGTCGAAGATCTCCTGGTCGGTGCCTGAACCGATGAGCACACGAAATTCCGGTGTCAGGCGGAGTTCGTCGGGAATGTTGGGATTGGATCCTGTAAAGAGCAAGCGATACGGAAGTCCGTCGAATTGCTGGGCGATCACCCCGCTTCCATCGTCGTCCCGCATGACCCGCGCGATGTGCGCAATCGCTTCCGCTCTTTTGCCCCGGTAACCAGCCGAAATTCCGACCGGTGAAGGTCCCGACGTTAAGTCTTCCACGGTTGAAAATTCTCCATCAAAGTGGAATAGAGCTCCACCTGGCCGATCGAGCGAGGCATTCACCAGCGGCGGAGAGTTGCGTGGCGCGGTGCGTCTTGCCGTCGGCACGGGCAGGAATTGGACTGCGGACGCGCGAAGTCCGTATAGGTACGCATCCCTCCGCCTGGAACTCCCACCTGCTCGTCAACAATGTGGCAGGCTCGACAATTCATGGACATGCCCTGCGAATGGACCTGGGAGCACCTGGTGGAGTGCCACGGGGCGTTGTTTCACACTGTATCCATGACCGGATCGCCGACGGGAGCGTGATCATTTACGTTGCCGCCCGGATCGAGATATGCCTTGAAAGCTTGGGCAAAGCGTGTTTCGACGAACAGTCGTTCGCCAACGTAGGCTTCGGCTCCAGGTGTGCCTGTGGCTGCGACTGAAGCCGGTGGAGCTACTACCGCTGGTGCCGCATCCACATCCAACGAGGAGAAGAGCGATGAAGATCCAAGATGACTTCCGACGACTTGAGCGAGGACCGTGTGCGACGGTGATAAAGGAAACATGGTGAAATCTCCAGTACTTCTATTGTGAATCAAAACAGTTTCTCATTGTTGGGTCGATATGTTCGGAGCCTGGAATAGACTCCTGGAACAGATGCAATGTTTCGACTAACTCCGGGTCAAATTGGGTGCCGGCTGCGACTCGGAGAATTCTGAGTGCGATCGTGTTTCGCACGACACGGTTGCGAGACTTCGGGGATGCGGATTGCGTCGAAGGCGTCGGCAATCGAGAGGATTCTTGATCCAAGAGGGATGAATCGTCCTCTGATGCCATATGGATAACCCGATCCGTCCCATCGTTCGTGATGGTGAGCGATGAGGACGGTAGCCTCTTGGAGAAAGAAGAACGGCTCGAGTAGCGAGGCGCCAAGCCGAGGATGATTCTGCACGGTGACATAGGAGTCTCGGTCGAGCCGGTTCATTCGATGTTGGTCAGGTCGTGAGGAAGCATCAAGAGCCCGATGTCATGGAGGAAGGCGGCGAGTTTCAGATCGTGCAACTCGCCTGTGAGTCATGCCGACCGCTTGTCCGATCAACAACGAGATCGCAGCCGTGCGGCGGCCGTGACCGGCCTGCCAGGGGAGCGCGCGATCGATTTCCCTGCCGACCTGGCGCACGAGGATGCTTTCGACGTCACGGCGTGATGCGAGAGGAAGTCGGAGGCAATCGATCTTCCTGAGCATGGCCTGCATCGTGATGATCCCAGGGTGAACCTGTTCAGAGATATGTGGATGCATCGTACATTTCTCCGAAAAAAGCAAAGCCCAAGACCACATCGCGTGATCTTGGGCTCTGGGTGAAAAACCTCTGGCCGCAGATTGTGTCGAGCGTCGGGGCGCCGTTAGGTCATTCTTCCTTCCCGTGCTTTCCTGCCATCAGCGGCTGGTTCAAGATCCACATCTCGTAGAGAGGGATTGACCATCATGATGAGAAAACCCACCGTCATGAGGGTATCGCCCGTCAGCATGGTGAGCACGAACATGGGTGAGATGTAGCTGATGAGCCAGGGAGACACCAGGTCCAGCATCACTCCACCGAACGAGATCCAGGTCGTGACGACTTTCAGCCGGTTGCTGGCACTGGTGAGATAGAGCACATGCACCAGAATCATAAACACGACCGGCATCGTAAAGAGGTGAAAGTGGGTGATTTCTGCCAGCTCTCTGAACGACATCGGTTCGCCGAATGTGGCATCCGATCCCCGGTAGTGACTGGCGATCCCTTGCGGCGACAGCCCTGTCATGCTGTGGGCCCAGAAAAATGAAAAGGTAAAGCCGGCCAGCATCAAGAGGAGAAAGAAGGTGTAGACCAGCCGGATGTGCCGATCTGAGTCGCGGAGACGGAAGCGAGTGTTGAAGTTGCGCATGGTTGAGAAGGTTGGCTCCTGTTAGTTTCCGAAGATGGAGCCGAAGATCCCCTTCTCTGATTTCCTTGCAGCCACCGTGTCGCTACCGAGCCCTGCCGGTTTCAAATAGAACTCATCGACGAGGACAAGCACGCGCTTGACGCCGGCGCTGAGCGATCGTACCGACATGGTGGCGCCGCTGATGTTGATGATGTCTTTATTGATGCGGACTGGATCGAGGACCGTTTTCCCCTCATACTGTACGTTGAACCGTTTGGTGCGGACTTCGCTGCCACGTGCCTCGCGAAAGACGAGCAATTCTACGTTCGAGACGCGGCCGTGTGTGTCGACTCCGACCATATAAGTCATGGGCTTGTGTTTGCCGATGGTGTTCTGCACCAGGGCGTAGCCATCGACCTGCTTCCCTGTCTCCCCGATGTAGACCTCAAAGGAGTCTTCAGGGAATTTCCAGCCGATACGTTCCTCAATGTGGAGTTTTCTTTTCCGTGCTCAGCGTCAAGACATTCTTTCCTGATCCGTTCCGATTGGGGAAACATCAATTTGAGTGCGTCTTCTTCTGTCAGAAAGACTTCGGCATAGCCCATCTCCTGTTCCGTGAGATACCGTTTGAGGTCGGCGTCCCAGACTCGTTCGCCTCGGGCAGGGAGGGGAAGAATGAGAATGATGAAGAGTGTTGCCAGGAGCCAGCCTCGACGATTCATGAGGCGACACAACCTTTCTCTTTCAGCTTACGATTGAGTCGGTTCACGACTGCCGTCTCGGCTTCTTCAGATGGATCGACAGGCCACCACTTGGTAGCTTGTTGCGTGACTCCACCTTTGAGATGCCACCGCTGCCGGTTTTCCAGCACACTCACAGAGGTGACGTCGTTCAGCCGCTTCACTGCCACCGTCATGCGAGCGCGTTCCCGATTCCCGAACCCTTCGCGATTGAATATCCCATAGGAACGTTCTTGTGCCCTCCATCTCGACCCAGCCGGTCTCGATGAGTCCTTTGTCCTTGTCTTTTACCTGTATTGGTCGGTCTTTCACAGATTCCAAGGCGGCATCCCACACCACGTCATACGAACAGACAAAGAACTGATCGTTGCTGCCGCTCAGGGATGCACAGCCACTCCAAGCGATGAGCCCTATGAGTGCAATAAGTCTTGCTCGCACGTGATGTTCATGCTCCTTGATGGATTCTGCGAACCCTCTTGCGAGAGGGTTCGCAGACCACCGGTTTAGAAATATGTCGCGGCTGAGATTACCAACGCGCTGTCGTGGATTCGTTGGTCTGTGTTGGCATTAAAGGCCATAGGCTGATATTGATAGCTGATCTTGAAGACCGCATCTTCAATGGGGCGATAGTTGAGACCAAAAGAAATTTGCTCCAGATTGCCCCAGCCGCCTGTCCCATTGCGTGTCATCCAGGTTGGTGTTCACCCTGTCGTACCGGATCACAGCGGTGAAGGTCGATCCCTCGCCAAACCTGCTCGGGGAAAGCTTGGTCAAGAACGCCGGCATGAAGTGATAGTTGCCCTGGATATAGAAGCCGCTCATACGCTGCGGCGGAATGCCGGGGCCGCTGTTGCCCCCGATGCCCGTCAGTAGAGATCCTGGAGCAAATCCAATCTGATTTCCTTGAATGGCGCGTGAATTCCCTCTCGAATAGGCCCAAGCAGCTTCGCCGATGAGTTCGAACGGGCCCCGTTGGAGCGTCCAGTCAATGGCCGTAATGCTGAGGGGGTTGTAGTTGCCCATGAAGGACGAATTGCCATAGTAGCTTGATCCTGCCACTTCAACTCCGAGCATGGGGCTGAAGGCCACACGGCCTGAAACCGCTTTTCCGTTATTGATGTCCAGTCCGTCATCGGATGCACATTTGCGTTGACGGGAGTTTCTTGTACCGTTTGCCTCATTGACGCGCGGGGAGCCATCATTGTTATACCCGCAAGGGCCGGTCGTCACATAGAGTTCATAGTCGAGCTTACTGGTCCTCCCAGGGTAGAAGGTGCCATAGAAGCCCGCGCCTGTCTCGGACATGGTAGTAGGAATCAGAAGCTGGCTGACAAGCGGGCGATCAGTCAAGTCATTCAATGGCGAGTCATGAAGCAAGTTAAACTTGCCGATGGGAATGAGCACAATCCCTGCTCGAATATTCACAGGCTCATTGACGAGATAGTCAATAAAGGCAAATTCCAAGCTGATTTCGTTGTCACTGGTTCCTCTAATACCGTGTTCAATCTCAAGTTCAGATGCGAACTTCACATGCTCGGTGATATCCGCATAGATAAATGGGACGAACCGTTGCTGATCGAACCCGTTCGTGCCGCCGCCGTAGCCATTTTCGATACTGCCTTTGCTCTGGGAACGATACTGAATATCCATATAGCCGCCGACGATGGCTTTCGGGGCTGCGACAAACGGCTTGGCATAGACCAATCGTCCTGAACCAGTGGCGCCGAACGAGAGGGGCACCTTTTCTTCGCCAGGACGCTCCACCTTGACGTCCGTCATGGGACCGACCGGCACGGGGTATTGTCCGGCCGGTGGTGCAGGCTCTCGACGCTCCATGGCTCCTTCACGCTGCTCGTGTTCCTGGAGCCGCTTGGTTACGGCTTCATCCACTAACTTCTTAATGTCCTCTGGGGTCATGTTCTCAGCCCAAACCGAAGTAAACGGCATAGCTGCAATCACGAGAGCCCCGAGGATTGACCTGATCCTCATTGCGAACCTCCATGGATACTACATTGTGATTAGGTCTGACTCGGGACTCGATGGTCTCTGGTCTTCTCTGAATAGACAATGATAGATCGCGTTTCAGTGGATGGTGCGAGCCTCCTTTCGTCGAAGATTGAATCATGATGCGACGGTGCTCCATCCTTTGATGGAAGAGAAGGGGATGACAACAATGCGTTTGCAGCGCTTGCACTTGAGCTCCAACCCTTGTCCGCGCACCTTGGCGATCAGTTGACCGCACTCGCAGCGGGTTTCGCTGCAGTCGGCAGAGTGACTACTAGGAGATGTCGCGCTAACCATTGCGAGAGGTTTCTCAGTTTAAATGAAATTGAGAACGATTATTAATATCCTGTTGGATGTTCGAAAGTCAAGAACTATCATCGCGCTCAAATCATTGAGGAGGGAGTGCATTAGGCCTGGCCCTGCCCTATAATTCGTCGCCTCTTTGGCATTAAGGATAGAGAGAGGAACGCATGCATTCCTTCCTGTTCAATCAGTCGGTTCGCATTCAGACATGTTTCCCGATGCTGCTGTGCCTTGCCCTCTCTGGCTGTGTTGGGGGTATCCCCTGGCCACGAATCGGCCGTTGTTACCAGGGCCCAGATGCAGATGGGTACGTTGGTCACGATTACGGCAGTGGCGCAAAGTGAGTCGGTCGCGCAAGCTGCGGCGACCGCCGGGTTTGCCGAAATCCGTCGCCTGGAAGAACTCCTGAGCACCTGGATTCCTACGAGCGAACTTTCTCGCGTCAATGCCTCGGCGGGTGTCATGCCGGTCCATGTGAGTCCAGAAACGCTGACGGTTGTCCAAGCGTGCGATTCAGGTTGCGGAGATGACCGATGGCGGATTCAATATCGCCATTGGCCCGGCGGTGGATGCCTGGAATGTGATTGAAGGCCGACGAATACCGACAGAATTTGAGTTGGAGGCTCTCCGTCCCTTGGTGGACTTGCAGGCGGTTCATGTCGATGTGCGGGAGCAGACGATCTATCTTGGGAAAGCAGGGATGCGAATCGATGTGGGGGGAATCGGCAAGGGTTACGCAGCCGATCAAGCTGTCGATGCGCTGCGGAGAGCAGGCGCCATAGCCGGAGTTGTGGCGCTGTCAGGGGATATCAAAACATTCGGCCGGTTGCCGGGCGGAAGAAAGTTTCCCGTCGGCATTCAACACCCACGAAAAGATGGATCGGTGCTGGCGTGGATTGATTTGCAGGACGAAGCTATTTCTACCGCCGGGGATTATGAACGCTTCTTCGAACGGGAGGGGGTTCGATATCATCACATTCTCGATCCGCGCACGCTTCAACCAGCGCGCAGTTGCCAGAGTGTCACAGTGATTGCTCGTGAAGGGGTTTGGGCCGATGGACTCGATACAGGTATCTTTGTGATGGGGCCGGAGCGAGGCATGGAGTTGGTCGAACAGTTGCCGGATGTCGAAGCCATCATTGTCGACCAAGATGGTCACATGCTGGTGTCCTCCGGCTTGAGGCAGCGGATTCGCGTACCCTAGCCGGATGCGTCCCGTTCCTGCTTCGAGCTACCGGTCCAATCGATAGCTCATGGGAATCTTGATCGTCATGTGCGGCTGTCCTAATGGACGAGGTAAGTGGAACGGGGCTGCCTGCCGCAGGGTTTCAATCGCAGCTTTGTCGAGGCCGGGGTGTCCCGAACTCTGAAAAACTTCCACTTCACCGATGCTCCCATCCTCGTCGATCATGGCTTTCACCACAACTTTCCCCTCGGCTCGATCTACCCGAGCCGAGGCGGGGTAGCGTTTGAGTTCTTCCACACGACGTAAAATCGCTTCAGAGAGCCACCCGTAGTCGCGTTTCGTCGGCGCGTTTGATGGTGCTGGGGAGATAGCGGCCATCTGCATTAGTGCCGGAGCCTGGTCAGATTGTGCGGTGTGTCCTGGGATTGCTGACGGCGCGCTCGATGGCGCCGCCTGGGCATCAGATTCCGTAGAGACTGCTGTCGGCGCGTCGGCCGGTTTCACAATGGATGTAGACTCGGCGACCATCGGTGCCGCAGCCTCATGTCTGATGACCTCGGCTGGTTGTGTTGTGTGAGCCGTCGATTGTGAGGTGGCTGTTGGCTGCGGTGGAGGAGGTTCAGTGACCACCGGGGTATCGGTCCGCTCAGAAATCGATGGAGTCGTCTGTTGCGCAAACGGCTGTGGCGCTGGAAGCATCTGTGCCGATGCAGGCTGCTGCACGAGTGGAGGAGGGAGCCGATGTCGTTGATGGAACGGATCGAGACGGAGCCTGGTTTGGGATGATGCCGTTGGTTGAGCTGGCTGAGTCGGCGAGACCATGGCGACATTCCACTTGAACGCTTCGTCCTGCGGCGCGAGTTGAATTTGCTTCACAGTGAGGATCGCTGCGAAAGCCACGGTGCCGTGCAAGAGGACTGAAACGAGCCATCCTTGGACGTGTGCTTCCTTCTGGCCTCCGGAGCGATGTGGCCCGGCAGCGATCATAGTCGAATGACCTCCAGACTGACTTGTTGAAATCCCAACCCGCGCACTTCATCGACCACAGAAACGAATCGTTCCAGCAAGGTGACTTTATCCGCCCGCACGATCACCGACGATGCTCGAGGTTCTGCAGTCAGCGCACCCTGGAGCCCTCCTTCGGGAACTGCGCGGTCGTTGAGAAAGAGCGCGCCGTCGGCAGTCAGGGTGATCACGATGGGGGCCTCTTTGCGATCACCGCTTCTTTCGCTTTTGCCAAACTGACCGGAATCTGTCCGCTGCTGATAAAGGTGGCGGTGGTCAGCACGATGACCAACAGGACCAGCATGACGTCCACGAGGGGGATGACGTTGATTTGGTCAATGTCCCGCTGCATGGTGTTCCTTGTGTCGGGCGAGAAGCTCGGCCACTTTCCGTCGGAGTACGTTGTTCATGACGACGCAGGGAATTGCGACCAGCAGTCCGACCGCCGTGGCTTTCAGCGCAAGGCTGAGCCCGATCATGATGGCATTGACGGCCATGGTACCAGAGGTTCCCATCGTATGGAAAGTGAGCATGATACCGAGCACGGTGCCCAGCAAACCGATATATGGGGCATTCGCAGCCACCGTGCCGATGATGACCAAGTGTTTAGTCAAAGCCATCTCCAATCCCAGGCTGTTGGGGTATTGGGCGAGATCGACACGGCGGTAAAAGAGCCACCGCTCCACCGCGATGGCCACCGTCCAGACGCTGAGCGCTAGCAGGAGTCCGATGACTCCATAATCGACTAGGTTTTGTAGCGCATTCATAGACGATGCCTCATTTTCTCTTAGTAATTCACGAACCGGTAGGCTAGAGACCGTCGTGAGGGTCTATCAATGCCAGATCGTGAAAAAGCCTGTCAATGCTCTCGTGTGGTCGGTCGGATCGGCTGCGATACCTATCCGGTGGATTCCTCTCGCCGAAAGAGCACGGTATGGGTAGCCAAGACACGGAGTTCCACCGTCGTGCCTGCCTGATAGACGCTCGTGGAACCTTGGCTGCTATGGACGATTTGGCCGGATGGGAGGCTGACCGTGTACAGATTTTCAGAGCCATGGAACTGGCGAGAAAGGACACGTGAGCGGGCGCCTTCCGTGGGAACGAGGTGAATGTCGTCAGGCCGAATCATGACGACCACGGCGGTGCCGTCCTTGCACTCGATCGTGTCGGGAAACTCTCCCAGTTCGGTGTGGACCATGCCCTGGGAGACGGTTCCAGGAATGAAGTCCGCCTGACCGACAAAGTCGGCCACGAAGGGTGTGGCCGGCATGTGGTACATCATTTCCGGCGTATCGAACTGTTCCAAGCGGCCTTTGTTGAGGACGGCGATTCGATCGGCCATGGCAAAGGCTTCGTCATGATCGTGCGTCACAAGTACGGTCGTTGTCTTCGTCCGTCGTAACAGGTCGTGCAACTCTTGGCGCATGCGTCCAGCCATATCAGGGTCCAAATTGCTGAATGGTTCGTCGAGCAACAGTACGACGGGATTCTGGACGAGGGCGCGAGCCAGCGCGACCCGTTGTTGCTGGCCGCCCGATAATTCATGAGGATATCGCCGCTCAAATCCCTCCAGTCCTGTGAGGCGCAGCATCTCTTGGACTCGCGAGGCGCGTTCGCTCCGGGCGAGGTGATGGAGGCCGAAGGCGATGTTGTCCTGCACGCGCAGGTGGGGAAACAGCGCGTACTCTTGAAAGACCATCCCGACGCGCCGGTTCTCCGTAGGGGTCATCACGTCCGGCGACGATACGAGTTGGCCCGATAAGAAAAGTTGGCCGGAGCGAACCGGTTCAAATCCGGCGATCGCCCGAAGAATCGTCGTCTTCCCACATCCTGAAGGACCAAGCAGGCAGAGAATTTCTCCTTCTCGCGCCGCGAACGAAATTCCCTGGACCGCAGGGTGTCCAGTTTCGTAGGCGCAGGAGACGTGGCGCAGCTCTAAGACCGACGAAGCCGGTGTAAAGAGGTTACCCTGGATTGTGCTCTCCCCGGAGGGGCGTGGTGCGGTGGAATGGTCTGAGATCACGGAATCACGATCCTTCATCTAGGCTGCGCGCCAATCTTTCGAGACTAACAAAGCCAGTGCCGGGAGACTGAGTAAGACAATGAGAAGTGCGGAGGGGGCGGCGAGCTGATAATACTCCTCGCTCGCTTCCATCCAGACGCGAATGGCCAGGGTGTCGAATCCCACCGGCCGCAGCAAGAGTGTCGCAGGTAATTCCTTCATTGTCTGAAGGAACATCAAGACCCAGGCCACAACAAACCCGTTCCGAACGAGTGGCAGCGTCACCCGTCGCCAGGTGTCACGCATTCCAAGGCCCAGCGTGCGCGCGACCTCTTCCAGATTCGGCGACATTTGCTGGAGCGCCGGCTCCAACGACTGGAGCCCGGCTGGGAGAAAGTGGATCACATAGGCTACGATGAGGATCAGCACCGAGCCATAGAACACAGGGGCCAGCTTGGTAAAGAGAACGAGGACAGCCAGTGCCGCCACCGGTCCCGGAAGCACATAGCCGGCATAGGCGGCTTGCAGGCAGCCCAGATTCAACATAGTCGGGCGGCGGCTGGCGAGGTAGGCAAGCGGCAAGCCGATCAATACGCCGCCTGTGGCGGCACAGGCAGCCAGGATGCCGCTGTTCCAGACGAATCCGAAGAATCGGCTGTCGATCGTAGCCTGCGCTTCGGGCGACAGGCTCCATTGAATCAATAGCGAGGCTGGGAGCGCGAAGGCCGCGCCGACGATCAATCCGAGATAACCGGTGACGGCGACTGTGCCGAGCCAGCCATATTGGTGTCGTTGCGGAGCCCGATAGCGGCCGGTGGTCTGATAAAACCGGCTCCGTTGTCGGAACCACCGTTCAGTGATCAGGAAAATCAGCGCGAGCCCGACCAGCAGGAGGCTCAGGATGCTTGCTGCGGTATTGTCTGACCGTCCAGTCATCTGCTGGTACACGGCGTAGGTGAGCGTCTGGTAGCGAAGCAATGACACCGCACCGAAGTCCGACACGACGTACAAGATGACGAGCGCAACCCCGGCAGCGATCGAGGGGCGCATCAGCGGCAGCGTCACGCGCCAGAGGGTCGAGAGACGGGAGACGCCGCTGGCCCGTGCCACCTCTTCGAACGACACGTTCATGCTGAGAAGCGCACTCCGGCTGAGGAGATAGACGAAGGGAAACGTATCCAACGCCATGACGAGTGTCGCGCCCCAATAACTATGGGGAGAAAAGATTTTGGCTTGGGGACCGGCCACTAGTTGCCAGAGATGCTCGACGGGGCCGCCGAATCCCAATAGGTAGGAGTAGACATAGGCCAGCACGTAGGTCGGCATCGCCAATGGAAGGACCAAGGCGCCTTCCCACAGCCGGCGACCGGGAAATTCCACGCGTGTGACCAGCCAGGCGGTCGAGACGCCCAGGACCAGCGTAATGACCGCCACGCTGGCGGCTAACGAAACGGTGTTGAACAGCAACTCGGGAATACGGGTCACCCACAAACGGCTCCAGACGGCCGGATCGGCCGAGAGAGCTTGCGCGGTGACATAGCCGAGCGGGAGCAGGATAATTCCGGCAGCTCGCCATGGCGACGAGTTGCAGCGGCGAAACAAGTTGGTGGCGAATCGTGCTCACGGCGGGTCCCTTCGATTACCGGAGACCCACTTGTTCGATCAGCGTAAGGGTCGGCTCGCGCAGTTCCGCCAGCTTGGAGAGGGGGACCAGCGCCGCGCGGAAACTCTTCCGCTCCACGAGTGCCGGGTCCGCCTTCACGTCCGGGTGGAGTGGATACTCCTTGTCGAGATCTGCAAATAACCTCTGCCCCGCTTGAGCGACTAAGAATTCCACGAGCAACTTCGCGCTGTCCAAATGTTTGGTCGACTTGATAATGCCAATGCCGGCGACGTTCATGATCGCTCCCATGCCGCCCTCTTGCTGATCCGGCATCAACACAGCGATCGGCGCTTCTGGCTGAGCGGCCAGATGCCGGTACACGTAGTAGTGATTCACGATACCCAACGCGACTTGCCCCTTGGCGACGGCCTCCACGATTTGCGAGCTTTTCTGGTAGACCTGGGTGTCTGCGTTGGTCTTGAGGCCTTGCAGGAATTGCTTGGTCTTTTCATCGCCATAGGTGGCGCGGATGACCGACACGCCGGCTTGTAAATACTCACTGCCTGAATTCGGAATCGCAATTTTATCTTTCCATTTTGGATCGGCAAGGTCGAGGAGCGACTTTACCTGGTCCGGCTCGACCATCGTGCGGTTGTACACTACGATCCAGAATCGTCCGGACAGCCCTACCCAGGCATTATCCGGTGCGCGAAACTGCGAAGGGATAGCCCGTTCGATTTCCCGCATGCTCAATGGGCGGAGGAGGCCGGCTGTTCGGGCCAGTTCCAAACTGCCGGCGTCGTTGGTGATCAGGAGGTCCGCCGACGTGCGATCGCCTTCAGCCTTTAGTCGATTGACCAATTCTGTCGTGCCGGACGACAACAGTTCGATTTGAATGCCGGTGTTTGCCGTAAAGGCATCGAACACCGGCTTGATCAGGCGTTCTGAGCGGCCGGAGTAGATCGTGAGTTTGTCAGCGGCCGAGGCAGAGGGTGCGAAGATTCCGGCGAGAAGACCGGCGGCGAAGAGCAGAAGGAGACTTGAGAGGATCGTGCGGCGCAATGTGGGCAAGAAGTGTACGAATGACATGGTGGGGTCCTTGTGAAATTGAAATTGATAAGCTGTCTCAAAATAATACTAAAAAAAATCTGGTTCGTCAATGACGGCAGCGAGAACAGAGGCCGTAGAGCTCAAGGCGGTGGGTCTTGATGGTAAATCCGTTCCGAGTGGCCACTTCTTCCTGGAGTCGCTCAATTTCCTCGTTTTCAAATTCCACGATCTTTTCGCAGCCGGTGCAGATGAGGTGATCGTGATGGCCCTTGTGCGAGATGTTGTCGTATTTCGTCTGAGAGCCGAAGTGCCGCGCTTGTGCGAGGCCGGCATCGCAGAACAGATTGAGCGTCCGGTAGATGGTTGCGAGCCCAAGATGAGGATCGGCCTTTGCCAGCTGGTGATACATGGCCTCCGCGGTGATGTGCTCTTGCTGGAGGAAGGCGCTCAGAATCAATTCACGCTGGCGGGTGAACTTGAGCTGATGCTTGCCCAGGTGTTCCTTCAGGGCCTCCATTTCCTTTACATGCTTATTTGCCATGACGGGCCTCCGATGGGGTCTCATTAAAGACGAAACTGCCCGACTGGTCAAGTGGCGCCGTTTCGAGCGGCATAGAGGGAAGGAATTGACGAAGATCTCCGGCGCTGTTTATAGTGCATTCTTCAAAAAAGGCAGAACGATCGTGCGACTACCGGCATGCGGACACCCAATCAAATTACGGTCGACCGGGCTCTCCTGCTCTATGTTCTGCATCTGGCGGAGCCCCATGGGCTGCTCAGCGATGTGAAGCTGCAGCAACTCTGTTTTCTGTGCGAGCTGCAGATGTTCGGCAAGGGCTTTAAAGGCTTTCACTTCGAGTTCTTCCGGTTTGCCTATGGGGCATTCAGCAAGGATCTCGACAATGACCTGATGTCGCTGCGCCGGAAAGAACGGGTGGAAAACTTTACGCCGTCCGACCAGGCACAGGAAGAGATCATTCCGTTGCTGGAGAAAGGCATTGAGGGGGTTGAGACGAACGAGAAGGTCTCGGAGATTCTGAAGGCGGTGGTGACAGTCTATGGCCCACAGGACAGCGGGACGATCACCCAGTCGGTCGAGTCAGTCGAATTGAGTACCCCTCAGCAACCGGAGTTCAAGATCCCGATCCGCGATATTGTCTTCCACACGACGCTCTTGGTGCCGTCTCGCATCGAGGTGCAGGCGGAGTTCATGTTGCCTGCCGCGAGCCTGGCTAAGCTCAATCAGGCGATGGGATACTGAGCAGGGAAACCGGGCTACCGGGGTAGTGGCATCCGAGGTTATTCCCTTACCCCGTTGTCCCATCCACACCTGCGTGGTTTATAACTTGTAGAGCTCCCCATACTTCCGTTCCACATAAGACAAGAACGGTTCAGGGTCGAGACTTTTCCCCGTCACTCGTTGGGCGAGGTGATCCGGCGTGAACATCCGGCCCCAGCGGTGAATCTTTTGTCCGAGCCAACGCTGCAGCACCATCAATTGTCCCGCCGCAATTTCATCCTCCAGATGCGGGATCTCCAGTTTGGCCTGCTCGTAGAATTGAACGGAGTAGAGATTTCCGAGCGTGTATGTCGGGAAATAGCCGAAGGCGCCTAACGACCAGTGCACGTCTTGCAGCACGCCTTCCGCATCGTTGGAGGGGACGATGCCCAGGTATTCCTCCATTTTCTGGTTCCAGATCCCCGGCAAGTCCTCCGGGCGCGTCCGCCCTTCAATAAGATCCTGCTCGATTTCGAACCGCAGCATGATGTGGAGATTGTAGGTCAGCTCATCGGCCTCGACCCGAATCAGCGACGGCTTCACGCGATTGATGGCCGCGTAGAATTGTTCCCCGTCGAGGGCACGCAATTGATGATGAAAGGTTTGCTGCAGCATGGGGTAAAAGAAACGCCAGAACGATCGCGACCGGCCCACGCAGTTTTCCCACATGCGCGATTGGCTCTCGTGAATGCCGAGCGAGACCGAATCGCCCAGCGGCGTGCCGAAGTAGCGGGGGTCGAGCCCCTGGTCGTACAGGCCATGTCCGCCTTCATGGATACAACTGAACAGGCAGGATTGGAGATCGTGTTCGTGCACACGGGTCGTGACGCGCACATCCGTCGGATGAAATGATGTCGTGAAGGGATGCGCCGACAGGTCGAGGCGTCCCCGTTCGAAGTCGTACCCCATGGCGATCAAGACCATCCGTCCGAACTCCAGTTGGCGCGCTTGATCGAAGGTGTGAAATAAAATCGCATCGTCGATCTGAACCGAACTCTGCTGAATTTTTTTCAGCAGCGGCACGAGACGTCCCTTGACCTGTGCGAACAACGGACGTAATGCCGCGATGGTGGAGCCCGGTTCATACACATCGAGCAGGGCGTTGTATGGCGAGTCTCGGTAGCCGAGGTACTCAGCCTCTTCTCGTTTGAGCGACAGGACCGTGCGGAGATTTGGGAGAAACTGCGAAAAGGCGCGATTTTCTTTTGCCTCCACCCACACTTGCTGTGCCAGCGAACATTCCCGGCTGAGCATCACTACAAAATCGGAAGGCAGCTTCTTCGCGCGGCTATAGTCACGCCACACTTCGCGGAGCAACGACCGTGAGGGTTCGTCCCAGGCTTCCCCGGGGCTGTCACGAATCTCACCGGTCTCTGGATCGACCCAGGTGGCAAGCAACCGTTCAATCTCCGGCGAGACGAGCTTCTGGTGTGCAATGCCCTGGAGCGTCGAAATCTGCTCGGCGCGGGCATCGCCTCCCCCGGCCGGCATGTAGGTTTCTTGATCCCACGATAGGAGCGAGGCCGCGCTGTTAATGCGCTGGATTTCCAAGAGCCTGGTCGTCAAGGCTTCCACGGTCTTCAGGGTTTTCACAGTAGAGTGTCTCCTTCAGGAACCGTCATGCTATGATCGCGCCGATTTGCATCCTGTCATGTAGTGTACGCAACGAACCATCCGTTTTCAAACCCGTGGTCGCTCAGATCGATGAATAGACTCGTAGCTGCTGACATCGAGGCCTATGCTCAGGCCCACTCCATGCCGGAGTCGGAGCTCTGTCGGGCCTTGCGGGAAGAGACTCAGCGTTGCATGAAGTCCCCGCAGATGATCGTCGGACCGCTCGAAGGGGCCTTTCTGAAGATGATGACGCAGCTGGTGCGGGCCACCAGCGTGCTGGAGATCGGCATGTTCACCGGCTATAGCGCGCTCTGCTTTGCGGAAGCGCTACCGGCGGAGGGGGCTGTGCTTACGTGTGAGCTTGATGAGGAGTCAGCTGCTCTCGCGCGCCGGTATTTCGCGCAATCGCCGATCGGGAAGAAGATCGAGGTCCGTATGGGGCCGGCGCTTGAGACGATGCGGCATCTCAAGGGACCGTTCGATTTGATTTTCATCGACGCCGACAAAATCAACTATGTGAATTACTACCGGCGGGCGCTCGACTTGCTGTCGCCGCAGGGGGTGATGCTGATCGATAATGTTCTGTGGGACGGGGATGTGCTGAAACAACCGGCGCCGGATGAGAAGACGGCGGCCATTCAAGAACTGAATCGAGTGGTCGCGTCTGATCCGCGTGTCACAGCAGTGCTGGTCACCATCAGGGACGGTGTCTTGGTCATCAGGCCTAAATCCTGAACGTAAATTGCTTGACCTCCACCAATAACGACCGTAACCACTGCCTATGACAACTCAGACAAATCGTTTGGCCTATGGTGCGGTCATCACTGCCGCTGTGCTTTGGGGCGGGTCGATTGTGGCCCAGAAGCTGGCTCTGAGCGGATTCTCCGCTGTTGAAGCTTCGGTCCTGCGGGACATCGGTGGGTTAGCGATCCTCCTGACCATGTGGTGGTGGCAGGAAGGCGCCTTGGCCAAGCTGACCAAGGCGGATGTGCGCCTGTTAGGACTGCTCGGGCTCGGCGTGTTGGGCAATCACCTGTTCATCATGATGGGGCTTAAGTATGTGAGCGGGGCCGTGGGTGGGGTGATCATCGGATCGAGTCCGGTGGTGACCGCGCTGCTCTCGGCTCTGTTGATTCAGGATGTCCCGCTGCGCGCGGTGTGGGCGGGAGGTCTCCTCTCCTTCGCGGGAGTGGGGTTGGTTTCAGTGGCGGGGTTTCAGGTCGCGGGTGATCAGCCGCTGCTCGGCAGCCTGCTGGTCTTTCTCGGCGTGGTCAGCTGGGCTCTCTACAGTATCGGCAGCCGGAAGCTCATGGAGCGCCACTCGGCCCTCACCGTCAATTGGACGACACTGCTCGTCGCGACCGTACTCCAAATTCCCCTGTTGTGGACTGATCGCAAGATGCTGGATGCGGGACTCGGGTCCGTGACGCCGGCGGACTGGATGGCGCTGGGGTATCTGGTTTTGTTCGCCACAGCTATCGCGCAACAGGCTTGGCTGTTCGGCGTGAAGGGCATTGGGCCCTCGCGCGCTTCGGTCCTTGGCAATCTGACTCCTGTGGCTGCCATCATCTTGTCTGCAGTGCTGTTGAAAGAATCTGTGGGCACGAGTGAAATCCTCGGCATTGCGCTGATCTTAGCCGGAGTGTGGGTGGTCGATCGGCAAACATCCCGGCTCACGACCTAGGGGCTGCTGAAAAATGGAGGAACGGGTAGCCTGAACGCCTCCTGCTCGTGAAACGCGCACGACTGCGGAGGTGCTCTTTCGCCGCGCGCAATCGTGGTCACGTGCTACCCTTTCACAAGTGTAAAAACCACTGCGGTCTTGCTGGCGGGCCTTTTGAGCGGCCTGCGGATCGAGTTTTTCTGCTTTTCATTCACCCCCTCGCCCTCGTCTCCGTGATTGCAGTATGATACGGCGCATTATTTAGATAAGGAGCCGCGCATGCTGGAGCAACGCATCGAAGAAGTGAACAAAGCGAACCATGCATTCTATGCCGCGTTCGGCAACCTCGACATTGCCGAGATGGATAAGATTTGGGCGCACCAGGAATACGTGACCTGCATCCATCCAGGCTGGACGTTGCGGTCAGACTGGCCTGCGGTCCGCGACTCCTGGGTCCTGATCTTCAACAATACCTTTTCCATGACCTTCGAACTTACCGATGTCACGATACAGGTGGCAGGCGATTTGGCCTGGGTCGTCTGTCTGGAGAACATCACTACTCATCAATCCGACGAACCGCAACAGGCGCAGGTGTTAGCCACCAATCTCTTCGAGCGGATCGGGGATGAGTGGTTGTTAATTCATCATCATGGGTCGGCGGTGATGGGGTAGGGCCTGGGTGTGTTTCCGTGCCCGCTGAGTGCGCACACAAGAATGATTGAGTGGTGAAATTATGGGCGGTGCTCCCTCAATGCGCACAATCGAAACACACCCAGGCCCTACCCCTTTGTTTATAGTGTAAGAGAATGGGGAGAGAAGAAATTCTGAGACGCGCGCAGTTGAGAGAAGACCGTCTCATCCCATTGTTTAGGGGGTGGGGGAGAGAATGGATCGTTCGACGGTCGCAGTGGGGGAACCATTCAGCCCATGACCTTAAGGAGGTTAGGGGAAGGTGCTCGCTCAATGCGTAAAAGGTTATTGTGAGATGGCCCCATCTTCGCCGCCGTATACCGCAGGCTGATAGCCGGATAGACTTGCAGAACGTGCAGTATATCGCCGCAGCAGACCTAATAGTTAGGCTTCTAGTTGGGAATCGAAAGTGGGAACACAAACCCTATATATCATTGGTAAAGGCTTCGACTTACATCACGAGATCGGGTCAAGCTATCCCTCTTTCGGAAAATACGTTAGTCGGGTTGATCCAGGTCTGCACGACACCTTTGAGAACTATTTTTCGTTCGAAGGAAATTGGGCAAATCTAGAAGAAACACTTGCGAGAATCGATGTGGATCTGATTGTCGACGACGCATCAACCTATTTCGTTTCATACGGAGCCGAAGACTGGAGCGACGCAGATCACTATGGCTATCAGTACGAGGTGGATCGGATCGTCAAGTCTTTGTCAGAAGAGCTGATGCGCAGATTTACTGAATGGATTATCGGATTAAGAATACCTGAACCATCTTCGTGTTCAGTGCCACTAATTAGCCTGGATCGGGATGCTTTTTATCTGACCTTTAACTACACGAAGACGCTTCAGAAGCTCTACGGGGTGTCGCCTGAAAATGTGCTGCACATCCACGGCCAGGCGATAAACATTGATTCTGAGCTTGTTCTTGGTCATGGAGTGAATCCAACAAGCACTCGTGTTGTATCCATTGACAACAGTGCTCAGGTGTTGGCATAATTACCAACATGAAGGCGGTAGAGCTTCTCCGTCGAAGAATTGTCTACTCGGAAAGCTCTTTCGCCGAGTTGGTTCTTTGGCGAGCACCGAAACCTCTTGCTGGATCGAATCACGCGTTCAAGTATCGGCTCGCGTACGTCGTAGAGGGCGAGTGCGTTCTGAGGTTCGACAACGAAACAGGCAAAGGCGATCATCGGCACTTCGGCGGCAAGGAAGGCCACTACGTCTTCTCCACGCCCGAGAAGCTGATCGCCGATTTTCAACGCGACATTGCGAGGTGGAACAATGAAAACAGTCACGCTTGAAGTACGCTCACCTGACGAAAGTATGAATGAGTTCCCGCAAGTCTGGAGGTCCGGGAAAGCCCAGCGATCTGCACGCATTGGCTTTGCGACGCCAGAACTCCTTTGGAAGGTTCTGTCGGCCAAACGATGGGAGATTCTGAAGGCCCTGTGTGGCGCTGGGCCGGTTTCCATACGCGAAGCGGCACGTCGCGTTGAACGCGACGTGAAGGCCGTTCACAGCGACGTGACGGCTCTGTTGTCTGCGGGCCTGCTAAACCGCACCAAGACCGGCAACATTGAGTTTCCTTACGAGGCCGTCAAAGTCGAGTTTCTTCTCCTGGCTGCGTAGTCTCTCGGCCAAGAGAATGGGGTTGAACCCTTCGCTCCAGCGGGCAGGCATCGGCAAGCTGGTACTTGCGGCTTCGCATCTGGCAGCACCTCCTTCGCCTCGTTACGAAGGCAATGTCGGACAGGCTCCTAGGTCTTTAGCGCTGAGGCGGTGGGGGCTTCTTCTACGCGGATGGTGTTGGCCCATTCGGCTACGAGAGGGTCTCGTTCTTCCATCGTCATCCCTGCGTACTTCATAAACATCTGCGGGCCTTTGCGCCGTCGCCAGGTGAGATAGCTGAGGAAGTGCTCCCGGCAGATGCTGTGCGTGCCGGCTGGGGCATAGACTCTTGCTTGGCAGCCTTTGATCATGCAGGTCAGATCGTGCATTCCATCCTCCGGTTCAGAGACCACAGTATGCCGGACGCATGGGCTGATTATCAATTGGCCTGAACTTGACGCGTCGCTTCTGTTCCGGTAAGTCCATCGCCATGATGGGGCCACTTCCGCTTCTCCTCCTACTTTTGCCACGCTCGTTTCCCTTTCGAGCTGTGTGTCAGCATCGCGAGAGGGTCTTCCTCCTGGAAGTCCCTTTGCCGAGACGGTTCCCGCTTCGGGGAATCTGCTGCCTCAGGGGATTGCGGTGGGGGATGTGACGAGCCAGTCGGCATTGCTCTGGCTGCGGACCGATGGACCGATGATGGTTCAAGTGGAGTGGGCGCCGGTGGCAGCCTGGGATCTCGTTTCGAAGATGGCGACAGCCGTCGCTCCCGTGGCGCGATCACCATTGCTCACGACCGTCCCTGAAACGGATTTCACCCTGGCGACTCCCCTTGAGGGGCTAATGCCGGCGACTCGATATCGATTGTACGTATTTGCCGGCACGAAGGGTCGTGAAGGAACACCGACTGAAGCACGAGCGGTGGCACGAGGGGAGTTTACGACGCTCCCTGATGTGAAGAGTCATGTGCCCGTGACCTTTGCCTGGAGCGGCGATCTGGGTGGCCAGGGGCGGTGCAGGCGTGGCGATGCCGGATACCCTATTTTCGATGTGATGCGCGCTCAGCAGCCCGATTTTTTCTTGTTTCTTGGCGATACGATGTACAGCGACGAGCCTGTGTCCGTCTCCTCCGAACGAGCCGGGAGCTGACTTTCTAGCGACGACCCTGGCCGAGTACCGTGCACGTCATCGCTACCAACGGGGTGCGGAGGCGCTGCGGCGGTTTTTGGAGCACCACTCCAGTCTACGCCATATGGGACGACCATGAAGTGCGGAATAACTTTGCAGGACCTTTTGAAAGCCAGATGCCGGTCGGGCGTCAGGCCTTGCGCGAGTATTGGCCGATCCACGTGGCGTCTGACGATCCTCAGCGGCTCTATCGAACGGTGCGTGCCGGGGCAGATCTCGAAGTGTTTATCCTGGATACGCGGCAGTATCGGAGCCCTAATGCCGATCGGGATGGTCCGGCGAAGACGATGCTGGGAGAACAGCAGCTTCAATGGTTGCTGAACGGGCTTATCGAGTCAACCGCGACGTGGAAAGTGATTGTGACGAGTGTGCCGCTGTCCATTCCGAAGGGAGGCGGCGCAAGCGTCCCCGGGAACGATGGCTGGGCCGGAGGGCCTGACGGCACCGGATTCGAGCGGGAGCGGCAGGTGATTGTGGACACCATTCTTGGACGGAGGGTGAAGAACGTGGTGTTCCTTGCCGGCGATGTCCACTATGTACAAGCGAATGCGTACGATCCGGATGGCGACGGGACCGCTGATTTCCATGAGTTTGTGGCTGGGCCGTTGTCTGCCGCGCCTGGCCGATTGACGCCGGCCAGTGTGGAGTTACGCCCGACCACGTTGATAAATGAAGGCGGATACATGAATTTTGGTCTAATTCGAGTCACGAAGTCCTCATTCGATGTAACAATCCTCGACGAGGCCGGCGCCACACGGTTTTCGCATCATCTGTCCGCCAAATGATTCCTACCGTCCGCTGCGAAGATCCTCTTGAAATCGGGACGGGTGGCCAGTTACGGTACACGTTCGTTGTGCGTGTGATTGAGGTTCAGACGGGGTGTGTGATGCTGTTACAGGTGATTTCCGTATTGGGCGCCTTGATGGTGCTGTCTGCCTATGGTTTGATTCAGGGTGGGGTCTGGAGTGAACTGAACGCGGGATACCTTGCGTTGAATATTGTCGGGTCGTTGCTGTTAGGGATCGTTGCGATTGAGGATCAGCGTGTCGGATTCATTTTCTTGGAGTTTGCGTGGGCCGGCCTTGGATTGGTAGGCGTCGCCAGGGCCGTGAAGGCCAGACGTACCGCAAGTTAACGGTGCTCGGATGAAAGGACTACACAGATGGCAGGATTGATGTCGGCGGATGATATTTTTGAAAAGGCTCACAATGCCGCTGCGGCGGCGACGGGGCTTGATGATAAGCCCATGCAAATCGATTACCCGGCGTTGAAGGAAAAGATCCGCGCAGCTTTGGGGGATCGCAAAGTCGCGCTCTGCCATATCAACAAGTTTTTGCCGGAGGGCTATGAAGATCAGGGGCGCTTTAATCTCGTGTTGCTCACTGCAGGCAACGTGCTGTTCGATATGGTCATCGGCGATTCGTATTTTCGCTACGACGTGGTGTCGGTCGGGCAGTTGGACAAAGTTCAGGTCATCGATGCGATGTGGGACAACAAGGAAAAACGCCGTGAAGAACCCTTCCTGAGCCTTCGTCTGATGCATGCCGAAGAGGCCCATCTCTTGCTGGCGCTCGAAGACGACGAGCGGAAGAGTCTGCTGGCATTCGCTAACGCGGTGTCGGCAGTCAGAAACCCTGAAAAGTAGAGTGCCGCGGGATTTTTCAGCGTCCTGCATAGGCTCGACGGTAGAAGGGGAGTGCCTTGACCGTCGCGTCGTGACGTGCACCATCGATTTCGATGGTGAGGTTGGTGCCGGGGGCTGAAAAATCCCGGAGTGGGAATGCCAGGGCGATAGGGGTCTTGAGTTGCGGTGAATGCGTGGCACTGCTGACCCAGCCGACTTCCCGGTCTCCGCTGAAGAGTTTGGCCCCCTGCGGCGGGACCATTGAATCATTCATGACCGAGCCCGACCAAATGCCGCCGTACGTTGCCGTAGGTGTCCATCCTCGCCACGACTTCTTGCCCGGGATAGCAGCCCTTATTCAAGCTGAACGCTTTCCCTTCCAGATTCGCTTCCGGTGGGACGATCTCTTCGTTGAGGTCCGGCCCGGCCTTTGGCAGCCCTGCTTCGATGCGGAGGGCCTCACGAGCGTGACCGCCGACTGCTTTGATGCCGTATGTCGCACCTGCCTCCATGAGTCGTTCCCAGGCCGTGTTGAGGGCATCAGCAGGCAGTAATATCTTCGAGGTCTATCCTCTCCGGTTTCTTCTGTGCGCAGGACGAACGAGGTATGGCCGCCGATCTGGGCTGCGATGGCGCTCACCGGCTTGAGGTCGCTCATCTCGACGCCGAAGGCGGCGCTGACGGTCGCGCAGGCCTTGGGCCCACTGACAAGCAAGAGCCCCCAGGATTCTGCACAGTTCTCCATCTTTGCTTTGATGCCGTAGAGTAGAAACTTTCTGAGGGCTTGGAAGGTGGCGTCGCCGACCTCGCCGACATCTTCCACCCACAGACTGTCGGATAGGGTATAGACTCGAAAGTAGCCGAGCATCTTGCCCTTGTGCGTGAGAAAGCTCGAATAGCGGCCCTGGCCTGGCTGGAGAGGGAGAATATCGTTGCTGATGAGGCCCTGCAGCCATTTCACGCGATCGTCGCCGGTGACGCGGATCTTGCCCCGGTGCGAGAGGTCGGAGAGTCCGACTGCCTGGCGCACCGCCTGATATTCCACGACCCACTTGCCATAGTGAGCGGGCATGTCCCATCCGGCAACCTCTTCAAAGGTTGCGCCAAGCTTCGTGTGGTGTTCGTGGAGGCGTGAGTGCTTCATGTGAAATCTTCAAAGGTGAATCTTTAATTTGAATGAAAGTTAACTGCATGCCTCACGCAGCCACATTACCTCGTCTACCAGGTCTTTCAGTCGTGAGGAGAATTCATTGCGCGAGACAATCTTGGTCACTCCCAGCGCTTTGGCCCGGTTAAACGTATCGACTTCTTCATGATTGGCGAAGGCGAGGATGGGAATGGTCTTCAAGCGCGCGTCGGCTTTGAGTGTTTCCAGGGCTTGAAAGGCATCGAGTCTCTCGTCATTCATGTTCAAAATGAACGCGGATGGGGTCGTGGCCGAAGCCTTTTCGGCAATGTCCTGTTGTGTGCGAGCCCGTTCGATCTTGTAGCCCTTCGACATCAGGGCGTCGCGGACTTTGGTGTAGAAAAAGATATCGGTGACGCCGACGAGAATGGTCTTCTGGTCTGTTTGGTTTATTTGGTTCTGTTTGGTTGGTAATTCGTCAGTCATGAGTTGACCCGGCTTGCGTATCAGAATACATGAACGATTTTCCTGACCGAACAAGACAAACCAAATAAACCAAATAAACCAAACAAACCAGTTCAGTTCAGTGAACTAATCAGCCGTCCCAACGCTTTCTTGGCCAAGGAATAATTGGGATTGAGCGCCAGGGCTTTCTTATAGGAATCGATGGCCTCGGTCCATTGGCCCTTGCGCTCGTAGACCCGACCCAGATTGAGATGGGGGAAGGCCGGGCTCTCATAGCGTCTCGCCTGCAGGGCTTTCTGAAACCAGGTAATCGCTTCGTCGAGTTCGCCCTTTTCGATCAGATAGGCCCCGATGTCGTTATAGGGGTTGCCGAAGTCGGGGTCCTGCGCGATGGCCTTGTGACATTCCTCGATCGCATCATCGAGCCGTCCCATGAAACTGTAGGTCCAGCCGAGGAAGGTATAGGCCTCGGCAGTCGGATGAGTCTCAATCGATTTCTTGTAGAGCGTCACGGCCTCTTCCAACTCGCCTTTCATCTGGCGTTCATAGGCCTGCTGGAACAGCTGCCAGGCCTCGCGTTTGTCTTCTTCGTGGCCTTCGCCTTGGACTAGAAAGTCCTGAACGTCCATAGCCGCTTCTGAAATTCTCGTCTTCTTAGTCGGGAGTTCAACGGAGATGGTCTCGACTGCGCGCGTCCACACGATGGGCCTTCTGAGGCCGTGCTTGCGCGACGCAAGGAGACCGTCTGCGTTACTCCTGCTTCAGCTTCTTCTTAATCAGCTCCGCGCCGTAGCGTCCTGAGAGCAGCATCGAGCCGAATGCCGGTCCCATGCGCGGGGTGCCGTAGACTGCCGCTACGGCTAGTCCAATCACGAAACAGTTGGGGTAGACCTCGCCGGTCCGGTCCATCACCTCTTCTTCGGAGCGAGAAACCCACATGGCGCCGTTGCCGGGCACGGCTTTGTAGAGATTGCGTTTGTGCAAGAGTTCCACGACGACGGCATCGTGGCCCGTCGCGTCCACCACGATTTTGCTTTCGAGCGCGATGGGGTCCACGTGGATCATGTCATGGCCGGCCATTTCAGCCGTCGTGTTGTTGACCACCACGCCTTCGAGCACGCCGTCGCGACGGAGCACTAAGTCGACGACTCTCGTGAGGTTCATGATCTTGGCGCCGCCTCTGTAGGCAGCAGCAATCAGTGCACCGGTGGCGTGCGGAGGATCGACCATGTACATGCCCTCGCATTCCGTGATCTTCTTGCAGGGCACGCCGATCTCTTCGAGGATCTCATTGGCCGGTTCGCAGATCGTGGCTTTGTTCATCAGATAACCACCCGACCAAAACCCGCCGCCAAGGGCAAGGCTCTGTTCGACGATGACCGTCCGAAATCCCATCGCAGCCAGATCATGGGCGCAGATCAACCCGGAAGGCCCGGCGCCGACAATGATGACATCGCTCTCGATGAGTTGGTCGAACTCCTTGTAGTATTCGCGCGCGATCTGGCGCGTGATGTCTCGTTCACGTAATGGGGCTGGTTTTGGTTTCTCATGTCGCTCCATTCAGGTGCTAAACGGCCTCAGCTTCGTCCGGTGAAATGACCGGTTTGAGACACTCCTACCGATAAATCTCCGCTCCGGTCTTCTTGAACTCTTCCGCCTTTTCCTTCATGCCGATTTGAATCGCCTTGCTGTTCATCCACCTGTAATTGCGCGGCATAGTCTCGGACATCCTGCGTGATCTTCATCGAGCAGAAATGAGGGCCGCACATGGAGCAGAAGTGCGAGACCTTGGCGGCATTGTCCGGCAAGGTCTCGTCGTGGAAGAGTTTTGCCGTGTCCGGATCGAGCGAAAGATTGAACTGATCTTCCCAGCGAAACTCGAAGCGGGCTTTTGAGAGCGCGTTGTCTCGATCTGCGCGCCCGGATGGCCCTTGGCGAGATCCGCCGCGTGGGCAGCGATTTTGTAGGTGATGACGCCGGTTTTCACATCTTCCCGGTCGGGGAGGCCCAGGTGTTCCTTGGGCGTCACATAGCAGAGCATTGCACAGCCGAACCACCCGATCATGGCTGCGCCGATGCCGGAGGTGATGTGATCGTAGCCCGGCGCGATGTCGGTCGTGAGCGGTCCCAGCGTATAGAAGGGCGCTTCCTGGCAGGCCTTCAGCTGTTTTTCCATGTTGACCTGGATCATGTGCATGGGCACGTGGCCCGGCCCTTCGATCATGACCTGGACGTCGTGTCGCCAGGCAATCTTGGTGAGTTCACCCAAGGTCTCCAGTTCGGCGAATTGTGCTTCATCGTTGGCGTCCGCAATGGAGCCTGGGCGCAACCCGTCGCCCAAACTGAACGACACGTCGTAGGCCTTCATGATCTCGCAGATGTCTTCGAAGTGGGTATAGGTGAAGTTTTCTTCGATGATGAGCCAGGCACCACTTCGCATGGATCGCTCCGCCGCGGGACACGATGCCGGTCATGCGTTTGGCGGTCATCGGCACATAGGCGAGTCGCACACCGGCATGAATGGTGAAGTAATCCACTCCTTGCTCGGCCTGCTCGATCAGTGTGTCGCGATAAATCTCCCAGGTCAGGTCTTCGGCCTTGCCCCCGACTTTTTCGAGCGCCTGATAGATCGGCACGGTGCCGATGGGCACCGGTGAATTGCGGATGATCCATTCGCGAGTTTCGTGGATGTTCTTGCCGGTGGAGAGGTCCATGACTGTGTCGGCGCCCCATCGAATGGACCAGATCATCTTCTCGACTTCTTCTTCGATGGAGGAGGCGACCGCGGAGTTGCCGATGTTGGAGTTGATCTTCACCAGAAAGTTGCGGCCGATGATCATCGGCTCGCTTTCCGGATGGTTGATGTTGGCCGGGATGATCGCGCGGCCACGGGCGACTTCGTCGCGGACAAATTCCGGTGTGATGACGGAGGGGATGCTTGCGCCCCACGACTGGCCAGGATGCTGGGTGACTCCGCCGCCGTGTCCATTCCGCGAGGCCAGTTCGCGCGCCACTTCGTGAGATTGGTTTTCCCGGATCGCAATGAACTCCATTTCCGGCGTGACGATGCCTTGTCTGGCGTAGTGGATCTGAGTCACGTTCATGCCGGGCTTGGCTCGCAACGGCTTGCGAATGTGCTGAAACCGGAGTTCGTCCAGCTTGGGATCGGCTGCGCGCAGGCGGCCATAATGTGACGAGATATCTGGAAGCTCGACCACATCGTTCCTGCCGATCACCCAGTTCCGGCGATAGGGCGCCAATCCAGCCCGTGCGTCGATCTGTGACGTCCGGGTCTGTGTAAGGGCCGGAGGTGTCGTAGATCGTGATTGGCTCGTTGGCGGTGGGCGCACCCCCATTCATCGACTTGGTCGCGGTTAGGCCGATCTCTCTCATTGGGACCCGCACGCCGGCCTGTGTCCCCTGCACGTACACTTTGCGCGAGGCGGGGAACGGCGTGGTCGTCAAGGCTGATTCGGCAGACTTGTGTCCGTTACCAGTTGCAGTTCCATTGCCGATCGTATGGTCGCTCATGGGGAGATCCTTTCTCCAAAACGTGAACTGTGCTCAGCTGTCAAAAATAAAAAAGCCGCACCACTAGCAGGGGGTGCGGCAGAGAGATCAACGGTTCCGGTTGTTCTCGCTTCCCTACGCTGGTATTACCCAGGTCAGGTTCTGAGGGTCGTCCGTTTAGGTGGACTCTCAGCCGTGTGGCTCCCCTAGCTTCGACGTGGAATCGTATCGCCAGCCAGTTGGGTTGTCAACGGGGTATTAGGCCTATCGAGGTTGAACCGAGTGGATCATCGCCTGCATAGGACTTCCTCGTAGCGGCCAATTCATTGATTGTCAGTGGAGCCCTAACGTAGAATGAACATCTTCACTCTCTTGCTAAGGAAACGGTGCAAACACTCTCGACACTTCCGAAGCCGATCACGGACTACCAGCAACTGTCTGCGGAGGAATTGTTCCGCCGGACGGTTGAGGCGAAACGTGTGCTGGGTGATCGGGTCATGATCCTAGGCCATAATTATCAACGGGATGAAGTCATCGAACATGCGGACTTTCGCGGGGATTCCCTCCTCCTCTCGAAACTGGCAGCCGAGCGGTCGGAGCGGCCGTATATCGTCTTTTGTGGCGTGCATTTCATGGCCGAGACCGCTGACATTTTGAGCCGTTCCAAGCAAACGGTGATCCTCCCGGACATGGCAGCAGGCTGCTCCATGGCGGACATGGCGGCCATCGAACAGGTCGATCAATGTTGGGAGACGCTGGGACGGATCCTTCCCGTGGAAGAGACTGTCATGCCGGCCGTCTATGTGAACTCTGCTGCGGTGCTCAAAGCTTTTTGCGGCGAACATGGCGGAATTACCTGTACCTCCTCCAACGCGAAGGCGGTGATGGACTGGTCTTGGGCAAGGAGGGAGAAAATCCTCTTCTTCCCGGACGAGCACTTGGGCCGCAATACGGCCAACAAGATGGGGTTGCCGCGAGAAGAGATGATCGTCTGGGACCCCTATCAACCCAACGGGGGAAATACGCGTGAGGCGATCAAGCGGGCGAAGCTCATTCTTTGGAAAGGCCACTGTAGTGTGCACCAGATGTTCCAGCCCGTGCATGTGGACAATTTCCGCAAGCAGTATCCGGCTGGGAAGGTGATCGTCCATCCTGAATGCCACGAGGATGTCGTCAATCGGGCGGACCTATCCGGGTCCACGGAGTTTATTATCCGCACAGTGACGGCGGCGCCGGCCGGGACGATCTGGGCTGTGGGAACCGAATTGAACTTGGTCAATCGATTGAAGCGTGACCTCACCGATAAGAAGGTCTTCTTCCTCTCCTCCACGGTCTGCCAGTGCGCGACGATGTTCCGGATTGATGGAGCCCATCTCTGCTGGGCGATGGAAAACCTTGCCGACGGTCACGTTGTGAACCATATCGTCGTTCCAGACGACGAGAAGCATTGGGCGAAGATCGCGCTTGACCGCATGATGGCCGTGAGTTAGCGGCGGATCGTGAAAAACGCCTCCAGCTTCGTTCTCGCATCGCTCACAAGCTCAACGTACCGCAAGGGTACGCCTCGCATATTCGCTCGCTGCGGCCTTGCTGGAAGACGTTTTTGACGATCCCGCCATCCAAGCTAAGGACTGGTGCCTCGCCTGTCATTCCGGTATATTCCAACCCTTGATCCCAATCAGTTCTAAGGTTTTCGTGAGAGACCAGACAGGTTATGGACTACAAGGCCACACTCAATCTCCCCAAAACCGATTTCCCCATGAAGGCGAATCTGCCGCAGCGGGAGCCTGAACTCCTTGCCTCGTGGGAGAAGGAACGGTTGTACGAACAGATTCAGGAAGCGGGGAAAGGCCGGCCGCTGTATGTCTTGCACGATGGGCCGCCCTACGCCAATGGCCGCATTCATATCGGTCACGCGCTGAACAAGATCCTCAAGGACATCATCATCAAATCGAAGACGATGGCAGGCTACCAGGTGCCCTATGTGCCGGGGTGGGATTGCCATGGCCTGCCGATCGAACATCAAGTCCTCAAAGAACTCGGCGACAAGAAAAAGACGCTCGATACTCCGGCCATCCGCCGACTCTGCCGGGAGTATGCGGAGAAGTTTTACACGATTCAGCGTGAGGAGTTTCAACGGCTCGGCATCTTGGGCGATTGGCAGCATCCCTATCTCACGATGAATCCAGGCTATGAGGCCACGATCATTCGTGAGTTCGGGAAGTTCGTGGAGCGGGGAGGCGTCTATAAAGGACTGAAGCCGGTGCTCTGGTGCACGGCGGACCAAACCGCCCTTGCCGAAGCGGAAGTCGAATACGAAGATCACACCTCTCCCTCGATCTATGTGAAGTTTCCGTTGGTCACGTCGCCCACGGTGCTCAGCCAGACGTTCCCCGGCATTTCGTTCCCTGCTCGGCATCAAGTTGGTCTCCGTCGTGATCTGGACGACCACCCCATGGACACTTCCGGCCAATCAAGCGGTCTGTCTCCATGGCGAGATCGATTATGCGTTTGTCCAGGTTGGCGACGAGGTGCTGATCGTGGCGGAGAAGCTTCTTGAGAGCGTGACGAAGGCCTGCAAGCTCGAAGGAGCGCGAGTGTTCGGGGTGAAGAAGGGGCGCGAAGGATTCGAAGGGATCGAGACGCAACGGCCCCTGACCACCGGCCTGTCACCGATTCTGCTCGGCGACTTCGTCACCCTCGATCAGGGAACCGGCTGTGTCCATATTGCGCCGGGTCACGGCATGGAAGACTACATCCTCGTCCTTGAGCACAATGCCAAGGCGTCGCCGGGCGAACGGTTGGAGATTTTGGCGCCGGTCGACAACGGCGGGCGGTTTACCGATGTCGTGAAGGAATTTGCCGGCCAGCATGTGTTGAAGGCAAATCCGAAGATCGTGGAGTTCCTGCAGGCCAACGGACGCTTGCTGGGTCAGGGGTCGTTGAACCATTCCTATCCGCACTGTTGGCGCTGCAAGAATCCCGTCATCTTCCGCGCCACCGAGCAGTGGTTCGTGTCGATGGAAACGAATGATCTTCGGAAAGAGGCGCTGGCGGAGATCGAGAGGGTCCGCTGGATTCCAGCCTACGGACGTGATCGGATCAACGGGATGATCGAGAACCGCCCCGATTGGTGTTTGTCGCGTCAGCGTGTGTGGGGCGTGCCGATCCCCGGTTTCACCTGTATGGGGTGCCGGTCTGTCCTGGCCGATCCGATCGTGATCGAGCACATAGCGATGTTGATGGAATCCAAAGGGGCCGATGTGTGGTTCGAGCAATCGGCTGCCGAGCTGTTGCCCAAGGGCACGACTTGTTCGAAGTGCGGCGGGACGGCTTTCGAGAAGGAACGGGACATTCTCGACGTCTGGTTCGAGTCGGGTGTCAGTTACGCCGCGGTCTTGAAAGCACGGAAGTGGTGGCCGGCCGATCTCTACCTCGAAGGGTCGGATCAGCATCGGGGCTGGTTCCACAGCGCCTTGCTGGCCGGCGTCGTCACCGATCATCGCGCGCCATACAAGGCAGTCCTGACCCATGGTTTTGTCCTCGATGGGCAGGGCAAGAAGATGTCCAAGTCGGCCGGGAACGTCGTCGCGCCTCAGGACGTGATCAAACAATCGGGCGCAGAAATCTTGCGTCTGTGGGTCTCGGCGCAGGATTATCGCGATGATCTTCGGATCTCTCCTGAAATCCTGACCCATCTCATCGAGGCCTATCGAAAGATTCGGAATACCTGTCGCTTTCTGCTGAGCAATCTGTACGACTTCGATCCGGACAAAGACCGAATCCCCTATGAACAGTTGCCTGAATTGGATCGTTGGGCGTTGCATCGGCTCAGCGAACTGATTCCGCGGGTTCAGGAAATCCTATGACGACTTTGAGTTTCACACGATCTTCCATGCGCTCAACAACTTCTGCTCGGTGGATCTGAGCGCCGTCTATCTGGATATTCTGAAAGATCGGCTCTATACGTTCCGGGCCGATTCGCCCTTGCGGCGCGGGTCGCAGACGGTGCTCTTCGAGATCGTCGTCGCCATGACGAAGCTGATGGCTCCGGTGTTGAGCTTTACGGCCGAAGAGATCTGGCGGACCTTGGCCGCGCAGCCGGGAGGACGTCTCGGAGTGAGCAGTGTCCATCTGAGCACATTTCCGGAGGTTCAGCCCCAATGGCAGGATGCCGCGTTGGCTGAGACGATGGGAGCGGCTGTTGAAGTACCGTAGCCAGGTGCAAGGCGTGTTGGAGGAGCAGCGGCGGGACAAGGTCATTGGGTCTTCGCTTGAGGCGCATGTGCAGCTTACGATGGATGCAAATACCGGCAGAGGATAATAAACGTCGTGACAGTATGAAAAGACTTACCTACGCTTTTCATTGTGTCGCGAGGTGAAGCTAGGAGCACAGTCCGGTGCGGTGTCCGACATAAGCCAACTTGCGCAATAGTCCGTAACCAAGTCGACGCACGCAAAATGCGAGCGGTGCTGGAATTATCGAGAGGCGGTCGGGAAAGACGCCACCCATCCGACGCTCTGTGACCGTTGCGTGGAGGCGGTGCAGTGATGAGAGGGCCCGTTCGCTATCTGCTCCTGGCGCTACTCGCCGCCGCGATCATAGCGATCGATCAGGCGACGAAACTGTCCATCGTGCAGTCGATGCGACTGAATGAATCCATTCCGATTGTTCCCAATCTCTTCAGCCTGACCTATATCCGCAATCCCGGTGCCGCCTTTGGGTTGCTGGCCGGCAGCAGCGATGCCTTTCGCATGGTGTTTTTCGGGGTCACGTCGCTGTTTGCTCTGGCCCTGCTGGGGACGATTCTCTTCCGGTTGCCGAAGAAAGATTGGATGGGGCAGCTCAGTATTGCTGGAATTCTTGGAGGGGCGATCGGGAATTTGATCGATCGATTACGGTATGGCGAGGTGATTGATTTTCTCGATGTCTATGTGGACTCCTACCATTGGCCGGCCTTCAATGTCGCCGATTCGGCGATCAGCGTGGGGGTCGTCTTCTTGATCATTCATTTCGCCTTTGAGAAGAAAGATGTGCCCCTCCTGCCGCACGAGTCCCCCCCGGCTTCCTAGCAGGACGCTGAAAAAGCCCGCCAGCTTCGTTCTCACCTCGAAAGCCTCCTCAACGTACCCCAAGAGGGTACGCCTCCGGTGCTTTCATCGGCTGCGGTCTTGCTGGACGGCCTTTTTGAGCATCCTGCGGCTGGCTCGTTTTCCCACAGCTTGCTAGGTCGAGAGAGTGATGATGAACCCGCCCTGCTCTCGGAATTGGCGTTGCTGCTCCGGGGAAAACATCACGAGCGGTTCGGTGTGGCAGAACTGACATTCTTTCACCGTCACCGGCACGTCGCCTTCCCCAATACTGGCCAGATGCTGTTTGGCGAGCGTCAGTGCTGTCGCTTCATCAGTCGTCATTACGTCGAAGTGCAGCAGTCTCTTCGTACCCTTCACCCATGTGTCAAAGACATGTACCGTGTCGGATTGAGCATGAGCCATCGTGAAACATCCTCCTAATTTTAGTGTCCAAGAATCAGATGGATAGCGGCTTCTTTGCCGTAATGTTCGATGGAATCCAGCCGGGTTGAATTTGTTCCTGATCCATAAGGTTCAAGCGAAATAGGGAAATCGGTGAAGAATATACTGCAGGATAACTGAAATCTCCAGCACCTGTCCAATTCCTCGCGGGACACTACACAAGCAGGATGCTCAAAAAGGCGACCTTCTCACCCGACCAGCCCTGGCGCGTCGAGACGCGCCTTGTCCCAGGCAAGGCCGCAGCGGTTTTTCACACTATCTCTAAAGGGTGGCCTGGTCGATCCTCGATTGCGCGCGTCGAACGAGCACCTTCCGAGCGTGCGCGTTCCGCGAGCAGGAGGACGACCAGGCCACCCGTTCCTTCCTTTTTCAGCCTCCTGCTAGAAGCCAAAGATATAGAAGACGACGATGCCCATAAGGATGCGGTAGTAGGCAAACGGTCGGAGTGTATGGCGCTTCACAAACGTGAGAAAGGCCGCGATCACAATCCAGGCGACGACGAACGACACGAGCATCCCGATCCCGAGTGCCAAATAGTCGTCTTGCCGGAAGACGTCCCGTGATTTCCACATTTGATAGCATGTCGCCACGATCAGGGTCGGGAGGGCTAGAAAAAAAGAGTACTCCGTCGCGACTTTCCGGTCCAGTCCTACGAGGAGCCCTCCAATGATTGTGGAACCGGATCGGGACATGCCGGGCAGTAACGAGGCGCATTGAGCCACGCCGATCCAGAATGCGGATGTCAGGCTCACCTGTTCGAGTTGGTGGACCCGCGCTCGGTCACAGCGAGCTTCGACGGCGAGAATAATCAGGCCCCCGACGATCGAGGAGGCCGCCACGGTTTGAGGCGTAAAGAGATGGCTCTTGATCCAGCTGTGAGTGAGGAACCCGATCGCGGCTGCTGGTAAGAACGCAAGCCCGAGTCCGATGAGAAACCAGAGATTCGGGTGAGTTGCCCAGGATGTTCGCAAGACTGTCGACCACGGGGCAGTCCCACGTGTTCGGATCATGGCGAAAACGTCCTGCTGCTCCCGTCCTGCATGTCCGATCATGGACGCGAGCTTGTGCCGTTCATAGGCAATGACGGCCAGGATGGCGCCAAGCTGGATCGAAATCTCGGCGCTGGCAGCGAGGTCTCCCTCAAATCCTAGGACATGGCCGACGAGAATTAAGTGGCCGGTCGACGAGACAGGTAGAAACTCTGTCAGTCCCTCCACGATACCCAAAATCGTGGCGAGACCAGGACCCCATTCGTTCATGCGATGTCTTTCTGAGACAGGTTGCGTCCAGACGGCGAGTCTCGGGCATATTCACAAAGTGGTGGCAGTCCGTCAAGCAGGTAGACGAATCGACGCAGTCCCTTACATGCTCTGTGAAGGCGGAGGACCCGTAAATCTGTTGACAAAATGAAAGGCTTGGCATACACACAACATTAGTACGTATAGGTGTCGTACTGCCCTCTTGTATCTGATAGGCCTGTTGGGTGAAGAATCTGGTGAGTAAGGGGGCCGACATCTTTTGCAGATACTACGCTAAGCAGGCTGCGGGAAAACTATTGAGGTATGTGAGAACTTCAATCGTCCGCACGTGTGGTACAACAAGAAATGCTTCTGAAGGATGCTCAAAGAGGCTGTCCCGCGATGCGAAAGCAAAGCTGGCGGACTTGTTCAGCATCCTGTTTGTGGGAGGGGAGGTGCGCATGAAGTCAGGGTGGATAGCGGCGGTTGTGATGATCGGTGCAGTCTCAATGGTCGGCTGTGTCAGTCAAAAAAAGTATGAAGAGGCGATGGTCGACGCCGATTCGGTCAAGTCTGAGTTGGCCTTGGCCCGCGCGCAAAAGAATGCCTTGGAACAGCAAGTCAAGACGCTCAAGGATCTCAATGTGAAATTCGGGAACGACGCCCAGGTTGCCCAAGACGAGCTTGAGCGCATTCAACATGGTCGTGACAAGGAGCGCGGCACTGTCGAGGGCCGGACCAAGGAACTCGAAGCTTATGTGAGGCGGCTCTCTCTCCAGAATCGGGCTCTGCGCCAAGAGTACGAGGATGTGAAGCGGCATAACGAAACTCTCAAATCCCTGGTTGCTCGCTATCAAAAAGAGTTGAAAGATCAGTCGCGTTCTGTGACAGGGGCTCCGACATCTTCCATGCCGTCAGTGAATCCTGCTCCTTCAGGGACAGCCTACATCCCCGGCGATGAAGGACCCTCAGCCCATGCCTTCCTCCATGAATGTCAATAAGGCATCTGCCGGTGATATGGTGCTCGTGCTCGGCCTCTCCAAAGACGTGGCGGACCGCATTGTGACGAATCGTCCGTACCGGGTGAAGGGCGAATTGGTGGCCAAGAACGTGGTGCCAAAGGAAACCTTTGACTTAATCAAAGAGCGCATTAGCGTCAGTCCCTAATCGGAGGCATAGCCCTGGGAGTCTGGCAGGCCGTCCGCCGAGTGGCGGACGGCCTGTTCGTTTTCCAAGGCCGTGTAGCGAGGCTGTGTCAGCCAGGTGATTCCCCTTAGCCTTGTTGATACAATATGCTCCAAGTAGGCGAGGGAATTGGAGAATGTGTCGATGCGCCGTGCCATCCTGATCATAAGTGTCCTGGCGGTCGGATTGGCCATTGGAGGCTACGTCTTCTTCAATGGGGAGCGCAAAGCCCCGGTCCGATATCGGAGCGCCGCAGTCGAGCGAGGCCCCGTCATTTCTCTTGTGACTGCGACGGGAATGATCAATCCTGTCGTTTCAGTCCAGGTTGGCACGCAGGTGTCCGGCATGATCAAGAGCCTCCATGCCGATTTCAATTCGGTGGTCAAAGCCGGCGATATCGTGGCCACCATCGATCCGGAACCTTTCAGAGCTCGTCGCGATCAAGCTGCCAGCAATCTTGAAATGTCGAAAGCGAATGTCGCAAGAGCCAAAACCGATCTGGCTCAACGCAAACGAGAATTGGATCGGGTGAAATCGTTGGTGGCGCAGGAGTTCGTCTCTCAGAACGACGTCGACGTCGCAGCGACGAATTTCCAGGCGGCTGAGGCGCAGGTGAACGTGGCAGGGGCGCAAGTGAAACAGGCCGAGGCGGCGTTGAATGCCGTTGAGTTAGACTTGAAGTACACCGTCATTCGCTCGCCGGTGAACGGGATCGTGGTCGCCAGGAATGTGGAGGTCGGTCAAACGATCGCGGCCAGTTTTGCCACACCGAACCTCTTCTTGATCGCGCTCGATCTGACGAAGATGCAAGTCGACACCAATGTCAGTGAGTCGGATATCGGGGGAATCACTGAAGGGAAGGAGGCCACCTTCACGGTCGATGCATACCCAGGGTATCAATTTGCGGGCACCATCCGTCAGGTCCGTCTTGCACCGATCAATGTGCAAAATGTGGTGACCTATAACGTCGTGGTCAATGTCGATAATCAGGATCTCCGTCTGAAGCCGGGGATGACCGCGAATGTTTCCATCGTTGTGGCTCAACGAGACGCAGTGCTCAAAGTGCCTAATGCCGCGTTGCGATTCACTCCCCCGAACGCGGGCCAGGCCGATCGCTCCACGCTCAGCAGTAAGCCGACTAAAGGGAATGGTGCAGAGCAGGCGGCAGGAGTCGGCAGAGGGGCCATGGCGCCAAGCCGCACAGTCTGGAAACAGGGACCGTCCGGGGAACTCGACCCCATTCGTGTCCAAACAGGTATTTCGGATGGTTTGGCTACGGAGATATGTGTCGGAGGAGTTGCCTGAAGGGGCGCTGGTGGTCGTGGGGATCGAGCGACCCAAGGGCGATCGGAGTGGAAGCGATTTGCCTCCAGGATTTGGGAGCGGCGGACAGCGGGGCTCCTCGCGTAATCGTGGAATGTAGGAATACTGGCGTGAGGCGTACTCTCGTGCTCGCGTCGCGCGCAGATCGGAACTCGCACTTGACCCGCGCAGTATAGTTCTCAGACCCTGCCCAGTTTTTGAGGCTATGCAGAAGCGACTAGATCAGATCGAGGGATGTCGATGGCTCGCTGATCGAGTGCGAAGATGTGTGGAAGATCTATCGGGTCGGCGACGTGGAAGTCCAAGCCTTGCGCGGCCTGACCCTCATGATTGAACAGGGTGAGTTCGTCGCCATCATGGGGTCCTCCGGTTCCGGTAAGTCCACCTTGATGAATATTCTTGGCTGTCTCGATCAACCGACGAAGGGGCGCTATCGGTTGAACGGGATAGAGGTGGGCAACCTGAAGCCCGATCAGTTGGCTGGGATCCGCAATCAGCAGATCGGATTCGTCTTTCAGAGCTTCAACCTCATTCCCAGAACCAGTGCGCTCGAAAATGCGCAGCTTCCGCTGTTCTATCGAGGGCTCTCGCTCAAAGAACAACGGGCGCAGGCTGCAGCGGCGTTAGGACGGGTGGGGCTGCAGGGCAGAGAGCACCATTATCCCACCCAGTTGTCCGGAGGGCAGCAACAGCGCGTGGCGATTGCACGGGCGCTGGTCACGTCGCCTTCGTTGCTCCTTGCCGATGAGCCGACCGGTAACCTCGACACCCAGTCGAGCCAGGAAATTATGAGAATCCTGGAAACGCTCAATCGTGATGAAGGGATTACGATTATTTTGGTGACGCACGAGGTGGATGTTGCGGCCTATGCCGCGCGAGAGATCGTGATCAAAGACGGACAAGTGTTAAGCGACCGTCTGACCAAAGCGCGGCCAACGTCCAGCCCAGTTGAGGTATAGCCCGCATTAATCATGAACGCTTCTACTACAATCGTTGATCCGCTGCTACGACGAGCCTTCGGCCAGCGGGCTCGCCCCTCGGCCCCTCACCGTACTGCACGAGTACGCATCGGGCCCTCACGGCTCCTCGCGCTGGTCTCGCGACGCGGCTCAGCGATTTCGCGACGAACCGTCATGAATAATGAGGGCTGCTAGATGTCGGCGTTTGTGTGGCTCACCATTCTGACCGCGTTGCGGATCTTGGCTCGGAATCGAATGCGTGCCGGTCTCACGATGCTGGGGATTGTCATCGGCGTGGCGGCGGTCATTGCGATGGTGAGTATCGGCGAGGGCGCCAAGCGGGCCGTGCAAGCGCAGATTGCGACGATGGGCACGAACGTCATTGTCATCTTTCCCGGGGTGACTTCTGCAAGCGGTGTACGAGGAAGCCAGGGAAGCGCCGTGACGCTCACTGTGTCCGACGCCTTGGACCTGAAAAAACGCATCCCTTTGCTGGCCGATACCGGATGGGCCAAGCGCGATGTCATGCAGATCGTCTATGGGAACCGAAACTGGAACGGACCGATTAACGGCATCTCACCGAGTTACCTCACCATTCGAGACTGGTCCTTTACGAGTGGAGGCCCCTTCACTCAGACGGACTTGGAAAGCGCCGCCCGAGTCGCGCTCATCGGCCAAACGATCGTAGGGAATCTGTTTGAGCCGGGCGAAGAGCCGGTGGGGGCAGTGATTCGCATCAAGAACGTGCCGTTCCGTGTCATTGGAGTTCTTGCGCCGAAAGGCCAGTCTGCGCAAGGGTCCGACCAAGACGATGTGATTTTCATTCCCTTCAGCACGGCGGAACGGAAAGTATTCGGGACGTCATTTATCGGGTCCGTCGGGGCGATGTTCGGCTCGACCGATCAGGTTGAGGATTTGCCGATGGCTGCTGAGCAGATTCGAGAGGTGTTGCGGGCGCGGCATCGGCTTCAGACGGAGCAGGAAGACGATTTCACGATCAGGACGCAAGTCGATATCGGGAAGGTCCAAGAAGGCACTAGTGAGACCTTGACCATGATGTTGTTTGCCATTGCTTCCGTGTCCCTGTTAGTTGGTGGGATCGGCATCATGAATATCTTGCTCGTGTCCGTGACAGAACGGACGAGAGAGATCGGGGTTCGCATGGCAGTGGGCGCTAAACGCCACCACATCGTGATGCAGTTCCTGATTGAGGCCATGACGCTGAGTCTGGTGGGAGGCGTGCTGGGTATCGTATTGGGGATTACGGGGGCGAAGTTGACGACGCTGATTGCCGGTTGGCCGACCATCATCTCCGGCAACGTCATCATGCTCGCGTTTTTCTTCTCACTCGTGGTCGGCCTGTTCTTCGGATTGTACCCTGCCAACAAGGCCGCTCGCCTGAATCCTATCGAAGCACTTCGGTACGAATAGACGCGGATCTGTCGATGACTCCTTTCCTGTACGGGGCGTTAGGCTGCCCGGCTGGTTTCCTACGATTCCGATATAACCACACATTCAATGGACCGTAGGGGAGGCTGGCCCTGACTGGAGAGATCGACCGTGATCGGATTTCGGTATGGGCTGCCGGTCTCATCATAGGTTAACGCGACGATCGGTTGATGAAGGGTGTCCGGATTAATCGTGGTGATCATCCCACGTTCTTTCGTATTGAGCTCCACGAAGCTGTAGATGGGGTAGATGCCAACCAGTTTGATGAATAGGGACACGAGACCAAGGTCAAGACGGCCGAATTCTCCTTCTTGGAATAGTTGCTGAATTGCCGCGTGGGAAGGCAGCGGCCTGAGCCCTCCAAATCCGGTCAGTAGCTCATCGTATCGATCCGCGATTGTCACAATGCGACTTGCTTCCGCTGTGGAGCCTGCCGACGTTTCTGAGGGATAGCCTTGCCCATCGGGTGTCACATGGTGCTCAGCCGCTATTTGGCGCACAGCCTGAGGGAAATCGTGTTGCGCCTCAATCGCAATGGCGCCGAGCCGTGGGTGGTGGTGGAAGGCTGCGAGGTCTTCACCGGAGAGGGGCGTCGATGTGCGGAACAGATGGCGAGGGAGCTGTAAAAACCCGATGTCATGCAGTAACGCGCCGGTCGCCAACTCGTGGAGTTTCATCAAATCATAGCCGAGAGCTTGGCCAATAATCATCGCCAGCGTGCAGACAGCGAGGCTATGGTTGTTGAAAGAGGCATCGAGGTGCCGTCCGTAGCTCATTGCCATAAATGTGGCGTGGGTGCTGAGGGTTCGTGTGACGATGGTGATTTCCTGCACGACTTCGTTGATCGGTCCTGACTTTGCGGCGCCCGTTTTGCTGATTTCGTCGAAGACGGTTTTGACCGACTGCACCAGTTTGTCACGCGTCTCTCGAGCCATCGTGAGTTCCTGGCTCAGTGTGCCAAGTGAGCGGGGTGCATCATGGGCTGGGGCTGCTTGGGTGGAGGTGTGTAAGCCAATTGTGAGAAGGGTTTCTTTCTCAATTGGGAAAGACGTGACGTCGAGCCCTTTGGAGGGGTCGATATCCACGGCGTGGATATTGGATCGCCGCAAGCGCTCGATCTGCTCTTCAGTCTTGACCAGAAACCGGTGTTTCAGAAATGGGGTCCGGAACCACGAGCAGTCGATACCTGCAACATACATCCCGAGCCGGAGTTGACGCAGAGGGATACGCTTGCGCATTCCACACCTATCGATCATGAAGTGGGCAGCAGGCAAGAACCGACGATCCTTTATCGGTTTGCTATGCTTGGATCTTGAACCGGAGCAGCCTGCCTTTCCCGCTCGTCGCGCATCGCTCGCATCTCGCGCTCCATGCGCCACGGTCTGTGGCGTATAGGATACGGCGTGCCTCGGCGCACCGGGGTCTGGCGGGTGAGAAGACCGACCGTTTCAGTATCCTGCTAGGAGCTGGACGCAGGCGTCAAATGCACTTCAATGCGAGGGTTGTTCTTGTCGATGTACTTGTAGAGGTGGGTTTCCACGATGCGGTTGTCATTGATGCCGAGTCCCTCACAGAGGGCATCCTGCGCGATCTTGAGCCCGCCATCGAGGTCTCGCCGCAGGGCCGATGTGAAATAGAACCGGATGGACAAGGCGAGCCACTCAGACTGGAGTCGTGCAAGTAGGGCAGCCTGGTGAGTGGACTGTGCCAACTTCAGCCACACGAGTTGTCCCACCTGGGCCTTATAGGCACGACCAGCCGAAGAGATCAATCGTCGGCCATTCACTGTGGCATATTGATGGTTCACGCTGGGAGGCACTGGGAGGGTCAAGGCGACCGTATGATTCTCGATCGGTGGGTGTGGCGATGGGGATGCAGGCATACGTGAACTCGGAGCTGTTCTCGGGGCGATACGTGGTACCGCGGCCTTCTTACCAGGACTCCGGTAGGAGGTCGATACGAACGGCTCGTGGAAAGGAGAGAAGCCGGGGCGGGCGCCGAAACGTAGGCATGCGCGTCAGCTTACAAGAGATTGAGGATCTTGGACATGTTCTGCTCGTAACGCTCTTCAGATTGGCCGATATACCGACGCCAGGTGCTCGGATTCCAGATCTCCATGCGATGGTACAAGCCGACCAGAATAATTTCCTGGTCCTCATCCAACGGAATAATTTTTCTGAGCCGGCTTGGAATCAGAATGCGTCCGGCTTTGTCGATCTCCGATGTGCCGGCTTCCGATACGACGAAGTGCATGAACAGACGACTCTGGTCTTCATCGAGCGTGGCTTTCGTCCGTTCGAGGACTTTTTCCCATTCTTTCATGGAGTAGATGAGCGTCGACTCCTCGGGGCCTTTCAGGAAGACGACGGCCTGTCCCTCCGACTCGACCTGCTCACGGATCGGCGAGGGGACGATAAATCGTCCCTTCTCATCCACTTTGCACAGGTATTCACCGGCGAACATCAATGTAGCCTGTCCTTTTACGACGCCAGGGTGGTTCTGGTGCGATCGCGAATCCACTGTTCCAGATCCGAGCGTACGAAGCGCCATTCTTTTCCAAGCTTGAAGGCGGGAATCTGGCGACTCTGTAGGTAACGATAGAGCGTGCGCTGGGTAATCTTGAGATAGCGGCAGGTCTCCTCTGCCGTCATCAGCTCGCTCTTGGGCTCTTTGGCCATTGAAGAACCTGGTTCTGATAGAGATCCATATGCCTCACGAGGCTTCGAATACTGTTGCCAGGGTAGGGAAACTGGAACGATCTGTCAAGTGAAATTACATGACAATGCCTGTCACAGCCTGTCAGTGCCATCCGACTCCATGGAGCCGCTCTCGTCTGACTCCATCGCCTCTGAGAGATCGTCACCGAGATCCTCACCCATCTCCTCGCCCATTTTTTTCATGAATCGAGCCATGCTCTGTGGATCGTTTTCATCGAGCCCGGCCAGATTACTGGGATCCGCCAGAGGCGTCAAGGCGAGCCTCTTCGGATTTTGGCGAGGCAAATCGAGACAGGATTCGTTCAACCCGTGCGCTCGTGCAATGGGAGCAGGCTGCCGGAGCCTGATTGGCCAGGCTCAATACAAGGACCGTGCTGCGCTTCTTACAGTCGAGGCAGCGATATTCGTACAACGGCATTGATCATATTCCTATTCCAATGGATGTCAGGGGTTGTGCAGCCTGCTCGGCAAAGAGGCGATCCGGCACCAGGCTCGTATCGACCGTTCTGGCCAGCGTCAGGGCAAAGACGGGCCCGGTGCCGGCTTTTTGTAGGGCCTTTGCGCATTCGTTCAAAGTCGTGCCGGTGGTAAAAACATCGTCCACGAGGAGGATACGTTTCTTCGCGAGGTCTTGTGGCTTGCGAATTTCAAATGCTCTCCGTAGATTGCGGAACCGTGCCTGCCGCGTGAGTGTAGTCTGGGGATCGGTGGCGACGATTCTGACAAGATTTGTGGCTGAAACCGGGCGGGCCAGGTGACGGCCGAGCCGATCGGCCAGCAGTAAGGATTGATTAAATTCACGCGCTCGTAAGCGGGCCGGGTGTAAGGGCACAGGGATAATTACGTCGGCATCAATCCCTCCTGGCAAGGCGCTGATCATGAGGTGCGCGAGTGGCCGTGCCAGTGTAATTTTGCCTCGATACTTGAACGAGCAGATGGCTTCACGCAGTGGCGGAAGATAGGGGAAGAGGGTCCAGGCTCGTTCAAAAGCCGGCGGCCGTTCCTGACAGTGTTGACAGTGATGGTTCGGTGTATAGGTCATGGCCGCTGGCGAGACAAAGGGCTGATCGCAACAGGCACAAGCCGGTTGCTGAAGCGGATGGATAGTTTGCCAGCAAACGGTACAGAAGAAGGGCACCGGGTCAGTGCTGAGTGAGTTACCACACGTGATGCATTCAACCGGCAACACAAACCGGAGGGCCTGACGGCACCATCCGGTCAGCCGATCCTGTGTGTCTTCACATAACATCGCAGGGGAAGCGCTCCTATGCACGTATGTGTGCGCTTCTTCTATGAGAATATGCCGCGTCTGTCAAGGTTGTTGCTCTGTAAATGGTTGTGATATACGAAGGCAGCAGGATGGTGGAACAATACGCCAGTGCGACAGAAGGTGAAGGCTGAGATCGGAAAGTTTGATTGGTCGAACGTCGGGTCTAACGCAAATCAAACCAGATGAACCAGATCAACCTGTCTCGCTCGTCTATTCTACGGGTTAGGGTACGGATGGAGAAGTAGCTCACCATGGTGACATTCGACCAGGTGTCGAAAATTTATGAGCGGGGTGGCGACACCATCACCGGGCTTGATCAGGTCACGGTCGAAGTGGGAAAGGGAGACTTCTGTGCGTTCATCGGACCCAGCGGCTGTGGGAAGAGTACGTTGCTCAATCTGGTTGGCGGATTGGATGTGCCGACTTCGGGGGATATCCTTCTCGGAGGGCGCTCGACCAGTCGATTTACGAGCGACGACTGGACGAGGATCAGGCGGGAAACAGTCGGGATTGTCTTTCAAGCATTCCATTTAATCCCCGGGTTGACGGCAGCGGAGAATGTTGCGTTTCCCTTGTTGCTGCGCGGGGAGCGAGGGGCATCGGTCCAAGCCCGCGTCGAGGAGGTACTCGAGTTGGTGTCCATGACCGCACGACGGCACCATCGTCCCAGCGAGCTTTCTGGCGGAGAACAGCAGCGTGTGGCGATTGCGCGAGCGATCGTGCATCAGCCCCAGATCATTCTCGCCGATGAGCCAACCGGTAATTTGGATTCCCATCATGGGGCCGAGATCATCGCCCTCCTTCGGTCGCTCGTTCAGCGCTTTCGCCAAACCGTGCTGTTGGTTACCCATAGCACAGAGCCGCTGAGGCGGCCGATTATGTCTGGGCCATGAAGGATGGGCGGCTTGTGACGAGAACGCAGCACGAAACTGTCACGGTAGTAGCGTGATGGATCTCTCGACCACCATTGCCGGCGTGCGATTTCCCAGTTGCTTCATGAACGCCTCGGGGGCTCTCTGTGTCACGCGTGACGAACTGCTGGCCTTGGGCCGATCTCGTGCCGGGGCCATCGTCACGAAGTCGATGACGGTTGAGCCTCGCGACGGCAATCCGATGCCCCGGTACTATGGATTTCCCGGCGGGTCCATCAACTCCATGGGCTTGCCGAATCTCGGGTACAAGGCGTATGCCGCCCTCATCCCTGAATTGAAGACACTCGGGAAACCTGTCATTGCCAGTGTGGCGGGACTCTGTGAAGACGATTTTCCGACGATTGCAGCTACGATCAATGCGGCGAAGCCCGACTTGATCGAAGTCAATCTCTCTTGTCCCAACATTCCTGGCAAACCTCAGATCGGATATGACGCCGAAGCCTCCGAGCGACTGCTGAAACGGGTTCGTAAGGTGATCACGGTTCCGATGGGGGTCAAGTTGCCTCCGTATTTCGACCCGGCCCATCACAAAGCGATGGGAGAGGTGATTGGTCGTTGCGGGGTCGATTTTCTCAACCTGATTAACTCGGTCGGCAACGGACTCGTCGTCGATCCGGAGCGCGAAGTAGTCGTGATCAAACCCAAGGGTGGGTTCGGCGGACTGGGTGGTAGGATCATCAAGCCCGTCGCACTGGCCAACGTGCGGGCTTTTTGGAAGATCTTCGAAGGCCGCATGCCGATTATCGGGACCGGCGGCGTGGTCAGTGGCGTGGATGCCTTCGAACATCTGCTGTGTGGCGCGTCGGCCGTGCAGATCGGCACAGTCTTGGTGGAGGAGGGGGTCGGCGTGTTCGGCCGATTGGAAACGGAACTGGCGGCCCAGCTCAGCAAGAAGGGGTATACGAGGTTGGAGGACTGCCGGGGAAAGCTGAAGGAGTTGTAAGCCTACTTGGCTCCGAACGTCTTGGCAAGGAGGCCCAGTTGCAGGGCCCGTCGGAGTAGTTGCGCCACGTTTCGTACATTCAACCGTCGCATCAAGTTGAATCGGTGTACTTCGACTGTGCGCACGCTGATCTCCAGCGCCTCCGCAATCTCACGGTTCGTGTGCCCGATCGAGACCAGGCGAAGGATGTCACGCTGCCGAGGCGTGAGGATCTCGGTGTCGATCTCTTCCTGTAGCGGCTGGACTTTTCGGCTCAGAGCAGTTCGTGTATTCATCAATACCCTCTCATCATCGACTCACGCGAGTCTAGCAAAGGTGTGTCTGGCTGTAAACGAAACGGCTAATTTGTGCAGGGCTCCGTTACTGGACCGAATGATTCATTCGGTCCTCGCTCCCTCATCCATGATAGGTGGTTCTGTCAATGCCGCTCTCTCGTCCTAGATGACTATACCACTCGTGCTCCATAGCGCTCTGATCCGCGCTCATGCGCTCCAACGGCCATTTCGCACCCTGCTCAGCATCGCCGGAGTGGCACTGGGGGTGCTGGCCTCCGTGGCCATTGGAACGGCGAACATTCACGTACTACGTTCCTTCGAACAAGGCGTCACGACGGTAGCCGGTCCTGCCACATTGGAAATCGCAGGCCATGATCTCGGAGTGGATGAATCCGTGATCACGGTTGCCCGTGCGGTCGAGGGAGTCGTGAGCGCCGCTCCGGTCATTGAAGAATCTGTGGTGGTTGCCCAGGGGGTACTGCCTGGGCAGGCGCTTCAGATCTTGGGACTGGATCTGCTCTCAGAGACTGGGGCGCGTGGTTTTCAGATATCGCAGGCTGGTGACGGAGTGACGCTGGAGGGGCTCTTGGCTCCGGATGCTCTGTATCTTGGCCGTCAGGTTGCCGCCGACTGGAACCTGGGAGTCGGTAGTGTCGTCGATGTGACGGTGGGAGGGCGTGTCGTACAGCTGCGAGTCGCAGGGCTTATTCATAACGAGGCGGCACGCTCGTCCCTCTGGGATCGACTTGCCGTCATGGATATCGCTGCGGCGCAGCTATTGTTTCAATCAATCGGGCGATTGGATCGGATCGAGTTGGTGACGACGCCCGATCGATCGCTCGACGTCATTGCCGCCTCCCTGCGTGCGGTTCTTCCTCCTCATCTCATTGTGCAACGGCCGGCGCAACGGACAAAGCAAGTTGAAAACATGGTCTGGGCCTTCCAACTCAATCTGTCAGTTATGAGCTGGGTCGGGCTGCTCGTCGGGGTGTTCTTGATCTACAACACGATAGCTTTTGCTGTGGCGCAACGGAGGCGTGAGATCGGCATTTACCGCGCACTTGGCATGACGGAGCGGCGGGTTGCAGGAATGTTTCTCGTGGAGGCAGGGCTGCTCGGCCTTCTTGGCGGGCTCTTGGGAGGTCTAGGCGGGGTTTGGCTGGCCAGTGGGTTGGTGTCGCTTGTCAGCCGAACGGTCTCAGACCTCTATGCGCCCGTCTCGTCAGGCGGGTTGATCCTGTCGATGGACCTGCTCACATTCACGTCAGTGACGAAAGGAGTGCTGCTCGGGACAGTGGTCTCGATGGTGGGAGCCTTGGGTCCCAGCGTGGAGGCCGGCAGGACTGTGACGGTTCGCGCCCTGGCGCCGGGAGATTATGAATCGACGAACCAAGTGAGAGCAGGTCTGTGGGGGTGGATCAGTCTCGCATTGTTGGTGCTGGCAGGCCTCTGCTCGCTGATGGGCCCGGTTGGCGACCTGCCGCTCTTTGGCTATTTCGCGACGGTCTGTCTCTTGGGGGCACTCTCCTGTCTTGCGCCGATGTGTGTCAAGGCGTTGGGCTGGCGGCATCTTCGCCGGGACAGCAAGACGATGGTGGTCGGGGGAAGCCTCAGGCTTATCGCAGCAGACCAGGCGTCGCGTCATCCTGGCCGAAATGCGGTGACGGTGTCGGCGCTGATGGTGGGACTGTCGATCATGATCGGTGTGGTCGTGATGGTCCGCAGTTTTCGCGACACGGTCGAGTTCTGGGTGGACGAGACCGTGATGGCCGATCTCATCGTGGCTCCGCAATCCTGGCTCCAGGGAAAGCAGTCCGGGCAGGCCTCGCGTTCCCTGCCCGGAGGCCTGGCGTTCGACCCTCTCGGCAATTGACGGTATTGCCGCGGTCGATACCTATCGTGATGTGTATGTAGATGTCGCGGGTCAGCCGGTGGCGTTGGTGTCACGAGACCTTCGGCTCCATGCGCAGCGCAGCCGGTATCTGATGGTTCATGGAGATTCAAGCGCGGCCCTGCGGCGAGCCGCCGAGACCGGAGGCGCCCTCCTGTCGGAAGTGTTGGCAACTCGGCTACGGCTTCGCGAGGGGGACAAGGTCTCGATCACGACGCCGGCGGGACCCGCTGCTGTGCCCGTCGAGGGGATTTTTTACGATTACTCGACCGACGGCGGGAAGATGGTGATGGATCGGACATGGTATCAGGAACAATGGCATGACGATCGAGTGACCGTGTTTTCCGTCTACCTGGCTGCCGGGGCCGATGTCGAGCAAGTCAGACAGTCGATTGTGACGCATGTCGCCGGGCTGGATGGAATGACGCTTCCACCGTTGGTGATTCGAAACCACGAGTTGCGGCAAGAGATCCTCGAGATCTTCGACCGCTCCTTCGTCTTGACCTATGTCCTTGAAGCCATTGCCGTGCTGGTGGCCGTGCTCGGCATCGTGAATACGTTGGTGACGGCCGTGCTGGAGCGACGACGTGAATTTGCCGCGCTGCGGGCTATCGGTGCCAGCACGTGGCAAGTGGAGCGATTAGTCTTGTGGGAAGCGGCCTATCTCGGGTTGATCGGGGCCGCGTTGGGTGTCGCGGGAGGCTTGCTGCTCGCACTGCTGCTCATCCATGTGATCAATAAACAATCTTTTGGTTGGACGATCCAGATGACGGTCCCAGGCGGAGTAATTCTACAAGCCGTAGGACTCGCACTCACGGCTGCCCTGGTAGCAGGCTACTGGCCTGCACGCTGGGCAGCAAGGCAACCGGTGGTGGAAGGGCTGAGAGAGGAATAGCGGCCGGTTGGTCCTCTGTGCTCACGGAGCCCCCACGATGAAACAGTGCGTCGTTCGACGTGCGCAGCTGGAGGACCAATCCAGGCCGCTACTCTGGAAATGAACAACGAGCATGCTCGGAAGGATCATTGGCATGAATGTGTCTACGCTGCCACACGCATACGATTGGCAAAGGCGAGCTTCATGTCCTTGCGATCGGATGGTGCGACCGTCAGCAACGGCCTTGCATTGTATCCGACCTCCTGCGCCACCCAGATCGTAGGGATCTGCTCGATGGCGATATTGTACAGGTTGACCGAGTCATTATAGAACTCACGCCGATCGGCAATGGTGCTTTCCAGCGCCGATATGCGCTGCTGAACGGCTAAAAATTCTTGATTGGCTTTGAGGTCCGGATACTGTTCGGCTACGGCGAAGAGTTTTCCTAAGGCGCCGACGATCTGATTTTCCGCCTGTGCCTTGTCGTCGATATTCAGGCCTGTGCTATAGGCAGTGCGGGCTTTGGTCACGGATTCCAGCGTCTCCCGCTCGTGCGTCATATAGCTGTTACAGACTTCGACAAGCTTGGGAAGTTCATCATGCCGCTGTTTCAGGATGACGTCGATATTCGACCAGGCCTTGTCGATGTTATTGGCGAGTCGGACCAGCATGTTGTAGACGCCGACCACATAGGCGATGAGCACAATCAGCCCGATCACGAGCAGGCTTCCGATCAGTAAGGTGCTATTCATGGACGTTCTCCTTTGGGTATGACGGTTACGATACTGTTGTCAGATAATATTTGAAGATGACGATCAAACAGGTTGCAGCCAGTGCCAGGCCTCCCGCTCCATAAGCCAACACCTGCCACCGCAATCGAGACAATAAGTCCTTTTCGCTTCGATCCGAGATAATGAACTCATGGTCTCGGCTGCTACCGATGTAGAGACGCGCGGAATTCTCGACGAGTTCTTTCGCACCGAGCTGTTCATGGGCCGTTCCGAGAACGTAGACCTGCTCTTCCGGTTGGATGAATGCTTCTCGGCACCGTAATGTCTTGCTCCCTATCCAGCGTTCGGTCGAAATCCCCAGTCGATTCAATCCGGCGATTGTTGTGGTGGGCAATGCTCCGAACCAATCGTTTCGATAGGTGCGTTCGTCCGGCAAGATCAGCTCGGCGCCAAGGGGCACGACGAGCACTTGTCCGGTTGTATCGCTTACAACGAAGGGCTGCTCCGAAGTGCCTTTCGCAATGGTTTCCCACCGTGCATGTTTCCCGGAACTGACATGCTCTTCCACGGCATAGGAATAGAACACACAGGGAAGCTCGCTGAAGGGCGAGGAGAGAAGGCTCTCCTCTGGCTGTGCTTGTCCACTGATCTCGACCAACCCCAGAGCCAGTGAACGAATAGTCGAAGTTGGAATGCTTTCGATCAAACGCTTCCGTTGGCGAACCATCCATCCGTAGACGAAGAGCCCGAATCCTCCTACGGTACCAGCCGCCAAGTATAAGAAGAGTTGATCCGGTGGCCGGCTCCACTGAGTGGTTCTCATGGTTTTACCGATCCCGGCAGACGAAGATGATCCCTCCGATCGCAAGGGCGAGCCCGAAAAACAGGACCCAGAACCACATGCTCTGTGGGTTGGCGTGGTTGTTGTTGAACCTGGGTTGATCGCGAACGGTTTTGTTGAGAGCACGATGTCTTGCTGCAGCTTGCGTATACAGTTCGGCTTCACGGACCTGGATCGGAACCGCCGCGCCTCGGTAGGCCTCATTCAGACGAGTGAGGCTTCCGTGAGGCAGCCACCACCCGTGACAGGAATCGCAGCTCAGGAAGGACGTGTGCGATACTGTCTCAGACTCCATGTGATTTCCGCATCGAGGACAGAGTGTCTCTGTCCTGACCGCGACGCCTCCGGCGTCACCAATCGCCCGCTTCAGCGAGGTGTAATCCTCCACGAAGAAATTCACCTCTCCCACATCGAGCCAGAGTCCGTGTCCAGAGGAACAGACATCGAGCCCTGGACCCTGGCTTGTCGGAATCTCAACAAGGTCCTCCCGGCAATCGGGGCATTTCATGGTGACCATCGTGTTCAAACTGTAGCAAGAATCGGACGGGTGTCAACGCAATAGGCTTGTAACCACTTTGAAAAACAGAGGCTTTCGGCATGGTCATCAGCGAGCAATCATGCGGCGGAACGAATTAGATGACAGGCCTAGTTGACATGGTGCTGCAACCTGTTGGCTCTAGCGCTTGCAGCGACGCTGGTGGCAGGCTACTGGCTTGGCGCTGGGCAGCAAGGCAGCCTTTAATAGTAGAGGGGCTTCGAAAAGAATGAGGAGAGGTTGAAGCGTGAGTTAAATGCTAACCGGTTGTTGGTAATCCACTTCGATCTTGAAGCCCAAGATCTTCGATCATGCCCCAGACTTCTGGGGCTGGCTGGCCTGGTGTTGTGAGGTAGCCGTTCACGAAGATGGAGTCGGCTGGATAGAGGGCGAATGGCTGGAGGCTGCGCAGATTGTGTTCGCGGCCTCCGGCGACGCGGAGTTCGGTGCGTGGGTGCAAAAACCTGAAGAGGCAGAGCACTTTCAAGCATCGTTGAGGAGTCAGGTTGTCACAGTTTTCCAGCGGCGTGCCTGTTGCTGGATGGAGTGTGTTCAACGGAATCGAGTCCGGTTTCACGTCGATCAGGGCCATTGCCAGGTCGATGAGATCTTCGTCCTTCTCTCCCATTCCGACGATCCCGCCGGAACAGATTTCCAATCCTGCCGCTCGCGCGTTCCGGATGGTGCTGAGTCGGTCTTGGAAGGTGTGGGTGGTGCAGATAGAGGTGTGAAAGGCTTCGCTCGTATTCAAGTTGTGGTTCACCCGATCGACTCCTGCCGCCTTCAGTCGCTTGGCCTGTTGTTCATTCATGAGGCCCAGTGAACAGCAAATCTGAATCGGAATCTCCTGCTTGATCGAGCGGACGGCTCCTGCGATTTCGTCGATTTCCCGATCCAAGGGACTCCGACCGCTGATGACGATGCAATAGCGTTGGGCCTTTGAGGCCGCAGCCTGCCGGGCTCCGTCGATCATCTCTTTTTGCGGCACGAGGTTATAGCGCTCGATGGGGGCGGTGGAGATCGCAGATTGGGAACAGTAGTGGCAGTCTTCCTGGCAGGCGCCGCTCTTGGCGTTCTGCAACATCTGGAGGCGAACGGTCTTGCCGAAATAACGGGCTCGAACGGTAAAGGCGGCTTGGAGGAGGCCTAGCAACTGCTCATCAGGAGTGTCGAGCACGGCCTGGCATTCGCTTCCTGGTCAGCGTCTCGTCGCGCAAGGCTTTGGCAGCGAAATCCTGATAGTCGACCATAGGATACTCCATCATCTTATGAGGTTGAATTGACCGCGATGCAGGTGGCTGTGCGTGCACGTCAGGCAGCCAGGCTGGCCGAAAACCTACACGGTTTCGAAGGGAGAAGCAATGCCCTGGTAGGGAACTGTTGAGACTGGAAGGGGGCTACTGTCTTGATCGGAGACCGCTTGGCCGGCATTCGGCAAGGGCAGCGCGACCAATGTATTCCAGATTCCACAGCTGCGACAACGCCCAGACCATTCGGTCGATTCTTGCCGGCAGGCGGTGCAGACATAGGGGACAACCACACGTTTCTTGAAATGCAGGGCTTTCTTGAGTTCGGCGACGGCCTCCTCCATCTGCTGCTTGCGCAAATAGAGATTGGCCATGATCTTATGGTAATCGGCCAATTGGTCCTGTACTCCTTCGACGGTCGAGAGGATGTCGAAGGCTTCGTCGACCATTTCGAGTCGGTAGTAGAGCTTGCCTAAATAGAACTGCAGGGCGGGGTTGTTCGGGTCTTGCCGGAGGGCCTCCTGGTAGACCCGGATAATTTCGCTGGGCTCGCCCTGTTCGAGAAAGAGTTCTTCGAGGCGGTGCAGAATGATGTTGCTACGGGTCTTGGCATAGATTTTCTTGAGAATTTCCACAGCCTGCTTGGTCTTGCCTTCCCGGATCAAGATTTCGCCAATGCCGACATAGGCCGGCAAGAACGTCCGGTCTTTCTTAATGGCGCCGCGGAAGTAGCGCCGTGCCTTATCGGGGTGGCCTCGTTCCAGCAGTTGGCGTCCGACCTCGTATGTGCAGCCGGTGAGGAGATGGGCCTCGGCCTTGCGTTCCGGCTCAGGCAGGTTGGCCTTTAGGAGACGATGTTGGATTTCGAGCGCCTCGCTCCATTTTTCGAGCCTGATCAACAGATCGCGCTTGCGGATGAGCGCCGTGAGGTTATCCGGTTCGATCTTGAGCATTTTGTGCAGGGTCTGCAAGGCGTCCTCATAGCGCTTGGCGCCTTCCAAGTCGTTGGCCAGCTCCAGCAGAATTTCGATGTTGCGCTCGTCGACGCGATTTGCTCGTTGATGGAGGCGGATCGCCTCAGCGAAGTTGTTTTCGACGCGGTAAATGTTTCCCAGCCAGAGCAGCGAATCGACACGATTCGGGTCCATGGCCAGCGCTCGTTCGAACAGGCCGATGGCTTCGACGGTGCGTTTCGACATGATGGCATGGGTGCCTTCACGATGGAGCGCATCGATTTTTTCTTTGCGCCGCAACAGCCGTGTGCTGCGCCAGTTGCCGATGACGTGGGCGGTCTGCCGCATGCCGACTGCCAAGGCCACGAGCACAGCGCCGACTGCCATGGAAAAGACGACGAGCGTGACAGGACTCAGTTCGAACTGGATGGAGGGACTGCTCCGGACTGCGATCGTTCCAGGATTCAGCTCGCGGGCATAGCTGTAGAGAAAGATGCCGGCGCTGACGAGGAAGATGGTGGTGAGCAGTCGGAGCATCGATCTAGGCCTTTGTTTTCGCGGGCGCCTTTTTCCGCTTCACGGGCCGTGGAGTGACGGCCGGTTGTGTGGCCGTCGGTTCGCCCGGGATGGCGATGCGTTTTGCGTCGGCCCATAACCGTTCGAGTGCGTAATGCTTCCGGACATCCTGCCTGAAAACATGGGCGATGACATCGCCGAAGTCAATCAGAACCCACTGTGAGGACCGCATGCCTTCGACGCTCAGCGGTTTGGAGCCGGAGCGAGAGAGGATACCGTCGATATGGTCGCCAATGGCACTCGCTTGGCGATCCGAATCCGCAGAGCCTATGACCAGGTAGTCGGCAACGGAGGTCAGCGGCGCTACCTGGAGGACGAGAACGTCGGTGGCCTTCTTATCGAGCATGGCCCGGGCAATGGCGAGGGCCGTGGACCTAGCTGTTCGTGCGATTACGGTCCTCTTGGTAGAGATGATGTTGAAGTATATAAGATTCCACTAAGGGCGGCAACAGATTTGCCATCGGGAGCCCTTGGCGGACTCGAGCGCGAATGTCCGATGCGGAGATTGGGGAGGGCGGTAGTTTGAGACAGATCAGTCCTTGTGTTCCGAGTGGGGCTTCGATTCGTGAAATCCGTCCCTCATCCAGGTCCGCTAGCGAGGGGTAGGGAATCGGTGGAAGCAATGCAACGGTTGAGAGGGAACGAAACGATAGGCCTGGCCTGGAGAGGACGACGAATGAGCAGAGTTTCAGCAGTGTCAGCGGGTCACGCCAGGAGGGAAAATCCAGGAAGGCATCGAGCCCGATCAAAAAAAAGAGCTTGGTCTGCGCTCCATACTCTTGCTGCAGCAGGCGAATGGTGTCGATGGAGTAGGACTTGCCTGGCCGGCGGATTTCCACATCCGAGATGGCGAGCGAGGGGTCCGAGGCGACGGCAAGGCGGACCATTTCATAGCGGTCTTGGGCTGGCGCTAGACTGCCGTTCGGCTTATGGGGAGGGTGACTCGTGGGAATGAAGAGGATCTGGTCGAGCCCGAGGGCCTCGCGTGTCTGGCGCGCAATAGCCAGATGACCGTTGTGCACGGGGTTGAAACTGCCGCCCAGGAGTCCGAGACGAAGGGCGCCAGAGTGCTGAGTGCTGGGTGTTGAGCGCTGAGGTTCAGAATCGGTGAATGTTTGGAATAGCCTGCGTTTCAACACGCCCTAACCGATCATGCATCATTGAAAATTACGCATTGAACACTTCCTCAGAGGATGACGAGGTTGTCCCGATGTATCACTTCCTCGTATTCCTGTGGGCCGAGCTCGCTGCTGGATCTCGATCGTTTTGAGCCCTTTGATCCGTGCCAAGGTGTCGGAGGAGAAGTTCACGAGTCCTTTGGCGAACTCTTTGCCGTCTTGGTCGAGGCAACTGACTGCATCTCCCGTATCGAACGAACCACTGACGTCCAGAATGCCTGAAGCCAACAGGCTCTTGCCCCGTCGGGCCAGCGCTTCGACGGCTCCGGGGTCGAGCGTCAGGGTCCCTCGCGGCCTGAGGGTGAAGGCGATCCAATGTTTGCGGCTGGTGAAGCGACGTTCCTTCGCGAGGAAGAGGCTGCCGCCAGGGCCGCCGGCTAATACTTTTGGAAGGAGGCCGGCTTCCTGCCCGTTCAAGATCAAGGTGGCCACTCCGTACTCACTGACTTTCTTGGCAGCCCGGACTTTCGTGGCCATGCCCCCGGTTCCCTCGAACGTGAGCTGGAGACGCCGGCTCGTTCTTCGATCTCTTCGGTAATGTCCGGGATCAACGGGATCAGCGTGGCTGCAGGATTCTTGCGTGGGTCCTCCGTAAATAGGCCGTCGATATCGGACAGGATGATCAGCAGCTCCGCGTCGACCAGATGGGCCACCTCGGCAGCCAGGGTATCGTTGTCTCCCACGCGGATTTCATCCACGGCGACCGTATCGTTTTCATTGATGATGGGGATCACGCCGAACCCGATCAGCGCGCTCAGGGTGTGGCGTGCATTGAGAAATCGTCGCCGATCGGCCAGGTCGTGGTGTGTCAGTAGGATTTGCGCCACCTTGACGTCGAGCCGCTCAAACGATTTTTCGTAGGCCCACATGAGCCGGCTCTGGCCGACCGCCGCCGCTGCCTGCTTCACGGGGAGGCTCTTGGGGTATTCCTTCAGACCTAACTTCTTGATACCGGAGACAATTGCGCCGGAGGAGACGATCAGGACTTCACGTCCGCTCTGACCGGATGGCTGCGATTTCATCCGCGAGTCGATCGATCCGTTCGGGGCGTAGTCCGGTCTCTCGGGACGCGACGAGACTGCTCCCGATTTTGATGACGATGCGGGCGGCGTGCTTTAGGAGTTCGATCTCGCATGGTGTGGCTCGAAGTTGCGCCACCTGTTGCCCCACATAGTTGACGAGTTCCGTCAACCCTTCTCTCGTGGCGGCAGAGATCGGGAGGCACGTATAGTGATGGCGCTTACAATACTTCTGCAGCTCGCGCAGGCGCGTGCCGTCTCCGACCACGTCGATCTTTGTGGCGACCACTGCGAAGGGGCGTGTGATGATCGGCTCATCGTAGGCGGCCAGTTCTTGACGCATGACCTCGAAACTCTTGACTGGCTCATCGGGAGCCCATTCTGACACGTCGATCATGTACAGCAAAAACGACGTGCGTTCGATATGCCGGAGAAATCGGAATCCCAGTCCCTTGCCTTCATGGGCGCCTTCGATGATCCCGGGAATGTCCGCGACGGCAAAACTTCCTTTTTCTCCCCAGCCTACGATCCCCAGATTCGGCGTCAGCGTGGTGAAGGGATAGTCGGCGATCTTCGGTCGTGCCGCCGAGATTGTGGAGATGAGCGTCGATTTTCCGGCATTGGGAAAGCCCACAAGTCCGACATCGGCCAACAGTTTCAGCTCAAGTCTAAGCGACCGTTCTTCGCCTTCGGTGCCGGTTTCAAAGTTCGTAGGCGTCCGGTTGGTCGAGGTCGCGAAATGATTATTCCCTCGCCCCCCCCGGCCCCCGTGAGCTGCCACAAACTGCTGTCCAGCGGTAACCAGATCGGCCAGCACCTCACCTGTCTGATCATCGAAGATGACGGTGCCGACAGGAAGGGCCACCACCACATCCTCTCCGGTTCTTCCCGAGCAATTGGCGGCGCCTCCCTGGCGACCGACTTCTGCTTCGTAGTGTTTTTGGTACCGGAGGTCGAGGAGCGTGGTCATGCGAGGCGACGCTTCGAACACGACATTGCCGCCGTGGCCGCCGTCGCCACCGTCCGGCCCGCCGCGGGGCACAAACTTTTCGCGCCGAAAACTGCATGAGCCGTCGCCGCCTCGGCCGGCTGTGATACGGATACGGACTTCATCGACAAACATCGGCGCACCGTTTCTTCAGTGTGAAGGCTATGAGATCATTACCTGCGAGGAACATCCCGTTGCACTCCTACCCATGCCGGGAGTCCTCGCGGGCAACGAAGCTGTGACGAGAAAAGGAGGAAAAGAATGTACTATGAAATCGAGGGCGCGGAGTAGACGCTGATCTTCTGCCGTCCGCGGCCGCGCTCGAACTTCACGATCCCTGTGATGCGGGCGAAGAGGGTATGGTCTTTGCCGAGGCCCACGTTGAATCCGGGGAAGAACTTCGTCCCTCGCTGACGGATCAAAATCGATCCGGCCTTCACGGTCTCTCCTCCGTAGGCCTTGACCCCAAGATATTGCGGATTGCTATCGCGTCCGTTTCTAGTTGATCCGCCGCCTTTATTTGTTGCCATGACTGATCCTCGTTAGGCCGTTTCGATTCCGGTAATACGCAATTTTGTGAAGCCCTGGCGATGGCCATTGGTCCGCCGATAGTTCTTGCGCCGTTGTTTCTTGAAGATGGTGATGGAGCGGGTTCGATCCTGGGCGATGATCTCAGCTTTGACGGTGGCCCCTTTGACCAACGGTTGTCCGACTTCTATACCATTCTCGCCGTGAACCAGCCGAACCTGGCCGATTTCAATTGTTCCCCCGACCTCGCCGGGAAGGGACTCCACCTGGACCAATGACCCAGTTTCGACCCGATACTGCTTGCCGCCTGTCTCAATGATTGCGTACATAAGCCCCTGTCTCCGTTACAGAAGATGATTGTGTAACATAGGGATTTGAAGCCTGTCAAGGTGAATGCATGCCACTTCCTTGAGATTTCACTCCGACGAGGTCTGTCGGCAAACTTTGCCCCCTTCCTTTGGGTTAACCTATTCGTGGGCTATCCCTGCTCCTGTTTCTGGGCGTATGCTGGTATTTCATTGTTGAGCCATTTCATGGATCGGAGATAATGATGGCCGTAATCACCGAAGCCTCGTCCCTCCAAGCCAAGGGCCACTCGATTTGTGCTCCGCCCCTATCGTCGCATACCAACCTGGCTGCGTTCTCTATTATCTCAGTGGGGAATGTGTCGGGAAAGGTATCGTGACCAATCTGTCTCAATCGGGAATGCGTATCCAAGGCGACCATGCGGTTGAGCCAGGCCTCGATTTGGCGTTGCGCGTCACGTTTGCAGACGATGGTCCGCCGATAGAAGTTGAACGAGCAACGGTTCGGTGGGTGGATGGATATGATTTCGGCCTGGACTTTGCCCAACTCAATCCATTAGCCGCGAAGCACATCACCGATGTATTGAGCCAGCAGATTCGTGCCCCTCAGTCGCCTGCCTGAGCATCCCCCTTGTTCATTCTTGCTGTGGGCCATGCCACGCCCGTTTGCTTGACGCTTCTTCCAGCCCGCTGCTATATTCCGATTTCAGCGCTCGATGGTTCACGTGCTTGTCTTCGTTATCCATGCTTGAGCCACAAGGAAAAATTTGGATGGATGGGTCGTTCGTCAATTGGGCGGACGCGCAGTCCACGTGATGACCCATTCGCTCCATTATGGGCTGGCTGCGTTCGAGGGGATTCGCTGTTATAAGGGAAAGTCCGGTTCCGCAATTTTTCGACTACAGGAACATGTCGATCGGCTGTTCGATTCCGCCCATATCGGCATGATGCAGATGCCCTTCGACAAGAAGCAGGTCGCAGCGGCCATCGTGGAGACAGTCAGGGTGAATAAGCTGGAGGCCTGCTATATCCGTCCGCTCGTCTATATCGGGCACGGAGCGATGGGGGTCTATCCCGGCGACAATCCAATCAAGCTGGCCATCGCGGCCTGGACCTGGGGCGCCTACCTCGGGGACGATGCGCTTGCGAATGGGATGCGGGCCCGTGTGTCGTCGTTTACTCGCCATCACGTCAATGTCTCGATGACGAGAGGGAAAATTTCCGGCTACTACGTGAACTCGATTCTCGCGAAGCGGGAAGCGAAAGCGGACGGGTACGATGAAGCCATTTTGCTCGATACCGAGGGGTATGTGTCCGAGGGGACGGGGGAGAACATCTTCATTGTGCGTAAAGGGCAGATCAAAACCACGCCGCTCACCTCGATCCTCGACGGCATCACCAGAAGCTCTGTTATCGATTTGGCGCGTGAGCAGCGTATCTCAGTGGTGGAGGAGCGCTTCACGCGCGATGACATGTATATTGCCGATGAAGTGTTCGTGACCGGGACCGCTGCTGAGCTGACGCCGGTGCGGGAGATCGACAACCGCCGCATTGGAACCGGCACGCCAGGTCCGATTACGCAATCTCTGCAGAAGACCTTCTTTTCCATCGTGCGTGGGGAGGACCCTTCCCACGAGGCGTGGCTCACCCGAGTTTAGTAAGACGCTGAACAGCGTTCAGCTCGTACCTTCCCATTCCCCATGCGGCATTCTTGGTACCCGTGAGAACAGACTGGTTGCACTGGTTTGTCTGGTTCATCTGGTTTGTTTTGTTCATCTAGTTGATCTTGTTCAACCAAACAAACGAGATAGACCAAATAAACCAAATAACAGAACAGGCTGGCGGACGTTTTTAGCGTCCTGCTAGTGTTTGCCTGAGGAAGAGTCGCCTGGACTGTGGCTCTCAGCGGCTGGGGCTGCAGGCGTAGCGGGCGGAGTTTCAGGGGCGGTCTGAGAAGTCTCTTTCTTTTTGAGATCGATGACCGTGGAAGAAAACGCCCGTTCTTTTGCGAGCATAGCCAGGCTGAGCGAAGTCAGCATGAAGACGGCCGCGACGACGACCGTGAATTTGCTCAAGAAATTGGCGGGGCCGCGGCTACCGAAGACGGTCTGGCTGGAGCCCCCGAATGACGCGCCGATCTCGGCGCCCTTCCCTGATTGCAAGAGAATCGCGCCGATCATGAGAAAACAGACCATGACGTGAATGACGATGAGGAAGATATACATGGCACTCCGATCAGTTAGGCACGAGGTATCTGAGCAATGCGCGACGATTGTAGCAAACGAATCGGGATCGAGACAAGCCCCACCCACCAGAGCCCCGTCGATCGCGTCTGAGACGAGAAGCGACTCGATGTTCTGGGGCGTGACGCTTCCGCCGTACAGGATTCTGATGGCCGATGCTATTTCGCTATTCCAGCCGGTCTCCACGAACAACCGGATCGAGCGATGCACGGTCACAGCCTGCTCCGTGGTGGCGGCTCGTCCCGTACCGATGGCCCAGACTGGTTCGTAGGCGACTGTGACGGTCGCAAGATCCTCTGTGGTCAACCCTGCCAGGCTGCCGGTGAGCTGGGCTGTGACGACCGATTCCGTTCGGCCTGCCTCACGTTCCGCCAGCGATTCTCCCACGCACAGGATCGGAGAGAGCCCGTACCTCAGTGCCGCCAGGACTTTCTTCTGAATATTCTCATCTCGTTCACCGAAGAGCGTGCGACGCTCAGAATGGCCCACGATCACATAGCGGCAGCCAAGATCGCGCAACATCGGAGCGGACACTTCTCCGGTGAAGGCCCCGTGCGTCTCCCAATGTACATTCTGTGCGCCGAGGCTGATCCAGGAGGAGGGACCTAAGGCGCTGCGGGCCGATTCGAGTGCCGTAAAGGGTGGCGCAAGAACCACGTCGGCGTTGGTGCGATGCAGGTACTCGTTCGCGGAGGTCGCGAATGAAGGCCGCGGCCTCCGAGGCCGTCTTGTTCATCTTCCAGTTGCCGACGATGAGGGGTCTGCGCACAGGTATCTCGATGGTGAGTAGAGGGGATGCACTCAGCGACGAGGCGATTACGCGACTCGATCCGGGAGGGCGGTCAAGCCCGGGAGTTGTTTGCCTTCGAGCAATTCCAGCGCGGCGCCGCCGCCGGTTGAGATGAACGACATATTCTCCGACTCGCCGGCTCGATGCACGGCCAGAGCCGTTTCACCGCCGCCGACGATCGTCAGTGCGTAGGCATCGGCAATCGCGTGAGCCATCGCGAGGGTGCCTCGGGCGTAGGCATCGATTTCAAAGACACCCATCGGTCCGTTCCACAGAATCGTTTTCGCGTTCTGGACTGCTTCGTTGAAGAGTTTTACGGAGGCCGGGCCGATGTCGAGGGCGTACCACCCTTTGGGAATCTCCTGGACCGGAACGATCTTCGATTCCGCCCCAGGCTCGCGGCTGGCCGCGACGACACAATCGACCGGCAGGTAGAATTTCACGCCGCGGGAAAGGGCATGTTCCTCAATGCCTTTGGCGAAGTCCAACATGTCGTTTTCGACCAGGGAGTTGCCGATTTCCATCCCTTTCGCCTTTAAGAAGGTAAAGGCCATGCCGCCGCCGATAATGACTTTGTCGACGCGCTTGCCCAGATTTTCGATGACGCCGATCTTTCCCGACACTTTCGCCCCGCCGAGAACGGCGACAAAGGGCCGAACAGGGTTTTCGACGGCTCCCTCGAGGTATTCGATTTCTTTCTTGAGGAGGAAGCCGGCGGCCGAGGCGGGAATGAATTTGGTGATGCCGACGGTGGAGGCATGAGCCCGGTGTGCGGCGCCGAACGCGTCGTTGATATAGACATCGCCGAGGGCTGCCAGCGCTTTCGAAAAGGTGTCGTCGTTTTCCTCTTCCCCCTTATGGAATCGGAGGTTTTCAAGGAGCAGGACGTCGCCCGGCTTCATCTTGGCGACAAGCCCTTCCACCGCCGGGCCGATGCAATCCGGTGCAAACAGAATATCTTTGCCCATGAGCCGTCCCAGGCGTTTTGCTACAGGGGCCAGACTGTACTTGGGGTCGAATTTTCCGTTCGGTCGGCCGAGGTGCGAACAGAGGATCACCTTGGCGCCGTCATCGATAGCTCGATTGATGGTCGGCAGGGTCGAGCGAATGCGGGTGTCGTCGGTGATTTGGTGAGAATCGTCCAACGGGACGTTGAAGTCGGCTCGGATGATGACACGCTTGTCTCGCAGCACGACGTCGTCGATCGTTTGTTTGCGCAGTTTCATTGCGGCTCCGTCAAGTCGGTCCTTCCAGGAATGGGAGTCAGCGTGAAACAGAATCAAGCCGAGGCAGGCATCGACCTCGCGGTACTCAGCGTCCTGTCGCTCTTGCCGCAATCACCTTGATCAAGTCTCGAACCCGGCATGAATAGCCCCACTCGTTGTCGTACCAGGCCGTCACCTTGACGAGCCGTTTGTCGATGGCCATCGTGAGCGGGGCATCGAATGTGGCCGAATGAGAGTCGCCTTTTTGGTCGATCGAGACGATCGGGTCTTCAGAATAGAGTAGAATGTTTTTCATCGGGCCGTTCGCCGCTTTCCTGAAGGCGGCGTTGACGGAGGCGACGTCACAATCCTTTTCGGTTTCGACGGTCAGATCCACCAGCGAGACATTCGGCGTGGGGACGCGGATGGCCAGGCCGTCGATCTTGCCCTTGAGCTGTGGCAGTACCAAGTGCAGCGCCTTTGCCGCGCCGGTGCTGGTCGGGATCATCGACATGCCTGCTGCGCGCCCGCGCCGCAAGTCTTTGTGGGGCAGATCGAGCAACTGCTGGTCGTTGGTGTAGGAATGGATCGTGGTCATGACGCCGTGCTTGATGCCGAAATTATCCAACAGAACTTTTGCCACGGGAGCCAGACAATTGGTCGTGCAGGAGGCGTTGGAGATGATGTGGTGCATTTTCGGATCGTAGGCCGCGTCGTTGACACCCAGTACGATGGTGACATCCGGGTCCTTCGCCGGCGCGGAAATAATGACGTGCTTGGCTCCGGCAGAGATGTGCTTCCCCGCGCCTTCACGATCGGTAAAGCGACCGGTCGATTCGATGACGATGTCGACCTCCAGTTCCTTCCAGGGAAGCTCTTTTGGGTCCTTTATCGCGAGCACCTTAATGGGCTTGCCGTCGACGAAGATCTGGTCGCCTTTGGCCTCGACGGTCCCCTGTAACGTCCCGTGTACCGAGTCGTACTTCAAGAGATAGGCGAGCGTCTTCGCATCTGTGAGGTCGTTCACTGCGACAATGTGGAGGTCGGGGTCACCGAGTGATGCCCGCAGGACGTTTCGTCCGATCCGTCCGAAATCCGTTAATGCCGATCCGAATAGCCATGATGAGTGGTCCTTCAAGAAAAAATTGGCCGGTTGAATTCACCGGCCAGAATGAGGCCGATGAGTATCGGCGCTCCTGGGCCTTGTCAAGCCATACCAACGTGGTAATCCTGCGCCGGATCACAGGAGTTTCGACTGCCGTCTGAGCCGAGCCCAGGCAGAGTTGGTGTGAGATCCACGGACCTGTGTCTTGCGTCTCTGTCGCCTGGTTCGTTAGAGTTCGTCGATTCCAGCGTGAGACGTTTTCCCTTGAGGTATCAGTGAATCTCTTCGAACAGACCAAGCAGGTGCTGGAGTGGCCCAGACTGCTCGAGGCTCTTGCCGGGCATGCCAGATCCACGATGGGGGCGGCGCGCTGTCGTGCCCTCGAATTGGCGACCAGCCTCCAGGATTCACAGCGGCGCCAACAGGAAACGACGGAGATGGGACAGCTACAAGAATCCGGCGAGGCCCTGTCGGCCCTGGCATTTCCAGATATTCGGGAGCCGCTTGCCCGGGCGAAGAAGGGGGCGGCGCTGGAGGTCCTCGAACTCCGTGACTGCGCGATGGTGCTTGGGCTGCTGGAGGAGCATGGCCGTTTTGTGGTGCGGCACCAGCAGGACGCTCCCGCGCTGGCCTCCGCCGCATATCCGCTATTGTCGGTCGGTGAACTGCGGCTCGTGAAAACTTCGCTGGATGCAGCGATTCACTCTGACGGCTCGATCAAGGAGTCAGCAACGCCGGAGTTGCGGCGCTTGACCCATCAGGCACAGGCGTTCAAACAGCAGATGCGGCATCAGGTAGATCAGATGCTGCACTCGCATCGCTATGAAGACATCCTGCAGGAACAGTATTTCGCTCAGCGAGAAGGCCGGTATGTCATTCCGGTCAAAACCGACATGCGGGGGCGGGTGCCGGGGATCGTGCATGACGTCTCGGCCAGCGGGGCCACAGTGTTTATCGAGCCGCGTGAGTTGGTTGAGCTGAACAACTCGATCAAAGTGGCCGATCTGGAGATCGAACGGGAAGTACGACGCATTCTCCGTGAATTGTCTGCTCTGGTGGCAGCACAGTCCGAGGTCGTTCTGGCGGGGCTCGAAGCGCTGGCCGTGCTTGACGGGATTTCGGCGCGGGCATCGTTCGCCAGCCAACTGAAGGCGCATCCAGTCGGGCTCAATAATGAAGGGCGGGTGAAGCTACTGCAGACAAGACACCCTCTGCTTGTGTTGTCGAAAGGAGAGGTGGTCGCCAACGATATTATCCTGGATGAATCGATTCACGTCCTCATCATCTCCGGTCCCAATACGGGCGGCAAGACCGTGACCCTCAAGATCGTCGGGCTCTTTGCCTTGATGGTCCGGGCCGGGCTGCATCTGCCCTGTGACGCGGAATCAGAGATGGCGGTCTTTCCCGACGTGTATGCCGATATCGGTGACGCCCAGGACCTGGCCCGTGATCTGTCTAGCTTTTCGGCGCATATGACGCAAATGATTCAATTGCTCGATGAAACGGATCGTCAGCGCAGTAGCGACACAGGTGACGCCTCGCGGCAATGGCTGGTCCTCCTCGATGAACCGGTCACCTCGACCGATCCGACAGAAGGAGCGGCCCTGGCCGAAGCGTTGCTCTGCCGGCTGGCCGTGCTGGGGATGAAAGTCGTCGTGACCACCCACTACGGATCGCTGAAGGCCTTGGCCCACACGATACCAGGTTTCGCGAACGCCGCGGTCGAATTCGACGTAGTGACGCTCTCGCCGACCTATCGGCTCTTCATGGGGGTGCCGGGCGGGTCGTCTGCGCTTGAGATTGCCGGCCGGTTAGGGATGGATCGGGCCTTGCTGGATGATGCGAGGCAGAAGCTCCATAAAGACGAGCGGGCCATGGAAACGATGCTCCACGATCTGCAAGCCACCCAGCGTCAGTTGGCAGACGATCTGGCCAGGGCGGTCGAGGCAAGACGGGAAGCGGAACAGGCAGAGCGACAAGCGAAGGCCCAGCTGGCTCGACTGGAAGACACTGAACGGGAAGCGCAGAAGGGCCTCAAGCGAAAACTCAGTGAGCAGTTCAGTCGCGCGCGGGCCGAAGTCCAAGCCACGGTTGATGCCGTCAAGGGCGAGCAGAAATTGATCAAAGCCAAAGCGGCGAAGCAACGATTGTTCGAGCTCGAGGTGCAGACAAGAGCCGAACTGGCTCCACCCAGTACGCCGATTCCGCTCGAGCAGTTGGGTGTGGGAGATCAGGTCGAGATCAGTGGGCTCGGCATGACCGGCACGTTACTCGAAACGCCACAAGGGAAGAAGCGCGTGAGGTTGAAGGTAGGGGAAGGGGAAGTGCTGGCCACAGTGGCGAATCTCGTTGGGCTCGCAGAGGGGCAGGCAGCATCACCGCTCCCATTATCATCGAGCCCTCGCCGGGTTTTGTCAGCCGGCGGACTGGGGCTCGATGAACAGACGGTAGTGGATGTTCGAGGGAAGGCGGCGGATGAGGCGTTGGATGACGTGGTTGCGGCACTAGATCGCGCCACCCTGGCCGGTGCGCCGTTCCTACGCATCATTCATGGCCACGGTACGGGGAAACTCAAAGCGTCGTTGCGAGTCCACTTGAAAGACTCGCCTTATGTGGCAGAGTTCCGTGCGGGAGATCGGTCAGAAGGCGGAGATGGCGTGACGATTGTGAGGTTGGGCTAAGGAAGAGAGGGCAGGCTAGATGGTCTCCTGTGCTCGTGCAACGCGCGGTCTCAGAAGGCCTCGCCTGGGCTGATGGCACGACATGGGGAATCAATTGCGAAGCAGTCGGAAGATTATGTCTATTCTCTTCTATTGAGGCGCGTCATCATAGCACCCAAGCCCAATACGATAGCCAAAAAAACCAGGAGTATAGCCGTTAACGAGCCAAGCACGCAGGAAAAACTCTCGTTGCAGAAATCAAACATATATTGCCAAAACCCCCACATTTTGGTCTGAGCTAGGGTTTTTACAAACATCGTATCTCCTCCTTGGCACTTCTCTTCGGTCCTAGGGTAGAGAAGCCAACTAAGCCAGCGATTCGACCGCGACGCGTAACCGCTCGGTCAGCTTCGTCGCCGCAACCGGTTCTTCCGGTGCCCGCGCGACTTTGATCGGCTCTCCGAAGATGATGCGCAACTGCGGAAAGCCGATTCTGCCCCGCGAGAGGGCTTGGGCTGTGCCGACGAGGCGGACCGGCACAAGTGGCGCGCCCGTCACGAGCGCCAGGCGCGCGGCACCCCGGTGCCACACACGGTCGCCGCAGATGGCGCCTTGTGGGAAAATTGCGACTACCTGTCCTGCTTCGAGCGAATGTCGCATCCGAGCGAGAGCGAGGTGGTCGCCGCCGCTGCGCTTAATCCCGACTGCGCCGAGCCCGTCGAGCACCCACGCGAGCAGTCGGAACCGCCAGAGTTCCGCCTTCGCGAGGAAACGCAGTTCCCGCGAGATCGCTGCCCCCAGGATGATCCCGTCGAGCACCGAGTCATGATTCGGTGCGATGACCATAGGCCCGGTGACGGGGAGGCGATCGGCGCCGATCACCTCGAGTCGATACATGGCGCGTACCAAGCCGCCGAAGAAACAGCGAACTTGCGCATAGGTTGGAGCGGGGAACGGTATAAGACCCGCATTGTTGTTTGCCCGACGGTCGACAAGAGTATCCATCAATGATTCCATCAGACCTCCTCCTCTCATGATTACTCCGTCTGATCGCAGTAGTTGGCCATTTGGCTGTCTTGTTTCGATTCAGTGCTCTCTAGCGACCCCTAGTTCAGCAACCGGGCATATGAGGAGTGGATTGTGTCCATCGCGCCATAGTCGGGCTCGCTGTCGCAAAGGGTTTAGACGATACCTCTAGCCTTGTTTCTCTTTTTTCCAGGCTCCCCAGGCATAGAAAAATCCCACCGGCGCGCTGATGAGGCAAACCCATGCCAGGGGAGACGATTCTGCGAACAGCCAACCGGCAAGAGCGGTATAGATCGCTGCTCCGATAAAGTAGACATACCAAGGAATCTTGCTCTTTCTTTTTCAAAGGTGTGTCGGTTTGCGATGTCACGAAGCGCGGGCCGGCAGGTTTCAGAAATTGTATAGACATTGTCAGCCTCCTCCCTCTGGAATGGTGAACCATGTGCTCGCGGGCAGGAGCGCCCGGCTTCCTACGAACGGACGCCTGCCCACCGATTTCGCAGCCACTTCGATCGTAGGAGCTTGTACCCGAGCCAGGCCATTAGCAGCACGCCGAGCAGTGGTACCACCACGGAACTCACCAACTTCTGATAATCGATCATCTGTACCCGCAAGAGATACTGGTAGCGCGAAGGATTTCGCCCCTCCGCTGTAATGATGACCCTATACAGGCCCTCATCCAGCGTGGTTTCGCCGCTGACTACTCCGGTCGGGTGGTGGCTCGGACGCCAGTCTGCCACCGTCTGAGCTTCTGCCTCATTGCTCCCGTTCCCCTTCACGATCCGCATACCGACCGGCACGTTACGCAATGCCGGGTCCACGAGGTCCACGACCAGGAAGGTCTCGCCTGTCTTGGGAATGTCCGTGCAGTATTGAGCTTTCAGCTCGTATTGCGGCTGGTAGGTGCTGAAATGCACCGCGCTTTCACCGACCCAGCGTACGCAAGGGTCTACTTCCAAATCCGCTCCTCCATGTGCAGCGGCTGCGCCGGGGTACAGCGCGGCAACAAGAAGGAGCAACATAGAACCTGCTCGAGTCATGTGCTTAATCATGGCCAACCCTCCTGTTTTGGGTCCGTGTTAAGTTCTGGTCCATGCTGCTCTCCCCATCACTGCCGATAGCTCCATTCTTCATTCTGGTCATCCATTTCTGTTACTCACTGAGGAGACAGGCCCCTCCGGGGTGTAAAGAGGGTCCTATCTACCTCAGCGGGAGACGCCGTGCAGAGTTGCGGCGCCACCAATTCTTCTATAAATAAAGTGTGCATGAAGGAAACTTTCTTACACGGTTGTCAATGCCGGGTGAGTCGCTGCTGCCTGCGACGTGAGGCACCGATGCCTAGCAATTACGGGATCGACAATTGCGCCACAGTTGATGCAGCGCCGCTCCCAAAATCCATCGCCATCCGACCCGAGCACAAAGTCTTCAAACTCCTCAAACACCATCAATCCCCCACAGCGGGTGCATCTCATCGCGTGTTTCCTTCCTTCATGGGGTCTTGCGTCAGATACTTCGCGCCTTTCCCACTGGTCTTTCTGCTAGAATTTTGAGCATCTGCATATATGCGTTTGCGCTTCAGTGCTTGTCCATGATGGCTTTAAGATCACTGCCGCTGATCACCTCGCGATCGAGCAGGACTTTTGCTCCTTCTATGAGTGCGCGCTTCTGTTCAGCTAAGAGCCATCTCACGCGATCATATTGCTCATCGATAATCCGGCGCACTTCACAGTCGATCTCGCGGGCGGTCTCCTCCGAGTAGTCGCCCTTCTCCGGAGGCGCTTGGATCTGCATCATGAGGGGCTGACGTTCACGATCAAGAGTAACGGTCCCCAGCTTCTCGCTCATCCCGTAGGATTTGACCATGCTCTTGGCAATGTCCGTGGCCCTGACCAGGTCGTTCTGTGCTCCGGTAGAGGCTTCGCCGAAGATCAATTCTTCCGCATTCCGCCCACCGAGTAAGACGGCAATCTTGTTCTCCAGCTCCGTCTTGGCCATCAGGAAACGATCCTCCGTCGGGAGCTGAAGCGTATAGCCCAATGCCGCAATCCCGCGGGGGATAATCGAGATCTTCTGGATCGGGTCTGCTCCTGGAAACGACAGTGCCACCAAGGCGTGGCCTACTTCATGGTGGGCGACGCGTTCTTTCTCCATCTTGTTGAGGACCCGGTTCTTCTTCTCCAATCCGGCCACGACCCGCTCCACCGCTTCTTGCAATTCCGAGTGACCGACCTGCTCTTTATTCCGACGCACGGTCAAGAGCGTCGCTTCATTGATGATATTGGCGAGGTCGGCGCCGGAGAACCCGGGGGTCATCGCGGCGATCACCTCGAGGTCCGCATCGGAGTCCAGGACCACCTGCTTCGCATGGACGCGCAAGATGGCCAGGCGGCCGATCTTGTCCGCACGATCGACCAAGACTTGCCTGTCGAACCGACCGGGCCGCAACAGCGCGGGATCCAGGATTTCAGGCCGATTGGTCGCCGCCATCAGAATGACGGCGATGCGGGGATCGAAGCCGTCCATCTCGACCAGCAACTGATTCAGGGTCTGTTCACGCTCTTCATGCGCCATGGGTCCCGCCCCACGGGCTTTTCCCAACGCATCCAGTTCGTCGATGAAGATAATACAGGGCGCTTTGAGCTTCGCCTGCTCGAACAGATCTCGCACGCGGGAGGCCCCCACTCCCACGAACATTTCCACGAACTCGGACCCGCTGATACTGAAAAAGGTCACCCCTGCCTCTCCTGCCACGGCGCGGGCCAGGAGTGTCTTGCCGGTTCCAGGCGGACCGACGAGCAAGATGCCTTTCGGAATCTTTCCTCCGAGACGCGTGAATTTTTCCGGCGTCTTGAGAAAATCAATCACCTCGCCCAGTTCTTCCTTCGCCTCCTCCACGCCGGCTACATCCGCGAAAGTCACTTTCGTATCCTTCTCCGCATAGATCTTCGCCTTCGACTTCCCCACGGTCATGAACCCTTTTTGACCCTGTCCAAGCCCCTGACCGAGGCGCCGAATCACAAAAAACCAGATACCGCCAAAGATTAGCGCAGGAATGACCCACCACATGATATCTCGCAAGAACGTACTCTCAATCATGCCGGTGAACTTGACGTTGCGTACATTGAGTTCCTTGACTAAATCAGGATCTTCAACCCGGACAGTCGTAAACAGCTTCGGCTCTTTGGATCCATCTTCCGGCTTCAGTTTCCCGAGCAATGACTGACGAGTGACCGTGACTTCCACCACGTTGCCGGCCGCCAGGAGCGTCTTGAATTCGCTATACGGAAGCTCTCCGAGCATCTGCATGGGCGTGATGAAATTGTGCACGAACATGACTGCCCCAATCGTGAGAAAGGCACACAGGACTGAAAAGGAGACTTTTTTATTCACTGGCATCACGATCAATTCCTTTCTCTGTCACGACTTTAAGAAGAGCCAAGGATTCTGACCTGTCGTGCCTTCTTAGGATCCTTGCTGAAGGGCTGGGAAGCAGAAATCCGTCGGATCATTATGGACATTCGCAACACCGTCGCATTCAGTTTTAATCCGTACGTGCTATCCCAACGGCTAAGGTTGGAAGTAACCGGATGCAAGCACCAGGCACATAACAGTCACGGCAGCAAGAATAATGAAAATGATGTGCTTCATGGTGTGAACTCCTCGTTGAAAAACTATAGATGGCATTAGCATTCGGCCTTAGGGCCTGAGGAGGCCCGTTGCCAGTGCCAGGCACATCACAAGCACGGCACCAAGAATAATGAAAATGACGCCCTTCATGGAGTCATCTTTTTTTTGAAGAGTAGTATTTGCCATTGGAATTCCCTCCTTTTATATGTGCTGCTGTGGTTGTCTGAACTGCATCGCCTTATCCTTCTCTGCCCTTCTCACGGCTCATCCACTCCCGTATGTATGGCCAGCAATTGAGGAGCTCGACACCGCGTTTTTCACAGGCGTTCAGAAATCGAATTATCTCGACATCCACAAGCGTCACTCCGTTGAGGTCCAGCGCAATCCGCGACCGAGTCCCTTCCATTTGCGTCTTCAATTCCTCCAGATGTTTCGCTTGCAACCGACCGCTTAGACAAATCATCGTCTTGAGACGGCGGGTTTCTTTTTCAAATTTTATTGTCATCTGCGACCTCTGCAACCTGGACTATATAAAAATAGTGCAATGAAGAGGCCAGCTATAAACCATTGAGATGCTTGTGCTTGGCGTGGAGATGACTGCCGAAGTTTCAGCATTTGCTGAATGATCGGCAAAAGAGGCAGAAGTATCCGGTGAAATTTTAATTCTCGGTCGGATTGCATGGAGGATGGTGAGCGGGGTGCGGGGTCAGAGGAGTGGTCTGAAACAAAAGCAATGAATCGCGAGAGGTCGGTTCTCGCGGATGGCGCCCAAACAACTTTTGGTCTTTTTACCGTGCGTAGTCGGCTTGTCGAGTCTTGAAGCGATGCTTGTTAATTCCCAGAGCCGTGATTTTCGACTCAAGCGTCTGCCTCGGGAGTCCGAGCTTGGCGGCGGCACCAGTCGGGCCCGCGACCTGGCCTCCGCAATCCGCCAACGCCGCTTCAATGATGTCTTTTTCATGCTCGGCAAGTGTGGCGCCTAGGGGAATCACCGACCCCGACAGCCGGTGTTTTTCCCGTTTCAACCAGGTCTCGTCGACGGAAAATGTTTCGCTCTCGCACAGCACGATAGCTCGCTGGATGACATTCTGTAGTTCGCGAATGTTGCCGGGCCAGTCGTAGGCCTGAAACAGCTCCAAGGTCTCTTTCTGTATATTCTTGATTTTTTTCCCGGCCTTCTTCGCATAACGCTCAATCAGGTAGGTGACGAGTAACGGGATGTCGTCTATCCGTTCGCGTAATGGGGGGACCTGGATTGGAAAGACATTCAGCCTGTAAAAGAGATCCTGGCGAAAGGTGCCTGCCGCCATGGCTGCCTTCAGATCGCGATTTGTGGCGGCCAGCACGCGCACATTCACGGAAATCGATTGGCTGCCGCCGACCCGTTCAATTTCTCCCTCTTGGAGCACTCTCAGCAAAGCGATTTGGGTTTCGGTCGGTAGGTCCCCGATTTCGTCAAGGAAGATCGTCCCGCCATCGGCTAGTTCAAATCGCCCTAGACGCCGTTGCATCGCCCCCGTAAACGCGCCTTTCTCGTGTCCGAACAGCTCAGAGGCAATGAGCGAAGCTGGGATCGCCGCACAATTGACGGTAATAAACGCCCGGGATGACCGCTTCGAGCGCTTGTGAATGGCCCGTGCGATCAGCTCCTTGCCCGTTCCGGTCTCACCCAGCACGAGTACGGTGGAATCCGACGGTGCCACTTTGGCGACCTGCTTCAATATGTTGCGGATGACGTCCGACGAACCGACGATTTCCTCGAACATCGAAGACTGATCGATCTCTTCGCGCAACGCCAAGTTTTCTTTGTGAGTCCTCTCTTCGTCCCGTTTGCGATCGTCGATGTCGGTTCCTGTCGCGTACCAGCGAATGATCCGTCCTTCTTCGTCCCGCAAGGGGTTATAGCGGATCAGAAGCCACCGATACTGCCCATCCTTACGGCGAGCACGTAGCTCCAATTCAAATGGGGCTTCGCGTTCGAGCGCATGCTGGCGCTCGTTCTGTGATCTCTCGATATCATCAGAGTGAAAAAATCGTGCGCGAAAGTCATCCGCCATCACATCTTCCAAGCTCAGACCGCTGTAGTCGAGCACAAATTGATTCGCATAGAGAGTTTTTCCATCGGGTCCCAGGACACAAATGAGTTGAGCGATCGCGTCGGTGATGCGTCGCAGCTCCCGTTCATCTTGGCGGAGCTTCTCTTCCCTATGCTTATGCTCAATAGCTACCGTCGCCAGATGCGTGATCTGTCCGATGAGGTGTTGATGGTACGCACTAGGGCTACCAGGTTCGCGCGAGTAGATCGCGAAGGCGCCCAATACTGTGTCGTCGGATGACAAGATAGGCGTGGACCAACAAGCCCGCAGTCCGTGTGCCATTGCAAGAGCGCGCCATTCGTATGTGTCCCATCGTGTGTCCGACGCGACATCGGCGGCAATCACTTGTTCTTTGAGAGATGCCGCCATGGCGCAGGGACCCGAAAAGAGATTCACGGGTCTGCCATGGATCGACTCGTTATAGCTGAGGGGAAGGCTGGGC
>CAVUMA010000013.1:0-135187 GCA_963742465.1 uncultured Nitrospiraceae bacterium | reverse complement strand
CCATGTATTGCTAGACCCGAACTTCATGAGATAGCCGCCGAGCTTCCCGTCGAATTTCTGGACACGGTGATTGTTCGTGTCGACGACCCAGACGTCGCCCTTGCCGTCGCACGCAATCCCGGTGGGGTTATGGAAGTTCGAATTGGCCGAACCGAAAGTTGCCCCAGAGGATGATGAAGTTACCGGCATTGTCGAACTTCTGAACCCGGTTGTTGCCGTTGTCGACCACGAACAGCGATCCTTGTTGATCGACGCACAGCCCGTAGATCGGAGCCATGAACTCGCCGCCATGCAGCAACGAAGCGCCGCGGCCCGTACGGCCCCATTCGGACACACAGAGATACCCCGACGTGTTGACCAGAATCGTAGCGCTCGCAGGGGTGGAGACGTTTCCTCCTACATCCTTAAACCAGACGTAGATCGACTTCTGCCCGTCTCCCGGCGACAAAATAAACGGAATCGTCGCGCCGAACTTGGTGGCTGGCGTCACATCGACCCATCCCGGCGTCCCCGCCGTGGGAGTCATCGGCGCCTCGGAGACAAAGTAGGCCGCGACTCCGGTATCGACATCGTTCGCTGAAATCGTGACGATGATTTCCGGCGTATTTGTCATGAAGGCGCCATGATTGATCACGGCGTAAGGATTTTGCGGCGCCGTGATATCGATGAGCACCGGCGTGGCCGTCACCTCATTCGACAACTCGCTTTCGGCGCCGGTCTCGAATACCGCGGTCACGGCATAGTGGTACGGGGTATCGTTCGAGAGACCGGTGTGCACATAGGGATTCGCCACCCCTTCGATTTTCGTCGCCGTCTGGGTCGTGAGCTTCGGGATGGTATTGAAATAGAGGTTATAGGACTGGGCGCCAGGAACCTCCATCCAACTCAGGAAGGCTTCCGTATCGCCGGCTTTGACCGCCACGCTGCGGGGAGCCGGAGTCTCACTCGGCACCTGACTGGTTGAGGTCTCATCCTTCCCGCGATTGAGCTCTTCGTCCGTCGGCACATACTTCAGAATGCGGCCATTGCCGCTGTCGACCACATAGACCGCGCCTTCTTTGTCGACCGCGATCCCGTAGGGAAAATTCAGCTGCCCTTCTGTCTTTCCACGGTTTCCCCAGGCACAGAGGAACGTCCCGTTGCCGTCGAACTTTTGAATGCGATGGTTTCCGGTATCGACGACATAGACATTGCCGAGCGCATCGCAGGCAAGCCCCCAGGGAGACTTGAATTGGCCGGGACCGGCCCCCTCTCGACCCCACTTGGCCAGAAAGCTCCCACGGGCATCGAACTTCTGAATGCGATTATTGCTTTCATCGGCCACGAAGATATTGCCGACAAAATCGACCGCCACGCCGCGAGGGAAAAAGAAGGCGCCGTCGAAGCTCCCGTCACGGCCCCACTTGAGTAAGGCCTGCCCGTCCGACGTGAACTTCTGAATGCGTGCGTTGCTCGTGTCGGAGACGTACAGATTCCCTTCTGCATCCGTCGCGAGCCCCCATGGTACGTCGAACCTGCCCAGATCGGCCCCTCGCCACGCAAACCCGAACTTGCCCCAGGCCTGCATCGCATTGCCGTTGAGATCGAATTTCTGAATGCGGTTATTGCCGCTGTCCGCGATATACAGCACATCGTTCGGCCCGACTGCCAATCCACGCGGATAGTAGAAGCTCCCTTCCTGCGCAGAGGGATCGCCGCCCCATCGCGCGAGAAACTTCCCGGACTTGTCGAACTTCTGAATCGAATGGTTATCGGTATCGGCGACGTAGATATTGCCATCCTTGTCGAGCGTGATCCCCGTGGGCGAGCTGAACTCCCCGTCGTCCACACCTTCCCGGCCGATGCTCATGGCCAACAGATAGGGCGAAGGAATCGCCATGACCTCTTGAGACTCGAGACTCTCCCCCTTCTGCGTCACCACGGTGACGACGTAGTGGTAGCAGGTCCCGTTGGCCAGATCGTCATGGACAAACGGACTCTGGATGCCTTCCAAACAGGTGCCTTTGTCTTTTTTCACCCCAATGACGGCTTTAAAATCGTCGTCAGCAGGCAATCGGACGCGTGAGATCGGAGGGCTTGATCATCACGCCCTTGGTAGTTTGGAAATAGAGATTGTAGTACATGGCATCGGGAACGGGATCCCAGGTGATGGTGACCCGACCATTCCCCGATTTCGCGGCCACATTCGCCGGCGGTGCTGGAAGTTCTTCCTCTGCGGCAATCGAATCGCCGGCACCCCATTCTCCCTGGGTCCCGTCGATGGTCGAGACGCGTTCGATCACACCGAAACATCTCGTCGAACAGCCAGGCTTTGATCATGTGGTGGTACCTCCTGTTACTAAAGCCGCCCAGTTAGAAGAAACAAGGGGCCTTTCAATGACTTAGAATTGGATTGACGAGTCTAACAAAGCGGCGGAAAGAGAGTCAACGGGGCCCCTCGCAGTCCTCGCTCATGCAACGCGCGGACTAGAAGGCTCGTTACGCGCGTAGTGAAGATCAACCCGCGCCTCCCGGACTATTTCGAACTATTCTTTGCGCTCCGCGCCTCTCTGAACTACAGTCAAGCTCATGCGACTGCAACCCTCGTCTATCGCAACAAGCACGGCAGTCATTCTCCTGCCCCAAATGCGGATTCGAACAGGGGGAAGGACCGGAATGTCGACGTTGCGGAATCGTCTTCTCCAAGTTCAAACCACCGGCTCCGGCTGTCGAGCAACCACTAATCACCGGCACTGAAGCCACGACGCAAGCAGCGCCGCCAGGATTGCTATCTCGTGTATTCCGCATGCTTCCCTGGATCTCGCTGACCCTCACAACCGGAATCTTACTGTTGATTCTTCGCCAGGCGCCGCCGCTGCCGATCCAAACCGATTCGGGCGCGGCCGATCGCGTCGCTGAAAAGATGGCCCAGCTACACATGGCCGTGCAATCAAGCCAGCCTCACGCGCTCACGCTCAACGAAGCAGAGTTGAATCAGTGGATGCGCGACAATCTCGCCATCGCCTCCACCCATCAAGCACAGCAGGCCGGTATCCCGATCGCCTACAGGAAGCGAGCCAAACGTACAAGAAATTCAATCCGCATTGAAAGACGTCCGCATAAACCTCATGGGCAATCAACTTCGGGCCTATGCCCTCTTTGCCCTCTATGGAAAAGAGATCTCACTGCAACTCGATGGTACGATCACAACCGAGGGGGGCTACATTCGGCTACAACCTACTGCCGGCAAGCTTGGCTCATTACCCATTCCATCGTTGACCCTCGACCGCGTCGTCCATCAATTGTTCGATTCGCCGAACAATCGAGACAAATTCCAGCTTCCACCTCAGATTGAATCCGTGCGGGTTGAAAACAACAGCCTCGTCGTCTCCACACGTTAGCCCGCAATATTCATGAAAGTTCTGGCGAAATCACAGAGAAACCTGGCGAGCGGCACGTAGCGCGAAACGAGGGGAGAAAGGCATTCCTTCTGGACTCCTTAACTTCTGGCCTCGCACCTAAATAATGTTGTCGATTGCAGCAGAGCCGTTCATGAATACTGCCGGCTAAGGTCAGAAAATCTGGGTCAGATGAGGTGGCCCCGTCTCCGTGCCCTCGTCCTACGAACCATCCTCTTGGTCACGTTCAGCAAGTCTGTCCAGCGAAAAAGTGCGGAAGACCATCCGATCACGGCCCTCGAATTCGATGGTGTGTGAATCGATGCCTGCCAGCGGGCCTTGACGTCGTGGCGATGAACGACGCAAATCCCATGCGTTTCCCGAGCATCGTCGAAAGGCGCCTTCTCGCCCACCATTTCCGTTTTCCCTTCTTGTTGGCACCATGAACAGACAATCTTCATCGTGGACCCCTTCATCGCTGTCCTAAATTCAGAATATTACTGGTCTGGGAGCGACAATCTAATCTTGAGACTCAGGTCTGTTCGACCGTTTCTTCGAAGAGCACTCGGCTGGTCTCCTCCTCGAAGGCCACCACGGCCTCACCCTCATCGAGATCATTCGTAATGGGAAATGCTTCGGAGGAGGGAGTCTCAGAGATCTCGGTGACCTCCAATGACTCTTCCTCGATTGGCAGGAGTGATTGCTCGGACTCGCCGAGTTCTTTGAATTCACGCAACGGCGGGAGCTGACTCAAGTCTTGTAACCCGAAATGCTCAAGGAAGAACTTGGTTGTTCCATACATGATCGGCCGGCCAGGCACGTCTTTTCGCCCGACAATCCGCACCAGCTTGCGCTCACACAATGTACGCAGGACACCGGACGTTTCGACGCCACGGATCTCTTCGATCTCAGACCGCACGAGCGGCTGTTTGTAGGCAATAATGGCAAGGGATTCGAGCGCGGAGCGAGAGAGTTTTTGCGCGACCTTGGCTTTATCCATCCGTTTCAGCCAGGGCCCATACTCCTGTTTCGTCACCAGCCGATACCCGCCTGCGACCTGCACAAGCTGAATGCCTCGCCCCTCCTGATCTAAATCGTGCGTGAGAATTCCCAGTGCCTGAACCACTTCGGCTTTTGAAACCGTCCCCACGATAGACATCAGCCGCGCAACCGGCACCGGTTCGGGCGACACGAACAAGATCGCTTCGAGAATGGCTTTGAGTTCCCGCGCGTCGATAGCCTCCGCCTGGCTGTTCACTGCCTCGCAGCCGGCGTCCTTCGCCGCATCATCTGGCACCCCATTGCCCTCAATAACCGACAGGGTCTCGACCAGAGCTATGCCGTCTGTTTCTTGTTCCACCATTGAGCTCATGCTCCCCTCCATTCTGCATCGTCCAATTCTGCCGGGTCTGGTACAAGTAAAAATGCGCGCGATACGAGAATCGGCCCGAAATGTTCTGCCTGGAATACCCGAGCCGTTCGAAGCCGTATCAGTTCTAGCAACGCCAAAAATGTGACAATGATGACAAGACGATGGCAAGACGGCTCGAAGAGCTCGACAAAATTCACCGACTCCTGCCCCTCCAACATCTCCAAAATCGCGTTCATCCGCTCCCGAACCGTCAAGTTGTCGGGCAGGATCTCCATGAACTTCTTCCCGGGATTGCGATCGAGAATTCCCTGCAACACATCCACTAAATCGAACAGGCTGACATTGTCCAGCAGCGTCTCATCCGATTCCAATTTGACCGCCGGGCTCTGTTCACGACTGTAAATCTCCCGCCACAACCGCTCATGTTCGTCCAACTGACGGGCCGCCTCTTTGAAACGCTTGTATTCGAGCAGCCGCCGCACCAACTCCTCTCGGGGATCAGGCCCGTCCTCCTCATCAGCGACCGTCTCATCAGCAGGGAGCAGCATCTTGGATTTGATCTGGAGCAAGGTCGCCGCCATCACGAGAAATTCCCCCGCGACAGTCAGATTCAGGTCTTCCATTGCCTCAATATAGGTGAGGTATTGCTGAGCAATCAGATGGATGGGAATGTCGTAGATGTTGATCTCGCTCTTCTTAATGAGATGGAGCAAAAGATCAAGAGGCCCTTCAAAGTTCTCGATGCGAACCTGATAGGGCAACTCGGTTTGTTCGGTAGCGTCGAAGTGGTTATCCACAAGCGGACTTATACCAGCTTTGGGGGGGGTGGGGCAAGCCTCCATCTATTAGTAGTGGTGAGAGCAGGAAAGGCCTACGCCTTACCGCGACGAATCCGGTAGACGATCAGCAGGGCGCCGAACATCAGAAGCACGACCGATGACCGCATACTGTACGATCTCATTGTCACGTTCTGGGGGAGCCTGTACGGTCGCCGATCTGGCTGCTCTGGTAAATTGCGAACCCTTTTCGAACAAGGCTTGTGGAAAAATCGTCTCGCCCCTTGAACGACGCATCGGAAAAATCCGCCGTCGACCGGAATGTGGCCCGTCGAAAGTCTGCATCTCTGTCGAACAGGGTAAAGGTAAAAAACGCCTCGCGGTCGAACGATACATCAGAGAAATCTGCAAGGCCTTGAAAACGGCTCCCGGAAAACCCGGTGCCCAGCTGAAAATAGGTGCGCGACAGATTGGCGTCCTTCTCGAAAACCACCTCCAAAAACTCTGCCAGCCCGTTGAACCTCGACTGCTGGAACGTGACCGGCCCCTGAAAGACAGACCGGTGGAATCTCGTATGCGGGCCGAACGCCGTTTTTTCAGCCGACACGTCTCGCAGAAACCGGCCCTGCACAAAATAGCTCTCCCGCAAGAACCGCGCGCCCGACAACGTCACCGGCTGAATGAACACCGTCCGTGAGAGATCCACCAGCTGTTCAAATCTGGTTCCGCTGAACGTCACAGGCCCCTTCACCACCAACAGCCCCTGTGCCGATCTGTGCTTGATCGCCCCGCGCACCACCGAATCGACGATTGTCATGGAGCCTGGAATCACGCGTACCTCCTGTCCCTGCAGTTCCTTCATCCCCTCAAGCTCAGGCGGCAACGGACCCACGGGTAACAGTATCCAGTGACAAATCGCCGCGAACGACCACCCCTGAGAGATCGATCCCCTTCCCTTCCCTGAATGCCTGCAGCAACTGCGCCGCATCCACTGCTTGCGCCTCACGCTCTTGCTCCGTGCAGCCGGCGCTCAAATGACGCGTCAACGTCATTCCCGGCCCTGAAGCAGTGTCTCCACCTGACAGTTCGAGGCAGCAGCAACAAGTGGAAGCCAGAGAAAAGCCAGCCCACCCGCCACGATCCATGCACATATCCGATTCATCATGCTGGCCCTTATACGGAATGCCCTGGCCCAACGCAAGGCAAGGACCTCCGATTCACTGTACTGCCTACCGGGATTTGCTACACTTTCGAAAGCCGTGAGACGTGAAACGTCAAACGTGAAAGGTTTCTGAAAAAGAGCACTGGCAGTCCTACGTTTCACCTTTTACGTCTTACCTTTCACGTTTTTCGAGATGGGAGCCCCACGATGCCACGCCACCTTGCTAATATCTATATACTGATTGCCACCCTCCTTTGTGGAATCCCGGTCTCGGTCTCGGCGGACACGGTCATCGAACTCCCGGTCCTGGCGGCCATTCGTCAAAACAATCTTGGCGTATTTGAAATCCTGATGATGTGGTGGGACAAGAAACCGGAACCGAATCCCGTTCAACTGCAATGGCTCCTCGCCGGCGTGCGGCTAGGAGACGATCATTTGGGTGCTATGGCTCGGGCCTTTGCCTATGCGGTCGAACGCACACCCTCAGTCCAGCATAGCGGGACCGTCTCAGTGCAAGGGGTAGCCTATCGACCCACAGGCAGCGACGGGCCGAGCGCCGGCGCGGCAATGGCCGTGGGATTCATCGCCATGTTCAAGGGTGAGCATATTCAACGGGGCATTGCCCTGACCGGAACCATTGAACCGGGAGGACAGATCGGCCCTGTGGGCAGTATCCCGGATAAAATTCGCGCCGCCGCACGAGAAGGCTATCGCACCGTGTTGGTTCCACGCGGGCAGATGTATGACCCGCGATGGAACCTGATCGAATTGGGATTTCAGCTCAACGTGACGGTAAAGGAAGTCGATACGATCGATGAGGCGTATCAGCTCATGACAGGCCAGCGAATCTAGCAGGATGCTGAAAAAGGAAGTGGGGGAGCGGCCAGGCGCCCTCCTTGCTCGCAGAACGCGCACGATGAAACTGTGCTCGTTCGATGCGCGCAGTCGAAGGCAGCCTTGGCCACTCCCCCGAAAGAGAGGTAGAAAGAATCAGACGGCCCTCGCCCGGGAAAATGGCACGTCTCGGCGTGCCAGTGGGTGGGCGGGTGAGAACATTGCGCGCAGTTGGGATCATCCCAGCCACTTCTTATAAAGTGCTAGTTCGCTGCGGCCTTGCTGAACGGCCTTTTTGAGCATCCTGCTATATTGCCGCTCCCATGACTCCCTGCATGATCGCGTCATACTCCGCTTGCATCAACCGATGCATGCCCAATCTCAATCGTCGAGTGAGTTCGGCCTGATCGGCAATCTGCAACACGTTAAGCAACAACGCCTGACTCACAGTGGACGAGCAGGCCAACCGGCGTATCCCATCGATTCGCACAAAGCCAAATCTGGCCTCAGTTCTCAGCTCATCGCTGAGGAACGCATCCAATGCGGAAAAGTCTAACACCGGCGGCACGATTTGAAACTCGGCACAGATCCCAGCCTTCAGCACATATACAAGGCCTCGGGACTCTGCATCGAGATAGGTTTGCAGATTCGTCCTGATCAGCCCGGTGCAGAGTCCCCAAAGGCCGTGACCGAGTTGCAGTTCGGCGCTTTCCTCCGATGTGCGTTCTCGCAAGGCCCCGGCCACGAATAAAAAATGATTCATTGGTAATTCATCGCAGAGTATTAGCTCACATTATTCACGATGGTTCGTGACAAAACCTCCGATACCACAAGCGAGTCGGGCGCACGGGTCCGCGAGGCGGACTTTGCCGCGCCTGGGTGCTCCGAAGGGAATGTGCCCTCTTTGTAGGAGTGGGCTCGGCAGGCTCCAGAACCGAACCTACGGGGGTAGGGAGGCATACTTGAAACAGGATATTGACGGACCGAGCGGCAAGCCCACCTGCCCTGAGACTTGTCACAGGGTCGTTTCGGCGATTGCAGTAGAAGCCTTCGTGAATGATGGGGTTAAGCAGGAGGGTGAACCACATGGGGAACGGATGCCATGATACGGGGACAGACTCATTAGGGTCATCCATCCGGACGACTCCACCGAGTCATCCGGATGGAATCCCATACGGAATGTTAAGGTGTGTGATATTCGTCTGCGTCGTCTAGTAAGCCTTCTCGTTTTTCAGGGAAAGCGGAGTCTTCATCTTCCCCGTCCAGTGTAAGCTCTTCTTCCACATCTTCATCGGCATCAACAGCAATATCTACATCATCCTCACCCAGGTCTTCATCAAGATCGGGGTCTTTCAACAACGGCGACCCCATCGACTGCGATAACAAGGACCTCTGGGGTTCTTCAGCTACGAATGGCTTCACGGATTTCTTGTCGAGGGTCGGGGCCGCCTGTTTGGACGCAGCGGCTAAACTCGTCTTTGCCGCAGGTTTCTTCTGACTCGCCTTGGGTGCCGCCGCAGCGGGCTTCTTAGCAGTCTTCTTGGTAGTTTTCTTGACGACGGTCCTCTTAGCCGGTTTCTTTGCTATCTTCCTGGCAGTCTTCTTAGCAGCCTTCTTAGCGGGCTTCTTGGCCGCCTTCTTCACTGCGGACTTTGCCTTGGCTTTCGCCTTCGCAGGCGTCTTCTTTGCCGACTTCTTCTTGTTCTTCGCCATCGATGTTCTCCTCCCTCCTCCGTTGGATGTCTGATGTGACCTCCATCTAGCACAACTTATAAGATCTTGCAACTCACACTTCTACAACTTCTCACAGCATGGTGAAACCTCTTTTTTCTCACCTGTCAAACCCGCCCCGTCCACACCATGAACGTAATAGAGGCCAGGAACTGGAAAGGCAAAGAGTGGGGCAGTCGTGGGTCTGCCACATCGACTCCCTGGGTTGACTTCCAACGGATGGAAGAATCCTACAACAAAACCATGACGTCAAGAATGAGGACAAAATATTTCCAGGTTGACGCTACAACCTCCATTGACCGGCATGATAAATTGAGATAAACGTACAAGAACGACCATGAAAACACGGATGTTCATCGCAGGCTTATTGCTGGGACTCTTCACAACCTGGCCAATCAACGCCACGCCGCCATACACCGCCATCATCATCGATAGTGGGTCGCCCTATTTCGTTCCGAAGTCTGCCACCGTATCCAGCGGAGCCCCCATCAGATGGGACAACCCCACACCCACCGAACACACGATCACCCACATGGGCTGCTTGGAGGATGGGAATGCCTGCGCGTTCGATTCCGGGATCGTCCGGCCAAACGGCAGCTTTACACTTCCAGGGTTGGCTCCCGGTCACTACCCCTATCTCTGCCGCATCCATCCCATCATGTACGGAGTCATTACCGTAACTGAGTCGGCCACGTTCCCCTCTCAGCTCTAGAACCCGTCGTCTGTCCCGTCTATATCGTCTATCTCGTCTGGTATCAGACAGATCAAAGAGAGGCCGGGCGACAACGAGACGGCCCCAATTACTGCTTCACATTACTTCAGGCCTTGCGAGAATCCCGGCCAGCCGTGTAGGCTGCGGCACTTAGCCACATCACGTCGATCATGAAACCAGCTGTCGCCGCTCACGAACCGCTCAGCCTCACCGGAGAGACGCTCAGCCAACTGGCCTGGCGCATCCCCGATCTCGTCACCTATCGGCACAACGAAGACGAATGGTGGTTCGCCCCCCTTGATGACAACCTGCCGATTGTGCGGCTGAATCGCACCGGCCTGGAGATGTTACAGGCAATGAACGGCCACACGGCAGTCGGGGCGCTCGTAGAAAAATACGGGACGAAGATTTGCGGACCGGACGGACAGCCGGGACAGTGGCATTTGGAACATTGGGCCCTGCCCACCTACTCCCTTTGTTACTTCGGCACAGAGCCTCCGGGCGGTCATCGTCACAAAGCCAAGTGGGATTTGCTCCTCCAACACATTCGAGAGGGCTGGTCAGGACAGGACGGGTTCGAAGGAGAAGAGCATCTTGAAGACTTTCATCACCACGAACTGACCGACAGCGGTGAAGACGACGACCACTTCGACCTGGTCGAAACCACCGTCTCACATCTCTTCCGGGAGCCAAACGACACGCTCAACGGCTTGACCTATGGCCGGCTGCTCATGAAGCAATTGCGGAAGCTGGGCTGGTTCGCTCCCAAACCCCACGTCATCGTGGAGGTGGGCGGCGGACTCGGATACCTTGCCCGTGAGTTGGGCAAGGAACTCTTGCCGTTTGAGAAGCAGACCATCCGGTACATCTCCCTCGACATCACCCAGCCCTTCCTCAAGCTGCAAGTCACCCGCGCCAAGGCAGGAGGCTGGGGGGGCATCGGCACCCGCGCCAACGGCGAATGGCTGCCCTTCAAAGACAGCTCCGTCGACCTCGTCATCGACAACGAGAACATGGCCGACATGACGCCTGTGAAGTTGACCAGGAAAGAACTCCAGGATGGAACAGGGGACACGCCGCAGCATCAGGAAGCGTTGGACTGGATCAGACGCGTGCGGTTGCCGCTGGGCTCAGACTTGCCAGAGGACGTGATCTTCAACCTCGGCCCCTTTCGATTCGTAGCAGAACTGTGGCGAGTGTTAAAGCCAGGCGGCAGGGCGTTTCTCACTGAATTCGGAATCGAAGAAGGCTGGCCGGCGCCGGTCAAGCTGCCAGGCCACACAGAATACGAAGTCCAGTACAGCCACCTGCGCCAGGCCACCCGCTGGCTGGGCTTTCAAGAGCGCTATCTCTCGCTACCCCAGTTCCTCGCCATCAAACCGGACAGCAAAGTACTCTGCACCGGCGCGGCCTATACCATTCAGCGGTTCTGCCAGGCCATGAATAAACCCTTCCCCGTGCGTGCCTATACGGAGAAAGAATTGCAGCAGGCGCTGGGCGACATGCTCCCAAAACTCCACGGCTGCCACTACCACGACGTGGCAGATCCTGCCTGGTTCGGCCTCATCGACTTCAAAGTCTTGCTATTGGAAAAGCCCGGTGGAGCCCCGAAAGCCAGCTTCTCGGAGAACAAGGGCTATCGGTGGTATTCCCAGCGATAAGACGTGAAACGTGAGGGACAAAGGGGTAAAGGGATACGGGGTACGGGATAAGATGCACTAGCGGAACAGCGACCAACAAAAATCGAACGCGCTAAGACTCAGGTCGAGATAGCAACCTCAGAACCTTTCCAGCATAGGCCAAGTCTCAAGCATCCAAGAACTACGGCGTCTTCGCGCAGCGGAACCCGGTGCCGAAGCCACGGAACGACGGCACATGGGTCTCCCGATCTGCAGGAGCGCAGGTCAGTCCGAACCGTTGCTGCCCCAGGAGCCGCCACGGACCACTTTGTACGCACCCCTTCGCGGTCCTGACGGGTTCTGCGACGGGCTGGTCTTGTAATAGTCCGGGTCATACCAATCGCTGACCCATTCCCAGACATTCCCGGCCATGTCATAGATGCCATAGGGACTCTTGCCCTCTTCAAACGTCCCCACCGGCGACAATGCCGAATGGTTGTTCCAGACCTCTTTCCCTGAGTTCGCGTGAAACCGTGTCGGAGGTTCATTCCCCCAGGGATAGACCCGGCCATCTGTCCCCCGCGCCGCCTTCTCCCACTCCGCCTCGGTCGGCAGGCGCTTACCGGCCCATTTGCAGTAGGCATCCGCATCCGCCCAATCCACATTGGCGACGGGACGATTCTGGTGTCGTCGGATTTGTTCATGACGAGTCCAGTCCGGCGGGCTGTCCTGGTGTCGTGGCCTCCAAGAACCTCGCATATTGCCTCACCGACACTTGGTGCTTATCCATGAAAAAGGCACTCACATAGACTTGGTGCACCGGTTGTTCGTCCGGATCTCCCGTCGAACTCCCCATCGTGAACTCCCCCGCCGGCACCAGCGCCATCGACCGGTCTGGATGCTGAGCCGACCGCCGTCTTCTCGTGACTCCGTTTGTGCCTCTGCTGCAATTTTCTCTCGCAACTGCTGGTAGCGGGCCTGTTGTTCGTCGTCGAGACCCAGCTTGTTTGCAATGTCCAGGGTGTCCTTGGCCTGGGCGAGCATCGTGGGTGAGACGTTCGGCTCGTTGATGGCCTGCTTCCCTTCGTCCAGCAAGCGCCAGACTTTGGCCTTGCGCGCCCGTTGTTTGGCCAACCCGGCCACCGAAGATTTCGGATCCAGCTCCAGCGAGGTCTCGTAATGCTCTTCCGCACAGGCCCAGGCTTTCAGGCCCCGGCAGGCATCGCCGAGATAGAAGTGCGCCATGGCATTGGCAGGCTGTTGTTGTAGGCCGGCTTCATAGGCCGTGCGCGCCTCCTGGTACTTTTGTTGTTTGAGGAAATCGTACCCCGCGGCAAATTTCTTGGCACGTCTCATCAACGGGTGCCGCGGCCATCGTCGGGTGAGCATCGAGCCCGAGCAATGCGACGAGTGCAAGGATCGTTCTCATGAACCCTCCCCTCTCGGCAGAAGAAACGATTAATACCCTGTCCTCATAATAGTGTGATAGATGGGAAAACTATATACTCTCGCATCAGAAACACAAACGCGCAGGGGAGTGAGGGAGCGGCCTGGTGCCCTCCTTGCTCGCAGAACGCGCACGATAAAACGGTGCTCGTTCCATGCGCGCAGTTGAGGGCAGCCTTGGCCACTCCCTTAGAGAGAGACAGCAAGAATCAGAAGGCCTGCGTTGGACGTGCGCAGTAGAAGATCAATCAGCCCCATCCCTGAAGAGATAACGAGCGAGCTTGGATGGATCATTTAGATGGATGACGGACGCTCGATGTATGCAATGAAGGGCAGTCTGCTCACCCTTCTGAGAGAGTAGCGGGGACTGCACAGAAAGGAATCGTTCGATCGGAAGACGAGATGTACGATTGTACGGCCTGACTCTGATTGTCCTCGTGGCAGGAGCGCCGATTAGCTTTCCGCAACAGTCATCGTGATATTTTAGTTCCGATCGTCTTAGATAGGACACAAGGGGATTATTCAGACAAACCGGGGTAGACGTCTTGAACTCCACGAAAGCATGATTATAAAATCTTACGGCAGATTTCTTGCTGAACGATATTACTAGTCCGGCGTAATTCTTTGGTGCGCAGGATGTAATTCTCACTTAATGAGGCACGGCCCATGAAAACCCGCTTCAACATTCTGGGGATTATTTTTCTTACTGTTGCGTTGGCATTGATTCATACCGACAGAACTTTCGCTGGCTCCACTCTCGCAGGCAAGAGTGCTAGCGTCTCCTCTTTACAGGAGAACACCGGCACTGGTGTTACTACACTGCCCGTCACACCCTCTACCGGCTCAGTCTTCCGCGATGTGCCAGCACTCAGTGGACGCTACTCTGCTGGGAGCATGACGTTTCTTCCGTATATCGGCGCAGGCTTTGGCGCCGGCTACAACTCCGAACTCGACCGTACGTTCGCGCCGAATTTGCAGCCTCAACAAAACCTGAATGCCGGCGGTCTGCAGGGCCAAAACATGGTTCCGAATGAATTCCAAATGGGAATCCGAATCCCGTTCTAGGAACCTGAGCTGGCAATTGTCCAGACATCAGATTCTACCGCCGACTCCCCCTGAGCAGCCCAGACTGAGGGATAGGGCTTCACCGCTCTGTGATTCGCATCGCCAGATCGATCAACACGCCTTCGCGCAGTCCTAGATCGCTGACGAGTACACTGTCCATCCCCAACGTCTCCATGATCGTCCGGATGATGATGGCGCCGGCGGCTATGACTTCTTCGCGGCCTTTTTCTAGGCCTGGCAGGCCGATGCGGTCGGCTTTCTTTCGGCTGAGAAGCGTTTGTTCGAGTTCTTGAATGGTGTCGAGCTGCAACTTGTAGTTATGGATTCTGGCTGGCTCGTAGGTGGGGAGTTTCTGCGCCATCGCGGCTAAGCTGGTGACGGTTCCGGCTGTGCCGACGAAGGTGGCTGTCTGATAGTTGCCCATTCCGGCGACTGCTGTTTTCGTTTCTCTCGCCACCCACTCGCGCGCCTGGCGCTCTTCTTCGTCGGTCGGAGGGTCGTGGTGTAAGAGACGCTCGCAGAGACGCACGACGCCGATATCGATTGATCGCACGACCGGACTCTGGCCTGACCGATCTAAGATAAATTCGGTGCTGCCGCCGCCGATGTCGAGGGCCAGCACGTCGGTCACGCCATGGGGCAAGCCGGAGCGAATACCCAGCATTGTCCGCCTGGCTTCTTCTTCTCCTGAGATCAGTTCGACCTCGAAGCCCGCTTCGCGCTTCACGCGATCGAGAAACTCATCGCGGTTCGCTGCATCACGCACTGCGCTCGTCGCGACGGCTACCGCAGCATCGACATGAGAAGCATCGATGAACTCACGCCACTCCCTGAGGCACTGGAGTACCCGGTCCATGGCAGCATCGCTCAGCCGCTTTGTCTGATCAACGCCTTCTCCCAATCGAAGGATTCGCCGCGCAGATCGCACTTCTCTCAGCTGCCCACCAGGAAACAGATCAGCAATCAGCAACCGGCAGGTGAGCGTGCCTATATCAATACCGGCAAGACGCAATGGCTGAGTTGGGTCCGGCGTCATTCGTGGTCTCGAATTTCGGCCATGTCCAATTCAAGCTTTTCTCGGGTATCCTTAAGCTGCTGAATATCTTTCACAAGGCGGGTGATTTCCGTGTCGTACAGGATTCGTTCGGCCGGTTCACCGGCCTCGCGCAGGCTGACAGCCCGCTCTCCAACGTCGTGATAGTGTTCGTCCAATTGCTGGTCGAGCTTGCGGATTTCGAGCCGAACCCGCAGCAGTTCCGTTTCTTCCAACGCACGGTTCGCCGCCTTCGCCGTGCCAAGGCGCAACGTCACCAACCCCGCCTTCAAGTCATGTTTCAACCGTTGTAAGAGTCCCATCTCTTTTCCTACTACTCCCACTCCTTGGGGTTGCTCAATTCGACCACGCGGGTGGCGTCGACCAGCCCATCCGCCCGCAGCGAGGTCCCTACACTGGGCGGGGTGCGAGGACGGATGGGCTGGTCGACGACAGGACCCGCGAATCCTAACTGACCGACCCCAAATCCAACTTCACTTCCCATCGCCGCAACATCGTCTCTCGTAGGACCCGGTGCATCGGCGCCTTCAACTGTGGGTCCTGCTTCAATAGTGCAAAGGCCTCCTGCCGCGCCTGCTGGAGGATATCGGCATCGCGCACGAGATTCGCAGCGCGAAACTCCGGCATGCCCCATTGCCGGAGTCCAAAAAACTCGCCGGGCCCGCGAATGCGGAGATCTTCCTCCGCGATTACAAACCCATCGGTCGATCGCACGAGCGCGTCCAGCCGTTCACGGGCCGCCGATGGCGGTTCGCCGGCCGCTTTGGGCTTCGCCGAGCGAAACAACACTCCACCCGATGCCATCAGCAGACAATAGGACTGGTGTCCGCTTCGCCCGACCCGTCCGCGCAACTGGTGCAACTGCGCCAACCCGAACCGTTCGGCATGCTCGATCATCATAACCGTGGCATTGGGCACATCGACCCCGACCTCCACCACCGTTGTCGAGACCAGGACCTGGATCTCCCCCTTCTTATACGATGCCATGACCTGTTCTTTCTCTTCCGACTTCATCCGGCCATGCACAAGGCCGACGCGAAACTCGGCCAACTCGTCCGCTTGCAGCTGCTCTGCGCCTTGCATGGCCGCCTGCAGATCGGTCTTCTCCGATTCTTCGACGAGCGGATACACGACATAGGCCTGCCGACCACTCCGCAGTTCATCGCGTAGAATCTGATAGGCCCGCCCCCGCTGGCTGTCGCTCATGAGAAACGTCCGCACCGGCTTTCGCCCCGGCGGCATCTGGTCGATCACCGAGACATCCAGATCCCCGTACACCGTCATGGCCAGCGTACGTGGGATCGGTGTCGCGGTCAGCACCAGCACATCGGGCTTATAGCCCTTCTCGATGAGCGTCTTCCGTTGGAGAACGCCGAATCGATGTTGCTCATCCACCACCGCCAGTCCAAGTTTCGAGAAGGTGACGCCTTGCTGAATGACCGCATGGGTCCCAATCACGACCTGCGCGGTCCCGGAGGCCACCTGCCCGCGAATTGTTTTACGCGCTGCTGCGCGGCCACCACCGCTCACGAGCACCACGGAAAGCCCGAGCGGTTCCAACAGCCCCTTCATCGTCCGATAGTGTTGCTCGGCGAGAATTTCCGTCGGCGCCATCAGCGCCGCCTGGTAACCCGATCCGCAGGCCAGCACCATCGCCTGCACCGCCACGATGGTCTTGCCGGACCCGACATCGCCCTGCACCAGGCGATTCATCGGTTTGCGCGACGTCATGTCCGACAGAATCTCGCGGATGACCCGCGTTTGCGCTTCAGTCAACTGAAAGGGCAGCGCCCGATCCAGTTTGCCGAGGAGCGGCGTCTTCGGATTGAACAACACCTGCTTGATCTCTTCCTTCATGACCCGTTGCCGCGAGGCCAATGCGAGTTGGAGCACGAACAGCTCTTCGAACGCCAAGCGACGATGCGCCGGTGTGAGGCCTCGATCGAGTTGTCCCCCATCCCTCCCAGGCTGAGGGAAATGCACATCCTGAATGGCTTGTTGAATAGGCAGCAATCGATAGCGGGCACGAAGCGGGACCGGCAACACCTCTTGCGCCTCGGCAATATGGGCATCCAGCAAGCCTTTTATGAGCACGCGCATCTGCCGGGAAGTCCACCCCTTGGTTTCGTGGTACACCGGAACAATACGCCCCACGTGCAGCGGTGCTTCGGTTTCCGCGCCCACCACTTCGTATTGCGCGACATCCATCCTCATCGCCACCCATCCCTGCGCACCGGCCACCACCCGCCCGGTCAGCATGACGCTCGTCCCGACGGTGAAGAGGGATTCGAGAAACGGTTGGTTAAAGAACACCGCCTGGAGGCGCCCGCTTGAATCCTCCACCACAATGTCGAGGATAGTAAGGCGGCGACTCCGGGCACGCTTCGCTTCGCTTTTGATGATCGTGCCGCAGACCGAGGCCTGCACACCGGGCACCAGTTGTCCGATCGGGGTCATGACCGAGCGATCTTCATAGCGCCAAGGCAGGGTCCAGAGAGCATCCTCAATCGTCTCGATCCCGAACCGTTGGAGTAACGATGTGCGCTTTGGGCCGACTCCCTTCGCGAAACGGATGGGCTGTTCCCACCATGCTCGCGATGGGGTGTCATGCATGGCAGGCTCACGCACCACGATGGGCTCCGGCTCCTGCCAGGCCCGGGCCGGATCCCGAACGGCCTTGCGCAGAGACTCCAAGAATGACCATGGCTTCCTGCAGCCGACGCTGCTGATCCTCTGCCGGGAGACGCTGCTGATCTGCAAGAAACAGCTCACGCAGCTGGAGCAACGCCGCTTCAATCGCTCGTGGATAGACGCGATCCGACAGGGCCTGCATCACCTGTGAGGAGACAAAACGATTCAGATTCTTGACGGTGGGCAGATGTGCGAAGGCATCGCGTGTCGCGAATTCGATCGGACGCGCAACACGGTCCAGCCATTGCTGAAACTGTTCAGGGGGATTGGGCTCGGAAGAGCGCCGTATCACAGCGGGGGATCGTATCACAGCCTCTTCCCCTCCTCAACGGCCACTCGCAGGATTGTAGATAGCACATCATCTGTCCGCTTTTTGTAGCACGTGATCTGTCCGGTTTAGGGTGCGTCCTCAAGGAGGGCCACTATGACACGGGCGAGGATCCTACAGGAGGTGAGACAGATGCGGTTTGAGGAGCTGTACGAGCGGCGACAACGGCGGGATGTGACGATGGCGGAGGCCGCCGAGATGCTGGGCGTAACGGAACGGACGTTTCGCCGGTGGAGTGGCCGGTATGACGCGGAGGGGACCGAGGGGTTGCAGGATCGGCGGATCGGCCGGCTCTCGGCCCGCGCGGTGCCGGTTGATGAGGCGCTCCGTATGGTGACGCTGTATGAGACCCGGTACACGGGCTGGACCGTCAAGCATTTCCATGAGCGCTGGCAGACCGACCATGGCGGCACCCGCTCCTATAGCTGGACCCAGAAAACGTTACAGGCTGCCGGACATGTGGCTCGGGCTCCCCGACGTGGCGCGCATCGCAAGAAGCGGCCTCGCAAACCGCTGCCCGGCATGATGCTGCACCAAGACGGCTCGACCCATGAATGGGTCCCCGGCTGTCAGTGGGATCTGATCGTGACGTTGGATGATGCGACGACCGAGATCTATTCCGCCTTCTTTGTCGAAGAAGAAGGGACCCTGAGTAGCCTGCGCGGTCTGCAGGAGGTCATGGAGACGAAGGGGCTCTTCAGTTCGCTCTATACGGATCGGGGCTCACACTATTGGTTGACAGAGGCGGCGGGTGGCACAGTCGACAAGACCCGACTGACGCAGGTGCACCGCGCCTTGCAGCAACTGGGGATCACGCTGATTCCTGCCTATTCACCGGAAGCACGGGGCCGGTCGGAGCGCGCCTTCCGCACCTTGCAGGACCGATTGCCCAAAGAGCTGGCGTTGGCCGGCATCACCGAGATGGCGACGGCCAATCGGTATCTGACCGAGCGGTTCCTCCCCCAGCATAACGACCGGTTTATGGTGCGGGCGACGGAACCAGGCACCGCCTTCATCCCGTGGGTCGGCACGCATCTCACCGAGATCCTGTGTGTGCAAGAGGAGCGGGTCGTGGCCAAGGATAACACCGTGCACTATCACCGCCAGCGCCTCCAGATCCCGCAGGACCCCCATCGGTTCCATTATGTGAAGGTCACGGTGCGGGTCCACGCGTACCCGGATGGGACCTTGGCCGTGTTCCATGGGCCCCGGTGTCTGGCACGCTACGACGCGGATGGCCGGCTGATCGAAACCGGACGAGCCCACCCAGCCCGTAATGGCCCGACCCACGGATCGAACGTCCCGCCGATCGTTCATCCTAGGCCAACGGTGCGCGACACAATTTCGGCGCGCGGCTGAAAGACTCGAAGAGAAGAACCGGACAGATCATGTGCTACATACACCGGACAAGTTAACTTGCTATCTACAGGTTTCCGTCTTGCCCATCCCGAGAGACCTGTGTTAGGTAGAGGCTATGTACAAGACACCGGCTGCTGCTCGCTATGCGAGCCATCTTCGTCACATTCAAGGTGCTGGTGAGCGTCGGGGCATTGTGGTTCACCGTCGGCCTGCACGAGTGGAGGGGGTGCCAGATCTTCTGCCGCCTCACAGGACGAGCATCATACGCCGTTCAAGGAATGGCAGATCATTGATACTGCGACGGGTCAACCGGTCTCTCTCGACCAATGGACGACGTTGTTGCTCCAGCAGGACATCATTTATCTGGGCGAGGAACATCACAATCGGTTTCATATTGATGCGGCGATGACGGTGCTGCGGAGACTGAAGGCGGAGGGACGTACGCCAGCCTTAGCCATGGAAATGTTCGGCTGGGACGGCCAGGCAGCATTGGATCAATATATTTCCGGTTCAGAAATGACACCGCCAGGAATTCCTTCAAGCCGTCCGGTGGCAACAGAACTGGGGTGGTCCATACGAGGATTATGAGCCGCTGGTTCGGCTGGCAAAAGAACAACATTGGACTGTGGATGCCATGAATCCTCCAAAACCGTTGGTGAGAATCGTCGCCAAGAACGGTTTGGCTCAGGCAGAGTCTGACCCAATAATGGCGCAATGGGGCATGAAGGACGAAGCCATTGTCGATGATCCGATCTATCGAACCCGTATTCTTCAGCAACTCCAGGCCTGTCATGGTAAGAGGAGACGACAGCCTCTATCAGAACGATGCTCGAAGCCTCCATGGTTCGCGACGAAGGGATGGCCAAGACGTTGGTCCATCGCCTCAACCAGATTCGCTCAGGGAACGATACTATGGCTGGACCACTGGTGAGCTATACAGGGGCCGGACACATTCAGTACAACCTTCCGGTTCCAAAGCGAGTGGCCCGCCGACTAACTGATCAGGTCCGCCAGGTCAGCGTCTATATGACGTCTTTCGAGGTGGGGCGCATCGAGGAATTACAAGATATGATCCGTGAGAAGATTGCTGACTATCTGTGGCTGACACCGGTCAGTGCGAAGGGGCCGCCTCGCCGATGCTGAGAAAGCTGCGTGGCGTATGGAAAACTTCCATTTTCATCGATAGACCCTCGCCTTTTACGCCTAACGAATGCAAGAAGGAGGAGTCTGATGCCAAATAAGCCGGTGATTGCGCAACGGACGCCATGCATTGTCGAAGTGGGACCAGGCACTGTCCTTTGGTGTCAATGCGGGCGATCGAAAACACAACCGTTTTGCGATGGATCCCATACGGGGACGGAGTTCTCTCCGATGGAGGTTCACTTTGAAGAAAAGAAACGCGTGGCATTCTGTGGCTGTAAGCAGACGAAAAAGCCTCCCTTCTGCGATGGGTCTCACTCCCGGACCTAACGCGGGCTGCGGAAAAACTCGCCGGTTTCCATAGAAATGTTAGAGCGTCCCGAAGAAGTCTCTTGCCTCGCGCCACTGACCCTCGCCTAGCCCGCAGGATTTCGAAACTTCTCTTGCAAGCGCGGATACGCGCGTAACGGACAGTCTCGCCGTGCAATCAAAAAGTATGCGCGCTTGGTGTCGATGGAAGAGACCACGGATGTGCAACTCGCCTGCGGAAAACTGGTGAGCCCTTGACAGTTTTCCCGGTCTGTTTCAGACTACGCCGCAACCTCAGTTGGAGTTGTTAACGATTGGGAACGCAGCGCATGCGAAACAAGATCCCCTGTTCCGCCGAGCGGCTAAGCCTCCTGGATCCTCCGATGATCCAGGCCGTGGTTGATCGCAATGCCTTTCACATCGGCAATCAGTACCTCTCTGAAAATCGTGTTCGGATCGTCGAGGCTGATGATGCTCAGATTTCGTCTGCCGTCATCGGAAATTCTGGCCTCTACGAACAGACGATCCGTCTCAAGGAGGGGCATCTCATCTCAAAGTGCAGCTGCGCGTTGCCGGAAGAGCCGATGTGTCGTCATTGTATTGCGGTCTTGCTGGAATATCATCGCTGGGCACAGCCGAGGAATGGCCAGCAGAGGAAGGCGAAACCGTCCCCAGCCCAACAGCCGCCACAAGCCGTTCCGAATCGCGACAGCGCTCCTGCGCCAGGTTCCGCTTCGACGACAGACCTGAAGCTGGGCGAGGTGATGGCATTCGTTGAATGGCTGCAACCTGCGATAAAGGCATTGGAACGTGGGCAACCGTTGCCTGACTCGACAAAGGTCGGCGGGGATCTCGCTCCTTGGATTCAAGCCATTCGTAATCTGGAGGAACGTCGCCGCGAGAGCGAAGAAGTACGGATCAACCTGGAATCCGACATGCGGGACCGAGAGGCCTATGTCGGTCGATTGACGCAACAGCTGCAAGCCTCCATGGAGGAGATTAAGGCCACCCAAGCCAATTCTCAGCAACTGCAGCAGGAACTGAATGCTTGTAAAGAGATGCTCTTAAAGGTTTCCGAGGTTGCCTCCCAGGTCGGGAGCTATGACAGTCAACTCAAGTCCATCGCAGGTGAGGTGATGTCAAAGGGGTCACAACTCGACAAGCTCGCTCTTTCTTTCAGGGAAGTCTCGACGGCATTGAAAGCTCTTGCCAAGACTTCCGCCATCTCCTAGCCTATCTCGCTCAGTTTCTCCTCCCAGGCTCCATGCGTACCTTCGAGAGCTATTGCGTCTGGTCTGGCAACTTCAGTATGATGTTGCCCTCGTTTATCCATTCGATCCACAAAGGAGGGAGGATTGAGTCATGAAAAGGATTTGTCGGAGGGCTGTCATGGTGGCGAGTACGGTCCTGCTGGCTGGGGTGTCCCACGTTCTAGCGAACGAGCCGAAAGGTGAGGGTCCGCCTGATTATAGCGGGATCTCCAGTATATATTTCACATTGATCGGGCTGATTCTAGCCTACGGAGTCTACGATTCGTTCTTCAAAAAACTCTAGCCCACATTATTCATGACGGTTCGTCGAGAATTCGCATAGAAGCCAGGCAAAAGGCGCGCGGCGAGAGGGGAAATACTCCTTCTGGCCGCCCCTAGCCTCTGGCCCCGCGCCTCTCTCGAATATTGGCAATTGCGCAGAAGCGTTCATGAATAATGCGAGAGAGTGTGAGTGCGTTCAACCTTTCTCTACCTTTGGCGACTGTGGTCCGGATACACATCCATGCGTTGCTGGCATGCTCACGGCTCAGGATGCTGGAGGTCGTCTGAAATACCGTCACCATCGTCCACAACGAATGGCTATGGACCAGCCCCAGGTTCATGGTCTCACGGTCTTCGCCACTCAAGTGCTTGTAGCATATCGTTGGGTTAGCAATACCGTAGCCCTTAAAGCCTGTAGTGTTGCACTTGGAGTTAGAACTCACACACGTAATTCTTTTATGGGAGTGTCTGTGAATGCAGGGAAGGTTCAGTCCCAATGCCGGTGAGCCTGGCACGAGAGGACACCTTCATTGTCTGGCCGACCAATCGAGGTCTTCCGACGCGGAGCGCATTCGTTCGTTTTGGGAAGGGACCCTGGCGTAAGGATTCCATCTCTGTCAAGGAAGTCCGTAGGGACTGAGCGATCAGCCATGCGAGTGTTAAGCTCGGACTCCAATACACTGCATCGCGAAGACGATCAACGAGATCACTGGGAAGACTGACCGTTATCCGGATGGTCCGAGGCTGTTGTCGTCCTGCCTTGCCCGACCTGGAAGACAGATTAGCGGTCCCAGGTTGCTCATTCTTGATCGAGTGACTCGGAAGGGCTTGATCGGTTAGCGACATTATATATCTCTCCAAATTACTTTGACGATGAAGCTAGCCCCTCGGGCTACGGTCTGATTTCATGCTTAGCTGGCCCCGTCAGATTGGAGGGCCGCGCCGCTGCTAGGGCAGGACGCGGCCCCGATGGCGGAAGCGCATGGCGGTGGGATGGCTCCAGATGGGCACAATCCAGAGGTGGTCCCACCTGCGAGAGAGGCGTGAACCTCATGGGTGGGAACCCACCGGCATTTCGCTTCGCCAAGAATCTTCCAGTTAGTAATCATCGGCCACTACCCCATATATCAGGTGATGAAAGGACTACAGCAGTACAGCAACCCCCATACCAGAGTTTTCTCAGTGAAGATATTCCGAAGCCTGCGTTGCAAGTTGTTGAGTAAATTTGGGTTGGCGAGTGAATGTGAAAGATGGGGCTAGAGAACTGAGGCGTATCTGATTCGGTACACTCTTAACCCTGGAAGATACAGACAAGGGGGAGTGCAGCAGGTGAACGCGACGGAGAGCCTGAGATGGGACACGATTTATTGGTGGAGATGTTTCATCGCGGCGGCACAGAGGAGGATGAAGAGGCCGATCCAGAGTGCGGCTTGCTGGAAGGGGATCGCTTCGTAGGACGTTTCTTCGCCTTCTTCTGCATCATCCGATTTGAAGAGCACCGTGTAGAGAAAGAGCGTGAGAAGACAGAGGACGAGAAATAGCTTGATAAAGAAAACGGTCAGGTATTTCGCATGGTGCTGGATTCCGCTGCCGGTTTGCGAGGTGATGACCTGATTGACATAGTGGAAATTGATACCACCGGTAATCAGCAGGACGACGAGCAGGATACCCGCGACTTTCTTGTAATGCTGGTAGAACGCATCGGTGATCGGCTTGATCTGCTCCTTAGCAACCGCTTTCTTCAGCCCAGGAGTCACTGCCATGATGAGAAACGCGAGTCCGCCGACCCAGATGACCGCCGCTGACAAGTGCAGCCAATGATTGAGGATCGGGATCAGCGTATTGAAGTCGGTGACTAGGCTTTGAAGAGCATCCATAGGTCGGTGTGGGAACGAGGGTGAGGAGAGTTCACGGTCCGTAGTGGGGTACCTATCTCCGATTCCGATTCCGATTCCTAGTCCTTATCTTTTACATCAAAGTTGAAAACCGGGGCATCGTTACCAAATCGTTTCTTGCGGAGTTCTTCCATCAGTTCAATGGTAATCAGGGGGATGCTATTTTCCCGCGCATGTTTCTCAACGCCTTTTTTCACCATGGCGCGTAAGAAATAGGGAATCCGGTTGAGTCGTGTTTCTGAGTCCTGATCCCACGCCACAGGGTTTTCTTCCGACGTATTAAATGCGACTTTGATCTTCTCGCCGCCCTTCGGGGTGTAGAGACACCATTGATCTTCGTCCAGCCAGTCGCCGTGATCGACGTAGGGGCGCGCGCGGCAGCCGCCGCAGATGTCCGTATATTCGCAATCACCGCATTTACCTTTCAGGTGCGGATAGCGGAAGGAATTGAAGACATCGGATTTTTCCCACAGATCGACGAAGCTGGTCTCGCGGATATTCCCGGCAGACAGCGGCATGTAGGGACAAGGGGTCAACTCGCCGTTGGGAGTCACGCGCGCGTAGTTGGTGCCGGCGAGGCAGCCGCCACCCATATAACCAGTCGCTTTGGTAATAGGGGAGTTCGGATCTTTCTCGTACGCCAGCCGTTTGAAATGCGGTGCACAGCGGGCCCGGACGAGCATACCCTTTATAATTATCCTGACAGTTCACCAGGTAGCCGAGCACCTCTTCATACTGGGCCGGGGTGATGTCGGTCAGTTCCTCGCCGCGGCCGGTGCAGACCATGAAGAAGACATTGAGGACCTTGGCGCCAAGCTGGTGCGCCCAATCGATCACCTCAGGCAGTTCCTGGTAATTCATGGGCTGCGCGCTGAAGTGCACTTGGAAGGCCAGTCCGTTCCGCTTGCAAGCCTCAATGCCTGCGAGTGCGGCTTCCCATGCGCCGGGCACGCCACGGAAACGATTGTGTTTCTGGGGATCGAGCGAATCGATACTGATGCCCATGCCCATCACGCCGATCTCGACCAGGTCCTTCGCCATCCGGTCGTCGATCAACATGCCATTGGTCCCGAACACCACCATGAAACCGAGCTTCACGGCGTGGCGCGCGATATCGAGGATGTCAGGACGGACGAGCGGTTCGCCGCCCGTGATCACGAGGAGACAACCCTTGTTGACCACGGCAATCTGATCGATGAGCTTGTAGCACTCTTCGGTCGAGAGTTCATCGTCCCCGCCGGCTGATTTCGTCGTCGCGTCGAGGTAACAATGGTCGCACTTGAGGTTGCAGCGCTTCGTGAGGTTCAGAGCGATGAGATAGGGCTTGAAGTCATCGACCGTTCGGCCATCGTGCGGCGCAGGAGCCGTGGATGGTGGAGTAAAGAACTGCGATACCTGTTGTTGGATGCTTCCGAACGCGCCCGCAAGAGACGGGGCATTGAAGATTGGAAGAGATTTACCCATGAGTTTTAGGCGCTATGTGTTGAATGTTGAATTAAGAACGGGACGCGTACTCGTCGGGACAGGCCTGTCATTCAACACTCAACATCGGCACGCTAGGAACGAGCTTTGCCGGTCAGGTTGGCGATCATGTCCTTTAGGTTGCCGGTCTTCATGGCTTCCGCCATGTAGTCCTTAGCCTGTTCAATGCCCTCGTGGGCTACTTCGGCCGTGATGACCATGACACCCATCTTATCGGCATGTTTTTCGATGAGGGCACGTGTACAGTCGCGCATAAACCCTTCCGGAGCCCGTTCGAGCCGTGATTGCGCCTCCGGCATCCAGGTATAGGGAGAGGCAGGGGCAGGTTCCGCCGCGTGGCCGATTCCCGTTCCCCTGACCGTTCTCGTGCGAGGCAGTCGCGCCATTGGCGCCGTTCGTTGCAGCGGTTACGGTAGCCTGGGCTTCGGTCGAGGCACCGGTTCCCTTATTTGCGAAGATGGGGGTGTAGTCCTCTGAAGCTGCTTCCTGAATCATGGGTGCGGCATACTCCAGCGTGATCGTGGTCATGCCGAGCTTGCGAGCGGTCTTTTCTATTTTGGCCTTGGCGCGCCGGCGTTGGAAGCCGGCTGGGACCGCGCGGATTCCCTCTTTGGCATCTTTCGTCCATTGCATAGGGACGTCATCGTAGGCCAGGTCGGTTTCGAGAACCCCTTCCGCGTGCGCGGCTGCTTCAAAAAGCTGCTTGTCAACCAGTTTGAAGCGATCGCCTCCGGCGGCGCAGACAGGGCACTTCACGGGCGTCTCGCCCTTGCCGATGTAGCCGCAGCCGTCGCAGACGAAGTAATCCTGAGTCATCCGATCCAAATACGCTTGAGTATTTGCACTCACTTTCGGTTTTTCTTCCACGATCTCGGTCATCATGCCGCTGAGCGTCGAGCCCATGAGATCCTTCATCACAGATTCGTCAGCCTGCATCTTTTCTCTGTCGATGCCGGCGGCATCCAGGCTGCCACCCAGCGCGTGCATGGCATCCATCGCGCCCTTGGGCAAGATGTGTCCTACGGCTGAATCGACGACGGTATTACTGATAATGGTATGGCCCTTCTCGATGGCATAGCGGTGAATCGCGGTCTTGGCGACGCCTCTGGCAAATACGGGGATCTTTTCCATCCGGCGGAGGGCTTCTTCGGTCCAGGCGATCGTGTATTCCGCCAGCGTGTCGATCGGCGGCACGTATTTGCGGTTCGATACCAGGATATTGCAGGGCGCGGACCGCAAGAGATTTTCCGTGTTACTGCCGATGTCCATATCCTCGTCGCTGTGCACACCGATCCGTCCGACGATCAGTAATGCCGGGATATCCTTGCGCACATATTGAATGATCTTTTCGAAGGCTTTGCCGTCCAGGAGGGTCGTCTTGACGTCGGTTTGCTCGGCCTGAGCGATCTCGCGGCAGATGTCAAGATGCGACTGGTAGATCTTCGCGAGGCCGCTGTCGATGATTTCTTCGTGGAGTTTTTCCTGCTCCTTGAATCGGAAGACTTTTCCCGCTTCCTCGTTGAGGACACCGGATATGCTATGAAAGGCGGCATAGTGGAAATAGGGATCGAAGGCCGAGATGGCTTCAACCGGCATATTGAAGGCCTTGCCCAGGGCCAGGCCGGTCATGAGTCCGCCGAAGGAATAGGGGCTGCCGTCTACTGCCACCACGATTCTTCCCCGTAGTCATGGGCTGGGTCTGCTTGATGATCAGCATGTCCGAATTCCGCACGCGACGAAGCACACGCTCGGTGTTGCTGCCGATCACGCTGTCCTTCACCGCGCCGACACCTAAGGCACCCATGATTACCAGGTCGTAGGCATTGGTATTGATGTCTTCGGCCAGCACTTTCCAGTTCCGGCCTTCGAGCGATCGACGCTCGATCGGCAAGTTGTTCTCAGCGCATTTCTTATCGACGTAGTCAAGGTAGGAGTCGGTGATGATTTGGAGGCCGCGAGTGATCAGCGAATCGTGGATTTGGCGCTGCCGGTCGAGTTCTTTTTCATCGTGATACTCTTCGGGCAAGCCCGCTTCCATCTGTTTGAAGCGCTTGTCATGCATCTTGGCCGCATAGACGTGGCTACCCACGATTTTGGAGCCGAAGGCTTTGGCGAAGTGGACTCCGACGTCGACAGCAGTATTGGAATGGTCGGAGTTATCGACCGGGACATAGATCGTCTTATACATCGAGATGTCTCCTCAAGATGCCCTCCAGGCCAGGGCGAACGAGAGTAATTGTCAAAATTTCCAAACGGTTGACGTACTTCTCCACCCTCAAAGAACGCGCATGCTAGCACCGGCCTGAATTCGAATGCAAGGTGTCGATGGGGACTGGTGGGACGACGTTAGGATGCCGGGGTTGCGACGGATTTTTCGCTCGACTCTTTTGCGGAGCGAATGGATTGTCGGGAACGGAGGATCTCTTCCAGGGACAGGAGGGCATCGCGTCCGGAGTTCCCCTCGATCCCTCGGATCAAACTCTTGTCGGCGTAGGGGCCTGATTCTTTTGGGGCTTGGGACAGGGATCCCGTCCACTTCCGTGGGTCCCTGCTACCATCTTTTCGTTCCCAGGCCATGAGGCAGGCCTTGGCGATGAACGAGTTCAGTGGCGCCGGGTTATAGAGGAGCTTTCTGATACTCGTCGGAGTCAGCATCAGAGGATTATAGCCGGCCGAGAGGTAGCCCTCCTCTAACAGCCGTTCTTCAAGATCGGTGTTCGGCTGAATGCCCAAAAAGAACATCAGGGGGAAGACTCGCTCCTCACCCAGGATCGAGGCGACTTTCTTATAGGACTCCACGCTTTGGAGCAAGGACTCCTCGGTTTCTTTTGGACTGTTCAGCGAGTAATTGAGGATGACCTTCCCCTTGAATCCCGCTTCTGCCAGATAGCGACAACCATCGTAGAGCCGTTCAAGCTTGAACCCCATGTGGAGGTCGTTCAACACCACTTGGGAGCCAGACGTAATGGCGACCTCGAGATCGCCGACGCCGGACCGGACCATGAGTTTGGCCAGCTCCGGGGTGATGAGCGATGTCCTGATATAGCCGGACCACTCGATCTCCAGCTTCTCGGCAAGGATCCGTTCAAGGATCTCGGTGCATTGGGGATAGGCTTCTTTCCCGGTAATGAACTGGGCATCCGTAAACCAGAAACGTCTGGCGCCCCATTGATGGTAGTGCTGAGAGATATCCTTGACGACCATGGAGGGTGGCCGATAGCGGACCCGCTTCCCTTCAATGTAGGGATAGAGGCAGAACGCGCAGTCGTAAGGGCAGCCTCGCTTCGACTGAACCCCGATGGATTCGCCCAGATACTCCCGATGCTGCGGGAAGATCGTAGTCAGGTAGGGCAAGTCGACAGTCAGTGCATCCAGAAGAGCCGGCGAACCCTGCTGGCCCTTTCGAACGGTCTTTCCCTCCCGGAGGATATAGCGCTCGTTCTCCAGCGACTGGCCTTCAATCACCTTGAGAATGGCGTCTTCGCCCTCCCCAAGAATCCCGATGGTGCCTTCCGGGAGTTTCTGAATGAGCTGATCCGCAAAGGCGGTGAAGGCCCCGCCCCCGATCATGATCTGCGCCTTCGGGAACTCCTTCGCGATCAACCAGGGATAGGAGAGCGCCGCCCGGATATGACTGTAGTAGCGGTAGAGCTGTTTCACCCCTGCAAACGAGGCGGCAATCCGCTTGAGTGGATTGCTGGCAAAGTAGAAGTTAAACGCATGTTCCAGCGAGGAGTCTCCCTCATGCGGGGAAAAGATCTGAATGTCGCGCCAGGAGAAACAGACGAGGTCCGGCTTAAACTCGGTGGCGGCATCGCGGACCGCACTGATCCGTTGGGCGTCGGGAAAGAGAGAGAGATCGAGAATGCGCTGCCGCACGTCCGGCTTGCGGCGATGAATAAAATCAGCGAGATAGGTCACCCCGATGGGATAGACCTTCTTGCAGGGAAGAAAAACATAAAGGATAGAATTCATGGTCATGTTCAGTAGTTCGAATCAGTTTAATGATGAACTGGAATTTAACATTGAAAATTCAACATTTTACTTCGTTGCCACATGTATCGCCACGATCCCCCCGCTCAGGTTGCGATACGTGACCTGACGATAGCCTGCGTCGAGGAGCATCTGCTTCAATCGTTCCTGGTCCGGGAAGTTCCGAATGGAGGCCGGGAGATATTCGTAGACACCGGTTGTGTCATGCGCCACTTTCGTGCCAATCCACGGAAGAAGCCGGAACGAGTACCAATCGTACAGGGCCCGCAGCCAACCGAAGACGGGTCGGGAAAACTCCAGGCACACAAACCGGCCACCTGGCTGCAAAATACGATGAATTTCCGTGAGCGCTTGCCGAAGGTCGCCGACGTTCCTCATGCAGAACCCTGTGGTCACCGCATGGAAGGTCCCATTGGGAAATCCCAGATGCTCGGCATTGGCCTCGAGACAGGTAATCTTCTGTCCCAGGCCCCGCCCGGTGACTTTCTTCAGCCCCTCGACGAGCATGGCATGGTTCAGGTCTGAGGCAATAACGCGGCCGTTGGTTCCCATGCGCGGCTCGACCAAGAGCGCGAGATCGGCTGTGCCGGATCCGACATCGAGTGCCCGGCCTTCTGTGGTGACGGGCACATAGGAGGCAGTAATTTTCTTCCACCGGTAGTGCAGTCCAAAGCTCAGAAGCGTGTTGTTCAGGTCATAGACCCCGGCAATGGAGGTAAACATCCGCTGCACCGCCTGTTCGCGGGCTGAGCCTGTCCAGGTCGAAACGGCAAGCGGAGCCGCTGGAGAATCGGTCCCCTTCTGAACTGGTGGTGTATCCACATGCACCATGAGACCGTGGTAGCACCGGCCTTCCGGGTTTGTCAAGGTAGCCATCTTGTCGTCATCACTGCCTGGATGGGGCAGAGAAGGCGCTCATTCCCCGAATAACGTCAGACCGGTTACCATCTGAAAGTGCCGTTTATTTCGTGTCATCAGAGGAAGACGCTTGACGAGGGCGGTGGCAGCGATGAGCGCGTCACCTTTGTCGAGTGAAGGATGCAGGCGGCGAAGATCGGAATATCGAGCGGCAATGGAATCGGACAGAGGAATGAGCCGGCATCGGGTCAACTCGACCAAAATAGATTCCCGTTCAGAATCGCGGAGCCCGGGCTTGCCCAGCAGTTCTTTTTTCGTGATGATGGAATAGTAGACGGTGAATCGGACCAAATCGAACAGAGCGTGAAACCGGCTTGCGTTGAAATAATCTATGAAGATGTCGGTATCTACGAGGACCGAGACTTTTGCCATGCTTCAATCTCGTCCAGGAATGCATCGTCGGACTGTTTTCGGCCCTGTTTCCGGAGTGCGGTCACATAGTCGGCGCTATCATCCACGTCTGTATGTCCGTACGGGTTAAACTTTTCCCTCACGAGATTTTCGAGCACGGTCACAGGATAGACCCCTCTGCGCTTGGCTGCCTTGACGACCGCGCTTTTCAGCGCCGGGTCGAATGAAAGCGTCCATTTCTCTTTTTTTAATGCGGCCCTGGGCATACCGCCCTCCTATTGAATCGTACGTATAGTAGACGTACGCATTCAACGGTGTCAAGGGTGGAGGCTGAATGCTATAATCCCGCCCTGATGCATAACTCGATCGTCATTAAAGGGGCGCGGGAGCACAATCTCAAGAACATCGACGTGACGATCCCACGCGACCGGCTGGTCGTGATCACCGGTTTGAGTGGGTCGGGCAAGTCGTCGCTGGCCTTCGACACGATCTATGCCGAGGGGCAACGGCGGTATGTCGAGTCGCTCTCGGCCTATGCCCGTCAGTTCCTCGAACAGATGGGCAAACCCGACGTCGATTCGATTGAAGGGCTCTCGCCCGCCATTTCCATCGAGCAAAAGAGCACCAGCCACAATCCTCGATCCACGGTCGGTACCGTCACGGAAATTTACGACTATCTCCGTCTCCTCTTTGCCCGGGTCGGACGCCCCTCCTGCTTTCAATGTGGCGACGAAATCACGGCGCAGACCGTGCAGCAGATGGTCGATGCCATCGGCCTGCTGCCGGAGGGCAGCAAGTTTCAGCTCTTGGCCCCGATCGTCCGCGGCAGGAAAGGCGAGTATCGTAAAGAACTCCTCGACATGCGCCGAGCCGGTTACGTCCGGGCCAGGGTCGATGGTCAGCTGATGGACTTGGGCGAGGACATCGCGCTCGATAAACAGAAGAAACACACGATCGAAATCGTCGTCGATCGGCTGGTGATGAAGACAGGCGAGGCCTTGACGCGACGATTGGCCGACTCGGTGGAGACCTCGTTAAAACTCGCCGGTGGGCTGGTCGGGGTGCTGGCAGACAACGGAAAAGTGTCGCTCTATAGCGAGAAGCTCGCCTGCATCCGCTGCGGCGTCAGTTACCCGGAAATTACACCGCGCGTCTTTTCGTTCAACAGCCCTCATGGGGCCTGCCCGGCTTGCGACGGCATCGGCTACGCCATGACACCCGGCTCTCAGGACGATGAAGATTTCACCTTGCTGGAAACCTGCGGGGTCTGCAAGGGCGCGAGGCTGCGGCCTGAAAGCCTGTCCGTCAAGTTGGCCACACGGTCGATTGCGGAGGTGACGCATCTCTCCGTTCGAGCGGCAGCCGACTTCTTCAGTTCGTTGAAATTTACCGAACGCGAACTGATGATTGCCCATCGCATCTTGAAAGAGATTCGCGAACGGCTCGGGTTTCTCGTCAACGTCGGTCTGGACTACCTGACCTTGGATCGGGCCGCCGCCACCTTGTCCGGTGGAGAAGGCCAACGCATCAGGCTCGCCACGCAAATCGGTTCAGGCCTCGTCGGCGTCCTCTACATCCTCGATGAGCCGTCTATCGGTCTCCATCAGCGGGATAATCGGCGCCTGCTCCAGACCTTGCTTCGTCTGCGCGACCTGGGCAACACAGTAGTGGTGGTCGAGCACGATGCAGAAACCATGATGGCGGCGGACCATCTGCTGGATATGGGGCCTGGCGCTGGAACGCAGGGGGGCCAGGTCATTGCCCAAGGCACGCCGACCGACGTCATGGGGAATCTCGACTCGCTGACGGGCCAGTATCTTCGAGGCACACAGATGGTCAGCCTGCCTCGCCGCCAACGCAAGGCCAAGGGGATGTTGTCCATCGTGGGAGCCAAGAAACACAATCTCAAGGGAATGACCGCCAAGATTCCGCTCGGTCTGCTCACCTGTGTGACCGGCGTGTCCGGGTCCGGAAAGAGTACGCTGGTGCTTGAAGTGCTGTTCCACTCCCTCTCCCAGTTGCTCTATCAGAAAAAACCGAAGATCGATGGCTGCAAGGAGTTGATGGGCGCCGACGCGCTGGATAAAGTGATCGACATCGACCAGTCCCCGATCGGCCGGACTCCGCGCTCGAATCCGGCGACCTATACAGGCCTGTTCGGTTTCATCCGGGATCTCTACTCCAATCTGCCCGAATCCCGCGTGCGGGGCTACAAGCCCGGCCGCTATAGTTTCAATGTGAAGGGCGGCCGTTGCGAGGCCTGCCAGGGCGATGGGTTGATCAAGATCGAGATGCATTTCCTGCCGGATGTCTACGTGACCTGTGAGGTCTGCAAGGGCCAACGGTACAACCGCGAGACGATGGAGATTCACCATAAGGGAAAGAGCATCGCCGACGTATTAAATATGACGGTGGACGATGCCGTGGAGTTCTTCGAGCATATCCCGTTCATCAAACGGAAACTCGACACCTTGCACGATGTCGGGTTGCATTACGTGAAACTTGGCCAATCCGCCACGACGCTGTCCGGGGGCGAGGCACAACGAGTCAAGCTCTCGCGCGAACTGTCGAAACGTCCGACCGGACGCACAATGTACATTTTGGATGAACCGACGACCGGGCTTCATTTCGCCGATGTGCAACGGTTGCTGGATGTGCTCGATCGGCTAGTCGAAGCCGGCAACACCGTGGTCGTGATCGAACATAATCTCGATGTCATCAAGAACGCGGATTGGGTCATTGACCTCGGCCCGGAAGGCGGAGATCGAGGCGGTGAGATCGTGGCTGAAGGACCGCCGAAAGAAATTGCCAAGTCGAAGCGATCGTATACGGGACAGGTGCTGAAGGAGGCAGGGGTGTAGGCGGGACAGCCGAGTATCCTTTGTGCTCGCGCAACGCGCGGCCTCAGAAGAATGGAGAGGGAGCGGCCAGGTGCCATTCTTGCTCGCAGAACGCGCACGATGAACGTGCTCGTTCGATGCGCGCAGTAAAGGGCAGCCTTGGCCACTCCCTAAATAGAGATATGGTGAATCGGAAGGCCCTCGCTCAGGCTACTGGCACGTCTCGATCGATTGCGAAGTAATCGGAGAGTAGGGCGGGTGAGAAGGTTGCGCGCAGTGAAGGATAACTCGGCCATCCCGCCGGGAGGAGGGAATGACTACGGCGACTCCCTTCATATCCATCCTTCCACACCCCTCGAAGAGAAGAAAAGGTAAGAGCTGCTGCTGGTACTAATGAACCTCAGCCGTACATTCACCGGTGCGCAATTGAAAACAATCCGAGAAGTGATTACTCTAGCGTGAGCGGTATCCCTCATCTTTATGGAGTGGTAATCCATGGCTACGAAGAAAAAAGAATCGTCGAAAGCAAAGAGCGAACGAAGCTGCGCCGCCCACTGGTGGGGGTTCAGCAGAAGACTTTGAGAAGCTCGGCGTGTTCTATCTGGGCCGACCGTACGATCTCGCAACCAAGCAAGTCGAAGCCCGGCTGGCTGTTGTATGACTCGAAAGATCTGGTCACCCACGCAGTCTGTGTCGGCATGACCGGCAGCGGGAAAACCGGCCTCTGCATTGGGCTCCTCGAAGAAGCGGCGATCGATGGGATTCCCGCGCTGATCATCGATCCCAAGGGAGATCTTGCCAATCTGATGCTGAACTTTCCGCAGCTGCGCGGCGAAGACTTTGCACCCTGGGTCAACGAAGACGATGCGCGCAAGAAGGGGCTCTCGCCGGCGGACTATGCAACTCAGCAGGCCGAGATGTGGAAGAAAGGCTTGGAGGATTGGGGCCAGAGCGGCGAGCGGATTCAGAAACTCCGCGATGCGGCCGATGTCGTCGTCTATACGCCTGGCAGCAACGCAGGCATTCCTGTCTCCATCCTCAAGTCCTTTGCGGCGCCGTCGCAGGAAATTCTGGACGATCCCGAGATGCTGCGCGAGCGGATCAGCACGACGGTGACGAGTCTGTTGGGTTTCGTCGGCGTCGAGGCCGATCCAATCAAGAGTCGCGAACACATTTTGCTCTCGACCATTCTGGATCGCACCTGGAAAGCTGGGCAGGATCTCGATCTTGCGACGTTGATCCAGCAGATCCAGACACCGCCGGTTGCCAAGATTGGCGTGCTGGATCTGGATTCGTTCTATCCCTCGAAGGAACGCTTTGCCCTAGCCATGCAGTTAAATAACTTATTAGCTTCACCGGGATTTTCTGCCTGGTTAGAAGGCGAAGCCCTTGATGTCGGTCAGATGCTCCATTCGCCAGGGAGGCAAACCGCGGCTCGCCATTTTCTCGATCGCGCACCTCAACGATGCCGAGCGGATGTTCTTTGTCACGTTGCTGTTAAGCCAAACGCTCGGCTGGGTACGGGCACAGTCCGGCACGACCAGCCTCCGTGCCATCCTCTATATGGACGAAATCTTCGGCTATTTCCCGCCGGTCGCCAATCCGCCGTCGAAGCAGCCGTTACTGACGTTGCTAAAGCAGGCTCGCGCATTCGGTTTGGGCGTGGTGTTGGCGACACAGAACCCCGTTGATCTGGATTACAAAGGCTTAGCGAATACCGGTACCTGGTTCATCGGACGACTGCAAACCGAACGAGACAAGGCGCGCGTGCTGGAAGGACTGGAAGGCGCATCGGCAAGCTCTGGTAAGAAGTTCGATAAACAGAGCGATGGAACAGCTTCTCGCCGGCCTCGGTAATCGTGTCTTTCTCATGAACAATGTCCACGAGGATGCGCCGGAGGTTTTTCAGACAAGATGGACGCTGTCCTACCTTCGAGGGCCACTGACGCGCACGCAGATCAAGACACTCATGGAACCCGTGAAACGTGAAACGTTAGACGTAAAAGGTAAGAGGGCTGACGGGGAATCCGAGTCATTGGAAGCCACGTTTCACCTTTCACCTTTCACGTCTCACGCTTCACGTCCGATGCTCCCCCCCGATGTGCCGCAGCATTTTATCCCTGTCCGAGGCAGCCAGCCGAGCGGCAGCACCTTGATCTATCAGCCGATGTTGCTCGGATGCTTCGCAGGTGCGCGTATCTGACAGTAAGGCCGGCGTCGATGTGACTCAGGATGTGACCGTGCTTGCGCCGATCTCGGACGGTGCGGTGTCGGTGGACTGGGATCATGCCACGGAAGCAGGTTTGGCCCTGGCCGACTTGGAGTCAACACCCACAGACGGCGCACAGTTCGGCGCAGTTCCCAGTGCGGCAAGCAAAGCGAAAAGCTATGAGACATGGAACAAAGACTTTTCCGGGTGGCTGTTCCGTACCCAGAAAGTCGATCTGTTGAAGAGCCCTAGTGCGAAACAAAACTCGAAGCCGGGCGAATCCGAGCGGGACTTCCGTGTGCGACTGCAACAATCAGGACGTGAAGCCAGGGACAAATCATCGGACAGCCTGCGTCAAAAATACGCCCCGAAAATTACCGCCTTGCAAGATCGGATCAGGCGTGCGGGACAAATGGTCGAACGGCAGCAGGCAGAGTCTCGAGTCGAGTCAAATGCAAGCGGCGATTTCAGTCGGTGCTTCGATTCTGGGCGCATTCCTTGGGCGGAAAACGATCAGCGCCGCAAACATCGGCCGGGCAACAACGGCGATTCGCGGAGCCGGGCGTGCGATCAAGGAATCGAAGGATGTGGGGCAAGCTGAAGAGAACGTCTCGGCGCTGCAGCAACAATTGGCCGACCTCGAAGCACAGTTCAAAACGGAAACTGATGTGCTTGCCACCGCGACCGATCCCCTCAACGAGAGACTCGAAACCATCTCTCTCAAACCTACCAAAGCCAACATCGCGGTGAAACTTGTTGCTCTCGCCTGGACACCGCATTGGCGTGATGGGAAGGGTGTGCTGACGCCGGCCTGGCAATAGATCGTCGCCCCCTTCTTGCCGACAGAGTTGACTTAAGGAGTCGCGACAGATCCGGTCGAGACCGGTGTATGTTCCGGCTCATTCTGATCACTCGCTGCGATGACCGGCTTACCCTCAGTCACTTGGTAGTAGCAGAACCCTTCGTGTTCGACGAGCTTCTTCACCATCACCCCTGCGGCTGTTTCAAGCGTGGCAGCAAGCGTCTCGTTCTGGGCACCGAAGACACTTTCTCCACGAACCGCTTTCCCCACGAGCGATGTCACGGCGGCTTCGGCGCGCAGGGCATCACGGGTCACTCGCGCCAAGGCCTCCAGGGGGATAGAGGGACGATCAGCATCGAATTCAGGATAGGGCGACTCCTGGGAGTTCGATCCCACTCGCAATGCGGTCGCGCCATGTACGGCCGGTACTCGAAATGCCGTGTCGAAGAAGGCTTCCAAGAAAATGCGCATCAGATCGGCGCTGACACGTTGAGAGTCGACTGTGGTGGCCGAGATGCGAACTGAATTGGCAGGGCTCACCTCAAGTTCCGCCGAAATCCCTGGAAACAGCAAGGCGTTTCCGCTTCGATCGACAAACCCTTTCGAAGTCACTTTCATAACCCCGCGGAGGCCGGCTCCCGCGGAGGCCGGTCTTGCAGTGAAACTGAGATCCCCAAAATAGGCTTTGTTGTATGCCAAAAGCATCCGAGCGAAGCGAGAGGAATCCTGCTCGAGTTGATCCTCATCCAGACCGAGATTCCCATTCCATCGTCCGGCCACTTCGATGACCTGTTTGAGTTTGTCTAGATCGATGTGCGCGGTTGCGTCACCAGCCACGTCGGCGAGGATGGAGAGGGAGACTCCCTTGTCGGCGTGCCGTCGGCGAATCGTATCGATGACGGCTGCCAAGGGAAGAACGCTCATCGCTTGTCCCTCCTGAGTTTGCAGGGACAGAGGCCCAGGCCCGAGTGCCAGCATCACGTTGCTCGTTCAGTGGTTCGTCGTGGGCCTGTCTGGTACAGGCCAGGAACTTCGTCGCGAGCTCTTTCTTGTCGGCCAACTTCTGACGGAACTCTCCGCGATGGAGATCCGGTTGGTCACGTAGTTGCAGAACAGAAGAATTGCAGCCTGCTTGCACGAGAAGAATGACCAGCAGGACAAACAGGGAATATGGAAATCGCTTCATCGTTACCTCGTGCAGGTAGATAGGCTGAAGGCTGTTAGGGGCAGAAACCAACTTCAGCCTTCAGCCTGAACACCTGGGCATTGGCACATTGGGTCAATGCTTGCGTTCTTTCTGCATGATCTTGTCGGTCCAGGCAAGGAGAATGGCGGATCCGATGAAGGTCATGTGGATAAAGATCTTCCACTTGATCTGCTCGAGATCTTCATTCGCAATGTTGACGAACGATTTCAGGAGATGAATGCTGGAAATGCCGATCAGTGAGGCGGCGAGTTTAATTTTAATGGTGCCGGGATCGATGTGCGTCAGCCAATCCGGTCGATCGGCATGACCCTCTAAATCCAATTTGCTCACGAAGGTAGCGTAGCCGCCGATGATCACCATCGTGAGCAAGTTCGCCACCATCGTGACGTCGATCAGCCCCAGGACGCCCAGCATGAAGACGGTCTCTTGTTGCTGATTGATGTGCCAAACCATCTCCCACAGTTCGACGAGAAATTTGTACGCGTACAACAGCTCAGCCACGATCAAGCCGCCATAGAGCGGAGCTTGAATCCACCGACTGGCGAATACGACGGTTTCAAACAGGTATTCAACCCGGTTGATGGGAGCGTGTGCGTGCTTCACTGTGGCGGGTTCTGAATGATCGGGATGACTCACGGGGCGCTATCCTAGTCGGCAAGGGAGGCAGCTGTCAATTCGAACGACAATACAGGGACACCGGCGGAGAAATGACAATCGCAGAGGAACATGGATCAATTATCAAGCGTGGCAATGGGGGAGTCTGACGCTTCGGTCTGGCTGTGCGGCACGCAAAGAAGGCGAACCGCATTGATCATCTTGTGATCCTCCGTGGCCTTGTCAAAAAAGAAATCGGCTCCGGCGAGAGAACAGGCGGTCTTATTGTCGCGCGAGGGGTCATCCGTGACGACGATGATGGTCGGCGGGACCATCAATCGCTTGATGTGCCGGAGGACTTCGATGCCGAGACCATCTCGAAGCGAGGAATTGAGGATCGCGATCTCCGGCTTGCGATTCAGAATCATCGCGGCGGCTTCCTCCGAGTCCGACGATTCTCCCACCACGTTCACACCGCTGATTTTCTCAAGGCGCTTCTTGAGTCTGTCGCGAAAGTGGACATCTGCATCTGCCAGGACGATATTCATGCGATAGTTTCAACAGGGGTAATAGTCTCTCGGGTCATGCATAGTCTTTAGAGTCGATCAATGAGAAAGACAATCAGCCGAACACGTACGCACTGTAGGAGGAGTCTGACGCTGCAGCCGATCGCGATCAGCGTGAATGGTTCAAGCCGCCGCCTATATTCCCAGTACCCCACGGACTATGTATGCGCAGATGAGTCATCGCTATGGCTATTCAACCAAATGATGGTCGAGCGCATAGCGAATCAGTTCCGCAGTGGTCCTGAGTTGTAATTTGTCGAGAATACGTGCTCGATAGGTGCTGACGGTCTTGATGCTGAGAGTGAGAGACTGTGCAATGTTCTTGACGGACCGGCCCTGAGCTAACAAGACAAGGACTTCGAGTTCTCGCTCAGACAATGTGTGATGGCCGCCGGGTCTGGTGGGATTCTTGCTCAGGCTGCCGGCCATATGCTCTCCGAGAGAGGCGGTGACATACATGCGGCCGGTCAGAACTTGTTTAACGGCTCTGGCCAGCTCTTCTGGTGCAGTCTGTTTGGTGAGATAGGCCATCGCTCCCGCACGGAAGGCACGAACGGCATATTGCTCCTCGAGGTGCAGGCTCAAGACCATCAGCGGGAGTCTGGGCGCTGTGCTGTGTAACTCGCACAGCAGCTCCAACCCACTCTGATCAGGAAGGCTGATATCCACGATCGCCAGATCCCAGGGCTCCTGCTGCACTGCCGCAATCCCCTTCTGGCTGGTATCGGCTTCTCCGACTTCGACGTAAAGGAAGTTTTCCTCAAGGATCTGTTTCACGCCTCGGCGCACGACCTCGTGATCGTCGATGACGAGTATTTTCACCAGCTCTGTCCCAATCATGGCGCGAAGCACTCCGCAACCGGCAGGGAGATGCAGGCCCTGGTTCCAACCCCTGGCGTTCCTGCGATATAAAAGTGGCCGCCCAGGAGGGAGGCTCGCTCCTCCATTCCTCGAAGCCCAAATGACTGGGGCGTGGTCATCCTCTCGCGGGTGATGCCCTTCCCGTTGTCAGTCACTTCTAACGTCACCCTGCCGTCGTCCTGGAACAGCCGCATGTGCACCTGCGAGGCAGCGGCGTGACGCATCACATTCGTCAGCAATTCCTGCGCGATTCGAAACAACGCTGCAGACACTTCTGAGGGCAGCGCGATGGATGACAACTCAGGAGCCACGTCTATCACGCAACGCGCGCCCGTTCGATGTTGGAACGTCGTGGCGAGGCATTCCAACGCCGGGACCAGTCCGAGATCGTCCAGCATCGCGGGGCGCAGGGCCGCCGCTGTCGCGCGAACAGACTCCAAGAGTGCAGTTACCGATCCCGACATGGACTGGACTTTGTTCAGCAGATCCCTGCCGCCGGTTAGAGCGGGCGATTGCGTCAGCTTCAAGCCGAACCATGCCAGATCGAATTTCAAGCCGGTCAAGGCCTGTCCGAACTCGTCATGCAACTCCCGTGCAATTCTGCACCGTTCCTCTTCTTCAGCTCTCTCCGCCCGGCGAGCCTCGCTGCGTAATCGCGCATGGGCCAGCCGGAGTTCTTCTTCCATCTGGGTATGCGGGACGACGGTTGTACCGATGGCCATGAGGCCTATCAGCTCCCCGTGAGTCCCCAGCACCCGCGAGATATTCCAGGAGAGCATCGTCTGTGACCCAGTGCGTGCCCGGAGAGAAATCTCAAGCCCCCTCACTTCGCTCCCGGCGGTGGCTCGCGCAAGTTCGGCCAGGAACGACTCCCTTGCCTCCATCGGGAGACACAGTTCCACATAGCTGCAGCCAAGCGCTTCGTCGGCTACCCATCCCGAGACTGTTTCGGCAGCCCGGTTCCATCCCAGAATGATTGATTCGGGCGAGAGAAACAGGATCGCGCTGCTGGAAGTCTCCAGGAGTGCGCGATAGCAATGGTCAATCGGTTCTCTTGCGTGAGGGACCGGCTTCGGAAAACATAGTGTCCCATTCCTGTCATTCTTGGTCATGCCTCGCCTTGGAGCGGGAGACGCTGCAGCTGTGACTAAATGGATATGTTGCTCTTTCATACCGTCGTGAGTATCGGTTCAAGATAGACGTCAACGGTGATGCATGTGCCTCGACCCACCGTGGATTGGATATCCAGGCGACCACCGATCTTCCGAACCCGATTTTCCATATTCGCAAACCCAATGCCCTTTACGTGTTCGTGCTTGACGCTCGAAGCCTGATCCATTGTCGCGAATGCTCATTCGTACTCGTGAGCCGATTTGCCGAAGGGCGATCACGATGCGTGTGGCGTGGGCGTGGCGGACGCAATTGCTCAAAGCCTCCCTGGCAATCGTGACGAGTTCACGTGCTTCTTCGTCGGTCAGAATCTCCTCTGCCGCCGGCTCGCCCTCCACACGAATCCGTAACTCACTTACCCGCTCAAAGGTCTCTGCGAGAGCCTGTAACTCGGAGACCAGCCTAAACGGATCCACGCTGTCGGACTCCACACTCAGAATCATGCGTCGGATGTCTTGGATGATCTTGTTGAGCTGGTCGGTAGCCTGACCGTGGGAACGCGGCAAAGCCGGTGGCGCACCCCAGCGCAATTCAGGAGATTGCGCAAGGCTCAACCCGATCGCATAGAGCGCTTGCAGCACAGAATCGTGCAATTCCCGTCCGATGCGGCTGCGATCGTGAAGCAGGGCGCTCAATCGTTGCTCGGATGCCTTGAGGGCAGCTGCGAGGCTGCTTCCGACCTGTTCGCGCAGCAGGTAAGGAATAGACTCCGGTGTGTTGCAGGAAATCCCTTGAGCGAAGAACCGCACGCTGTTGCGCCGGCTTGCCAGGGGATTGCCGAAACCCGTCGATAATCTGAAACCCCTGGCGATCCTTCATTAGTCAGTCGTCCTTTCCATTCTGTCCACCGTGGAACATCTTCGGAATCTCTTCCCGCACAGACTCCTCAATTCGAGAGCACTCTACTAGTACGCGACTGCCACGTATTTCGTCACCTGGCGGAACCGCCAGGTGACGAAATGCACGTAGTTATGAAAAACCATTGCCCAGGAAATGGTGTGGTCTTGATATTCACTGTGAAAGGAGACAGCTGATGCGTGAAGTGAAAGATGTCGAGTTCAGTGAAAATGGCTTTATCGTGAAAACGTTACACGGGGAGCAGCTTGCCCAATCTTATCGACTCCGGCATAAAGTGTTTGCCGAGTCACTGAAGTGGGTTCCTGAGACGGAGGACAGACAGGAGATGGATTTATACGATTTGTGGGGGACAACCCTTGGCCTGGTCAGCGACGATGGAGCAGTGGTTGGGGTGGCTCGACTCCTTCCTTCTTCCGGGCAATTCATGCTCGAAAAAGAGTTTGGTGCCTTGCTCCCAGCTGACTACCAAGTCAGAAAAACTTCAGATACTGCCGAGATTACCAGGCTCGCGGTTGATCCTGATATCCGAGATAGAGGACTCACCTCCAAGATGATGCTGGCGCTGTTGAAAGGCGTCTATCAATGGGCGGTTGAGAACAACATCCGGTACTACTATCTTGAGGTCGAACATCGGTTCTTTCGAACACTTCGAGCGCTAGGGTTCCCTTGTGAAATGATAGGAGAGCCAGTGGTGCTACCTCCAGCTGGAGCCAGTTCTGTGGCAGCGCTGTACGACATGGTTCGATTTGACGAAGAGAACGCGATCAAAAAACCGCAGTTACTGAACTGGATATCCTCTATTGAGACGCTGCAAGGCGAGATGATTGTAGGTCGGACTTCTAGCTATTCACACTGCGAGAAGTCGGCATTAGTGGGTGCGGCGGCGTGATGGAGCGGGAGATGAACCTCGAACCAGGAGTGGCTACATCCCTCTTGTAGGAACTCAATGAAGCCGACTCTGATTACACCACATTAGGCAGGCCGTGTTCGATGGCGGTCGCGACCGCATGGGATCGCGAGGTGACGTCCAGCTTCGAGAAGATGCTTTCCACGTGGAACCGTACGGTCCGTTCAGTCACGCCTATGATTTTGGCGATCTCCCAGTTCGTCTTGCCGTTTTTTACCCAGTTTAGGATCGTCATCTCACGCAGCGAAAGTTCCCTGACGCAGGGAGCAACCGCTTGCGAATTCTTTGGGGCGGTGCGTAAGAGGGAAAGATGGACGTGGTATCCAAAGTACTCGACCAGCGGGACATAACGTTTTGCATCCACGCGTTCAGCGGAGGCAAATGAGCAAAAGGTCGCGACTCCGCATGCAGGATCTGTTGATCCTGTTGTGATCCCATCCCCTAGACCGAACTCCTTCGCTGCCGCCATAAATTCGCTCTGTTTGTCCGAGCTTGCGGCCTTGTAGGTGGTTTCCCAATGTTGCGTCCCTGATTCCCGTAAGGCAGCCTGGAAGACGGGGTCGACTTCAAAATACCCCTTCTGCCAATAAAGGCGCAGCCATTCTTCCGGATAGCTGACATTGAGTACGTTGGTAAAACCCTCAAACGCGCCCGTGCGTCCGAGTTTTGCCAGTCCACCTATTACCCGCGTAAAAGGAAACAGCTCTTGAAATCGGGTGAGCACATCTTTGACATCTTCAACGTTTTCTGATTGCGCTGCAAAGTGCAGCACCTCGATAAATCTTTCGCACTCCGTCTTGGTTAATTGGGTAAATAGCTCTTTAGGAAAGGGGCGCTTCTTCTGGATATGTCCCATAGATAGTTATCCGATTAAGGTGAGCTGTGCGAAGGCTACCATAGTGTAGGGCATCTTGGCGATAGGGAGTATTGGCCCTAACGAGATAGCTATCAATCGGGTATATCCTCAAACGCCTTCCAGGGGGCTGACTCCTGATGATACGTAATTTTTACTCTGTCAACTAAAGGACGACGCTCTGCGAGGATTATGGCATGAAGAACAAAAGATACCTCCTGGCTCTGGGGCTGCTCTCGTTATTGTGTCCGGCGCTTGGACAGGCGCAGGCACTTCGATTCCAACCACAAAGCGCCTCGGCAGCCGGGCAGGGAAATGCCTTTGTCGCACAAGCCGACGATGCCTCAGCTATTCACTACAACCCAGCCGGACTGAGCCAAGTGAATGGAGTCCAGGTCGTCACCGGAACAACCCTGCTGGGGGGGTCCGTCAAGTTCACGAGCCCGACCGGGATAGACAGTCGGGGGGACTTTGGAGGAAGTATTGCGTCTCCCCCACCGAGCTATTCCTACGTGAGTGCGAACCTGGGATCTCTCGGATGGGATGCCCTGTCGAATGTGACGGTCGGTCTTGGTCTCAACTCTCCGTTCGGTTTGAACATCCGCTATCCGGTGGATGGCCCCTTCAATACCGCCGTCACCTCTGCAGCGCTTCCACTCATCGATATCAAGCCGACCGTGGCCTACAAGTTTAATGATCAGTTGGCCATCGGAGTAAGCGCGGACATATACACCTTCGCGAGTTTTCTTGGACAGGGGCATGCGGAACAGAAACAAATCTTGGGTGGCGCGTCCGTCGAATTCAACGGCAAAGGCACCGGGGCGGGCGCGACCTTCAGCCTGCTCTATACACCACTGAGAAACAACGATGGCAAACCGATTGCCTCCGTCGGGCTGGTCTATCGCACCCAGGCTGTGGTGCCGTTGAGTGGATCGTTCTTAGTCAACGGGGCGAAGGTTGCCGATGCCTCCACCAGTCTCGTGCTTCCCCAGATCTATACCGGAGCCATTGCCATCTGGCCGGTTCGCACGAGTGAGCGGGAATGGAAATTGGAACTCGACGTGGAATATGTCGAGTGGAAATCGAATCGTGACCTCGACATCCACCTCTCCTCTGGCGGAGTCTTCCCGCAACCGCAACAATGGAAGACTGTGCCGGTCGTGGCGATCGGCACCGAATACAAATGGCTCAACCCCGGGTGGTTGCCTCATTGGGATGTGGCGGTGCGGTCGGGGTACACGCGAACTGAGGATCCCGTTCCTGATAGGACCTTCAACCCGGCGACGATTTCTCTATCTTCCAACACGCTGTCCATTGGAGCCGGACTCTTGTGCAAAGGCCCAGGCCGGTTTCTGGGGCTAGTGCCTTGCGGAGGAGCGTCCGCGCTCTGGCCGAAAGCGATTGGTTTCGATGTGGCGTTTCAGGAATGGTTCTACGAGTCGCGGACGGTTACCGGCAATCTCAACCCCACCGTTGACGGGACATATCATGCCTATGTCCATTTGGGGACCTTCAGCTTCAAATTCATATTTTAGCAGGATGCTGAAAAAGTCCGTCAGCCCGTCTTGTTTATTTGGTTGAACCAGACCAACGAAATAAACGAAACAAACCAGATGAACCAGACAGTCCTCGCAGATGACCGCGCTCAACTGCGAGACGGAGTAGTTTTCGCGAGCGCTTTCCGCATCTCCTCAACGGTCTTGGCGTCAAGGCCGGCTGCCGTCAATTCGTCGTCCGAGGCTGCAGCGATGTTTGCCAGACTGCCATATTGTTTGAGCAGGCGGGCCCGTTTGATCTCGCCGATGCCGATTACCCGATCCAGTTGCGAAGACATAAGGGCTTTGCCGCGCAGCTTGCGATGGAACGTGATCGCAAATCGATGGGCCTCGTCGCGAATGCGTTGCACGAGATGTGTGGCTGGGGAGTTGGCACGAAGCACAATGGGATTTTTTCGACCTGGCAGGAAAATCCGTTCGTCTTTTTCGCCGCGTGCTTTGGCTAATCCAATAATGGCCAAATCCTGATGGCCGACCTGTTTCAACCCTTCCATAGCTGCGGCAAGCTGGCCTAATCCTCCGTCGATGAGGATGAGATCAGGACGCGCAAGATTCTCACTGTCTCCATAGCGCCGCATGACGACTTCCTGCATGCTCGCGAAATCGTTGGCGCCGGTCACGGTTTGTATCTTGAAGCGGCGATAGTCGGCTTTCTTCATCTGGCCGTCTTCCCATACGACCATGGACGCGACGGACTGGTTGCCCATGGTGTTCGAAATGTCGAATCCTTCGATGCGCCGAGGCACAATGTCCAGTCGGACGAGCCGCTTGAGTTCCTCAATGGCCTGCCGCCCGACTTCTTCATCTCGCAGATGATTGGCGACGGCAGCGCCGGCGTTTTCCTCTGCCAGAAGAAGCAGTTGGTGTTTCACTCCCCGCTCGGGCGCCACGACGCGAACAGCGTTTCCGCGCTTGCCTGAGAGCCATTCTTCGATCACTCTGGCATCGTCGAGATCAGTGGGGATGAGCAACTCTTTGGGCGGCTGACCATCTTTGTTGTAGAACTGTTCAATGGCGGATCGAACGAGTTCCTCGTCGCCGGCGTCGGCTGAATGGGGCCAAAAGAAGTCTTTGCGTCCGATCAAGAGGCCGCCGCGCACGAAGAGGATCTGAAGGTCGACCGCCGTGCCTTGCCGCACCAGGCCAATCACGTCTTGGTCGGTCGTCGTCGTTTGAGTGATGCGTTGTTTTTCAAGCGTGCGTTCGATGTTGAAGAGCCGATCGCGCAAGCGCGCCGCCTCCTCGAATTCCTCACGCTCCGCTGCCATTTCCATCTGAGTGCGCAAGTCGTCCAGCAATTCATGGTCGCGCCCTTCGAGAAACTGGCGGACCTGCGCGACGATGTGATGGTAGTCCTTTTTCGATTGATTGCCGGTGCAGGGCGCCATGCACCGCTTGATTTCGAATTCGATACAAGCTCGCTCCGCCTTGCCGTCGATCTCGATCGTACAGGTGGCCAGAGGGAAGGCTTTCTTGATGACCTTCAACGTCTCCCGCAAAGCACCTGCCGGCGTGTAGGGACCATAGTAGAGCGCGCCGTCTTGTTGCACGCGGCGGACGATGGAGAGGCGCGGGAAGTCCTCTTTGATCGGCAGACGAAGGTAGGGGTATTGCTTGTCGTCCCGTAAAACCACGTTGAACCGGGGCCGATGCTGCTTGATCAGATTGCTTTCAAGGATCAGCGCTTCAAGTTCTGAGCGGGTGACGATCGTTTCAAGGTCTGCGATGTGGCTGACCAGGACGGTGTTTTTCGGGGAGTGGTCGGCCCCTTTTTGAAAGTAGGACCGCACGCGGTTGGACAGAACTGCGGCCTTCCCGATGTAGAGCAATTCGCCCTGCTCGTCCCTGAATAGATAGACCCCCGGCTGGTCTGGCAGGTGGTCGAGTTTAGATTGAAGAGCGTCGTGCGTCATCCGTCAATCGCCAGAATATCAAGAATGGCACTCGGATTTCTTCCCGGTTGACGATTGACGCATGACGAAACCTACTTAAGCCCTCGCACAAATGAGGGACTGAGGCTTCCCCGCGCGACTTCGGCGACTGGGCCCTTCATGGTGAGACTGAAGTCCTCGGCAACCTCGATGTTGAGCTGGCCTCCCGGCATTTTCACTGTGACGGGGCTTTTCACTAACCCGAGCCGGACGGCCGCACTCGCAGCAGCGCAGGAGGAGGACCCGGATGCCTGGGTTTCACCAGCCCCGCGCTCCCAGATCAGGATGAAGAGCTCTTTGGGGCCGGTCGGCACAGCGAGTTGCACGTTCGTTCGCTTAGGGAATAGGGAATGATTCTCTAGTGCCGGTCCCAACTTCAGGAGATCCTCTCGCGACCAGGACTGCCCGGCTGGCTTGAAGACGACACAGTGGGGATTGCCAACGCTGACCCCGGTGAAGGTAAGGGATTGGCCTGCGGCGTCGATGGGCTGTTCGATCAGTTCGCTGGTTGTGAGGGTGCAGGGGAGTGAGGCTGGCTGGAACGTGGCCCGGCCCATTTCGACGGTGACGGCGCTCGCATCCCCATGCCGGTCCAGATGCAGATCAATCGTGACCAGCCCCCCTTTGGTCTCGACGGTAAAGTGCTTCTTTTTCGTCTTGCCGGTCGCGTGGAGATAGCGGGCAAATATGCGCAGGCCGTTGCCGGATTTTTCCGCCTCGCTGCCGTCAGGATTGAAGATGCGCAGGCCGAAGTCCGCATTTTTCGTCGGTACCAGCGCGAGAATCCCGTCACTGCCGAGGCCCCAGTTGCGATCACAGATGGATTTGATCCTTGATGGGGTGAGCGAGAACGACAGTTCTTTTGGATCCATCACCACATAGTCATTGCCCAGCCCATGACCGCGGAAGAATCCGTTCTTCATCCTGGCAACCTCCAGATTCGTCAATCATCAAAGGTCAACCGCCAATCGGGAGAAGAACCTACTGCGGGAGGTACTGCGTCGTCAACAGGGGGGAGAGAATAGTTCAGCGCGTCTGAGTATCCATGAATGACTGTTGACGAATGATGCGGGCTAAACGATCTTCACCCCAGGCGGTCGCTCGATGAGTTCGACCTCGTAACCGTCCGGGGCATCGATGAAAATGAAGCGGCTGCCGGAGGAGGTTTGTGTCGGTCCGTCTGTGATCTTGACTCCCTGTCGAATTGAGCGACGCGATGGTGTCATCAAGGCTCTCCACTTGAAAGGCCAGATGGACGAGGTCTTCCTGGACTGTTCACTGGCCCGCTTGGAGGAAAACTGGTCAGCTCAATCAGTTCATCGCTATTGGGAACTTTCAAGAAAGCCAGCTGCGATCCGCGAGGCGACGTCTTCCGCTCGAGGACCTCAAGGCCTAGGACATTCGTATAAAACTGTATTGTTTGGTCCAGATCGCTGACGCGCATGCGGGTGTGGAGGAGCTTCTTAACTCGCATCGGTTCCTTCTTCTCGTACCCCTCGCCGGGCCGCTGGTCTTGCGCAACAGAATTTCGGCGCTGCCCTGGATCAGAAAATTCGGCATGGGGCCGATCTCCTGGTAGCCCTGCTTCTTGTAAAAGTGCCGAGCCTGGTCGTTGAAATCCGACACGCAGGCGAACAGGTTCTTCGTTCTTTCGAAGACCACCGCTTCGACATGGGCGAGCAACCGTCCCCCTAGCCCCTTGCCTCTCGCCCAGTCCGCCACTCCAAGCAACTCTAAATAGTCGCCGAGCAAGAATTTCTGACGAACGACCGCGATGCCGGCCACTCTGCCGTTCTGGTCCACGACGTAGCTGTCACGTCCCTGTGGGAGCGGTGTGAAATAGCTGATCCCAGTCGTTGGCTTGATAGCCCAGTCGTTTCCACGGATCGGAGTCGGCGAGCAACTCCATCACGGCTGCCCGATCCTCCGCCGTCATGGGCCGAACGATCGGATCGGTCATGGGGCTGCCTGGTTATTACAGATTAGGAGATCGCTCATGGTCATTGGGGTGAGTTTCCGCTGGGGCAAGAGATGCTGATGGAGGTCTTGCACGACCTCGTGCGTATGCCTGCCTTTTCCGTTAGCGTGCATCACGATGACGCTGCCTTTCCGAACAAACCGCTTCAGGCGGTCTTCGATCTGGATCGCCGTCAGCGTCGGGTCAGGATCGCCGGACACGACATTCCAGAGAATAAACTGGAGGCCGAGGGCGCGAGCCACGTTGACGGTATCGTCGTTGAACTCCCCATAGGGAGGACGAAATAATGTCGCGTCATGACCGTACTTGGTTTTGAGCAGACGAACCGGACCGAGAATTTCTTGTTTCTGCTCGTCCGCTGAATGGAGCGGCAGATGGGCGTGGACCTCTCCATGGGTGCCGACTTCAAAGAACGGGATCTGGAGAAGGGCCCGTACTTGCTGATCGTGTTTCGTCATCCATTTCCCGGACATAAAGAAGGTGGCGGGAATCTTCTGCTCAATCAAATAGTCGATCAGTGCCTGATCGTAGCCCGCTCCTTGCCGCACCGGGCAGAGGTCGAACGTCAACGCGACTCCAGGACAAGAGGGAGGGCCCGACTTGATCACCTGGGCCTGCGTGGAAATAGGTATGGCTAGGAACATCAGCATCGTAAGGACGAGGCCGAGCATCCCTGGCGAGTGGCGCGGTTGCATCGTGGCTAGTATACCCGATCCCCGATCCGAAGCCGAGTTGACGCTCGAATTCGCTCACTGTTACGGTGGATGCATGTCTTTGCCCAATTGGAAAATCGGCCGTGTGCTTGGCATCCCGATTCACGTGCACGCCTCCTGGTTTGTGGTGTTCTTCTTTGTGAGCTGGTCATTGGCAACGGGCTATTTGCCGGAGACATTGCCCGGTCTGTCGGCTCCACGCTATTGGGGCATGGGTGGCATTGCCGCCCTCTTGTTGTTCCTCTCCGTCCTGCTCCATGAATTGGGACATTCCTATGTGGCGCTGCGCTACCAGATCCCTATCAAGCAGATTACCTTATTCATTTTTGGGGGGATGGCGCACATGGGCAAGGAACCGCCCAGTCCGCGGGCCGAGTTTTTGATCGCGATCGCGGGGCCGCTCGTGAGTTTGATCCTGGGGGCCGGTTGTCTCGGCGGAGCCATGGCCGTGGAGTCATTGTTCTCGCAGTCAGGGTTTCAAGGACTCGTCGTCCTCGGGAGCTTGCTTGGCATGGTGAATATGCAGCTCGGACTATTTAACCTGATCCCGGGGTTCCCGTTAGATGGTGGACGAATCTTACGGGCAGGCCTGTGGGCCCGGAACAAGGATTTCGATCGAGCAACCAGTCAGGCTGCACTCGTGGGAATAGGATTCGGTGTCGCTCTTGGGTTGACCGGTGCGGTCTTGATGGCGGGGGCCTGGTCCGGCGTTCTGGGACAGTATGTCGCGACGAACGGAGGCTGGCTCATCTTTATCGGCGCATTCCTCTTTTCTGCGGCATTGGCAAGCAGACGGCAGGTAGCCCCGCGGATGTTGTTGGCGTCGGTGACGGTTCGTCAGGTCATGGTCCACCGAGTCGTGACCCTACTGCCGGATATGAGCGTGCAAGACGCGGTCGATCAATACTTTGTCGCACTCGGACTTGGAGGATTCCCCGTATGCGAGGAGGGGCAGGTTCTTGGGGTGGTCACAGTGCGAGACGTGCAAGCCCTTCCCACGGCCCTCTGGCCGTGGCGCCGTGTTCGCGAGATCATGCGCCCGGCATCGCCAGCATTCTGTATTTCTCCGGACTGGTCCATCATGCAGGCGATGGACCGCATGGCCCAGAGCGGCTGGGATCTCCTCGTGGTGATGGAGAATGATAAGATCGTAGGGCTCATCACCCAATCGGCCATCGCGCATTTCTTACAATTGCACAAAGCGTGACGAGGTGAAAGATAACGCGTCAGGAGATTGAACGGGTTTGTCCCTTCACGTTTTACGTTTCACGTCTCACGCTCAGTCGTTCGCACGGGCAATGGAAATGTTCTGCGCGATGGAAATACGCACGAGGTGGACCACCAGCAGGAACCCATAAACGACACAGAAGAATTTGAACGTGGCACGGTAAAAGTCAGTCAAGAGGATGGGGAGACAGAGGGCAAAGAGCAGGCTGGCAATCAGCGTCATGAAGGTCAACCGCTTACAGAATTCATGGGAGGCTTCCCGCCCGATCTGTTTCAGTGCGCGAGCATAGCGATCGGCTCGTTGCAAGTCTGGCTGCCTTCAAGGCGGCCTCGCCTGTGCCCCAGTAGCGCAAGTAGCAATAGCCACCCAGAATCAACAGCCAAGGCAATGCCCACAAAGGCCAATAGGCCGCCCCTCCATAGGTTTCACTGCCCAGCAAGGCGGCGAAAGAGGGGGCGTAGAGCAACCCCAACACCAGCGGCAGGATGCGCTCATCGTTGGGACGCTCGCCCTCTGGTCCGCCATGAATCAGCTCACGCTCAAAGAGGGGGTACCCGTACTTGAGGACCACGAGCGCGATAGCGGCGCTCATGGTTTTGTCCGGAACATAACGAACCCAGTTCTGAAACCAATTCACGATCCACCAACTCAAACTTTCACCCCAAGTAAACCCGAAGAGAGAATCCAGGTAGAGATGCGCCATCTGCTCCCATTTGAGTACGCGCTGGCTCACCGACTCCGCGACGTCGGGGTTCAACGCAAAGGTCGTTTGCTCATGCAGTGCCGCTTGGATGAAGGTTCCCGGCAGGCTCATGACGATGGCGCCGCCGACCCCGAAGATATAGAGGAACCAGGCATGGGACAAGGCGGAATTGCGCCCTGCGCGGAGATATTTTTGAAAGCCTGCTTGTCTGGCCATCCAGCCCCAATAAAATGCACCGGCGATGTTCACCAGCGACCAGGGGAAAATGACCACATCCGCTCCGGTTTCCGGGTACAATAACCAGTTCACGACGGAATTCGAGAGAAGGGCCACGATGGCTCCCCACCAGGGGCCCAAGAGGAACGCAACCAGCGCTGTTCCCGTCATGTCGAGGAACAGGATGCTCTCCAGATGCCGGCTCAACGTAAGCCCGATGTAGTTGAGAAGCAGCCCTGCTGCGACGATGACGCTGGTCTCATACAAGAGGAGATAGGAGACCCCGCGGAAGGGTTTCGACGAAAACAAACTGGACGTGGAAGATGAGTCAGAGACCGGACGCTCGGTTGGAGAAGGCGATTTTCGCCCCTTCTTCGATGTCAGCGACGTTAGCCGATTCTTGACATCCAGCAGCTTCTCCATGAGAGTCAACAACGCCGCGATGAAGCCGACCACGGTGCCACCGAGCATGAGCATGTCTTTGCCGAAGTCTTCGAGCATGAGGCGGTTCCTTCTATAGCACCGGTAGCCATTCTAGCCACGAAGGGATATCCCCGCCAGCAAAAGTCCAGAAGCCGACAGGCTGATTTGGTTTTTCTGGTTGATCTGGTTTATTTGGTTTATTTCGTTGGTCTTGTTCAACCAAATGACGAGACAGACCAAATGAACCAGACAGACCAGTCTTCTTATGTTGGTGGACTATTCGGCAAAGCCTGGTCTGACTGAGCGGTTCTCGTGGCTGTAGCGGACAGAACCTGCGCCCGTTGCTGGAGGTGGTGGGCAACCTCGGCGCCGATCAGCAAGAGGGCCGCGGAGTAGTAGAACCATAAGAGCGTCAGAATGACTTCCAAGAGGGATCCATAGAGGTCGCGCGTACACGGTCGCGTAGGTGCTATAGATCACGAACAAGAGTTTGGCCGCGACCCAGAGAAGACTAAACGTCAGCGCCCCGATCATCGCCTCACGCCATTGCGGCCGTCGCCGTGGGACGAGCCGATATAATCCCGTGACCGTGAGGAAGGCCAGCGAAAATGGGAGTGTATAGGTGAGAAACAGATCGTGGGCTGCGAGGGCCAGGAGATCGAGCCCCCAGAGTCTTGGCGCGTAGGCCGTTAAGAAATTGACAGCTTGGGTCGCGACGTAGGAGAGAATCAGCACGAGTCCGGTCACGCCGAGCGAGGCCACTGCGATAGCGGTTGAGATGAGGGGGTGTCGGCGCCAGGTGCTCTCGAACACGACGTTCAACGCATAGTCGAGTTCGTAGAACACCAGCGCGCCGAACCAGACGAACGCCAGAAACACGGCCCATCGGACGGTTTCCAATGCACTCACCCGATGCAATTCCGTTACGACATGTTCTCCCATCGATGGGAGGAAGCCCTTAAGAACACTGAGAAGGACCTGTGCCCCGATCACATCCTGACTCACCACGAAACTCAGGCCGTAGAGCAAGAGGAAGACGAGCGGGAAGAGAGAGAGCAAGGAGAAAAATGCAAGAGAGGCCGCCAGACTGGCGCACCCATGGCGCAGAAACGATCGTACGAGATCTCGAAAAAACGAAAGAGCTGCATAAGGCGCGATGGGTAAAGAGTGCTGTCACCAACGTAACACGAGTCGCCCTCTCGTGCACCTGTCGACTGCATCGTTCACGATGGTTCGTGAATAATGCGGGCTAGGGTATCGTCCACGAGAAGATTACTTGAGAGTCAGGACTGATTGGAGCGCGAAGCTGACGAGAGGGTTGGGAAAGAGGCCGAACAATATCACGCCCGCGACGGCACAGGCCAACACGAAGGATAAGGCCGGCGAGGTCACGAGGCGTGGCGGTGCGACGGAAGAGGGAATCGGATCGCGCATATACATCACCATCACCACCCGCATGTAGTAATAGGCCGATACGACGGCAAAGATCAGGGCAATGGCGGCGAGCCAGGCCAACCCTGCTTCGACCGCCGCCATGAACACATAGAATTTTCCGATGAAGCCCGCGGTCGGTGGAATGCCCGCGAGTGAGCCCATGAAGATCAACATGAGAAAGGCCGCGAACGGCTGACGCTTTGCAAGTCCTGTGAAATCCTCGATCTCTTCTCCCTCGATTCCACCTTTCCTCAGCATGCCGATGACGGCGAAGGCGCCGAGCGTCATGAACGAGTAGAGGGTGAGGTAGATCATGACACTCGCGAGGCCGGGCGTTCCCCCGGACGCGCCGACCCCACGGCCTGCCGCCACAAAGCCGATCAACGCGTAGCCGGCGTGCGCGATGCTGGAGTAGGCCAGCATCCGTTTGATGTTGGTCTGCACGATGGCGACGACATTGCCGAGCACCAGGGTGACAACGGAGATGAGCAGAAACAGGAGCGACCAATCCGCCTTGAGCCCGCCGAGCCCTTCGACGAAGACGCGCATGAATGCGGCAAAGCTGGCAGCTTTTGCGGCGACCGCCATGAAAGCCGTGACGGAGGTCGGGGCGCCCTGATAGACGTCGGGCGTCCACATATGAAACGGCACCGCGGCGAGCTTGAAGCCGAAGCCGACCGCAATCAGAATCGTAGCGATCAGCACGAGAGGATCGTCCGCCCCGCGAGTCCCGATGGCGCCCGGCGATTGATACCAACTTGGTGCTGCCGGCTACGCCGTAGAGCAACGAGATGCCATATAACAGAATCCCCGAGGAGAAGGCGCCCAGGACGAAATATTTGGCTGCGGCCTCCAGCGAACGAGGCTTAGACCGGTTGAGCCCGGTCATGACATAGAGCGAGAGGGACATGAGCTCGGTGCCGAGATAAATCGTCAGCAAGTCGGCGCCGGAGACCATGACCATCATGCCGGAGAGGGCAAGGAGGATGAATCCATAGTACTCGCCGAGGTGTATGCGCTCCGCTTTCAGATAGGGCAGCGACATCAAAATTGTCAAGCCGGTCACGCCATAGAGGAGGATTTTCCAGAATCTGGCATAGGCATCGACCACCACCAGGTCGCTAAACGCGGACACCCGGACATTCAGTACATTGATCTGGCCAGCCGGTGAGCCCAAGACAGAGAGCGAGGGCACCCACACTCAGCCAAGCCAGGAGGTCTCGTCGCGAGGCGGGAGTGATGGGGTCCAACGCGATGACGAGACAGGCGGTGACGACGACAATGAGTTCGGGAAGCAGGGCTAAGAGGTCAGCGCCGTACAGACTCATCGCGATGGGCCTTGAGTCTTCAGTTGCTCTCCGCTGTCCGCCAGCAGTGGCGCTGTCACCTTCGGCAGAGGGGTGGGCGGTCGGCGCAACCTTCGCGCGGGACATGGAGGCAATTGTGTTGGTCACGCTCTGGTGCATTCGGCTCACGAGACGGATTCGGATAGAGCCCGATCAAAAATACCAACAGAGCCAGTGGCACCAGCGTGGCGAGCTCCCGTTGGTTGAGGTCCCTGAGCTTCGGGAGATGGTGCGGGGACGGGACCCCGAAGACCACTCGCTGGATCATCCAGAGGAGATACGTGGCGGCGAGAATGATGCCCAACGACGCAAAGGCGGTCGCGACCTTGCTCCAGAGGAACGTGCCGACGAGCACGAGAAATTCTCCGACAAAACTATTGGTGCCGGGGAGGCCGAGCGAGGACAAGGCGAAAATCACCAACAGGGTGGCATACTGCGGCATCGGTGAGGCCAATCCGACATTGTCGGCGATCAACCGGCTGTGGGTGCGCTCATAGATCATGCCGACGCAGAGGAACAGCGCGCCGGTCGTAATCCCATGGTTGACCATTTGGAGGACGGCTCCTTCGATACCCTGTTGGTTCAAGACAAACAGGCCGAGGGTGACGAACCCCATGTGGCTCACGCTCGAATAGGCGATCAGTTTCTTGAGATCGACTTGGGCCAGCGCCATATAGGCGCCGTAAATGATCGCGATGATAGAGAGGGCGACCATCATGGGCGTGAACACACGGCTGGCGTCCGGCAGCATCGGCAAACTGAATCGCAGGAATCCATAGGTTCCCATTTTCAGGAGGATGCTGGCGAGGATGACGCTGCCGGCGGTCGGGGCCTCGACGTGGGCATCCGGGAGCCAGGTGTGAAACGGAAACATGGGAACCTTCACCGCAAAGGCGGCGAAGAATGCCAGGAAGAGCCATATTTGCAGCGAAGCAGGGTAGGTGCCCTGGCTTAAGGCGAGGATATCGAACGTGTGCCCTCCGTAAAAGTACAGAACGAGAATGGCCACCAATAAAAGTACGCTCCCTGCGAGGGTGTATAGAAAGAACTTGATGGCTGCATAAAGCCGGTTGGGCCCGCCCCAGACGCCGATAAGGAGGTACATCGGAATCAACATGGCCTCCCAAAACACATAAAACAGTACAAAATCCAACGCAACGAATACCCCCACCATGGCCGTTTCCATCACCAGCAACACGGCCATGAATCCCCGGACACTTGTAGTGATCGCATTCCAGGATGCCAAGACGCAGAGAGGCATGATCCCGGCGGTCATCAAGACCAGCGGAAGACTGATTCCGTCGAGACCCAGACTGTAGTAAATGGGAGGGGCCGTGATCCAGGCGACATGTTCGGTGAACTGCATCTGACTGGTCTGTGGATCAAAGAGCCACCAGAGCGGGAGAGCCACGAACAGGTCGGCCAAGGTTGCGGCCAGAGCAATCCATCGAGCAGCCGATTCTGCCACGAAATACATCGCGACAGCACCCGCAAGGGGCAGGACGAGGAGGACTGAGAGCCAGGGAAAGGAACTGGTCATCGGTCAATAGTCAATTGGCAATTGGCATTGGCAAGAGAACAGCTATTCGATGTTCCCATTGACCAGTGACCGTTGACCATTGACGCTCCTTACAAGAATAGGAACATCGTAAAAAGGACCACCGCCCCGAACGCCATGCCGAGCGCATAATGTTGCGTCTGCCCGCTTTGCATGAGCCTCAAGAGCCAGCCTCCCCACGCGATCGCACGGGCCACGCCGTTCACCGCGCCGTCGACCACGTTCACATCCACGCGCTTCCACAGTTCGGTTGCAGCAGAAAAGGTGGGGCGGACGATCGTTCGATCGTAGGCCTCGTCGACATACCATTTATTCAGTGAGGCCCGATACAACGACTGCCACTGTCGAGCGAATCGATCCGGCAGCGCCGGATTGAGCACATAGACATAATAGGCGCCGGCGATTCCGAGTAATCCCATGCCCGTGGCCACTACCATGATGCCGATGGCGGCTCCTCCTTCGTGAGCTGCGCCGCCTGCGCCTGTCTCGAACATCGGTCCAAGAAACTCCGGAATGCCCAGATAGCCTGTGACGATGCTGAGCACGGCCAGGATCATCAGCGGTATGGTCATGGCTGTTCGACGGTTCATGTATGTGGTCTGCATGATGAGGATCGACATGCGAGGGGCCCCAAAACGTCACGAAGACCAGCCGGAAGCTATAGAACGCCGTCATCAACGCCGTCACGAGGCCGAGCACGGTCAGGAACTGACCGAGGGGCCCGGCCGACCAGGCCGAGATAAGCAGATCGTCCTTGCTGAAGAATCCAGAGGTCAGGGGGAATCCTGCAAGCGCGAGCGAGCCCACGACGAACGTCCAATAGGTGACCGGCAATTTGTCTTTCAACCCGCCCATGCGACGCATATCCTGCTCGTGATGCAGGGCGATGATGACGGACCCGCAACCGAGAAACAGGAGAGCTTTGAACGCGCCATGGGTCAAGAGATGGTACATGCCGGCGGCATAGGCGCCGAGACCACAGGCCATGATCATGTAGCCGAGCTGACTGACTGTCGAGTAGGCGACGACGCGCTTGATGTCGGTCTGGGTCAAGGCAATGGTCGCCCCGACGATCATCGTCACTCCGCCGGTGATCGCGACGACCGTCATAGCGGTGGGAGACAAGTTATACAGCGGAGCCAATCGTGCGACCATGAACACGCCCGCCGTGACCATCGTCGCAGCATGAATGAGCGCCGAGATGGGGGTAGGGCCTTCCATCGCATCCGGCAGCCAGACGTGGAGAGGCACCTGGGCCGATTTGCCGATTGCGCCGGTGAACAATAAAATACAGATCAGCGTCAGCACGGAAACGTCCCAGGTTCCCCCGAACGGACCGAGGACATTCATGACATCGCCAGCCGACTCGTGCGCGCGGGCGAAAATTTCCTGATAATCGAGTGACCCGAAGCTGTACCAGACCAACAGGAGGCCGAGCATGAAGCCGAAATCGCCGACCCGGTTGACGATGAACGCCTTTGTAGCGGCGGCGCAGGCAGCCGGCCGATCATACCAGTGGCCGATGAGCAGATAGGAGCAGAGTCCGACTGCTTCCCAGAAGATGAAGAGTTGAAGCAGGTTGTCCGCCATGACCAGCATCAGCATCGAGAAGGTGAAGAGTGCGATGTAGCTGAAGAAACGGGCGTAGCCCGCATCTCCGTGCATGTACCCGATGGTATAGATGTGGACAAGTGAACTCACGGTCGTGACGAGGAGCAACATGACGGCAGTCAGCCGATCGATGGAGAACCCGATGTGAATGTCGAGCAGAGCCAGAAGTCAGCCAGGTATAGAGGGGGAAGCTCGTCTGGTGACCCCCTGCCACATCGAAGAAGACCAGGACGCGAGAGCAGCCACGACACCACCACCGCCGGCACGGCGACGAGGTGGGCATTGTCCTTGATCCAATGTCCGAAGAGCCCGAGAATCAGGAACGAGACCAACGGAAGGAGCGGAATGAATTCGTAGGTCATCGGAATAATGCTCAGTGTTCAATAATTCAATGAAGCGCCCACAATACATTCCACGTATTGAACACTGAACATTCATCATTCAACATTGTGTTCAGATCTACCATTTCAGCAACTGAAATTCGTCGATGTTGATCGTGGACTTGGCCCGATACAAGGCGATGATGATGGCCAACCCGACCGCGACTTCTGCCGCGGCGACCGTGAGGGCGAAGAAAACGAAGACCTGCCCTGCCACATCGTGGAAGAACTGCGAAAACGCGACGAAGTTGATGTTCGTCGCGTTCAACATCAATTCGACCGACAACAAGATCACGATGATGTTCCGACGAAGGAGGACTCCGATGACTCCGGTCAGAAACACGATGCCGCTCAGCACGAGATAGTAGGACAATGGGACCGTCATGATTCCGAAGGCTCCCCCAGGTCTTTCTTTGCCAGGATGATCGCGCCGATCATCGCCACAAGCAGAATCAAGACGCCACCTCGAAGGGAAATAAATAGGTGGAATAGAGTACGTCACCGATCGCTCCGACATTGCTGCTTCCCCCGACGGTAGTCTCTGCGCCGGTTGCCACGACAGGGGCTCGTCCAGCCCTTCATCACCGTAAGGATGACGGCCTCGATGACCAGCGTCAGTCCCACCGAGGCAACCATGGGCCATTGCCGATGGTATCGGTCATCCTGCCGCAGGTTCAGCAACATCACGACGAAGAGGTAGAGGACCAGGATGGCCCCGGCGTAGACGATGATTTGAACGGCTGCGAGGAATTCTGCGTGGAGGGTGACAAAGAGCCCCGCCACGTGAAAAAACATGATCAACAGCGCCAGCGCACTGTAGATCGGATTGTGCGCCGCGACGACGAACACCGCTGCAGCCGCGATCACGAATGCAAAATAGAAAAAGAACGCCTGTTCCATCACACATCTTCCTCTATGCCGCTAGCAGGATGCCGCCACAGTCTGCCGGCCCAACAGACCGTCGCATGTGAAGCGCGGACAATTCAGCCGGGTTTTTGCGGCAGGTGCTTGAACGCGACGTTGAAGAACGCCACATTCGGGTGTTGGAGCTCCAACTGCTTCTCGCGAACCGGGAACGACCGGTCGCCGATGGCGAGCAATTGTTCCTTGTTGAGGTGCAGTTGCCGCTTGTCGTACACCGACCACTCGAATTCGCGTGTCATGCCCAGGGCATCCACCGGACAGGCATCGACGCACAACCCGCAAAACAGGCAGCGGGTCATGTCCATGTAATATTCTTTCGCGTAGCGCTTCGTCGGCTCGTCCGGCACCTCTGCGCTGACCACGCGAATGACCCGCGAGGGGCAGGCGGCTTCGCACAGATCGCAGCCGACACATTTTTCCGTCCCGTCGTCGTACCGCAACAAAGCCAGCATCCCGCGATAGTTATCCGGCAGCGTCCGCTTTTCATGCGGATACTGCAGGGTGACCGGCCGGTAGTGCAACATGTGCGACATCGTCACTTTCATGCCGACGAAGATGTCGTAGAAGGTGATGGTCTTGATCCACGCATTGAAAGTCATGTTGTTCTGGCCTATCTAGTTGATTTCGATGTCTGTGCCTCTGTCCTAGAGAAACGAACCGATAACCCGTTTCAACCCCTCGGAAAGAAATACACGGTGATGGCCGTGATGATGATATTGGCCAGCGCGATCGGCAACATGACCTTCCAGCCGAACCGCATCAATTGATCGTAGCGCAGTCGGGGCAACGTGGCGCGTATCCAGATGAACAGGAAGAGGAAAAAATAGACTTTCGCCGCAAACCAGGCGATGTGCTCCACCCAGGCCAGTTGTTCGAGGCCGACATACTCGAAGATCGTGCCAGGATAGGGGGCATTCCAGCCTCCCAAGAACAGCGAGGCGGCGACGCAGGACACGAGGATCATGTTGGCGTATTCCGCGCTGACGAAGAAAGCGAACCGCATGCCGCTATACTCCGTAAAGAATCCCGCCACGAGTTCGCTTTCTGCCTCCGGCAGATCGAACGGGATACGATTGGTCTCGGCCACGGCAGAAATGACGAAGACGACAAAGGCAAAGATTTGGGTATGGATAGGAAAGAATCCGTCGGGGCGTGCTCCCCAGATGAACCAATGCCAGAAGCCGCCTGCCTGGGCTTCTGTGATCTCCACGAGGCTTAGGGTCCCTGCCAGCAGCAGCACGCCGACGATGGCCAGTCCGACGTTCAACTCGTAGCTGATGACCTGGGCTGCAGCGCGCAAGCCTCCCAACAGTGAGTACTTGCTATTGGATGCCCAGCCTCCCAGAATAATGCCGTAGGCGCCAATCGAAGCAATCGCCAGGATGTACAAGACCCCGATATTGATGTCGGCGACGACGAAGGGTTTGATCGTGAGCCCAAAGATGTCCATGGTCATGTTCGGACCGAAGGGGATGACGGCGAATCCGATCATGGAGACGACCATGGTCAGCATCGGCGCCAGGGCGAACATGGCCTTGTTCGCGCCGGCCGGTGATGATGTCCTCTTTGAAGAACAATTTGATGCCGTCGGCGACCGGTTGGAGAAGTCCATAGGGGCCGACTTCCATCGGACCCATGCGATCCTGCATCCAGCCAAGTACCTTCCGCTCGAAATAGGTCATGGTCGCAACCGTGACCATCACGATGCTCATCTCCGCCAGTATCTGGGCGAATGAAACCGCAAGTCGCAAGCTTAGTTCAGTCACAACAGCACTCCCGGATGACAAGTGAAACACACCATTGGTTCTCGTCCGCTCACGTGGTTTTCATCACCGACACGGACGCCGTCCGACAGGACGGGACTTTCGTGTCCGGATCGATGACACAGTCAAAAAGTCGCAATGCGTCCTGCGCGAAGTGATCGGGAAGCCAGGCCATTCCCTCGGGCACGCGATCGAAGACTTTCACCGTGGTCGTGAATTCGCCCAGGCTGTTCGAGAGTCGGACTCGATCCCCCGTGCCGATGAGCGCATCGGGCGGCGTCCACGGGATTCATCTGCAAGAACCCGCTCGGTTCGATCTGCAGCAGTCCCTTCGAATGGGTCGACAGCTTCCCTGAATGGAACAGGCTCTGGACCAGCCCCAGCTGGACCGTTCCCTCCGGAGGCACGGCTCGCGCGGGCAGAGTATACCGAGTCGCAAGGTCCCGGCGATATCCCTCGTTCACGTATCGGTCGACGGCGGCAGGATCCACTGCGGGAGGGATCGGCGATGGGCCGAGCGATCCGTAACCGGGAATCACCGCCCGGATCTCTTTGAGGATTTCCTTGGAATCGCCATATTCCAACGGCGCGCCCATGAAGACCGAGAGTGCCGACAGGATTTCCCAGTCGGGGCGGCTGTCCCCCACCGGATCGATCGCGGGCCGAACGGCCTGAACATGCCCCTCGGTATTGGTGAAGGTTCCCGGCTTTCTCCATGGCGGAGGCGGCCGGGAGTACCACATGGGCGAGCGCGGCCGTTTCCGTGAGAAACAGTTCCTGGCACACAAGGAGATCGAGTTTGCCCAGCGCCTCTTTGACTCCGGTCTGGGGCGGAAGGCTCCCGACAGGATTTTCTCCGATGACGAAGAGGCCCTTGATGATCCCGGCTTGCGCACGGTCGATCATCTCGATGAGTGTGGCTCCTGCCGCCAAAGGGAGATCCTCTTTCCAGGCACGAGTCATCTGCGCGCGCGCGTCCTGATCGGTGAGGTCGAGCGCGCCCGGCAGCAGTGCCGCAACCGCCCCCATTTCAACCGCCCCTTGATCGTTGTTCTCTTCCGCCAAGGGAGCAAAGCCGCAGCCCTGTGCGGTCAACTTCCCGGTCAAGAGAAGCAGATCCAGGAGATTGAGACAGATGCCATAGCCGCCTTGGCTGCGGAGCAGAGTCTGGCCGGCAAGCACCACGACACGGCGTCCTCCGGCCAGGGAGGCTGCCATCTGAACGAATGATTCGCGCGACACTCCGGTGCTCAGGGCCAGATCGTCCCAGGTCAATTGCTGGACTGCTTGAGAAACGGCTGAGACATAGTCCTGACGCCCGTTGCCGGACTGTACTGTCGACATGGTTGCCCTCAACCACAGCCTTCAGCAGGCCCAGGACAGCTGCGCCGAACTGGGACGGTGCGACACAGAAATGTTGCTGCGACAGGTTGGAAATGTTGCTGATCGTGCCGATCGCGGGCTGGATAGCCTCGATCGTCAACAATGTCGCCTCGTGTTTCTTGACGGCTTCTTTAATCTTAAGTCCGGTAATCGGATTGGTTTCGGTGATATTGGTGCCGACCAGGAGAAGCACGTCCGCTTGCGTGATGTCCTCAAACGTCACGGTCCAGCGATGCGTGCCTTGCACCAATCGCATGGCCTGCACCCCGTTGACATGGCCGTACCGCGCGCTGCTGTCGAGATTATTGGTCCCGATCGTGAGGCGCATGAATTTCTGGAACAGATAGAGCTCTTCGTTGGTACAGCGACCGGAAATCAGTCCGCCGAAGGCCTGCGGGCCATGCGCTAACTTGAGCCGGTTGGTCTGTTCGGCCACAAACTCCAGCACCTCTTCCCACGTGGCTTCGACCAGCGTGCCGTTCCGCCTGATCAACGGATGGGTCACTCGGCTGGGATGGCTCGCTGCGTGAAATCCAAAAAATCCTCGCGCGCACAGGTCCCCGCTGTTCCGACCGGCGCCCTGGGCGCTGTTCACCTCGATCAACTCCTGGTCCTTGGTTTGGACCGTGATCTGGCATCCGTCCCCGCAAAAGTTGCAGACCGTATCGGCTCGTTTGAGCATCCAGGGACGGTATTCGTACATCGAGAGCCGGCTGGTGATGGCGCCGACCGGGCAGATCTGCACGCAGCCGCCGCAGAATTCGCAGTCCAAGGGATGGGCGCCGAAGGACTTGATTTCGGTCATCGTGCCTCGTCCGACCGGAGCGAGGGCCTTGACGTCCATGACCTCGTCGCAGTAGCGGACACACCGCAAACATTGCACGCAACGGTTCATCTGCGTTTCGATCAGGGGGCTGAAATATTCCTTCTGGAAAATGCGCTTGGTCTCCTCAAACCTGGCTGGTGGCGGTGTATTGATGGGAAAAATCCTGGAGGTCGCACTTCCCGCCCTGATCGCAGACCGGGCAATCCAACGGATGATTGGCCAGGATGAATTCAAGCACCGACTTGTGGGCGTCGTGAACGACCGTCGTGGCGGTCCGAACAGCCATGCCTTCGGTCGCCACGGTGCTGCAAGAGGTCTGGAGTTTCGGCATCCTTTCGACTTCAACCAGGCACATGCGACAGTTCGCGTCCGGCTTGAGTTTCGGATGGTAGCAGAAGTGCGGGACCATCACGCCGACCCGGCGAGCGGCTTCGATCACCAGTGTGCCTTTCGGCACCGAGATGGGAATGCCGTCGATCGTCAAGCGGACGGTTTCTGTCGTAGCGTTAACCGCTTATTCGACGTTAACTGTACGTGAGACTCAATGTCGATTACCTCCGCGCCGGCTCCAGCTTGATCAGGTTCGCTGCCTCCGCTTCCTGAATCAGCGCCACGTATTCAGGCCGCCAATGTTTGAGCGTGCTCATAATCGGCGCCACTGACGCATCGCCGAACGCGCAGACCGTTCGGCCCTCGATGTTCTTGCATAGATCGACCAAGGTTTCAAGGTCCTCCATCCGCCCCCGCTTCGCGACGATTCGACGCATGGTTTGCACCAGCCAGGAGCTTCCCTCGCGGCAGGGGCTGCACTTGCCGCAGGACTCATGATAGAAAAACTCCATGAGGCGGAGCGCGGCCCACACCATGTCCGTGCCCTCTTCCATCACGGTCACCCCGCCGGAGCCGAGCATGGAGCCGGCGGCGGCAACGGATTCAAAATCGAGTTTGACGTCGAGATGGTTCGGCGTGAGGAATGGCGCTGACGCTCCCCCTGGGATGAAGGCCTTGAGCGGTTTGTCGGAGCGCATGCCTCCGGCTTGCTCGTAGATCAATTCTCGGAAGGTGACCCCCATCGGCACTTCGTAATTCCCCGGCTGTTTCACATGGCCGCTGACGCAGAAGACTCTGGTGCCGGTGCTCTTCGGCGGGGAACCGATCGACGCGAACCATTCGGGGCCCCGGCCGACGATGTGAGGAAGGTTGGCCAGGGTCTCGACGTTGTTCACCACGGTCGGTTTGTTGTAGAGACCGTGTGTCGCCGGGAAGGGGGGCTTGACGCGCGGCAAGCCGCGCTTGCCTTCGAGCGACTCCAGCAATGCCGTTTCTTCTCCGCAGATATAGGCGCCGGCGCCTCGGTGCACCCACACATTGGCGGTGATTCCTGTGCCCAGGATATTCGTGCCGATATAGCCGGCGGTCCGCGCTTCGGCGATCGCCTGTTCCAAGATCCTGGCCCCGAGGACGAATTCGCCCCGTATATAAATGTAGGCGGTTTCTGCTCCGATCGCATAACAGGCGAGCACGATGCCTTCCAATATCTGATGGGGATCCCGCTCAATGAGCTGGCGGTCCTTGAACGTGCCCGGCTCACTCTCGTCCGCGTTGCAACAGAGATAGCGTCGGGCCTTGATAGCCCTTGGGCAGAAATCCCCACTTCACACCGGTCGGAAAGCCTGCGCCGCCACGCCCCCGGAGCCCTGATTTCATCACCATGGCGGTGACCTCGGCCGGCGGCACCTTCCCCACGACTTTGCGGAGTGCCTGATAGCCGCCTGCGCGCTCGTAATCTTGGAGCGAGCCGGTATAGCCGGGCTGCATCATATTCTTGAGCAATATCAGTTCGTGCTTAGGCATAGTCTATCAGATGTGAAACGGTAAAAGGTGAAAGGTGAAAGGTTGCAAGACTGCTCGTAGTCCGATACGTTTCACGTTTTACGTCTCACCTTTCACGCGCATTCACCGGTTCAGGCCACATAAACGGGCCGGTCTTGAGCGAACAGGTCCCGTCTCTTTTGAGATCGGCCAGGATTCGGTCGAATCTTTCCTCTGTGAGCCGTTCGTAATAGTCTTCGTTGACCTGCATCATCGGCGCGGTGCCACAGGCGGCGAGGCATTCGACCGCGCTAAGGGTAAAAAGTCCGTCGGTCGTCGTCTCACCCGGTCCGATTCCGAGTTTCGTCTTGACCCACCCGATGACTGTATCCGACCCGGCCAGCGCGCACATCAGAGACTTGCAGACTTGGAGATGAAATTTCCCCACGCGCTTGAGATTGAGCATCGTATAAAACGTGGCCGTCTCATAGACTTGCGGCGGAGTCAGACGCAAAAGCCCCGCGATCTCCTTCATCGCCGCCTCGGACACGAAGCCCTCATCCCGTTGCGCCAGGTACAGCAATGGAATCAACGCCGAGCGCTTCACCGGATAGCGGGACATGATGCTCGTCAATTTCTCTTCTGGTATTTCTCTTTCAACATTCCGTCCACTCCTCGACGATGTGGCTGGAGAGTGTGTCCAACGTGCGCGCGTCGAACGAGGACCTTCCGAGGCTGCGCGTTGCCGCGAGCACTGAGGCCATCTCGCTCCTAGCCTCATCGATCGCATTCTCCCATCACGACATCGTAGGTTCCGAAGATCGTGATGATGTCGGAAATCAGGTAGCCTCGCGCCATGTGGTCGAAGGCGCCCATGTGCACGAATGAAGGCGCGCGAATCTTCATTCGGTAGGGACGGGGACTGCCGTCGCTGACGATGAAAAATCCCAACTCGCCTTTCGGAGCCTCGGTCGCGCAATAGGTCTCGGCCTTCGGTGGCTTGATGCCCTGGGTGTAGATGATGAAATGGTGGATCAAGCTTTCCATGTCCCGCATGACCAATTCCTTGGGCGGCGGGATATATTGCGGCGCCTCGGCCATGATCGGCCCCGCCGGCAGCTGATCGAGACATTGCGCGATGATCCTGGCGCTCTGCCGCATTTCTTCCATGCGGATCCAGTACCGGTCATAGGTGTCGCCGTTCTTGCCGATCGGCACTTCCCAATCGACTTTGTCGTACACGCCGTAGGGCTCGGCCTTGCGGACATCGTAGGCGACGCCCGACCCGCGCAAGACCGGTCCGGTACAGCCGAAGCTGATCGCATCTTCGGCTGAGAGCACGGCCACGTTCTTCGTGCGGCCGATCCAGATGCGGTTCGACGCGATGAGCGAATCGTATTCCTTGACCTTCTCGGGAAAGATATCGAGAAACGCCTTCATCCGCTGGACCAGCTCGGGGGTGAAATCGCTATCGACACCGCCGATGCGATAGTAGTTCAGAGTCAGACGGGCCCCGCAGAGTTTCTCGAACATATCCAGCAGTATTTCGCGCTCCCGGAAGGTCCAGAAGAACACGGTCATGGCGCCGATATCGAGAGCCTGCGTGCCGAGCCAAAAGAGGTGCCCGATGATGCGTTGCATCTCGGCCACGATGGTCCGGATGTATTCGGCTCGGATCGGCACCGTCGATCTCGAGGAGTTTTTCCACGGCGCGCACGTACGCGTAATTGTTGGACATGGCGCAGACATAGTCGAGCCGGTCCGTGTGCGGGATGATCTGCATATAGGTCAGGCCCTCGGACAATTTTTCGACGCCTCGATGCAGGTAGCCGAGGTCCGGCGTGGCTTTCACAATCCGTTCGCCGTCCAGCATGAGCACGACACGCAACACGCCGTGGGTGCTCGGATGCTGCGGTCCCATGTTCAGCAGCAATTCCTCTTTCCGCTGGGAACCGGGTAGCTCGGGCTCGGCGCGAAAGGTGTTTTTCTGCTCCTCGGTGATCTCGCTCTCCGCGACGTCGAGCGGGGGCTCGTCGAATCTCGGGATGAAGTCGAACTGGCTGCGCCAGCCGCGCCCTTCGGTCGGAAAGTCTTTTCTCAACGGATATCCCTCGTCATAATCCTCCGGCATCAAAATGCGCCGGAGATCGGGATGGCCGGAAAAATGAATGCCCATCATGTCGTACACTTCCCGTTCCAGGAACTCGGCTCCCTTCCAAATTCCGGTGACCGACGCAATCGTCGGGTCATCCTCCGTGATACGCGCCTTGAGGCGAAGACGCTGCTGAAGGGGGAGCGAGTGCAAGTGGTAGACGACTTCAAACCGCAGCTGATCTTCGGGATAATCGACCGAGCAGATATCGGTGAGATGGTCGAAGGCTGCCTCCGGCGCATCGTGCAAATAGCGAACAATCTCCAGCAGGCGCGCGGCGGCCACGGAGACAGCGGTCTCGGCACGTGCGGCGTCGACACGGGTCGCGAGGATCGCGTCCGGAAATTTCGTCTTCAGGCTGTCGAGCAGGGCTTGCATAGTTGCCGTTAAACGTGAAACGTGAACGGTGAACGCAGTCGCGAGAGAAGCGTGATTTGCCAGTCGTGCCATTCCGCTTTAACGCTCGTCTCGCGGTTCATCTCACGAACACCTTCTCCCGCTGAATCTTTTCCTGCAACTTCAGTAATCCATCGAGCAACGCTTCCGGACGGGGTGGACAGCCCGGCACATAGACATCGACCGGAATAATCTGGTCGACGCCTTGGACCACCGCGTAACTATTGTAATGGTTGCCTGAGGTGGCGCAGGAGCCCATAGAAATGACATACCGCGGTTCCGGCATCTGGTCGTAGATGCGGCGGATCACCGGCGCCATCTTGCGCGTCACAGTGCCGGCGATGATCATGAGATCGGCCTGCCGTGGCGAGGCCCGAAAGACGCCCGGCGCCGAAACGATCCAGATCGTACCGCGACGACACCGTCGCAATCATTTCGATGGCGCAGCAGGCCAGGCCGAACGTCATCGGCCACAAAGCCGACTTCCGAGACCAATTCACGACCGCATCCAGATTGGTCGTCAGAATATTCGCCTCAAACTGTCTCTCCAGAAAGCTCATGGTCGTCTCCGTTATCTCGTCAGATCGATTGAGACGGTGGCCAATCGGCTCCATGCGCGCATCGAGCGAGCACATCTCCGATCTTGCGCGCTCACGACTACACGTGTTACCGCTTCACGTCCATCCTAGTCCCATTCGAGCGCCCCCTTCTTCCAGGCGTACCAGAATCCGGCCAGCAGGATGACCGATAAACACGAGCATCTCGATGAGACCCAGCAGGCCAAGCGACTGAAACCGGACAGCCCAGGGAATCATAAAAATGATCTCGATATCGAAAATGACGAACAGCATCGCGATGATGTAATAGCGCATCGGAAACTGGATGCGCGCGTCGGAAAACAGCGGGCTTCCGCTTTCATAGGGTGTCAGCTTGGCTCGATAGGGACGACTCGGCCGAACGAGCGAGCCGCCGAGCAGCGCCAAGGCGCCGAAGGTAAGGCCAACGACGATAAACAAGAGAATCGGTATGTAATTCTCTGGAATGCCTAGGCTACCCATGCAGAGCTCCGTGAAACGTGATGTGCGACCGATGGAACGAATCATCCTGTTGCCCTATGACTGTCATGCTGCGGAACATCGCTGTCAGCGCCGAGCCGAAGAAGGGTTTGAATTTCAAGCCGTCCAGTTCCGGACGATTGATTCCCTTGTGTTGAATGAGCACCTTAAACGTACTGCCCATGCCATCCGGTTTCAGGAGATGAATCGCGGCGCGAAACTCCGGACTCTCCGGCTCCAATTTCCCGATCATCTCTTCAACGCCCAGCCCCATCAGAAAACTCATTTGGTTCGTGAATCCCGTCACGTGGAGTCCTTGCGTCTCTCCGACAGCGGCCAGGCTCGAAAAATCTACGTGGGCGGTCATATCCTGCTCGCCGACACGAATGAATGGATCGTCGTTCGTCCGCTGCTGGAAATAGCAGAGGAACGTGCCGTCCTTCCGCTCAGGCCCATAGAGATCCTGCGCCGTATGGCCATAATCGATCGTCAAGACGAATCCACGATCCATCCGCAGAGCGACCTGCTCCATCCAGTCCATCGCTTGGAGATTCACCTCGGTTCGGTAGCCCTCCGGCCACGTAGCATTCAGTTGCTGTAGATATTGAGCGAGCGCGGTCGTCGACAGGGGCTTGAGGCAGTCCACAAAGCGTCCGTCTCGATAGTCCACACAGAGTTCTTCAGTCCGTCCTGCCTTGACTTGAATCCGATGCACCGGAAAGGCATCGATCAGTTCATTGCTGAAGAACAGACCGGTCACGCTCTGCGGGCCAGCCCATCGAGGCCTTCCACCCAAGTGACGAGGCCGGGCTTGCTGAGCCAGAGAGCCAGGTTCTGGCGCTGCTGTTCTCGCATCGCAGGGCTCCGTTCGATCAGAACATAGCGGACACGCGATGCGAAGTCATCCTGCTCGGCATGGATCGCTGCCAGGCAATCTCGAGCCAATAAGCCTTTGCCGGCACCCACTTCGACGATCGTGAAGGGAGTGGGGCAACCCAATAATTCGTCCATTTGTCTGGCCTGTGCGGCAATCGCACGGCCGAGAATCGGGTGCACATCGGAGCTGGTATAGAAATCGCCGGACCAGCCGATACGTTCATGGTCCGCACCGTCCGGTTGGCGCATGTAATAGCCGAATTGAGGATGATAGAGCGCCAGTTCCATGAAGCGGACGAAGGGAATTGGTCCGTTTCGGATGATCTCGGACGAAATGGCAGCGATGAGTTCAGGATGCCCGGTTGTCACAAGCAACTCCTCTTATCCCATCGACAACACAAGAAAAATGTGACCAAGGCTTGAGGTGACACCCCACCCTTCCCCCTTGAAGGGCCAACAGAGGGGCGAAAGTGGCGTAGATTAGCCTCGAAATCGCCGCTAAGTCAAGGCGAAGAGTATTGGAAACTCAGGCAAATCTCCCTGTTCGAGGGAGAAGGGGAATGACACCCATGCCGATCCCTTGCTCCCGGAACGCGCACGATCAGAATGTGCTCGTTCGACGGCCGCAGTGGGATCAACACGGGTGCCATTCCTAGAGAGAAAAACAAGCGAGCTTGGAAGGATCATTTAGACGAATGGTGGTCGCTCGATGCGCGCAGTAAAGGGCCAGTCTTGGCCACGTCCCTTCAAGAGAGGCTAAAGAGAATTGGAGGGCCCTCGCCCGGGCTCAATGACACGTCCCGGGAGATCGATTGCGAAGCAATCGGAGGGGCTGGCGAGGTGGCCAACACGCAGAATCACGATCTCATCTCCCCTGGCAATGTCAAACACGACACGATAGTCGCCGATACGAAATCGGTATTGAACCCAACTCCGATTGCTTAGAGGGTTCGGCGTCGCGAAGCGGATCGGATTCGTGCGAAGGAGGGTCTTGCCGATGCGCTGTTTCACGTTGGTGTCGAGCGCCTCGATATCTCTAATTGAACGGTGGGTGCTAGAGTCAGCCGGTACTTCACCGGCCAAAGACCTGCCCATGAGGCTTCACTCTACCTGCTTTAAAGTCTCGCCGAGCTTCGCGAACGCTTTGAAGGTACTCGGGGGAGGTCGCTGCGATGAGATCTTCCAAGAACATTTGCCTGGCAGATTTTTTCATGCTCTTGACGGCCCGGATAATCGTTTCCGGACTGACTTCCATTTTGACGGCAGTCGGCATCACGCACCTTCTTTCGTTCGGTTATTCAGACCTTGAGAGCTCCTTGCCGGTGTCCTCGGCTATTATCTGTGAGGCCTCCGACGGGGTCAAGCAATGACGCCATAGCCCTTGGGTGATCCTGCTTCCCTTTCTCTCTCCGGCTCGGCTGGAAGGGATGTGGACTGAGGCGTTCGGCATGGCGTCTGCCATATTTCAATAGGTGATGATGGCCACGCACGACGGCATTGCGACGCTTCGGCGCAGTTTTAGAGTCGTGCGTGGTGCGGTGTGACGTGGGTCAGTAGCAGTGGAGGCCCGTCGCATCATGGCGACGCCGAAGGTCCACGCCCTTCGTCAGCCGAGCCTCTTCTACACTCCGTGGCACTTCTTGTATTTTTTCCCGCTGCCGCAGGGGCAGGGGTCGTTGCGGCCGACTTTGTCGTCGCTTCGCTGAACCGTCTGAGGAGCGACCGGTTCTTCTCCGCGATTGAGGATGAGTGGGGGGAGGGGGCGTGAGATGACGGGGGGCGGTGGTGGGGCTGCCGGCTGCTCTTCATTCCGCACAGCCTGTACATGAAAGAGCCGATCGAGCGTGTCGGACTTGACCCGTTCCATCATCCCGGCAAAGAGATCGTAGCCTTCGCGCTTGTACTCGATGAGCGGATCTTTCTGCCCGTAGCCGCGCAATCCGATCCCGTCGCGCAGGTGATCCATCCCGAGAAGGTGATCTTTCCAGTGGTGGTCGATGACCTGGAGCATGAAGGTCTTCTCCAGGAAACGCATCAATTCCGGGCTTAGATCCTGTTCTCTCCGATCATAGGCGTCGCGCACCTGCATGCGGAGGTCTTCGAGCAAAGCGTCGCGCCCCATGACACGGAGTGACTCGCCGCCGTCGCCCTTGCCCTGAGCTGATATCGAGACCGAACTGGCCATGCATGATTTCAGCGAGCCCTTTGATATCCCATTCTTCGGGGTATTGTTCAGCCGGGCAATAGATGTTCAGCGCGGATTCCACCAGGCCATCCATCATGTCGCGAAGATCGTCTTTCAGATTCGTCCCGCCCAAGACGGCGCGCCGGTGTTGATAAATCACCTCGCGCTGCTTGTTCATGACGTCGTCATACTCCAGCAGCTGTTTCCGGATATCGAAGTGGTGCGCCTCGACCTTCTTCTGGGCGTTGGCGATGGCCCGGGTGACCATGCCATGCTCGATCGGGACGCCTTCTTCCATGCCGAGTTTGAGCATCAGCTGGGAGACCCGCTCGGAGGCGAAGATGCGCATCAGGTCGTCTTCCAACGATAGATAGAATCGTGACGAACCAGGGTCGCCCTGGCGGCCGGCCCGGCCTCGGAGCTGGTTGTCGATCCGGCGGCTTTCGTGGCGCTCGGTCCCGAGAATGTGGAGTCCGCCTGCCGCGATGACCTCTTGTTTGTCCTTCTCGCAGTCGGCCCGAATCTGTTCGAAGATCTCCAGCTTGCGCGCATCCGTCAGGTTTTCTTCCCGGTACAGGATCTGTTTGAACATGAAGTCGGGATTGCCGCCCAGGAGAATGTCGGTGCCGCGGCCCGCCATGTTCGTGGCGATGGTGACGGCGCCCTTGTGTCCGGCCTGGGCGATGATCTCGGCTTCCCGCTCATGCTGTTTGGCATTGAGGACGTTGTGTTTGACGCCGGTCCGGCTCAAGTAGCCGGCGAGCCGCTCCGATTTTTCGATGGAAATCGTGCCGACCAAGACGGGCTGGCCGCGCTCGTGGCATTCCTTGATATCTTCGACGATCGCGTTAAACTTTTCTTTCTCGGTCCGGTAGACGACATCCGCGTAATCCAGCCGGATCATGTTGCGATTGGTCGGAACCACGTTGACGTCGAGATTGTAGATCTTGGCAAACTCCGCCGCTTCCGTGTCCGCCGTGCCGGTCATGCCGCTGAGCTTCTTGTACATCCGGAAATAGTTCTGGAAGGTGACCGAGGCCAGCGTTTGATTTTCGTTGGCGATCTTCACGCCTTCTTTGGCTTCGACGGCCTGGTGCAGGCCGTCGCTCCAGCGGCGCCCCGGCATGAGCCGCCCGGTGAATTCGTCCACGATGATGACTTCGCCCTCTTTCACGACATAGTCCACATCCCGTTTGTAGAGGCTATAGGCCTGGAGCCCCTTGACGACGTGATGGACGAGATCCATATGGTTGGGGTCGTAGAGGTTGTCCACACCGAGCAATTTCTCGACCCGGACGTTGCCGTCCTCGGTCAACGACGCGGTCTTCGTTTTTTCCTCGACCGTGTAGTCCTGCTCCGGTTTCAGCTGCGGGATGATCGCGTTGATGCGGTAGTAGAGATCGGTCGTTTCATCCGTCGGACCGGAGATAATCAACGGCGTACGGGCCTCGTCGATGAGGATACTGTCGACTTCGTCCACGATGGCGTAGTTCAACTCGCGCTGCACGCACTGGGCCAAATCGGTCACGACCAGGTTGTCGCGGAGGTAATCGAACCCGTATTCGTTGTTGGTGCCGTAGGTGATATCGGCACGATAGGCTTCAGGCCTCGTGCAGGGGCGGAGAGACTGGAGCCGTTTGTCGGAGGCGTCATAGGTCGGATCGAAGAAAAATGAGGCATCATGCTGAATGATGCCCACCGAAAGTCCCAGCGCATGGTAGAGCACGCCCATCCACTGCGCATCGCGCTTGGCGAGGTAGTCGTTCACCGTGATGAGATGCACGCCTTTCCCTTCGAGCGCATTCAGATACACCGGCAGCGTGGCCATCAGGGTTTTCCCTTCGCCGGTCTTCATTTCAGCGATGCGGCCCCGATGGAGAATCATGCCGCCGATCAACTGCACATCGAAATGGCGCATGTTCAGCTTGCGGCGGGACATCTCACGACAGACCGCGAAGGCCTCGGGCAGGATGTCGTCCAGGGTCTCCCCGGCCCCAAAGCGCTTCTTGAACTCCTGGGTCTTGTCCGCGAGGGCGTGATCGGAGAGTGGAGTCAGGCCGGATTCCAGGCTATTGATCCGCTCCACAATCGGGCGGATTGCCTTGATTTCACGATCGTTTTTGCTGCCGAAGATCGTATTGAGAAGTTGCGTGACCATGATACTGTCGCTCGGAGCGAACGCCGATGCCCCCAAAATTAGTTTGCGCAGTATACAACATCCTTTCCTTGAATCCTATAACAAGCAGCGCTCAGACTCTCCATAGTTCATTCTTACTTGGCCTGAACCTTCAGCCTTCAGCCTTTTTGGGCTGCCGGTCTCAAATCGCCGTCTTGACAGGTCCAGTGGCCGTCGAGTAGCATTCGACCGAATCACACTGGGTCGTCAGCCGATGAATCACGCCGCCCTCAAATTCCTGTCGATCCTCCTCATACTCTGTGTCCTGTCCATCGGTGGATTGGCTCAGGCACAGTCGGTCGAGCATGCCGGGCACCATGCCCAGCATCAGGCTGCCACACATGGCACCCTGCTCTGCTCCTGGATGTGTGCCGCCGGGACGGTTCTCGATACGGCGGTGGTTACCTTTCAGGCCGAACTCAGTCCCATCGCGCTTGTCACCCTCCCCCATTCTACGCAGCCTTTGATCGAAGCGTGCCAAACCTCTCCCAGCCGGGCCCCTCCATCTTTCTCACTATAGTCTCCGTCGCTCATTGGCTCGCAGCAGGGCCGCATCCGTCTCTCCTGCGATCCACTCAGTGGGTTGTACGATAGGCGGATAGGGACGATTCTTCCAGAGAGATAAGGACCAGCAGCATCATGGTTAGGAAACGGTTCATACTCGGATTCATTCTCAGTCTGTGCAGTCGTTGTCTTCTCCTGGCCCGTCGTCCAGCAGGCACAAGCATCCTGTGGTGCCGTGTCGTGCTTCGTTGTCATCGGGTCCCAGCAGCAAGTACCGCAGGCGGGCCTCCTCACGGTCAATACGATTTACAATTACACGCCGATGCGATTACTGGATGGAACCAATGGGATAATCCCGGGGCTCGACCAGGGAACCCGGCAGATGATTCTGGATCATCATCAGGAGGTTCGGACCATTACGCAGCAGGCGACGCTCGACCTCAATTATGGTCTCACCGATCGGTTTGGACTACAACTCACGCTCCCATATGTGTGGCGCACGCACAAGCACATCGATGGCCTAGGAGAGGATGGAGCAAATGGCGAAGGTGAGTCGACGCATTTCTCCGCCGATGGGATCGGGGACATGCGCGTAGGTCTCAAGTACAATGTATTACCCACCCTGCGGAGTTTGGTGGTGCTAGGGTTCGGCGTCTATCTTCCGACCGGCAATACCCACGCAAATGACAGCCATGGGCAGTTGATGGAGTCGACCACACAAATCGGTCGGGGGGCAGTCGGGTTGAATCCGACAATTTACCAGACCTATGAATTGATCCCGCATCGGCTCAATCAATTTTCGTCAGCCAGTTACCGGCACACATTCCGAAACAACGATGGGTACCAGTTCGGGGATCAGTGGGATCTCAATGCTGGTTTCAATCTCGTGACGGTTCCTTGGTTGGTGCTGTCCTCGCAGTTCAACTACAGGTATATGGTTCACGATAATTTTCATAGTTCGTTGTTACGCTCTGCCACACCTGCCGACGCGCCAGATTTTCCTGGTGAACCGATAGTAATTGATCCTCGAATCAAGGATCGGCAAGTGCCGACCACTGGCTCGACGTTCCTCTCATTCACACCGGGCTTTAACCTTAGTTTGGATGGGATGGTTGACTCTGCCTGGACGAGAATGACCTCCGTATATTTCTTTGCGGCGATTCCGGTGGCGCGGGATTCCAACAACAGTCTGGCGCAGGGTACCAGTTATGTCTTTGGGCTTTCACGCTCGTTCCAAATGCTGTGAACCCCTCGTAAGCGAGGCGATTGAAGTAGAGGAGGCTGACATGCGACCGAGGAGAACCAATGCTGCGTTTGTGGTGATCGCGCTGCTTATCGCATTAGTGGGATTACCCGCTTTCGACGGCTGGAGCATGGGCTCACGAGTCCCGACCGTCGGCATGCAGGCCGAGGATTTTCGCTTAGCCGATCTGGCGGGCAAGGAACAGAGCCTCAGCCAGTATCGCGGCAAAATCGTGCTCCTGAACTTCTGGGCCACCTGGTGCAAGCCCTGCACGACCGAAATGCCGGCGATGCAAACCGTGTATGACAAGCTGCGTGACAAGGGCTTCGTGGTTCTGGCCGTCAACGAATTGGAAGACGACGCCAAAGTGCGTGAGCACATCAAGCAATATGGCCACACATTCCCGGTCCTGATGGATCGCGACAACAAGGTGGCCAACCAGTTCGGCGTATTCGGATTACCCGTCAGCGTCTTCATCGATCAAGAGGGGCGCGTCCAGGAATACATCAAGGGTGGGCTGTTGACCGAAGACAAGATTTATCAAACGGTCCAGCGCATTCAAGAAAACAAGCCGATGCAGGCGGCATCGGCCCGGTAGGATAGCGTGATTCGATTCAATCGACAGATTCTCGTTCTGCCCCTGGTGGCCTGCCTGCTCTTGGTGCCTGCGCTCGCTTCACCCGCGATGGTGGCCCATGAGGCGCAGCATGCCCACCACAAGGCGGCGACCCACTCCTCCGCACTCTGTTCCTGGCTCTGCGGGGTAGGACAGGGGTTCGATCTTACGGATTCCGTCCTCGTTCCAACTATTGTCTTTCTTGAAACCCTCGACATCAAATCTGCCGACCAGACTGACGATGCCGATTTCTGTTCTCTCCCTCTCTCGCGGTCCACCCGCATCTTCTCTCTAATATCGAGTAGGTCGCCCAGCCTGTGTGCGGAGAGCTCGCAACCTCGTTATGAGGTGCGTCTCGACGCCTTCATGGCTAGTGCCTACCCAAAGAATCCACTGAATCTGTCGATACCTCGTTCAGCCTGGACATCAGTGTCTGGCTGATGAGGGAAGGACGACGGCATAGGCAGCTGTTCTCAATTATTTTCAAGCGGCACTCAGGATGAGTGCGGAGGGATGCATCATGGACGCGATTTTCATATTGCAACAAAAACGACTTCTCCGTGTCGACGAAGCGGCCAAAATTTTGAACATCAGCCGATGGACGGTGTACCGGTGGGTGGAAGACGGCCGGCTCGGCGGGACTCGCCTCGGTGCGGGCAGTCTCCGGATCTTCAGCGAAACGGTGGCCGCCTTGATCGATCACCACTGCGTCGGGGTGCCGGTCACGGCGGTAATGCCTCAGGGGGACCAAGCCCTCCTGAAAAACGTCCGGGTCGACTGGTCGTCAAGGCACCAACCGTGGAGTTGTCCGGCCCCGTCAGCAGGCTGCCCTGTGACTTTGACGGGATTTCTTCGATCTACTCTCTTGGCCTGCGCGCTCATGCTGGTACTGAGCATGGGGGGATGGGATCCTCTTGCAGAGGCCTCCTGTGGCTCAGCGAGTTGTTTTGTCGTCATCGGCTCGCAACAGCAAGTCTCGCCGGCAGGGGTGTTCACCGTCAACCTGCTCTACACGAACACGCCGAATGGGATTCCTCCGGATGGGGCAAATACCATCCCCTTTGCCAATCAGCAGACGAAACAGTTGATCCTGGCGAATAATCCGGTCAGTCAACTCAAAACACTGGTCCAGACCGCCACGCTGGACATCAACTATGGGCTGACGGATCGACTAGGGCTCGAAGTGATGGTGCCGTACAGGATCGTCTCGTCGATTGGTCAAATCGGCGCCGGCGCCCTTACGAACTTCGACAATCAAGGAGTCGGCGATGTGATGGGGAAGTTGAAGTACAACCTGCTCCCGACGCTCCGGAGTATGGTCGTACTGGAGATGGGGGTCTACTTCCCGACGGGAGACTATCATGCCGATGCGGCCCCCGGTCAGCTCGCAGAGTCCACGCTCCAAATCGGCCGCGGCGCTTTCGGTTTCCAACCGGGATTCTATCAGACCTATGAGATCCTCCCTCATCGGCTCAATCAGTTTCTGAACGGATCGTGGCGCTACAGCCTGCGCAACTCCGATGGCTATCAGTTCGGGCAGGAATACTCGTTGAACGCGGGCTTGAATCTGGTCACCGTACCCTGGTTGGTCTTAACCGAGCAAATCAACTTTCGGCAAAAGACCCAGGACAATATCGAAGCGGCGCTGTACCAGTTCCAGCCTGCTCCGATAAATCGTGCGGTCCTTCTCGATGGGAACGTGCTCAACCGCCCGGTTCCCACAACAAACAGTACGTACGTGGCCTTTTCAACAGGCGCCATGTTCAATCTGTGGGATTTCGCGCAAGCCTACTTCATCACGCAGATTCCAATCTATCGCGATTTCAACGGCAATCTGCAACAAGAGATCAGCTACGTGGCCGGGATGACAAAGTCTTTCGCGACGCCGCCGCTGTTTTAGGCGGCCGCAGAGCAATGTGCCAGACGGAGGTTCCAAATGAGTATCACCATGCGCCCCGCCATATCAGAAAACAAGCAACGCTTGGGCGCTCACTCGATCCGTCGCCATGCGCTGTGGTCGGCCCTCATGATCCTCGCAGCCTGCGGCGGCGGCGACGACAGTGGGCCGCCTCCCAATACACCCACCACAACTCCGATGGCCTTGGTTACCAACCAGGACGACACGACGCTCACGACGCTCAGACTCGACGGGAAGGGCTCACCCGTCATCAGTACACTGTCGCTCGGTCCGGTGCAGGCCGATGCGATCGGAGGCGTGACGTTTTCGCTGGGCGAATGGATCTTCGTGACGAACACGGAGTTCTAACAAGGTGGCCGCCATCGATCCGATCGGGGGCCTGGCGCCGATTCTGGAGACTTTTTTGGACGTAAACCCTAATAATACGAGCGTCAGACTCGGCGAGCGTCCGACGCGCATCTACCGATATCCGGGCGACAAGGAAATCCTGTTGACGATGAACGAAGGCGACCCGGTCACCGGCCACGATACCATCAGAGGCTGTCCCAATGGAGGATCGGTCACGGTCCTGCACAATTCGCACTTGAGTGCCGGCGGAACGATACCCCATATTACGACCACCGTCTGTCTCTCCGGGACAGGGGAGCACTTCCCGGCCTTTTCGCTCCCGACGCCGGCGAATCCGAACCGGCAGGCGCTCGCGTTCGTGTCGAGCAAGACGACGGGGATTGTCAGCCTCGCTGCTCGCCGATCCAAACGTTGGCGACGTCCGATGGAGCTGAGTTCTCTGTCGGCTAACATCGACCTCTGCGACAGCGCCAAAGAGCAAGCGCTCGGTTTCCCGGTTTGTGACGGGAGTATGGCGACGCCGAACCATGCCGCCCCGGCCGGGATGTTCTGGTCGCAGGCGACGGAGAAGATCTACGCCTATCTCTCAGGCTACGGCAGCGTGGTGGAAATCGATCCCGATACGTTCAGCATTACCAGGAAGAGTGGATATCACGCCTCCTCTGCCGAGTCAGACCGTCTTTCATTCAGTCGGCATCACACCGAACGGGCAGTCCCTATTCTTGGTCGGTGAGGACAAGAACTCCGATCCAGACCACGTCATCGGACGATTCGGGTCCATTGACCTGACCGCGCCGGTCCTGACAGCCACGGAGCTCTCATTTCCTCAATTGAGCAACATCAGGCCAGCCCGCTTCCAGTTCACGCCGGATGGGGCCCGGATCTATATGACGCAATCAAACGACGCTGGCGGATTGAATCCCGTGCAAGCTCAGAATCTGAGGAAGAACTTGCTGCTCATCTTCGATCCGTCGTTCATTTCTCTCGTTTCACGAACTGGCCTTGCCGGCGGCGGAGATGCACGCCATGGATCTATGGATTACCGGTCCGCATGGGGCCGGATCGGCGAAGGGAGTCGTGGTGACGAATGCGACGGCGGGTGTCAACGGCACGGTCTCGCTGATCGATGCGTCGACGAACACGGTTACCGCAACCATTCCCGTGGGGAAGAATCCCAAACAGGTCACCGTGTACTATTACGGTCTCGTGGCCAGCGATAACCAGGCCACCCCTACCTGGTAAGACATCGATCTGAGTTACCTACACAGGTAGATAGGCTGAAGGCTTTTAGACTGATAGATTATGATGCGAGATCATGTATAGCCTTCCGTCTTCAGCCGAATCCTGAGAAGGTTTATAGCCTTCAGCCTGAACCCCTGTTTATCGGGCAGACTTTGCACTGCCGGTTTCCGCATCGAGCAGGAGTTTCACCAGCGTGGCCATCTGATCTTTTTGCTCCCGGTGCTTCTGCGCAAGCCTGGACGGGGGATCGCCGAGCGGTCGCTCCGATGGGGGTGTCGGCAGAGGAGTCGGAGAATGAGCGAGCGGCGGCGAGAATGATCGTCCCCGCATCGGGTTGTAGAGCGGATCGCCGAACAGCACCATCCGCCAGCTGACGTAGCGGCTCGTCAGGTAATAGACCTCGGCCAGCGAATACTTCCCCGTGCAGCAGCAGCGTCGTAAAGCGGGCCGGCTCTGGAAACGCATCCAGATAGGGTTCTCCCACCGAGCCGAGCGTGGCCGTGATTCCGTGCTCCAGCGCATTCTTGCACCACCCGCGTTCGCCACGATCATGCACGGTGACCGCCTCAGCCGACGCCATGTGATAACCGATCGCGCCGGGCTTGAAGGTAAACGCATCTTCATAGGACCGCAGCCTGTACCACCCGATATAGAGCGCGACATCCGGGGCCGCTCCGGGATGGCTGAGCGTCGCTTCGGCATTATCCAGCACGACTCGGTACGAAGACTGCTGCGTCGACCACCTCAGCTGCATCCCGCAAGCTTTGATCGTAGACCCCATAGGTGTCGGTGGCGTCCTTAGCGATCAGTCCACGCGCGTCGAAGTACACGGTGCCCTGCAATCCTGAGCGCTCGGCCTGCATCGCCTGATCGACAAGCCCTTTCGCCAAATCAGCCGTCGGAGCATCCAACCGGCTGACCATGAGAATTGGCAGATCGTCAGTGGTCGGAGCCGAGTCGAGATACAACGGATTCCCCCAGCGCCAGGCGACCGGATAGAGGTCTCGATCCCACCATAAGAGACTGAGTTCGCTGTCGAGGCTCGCATCGGCATAGGTGTAGGTGAGCAGGTCCACCTCGGCACTCGCGAGTTCCAGCACGCCGCGTAGACCGAATAGCTGCTCTGTCCAGCGGTAGATCAGTTGCCGTTGGGATCGAATCGGCTTCGCGGCCGAGTCCTGCCCAGTAGGGACCGGTTTGTTCGAGGAGTTTCCGCCAGGCAGCCATCGTCGGGTTGTCGGTGGAGGTGCCGGGCCTACTGGTCCCCGTCTCTTTCTGGAGGAGGATGCCCCAGCCGCCATATTGCTGGGTGAGCCGCAACAATTCCTGCAGGGCTTGCTCCGATTCTGACTGAGAAAGTTGTTGCACATGCTGCACGGCCGTGCGCCACGAGCGATCGACGCGCGGCAAGAGCGCCATGCCGTCCGCGCCATTTCAAGAATATCCTGCGCCGGCACATTCGCAGAACTGTCCGATCTTCGGCAAACCAGGTGTCATCTGCTCGAACGCGCTCTGCAACTGTTCCAACCTTGCGCGGCTGGTTTTGACCCAAGTCTGTGCCTCCGCCAACCAGCGTTGCTCGTCTGCCGAAAGACGAGGGGCCTCGATGCGGAGCGGCATTCCGTACGTCGTCACGATCACTTTGGTGGTCGAAGCGAGTTGTTTGGCTTCGAGCGCCCGCCGCAACGGAGCGACGACGAGCTCCTCGTACTCCTGCCGCGTGAGACTGTCGCGAAATGGGAGTTCGAGCCGGACGATATGGCCGGCTGGCACCCCGCGCTGTGCCGCATAGTACGAAGCCACCGCCAAACTCTCCGGACTCTTGGCATTGGCGAGAATCACGACCTGATTCGGCTGCAGCTCTGCGCACGCAAGTGAGGCAACGCCGATCATGCCAATACATACCAGCAGGGATGAAATTGTGGCGAGTCGTGTTGAGGGTTTCATCGAATGATCGTTCACTCTACCGTAGATGAGAAGCGTGGTGAAAGGACGATGACAGTAACGAAGCTGTCGAGGGCTTGAGAACCGAAAGGGGCTCAATCAGGAAAAGCGCCTATCCGTCGAGCGATACCGAGGCGGTGGAGACCGGCGTCTTTGTTTTCGTGACGCCGGTCCTCGTTGACTGATGATATGGAGGGTCAGGGTTCCAGGAATTTCTTCTGCGGCGAACCGCCGTTTGTGCCAACCGCCCGAATCTCCGCCAGCCGGTCTCCGGGAGCAATGCTGCGCGGAGCGCCGGGGCCGTTCGGGACGAAGAGTTGCGGATGGTCGAACGGGGCCTGTTGCAGCCGGACCCGCTCGTCCGTCAAGGAGAGCAAGAAGGCCTTCAAAGCCTGGCGCTCCTCTGTGGTAGAAGTGAAGACGGGCATCGGTTCGATGTGGAGCAGCAAGAAGACGTAACGCACAGCGGAGGCACTTATGGCACTCACACGGGATTTCAAGAATACAGTGGCAGCACGCGCGCAACGAGACCCGCGATTTCGCGAGGCGCTCTTCACCGAAGCACTCAATGCCTATTTCGCAGGTGATACCACGGTAGGGAAGGCGATCCTGCGTGATCTCATCAACGCCACCATCGGGTTTGAAGAACTCGCCATGACGCTCAAGAAGCCGAGTAAGAGTTTGCACCGAATGCTGGCTCCGCGCGGGAACCCGAGCACGGAGAACTTTTTTAGTATCGTGACCGCCCTCCAGAAAAAGGCCCACGTGAAACTGCGCGTGACCGCGAAAGCCAGCTAAACCATCGCAGAATCCATTTCGCGGCACCTGCTCAGGTAGATAGACTGAAGGCTTTTAGACTGAAGTTTTGATGCGAGATCATGTAGAAAGCCTTCAGCCTGAACACCTGGCCTAGCATATGGTACACAGGACATCCACCGCCGGGTCGCGATTAAGAGGAAGGCGCGCCATGAAGATCAGGAAGTTGACCATTGAAGTGCCGGAAGATCTCCTGGCTAAGGCCACGGCGGCAACCGGACAAGGCATTACGCCAACGGTTCGAAAAGGACTCGAATTAGTTGCGACGACGGGAGCCTATGCGGCACTGCGCCGTCTCAAAGGTAAAGTCACCTTCTCCATTGACCTCGCCAAGTTGCGAGAAGCCTGATGCGGAGACAAGAACCATCATCCTCGGTCTTCCGATGCTTCCGGTGACAGACCGCTATTGGGAACGGGCCGGCCTGTTGCGGGCGAGTATCTTACGCAGAGGCGCAAAGGCGAAGCTCGCAGACACCCTGATCGCTCAACAGTGCCTTGACCACCATGCCACACTGGTCACCCGCGACCGCGATTTCAAAATTTTCAGGCATACCGCCGGGCTGAAAGCCCTTATCGTCCTCGATCACTAGAAGCCTGTCCGGCATTGCCTTCGTGACGAGGCGAAGGAGGTGCGGCCAGATGAGCGGCCGCAGGCCAGAAAAAACAGGAGGCGTATTCGCTGGAATACGTTGAGGATATTTTCGGGGCGAGAACTATGCAGATAGTCGCGGATCATTCGCCGGAGTAGAACGGTCAATGTCGGACAGGCTCCTAGGCGGTCCGGCGCAACCCTTGGATCGTGGGCAGGGCCCGAAGGGTTTTTCCTACTTTGTGCTCTGCGCACTTTACTTCATAAAGGGATTGCAGATTCATCCAGAATTGTGCGCTCGTGCCGAAGAAGTGTGCGAGTCGAATGGCAGTGTCTCCAGAGATCGCACGGCGCCCGTTGAGGATTTGGGTAATGCGGTTGGTCGGCACTTTCAGATGTCGGGCCAAGCCTGCGGCGCTGAGTCCTAACACACTGAGTTCTTCAGCTAAATGCTCACCTGGATAAATAGGGGTAGAAGGCATGCCATTGTTCCATTTTTTAATGATAATCGACGATTTCAACATGAACCGGACCCGGCGAACCTTTGGGCCAATGGAAACAGACTCGCCACTGGTCGTTGATCCGAATACTGTATTGCCCTTTCCGATTCCCCTTCAACGTCTCAAAACGGTTCCCAGGTAAGACCGCCAAATCTTGAAGAGTCGTGGCAGCTTCCAGCCGGTCGAGTTTCAACCTAGCCATTCGCTCAATCCCCGTGAAAGCCGGAACCCGTTTCCCATGGGCAAAGTCTGTTGTTCGGCGGTCTGCGTAGCTGACGATCACGTCGTATTCTAGGAAAGAGTACGCGTGACGTCAAGAGTATTTCCTGGTCGTTATGTCCCCCGTCAGGCGCATCGCCCGGCGAGCGAGGCGAGACAGGCGCGAAGTGCACGTCTCGTACGTCCAGAGCGGTCCGTCTTGTCTATTTTGTCTATCTGGTCAGCCCGGTCCGAGCAGTGCCAGAACGAAATAGGCCTGATAGAAAAGCTGACCAGACAGACTCTTCTAGCGCAGCAAGAGTTCGAAGGCGATGCGTTCGCGAACGTGTTTCCGGTAGGTTTCTGCCTTGCGGACTTGACGACTTTCCATTGGGTTGTCGTCGTCGGTGATGGTGACGTGCTCGTCGCTGATCATCCTGTGTTCATGATCGAGCAGTCGGCGAACGCAATTGAATGACAAGCGCCGGGCTACTGCCAGCCGTGGACTTCATAGCCACGAGCCGTCAAGCAACGCTCAATCGCCTGGCGATAGGCGCCGCGCGACGGCCAGACCGGATGCGGCACATCGACCGTTCCGAGCACAACGCCGTTCGCGGATGCCCCGAGCGGTGGAAGCCACCGGGGCTGGATACTCACCGGCGCAGCCTTGTGCACCTCGGTTCGGCAGGTTCGAAGATCCTCCGCGACAGTCTCTCCGGCCGATAGGGTGTGATCGCTGCGGTCGACAATGGGTTGGGGAATATGGCGAGCCGAAGAACAGGCCGCCATGAGGGAGCCCAGCGCAACCACCATCAGATATCGAGACAGCACTCGCATATATTCCTCCGACTCCGACACACCACACTCACATTTTACTTCCTCACGGGCGTTGGGACAACGGCACGCAAACGCCTGTGCGCCAGAGGCTCTGTGGCTAGGGGAACAGTCACCGGCTGGGCAGGCGAAAGCCCTCGTAGCCTGTCTTCATGGGACTCACGCGGTTGTTAGCCGGGCCTAGCGTATCAACAGTTCGAAGGCGATGCGTTCGAGAAAATGCTTCCGGTAGGTTTCCGACTTGCGGACTTGCCAGCTTTCAAGCGGGTTGTAGTCGTCGGTGACGACGAAGCCGCTCCCCTCTGCAAACCGGTGCTCGTGATCCAGCAGCCACCGAAGGCGGCGATCGCCGGTCTGGGGATCGATGGCCACCGGTTTGAGCGAGGCGAGGAAAATGAAATCGGTGAACTCGCTTTTGTCGGTGACGAACGTACGCAGGTGAGGGAAGAGATCTTGCAGGGTCCGATGCACCGCCGCGACGGCTTCCGACCCTTCGCCGCTTGTGAAGCCGACGTAGTTGAGGGCCAGTACCCCGCGGTCGTTCAACATCGCGCGTAATTCGTTCAGCATTTCCCGGCTCAGCAGATGCGTCGGCTCGGAGCCTCCGGTGAAACAGTCGTGGATGATGAGGTCGTAGCGAGTGGAGAGCTTCTTGATCTCATAGCGCGCGTCGCCGACGATGAAAAAGCCTGTCGGTTCGAAGTGAAACCATCGCCGCGCCGCATCTGCGACGGCCGGATCGATCTCGATCGTGTCGGTCATGATGCCTTGCGACTTGAGATCCCGCGCGACGTGTCCGCCGCCCAATCCGATTAGCAAAGCTCGCGCTGTCTCAGGGCGAATGGCGGGTAGGAGGCTCAAGATCTCCTGGTACCCCAGCAGGCTCCGATTCTGTGCGGGGTCCACCGCGCTGATGACCGAGGCATCGGAGAGTAGCAGACGAAAACCGCGCCGCTCATCGTCCACGACGCGCACCCAGCCGTAGAGGCTTTCGGCTTCGGATTGGACGGTGAATCCCTGGGTCTGACTGCGAGCGGCGGCAAGACCGGATGCGGCGACGATAGCCGATGACCGAGGCTGACGATCGATGATAGGCCAGACGGATCGAATGAGCAAGGCTCTTCTGTGCTTCATGCCAGGCGACGAAGACCGCAAGTGTGGCCAAGAGTAGGCTGAGCGAAAAGATGATTGCCCTGGTTCCGAACATCGGCAACAGGAAAAATCCCAGCAGCAAGGGTTCCTGCCACGCTGCCGACCGTGCTGATCGCATAGACAGATCCGGCTGACTGTGCCCACTCCGCTCAAGTCGCGCGTGGCGCGCTTGATCACGTAGGGGCCTACCATCGCCAGCGCCGTCAACGGCAGCATGAAGAGCAAGAGCGCGCTCGCGAAGGCGCCCGCACGCAGCCCGAGTGAATCGGTCGCGCGGAGGATCGGCCCAGCCAGAAAGGGAATGGTCACGGTCGTGAAGGCAGAAGACAGAATGATGTGAACCAGACGGACTGATGGAAATCGATCGGCGATCAATCCCCCGAAGTAAGTAGCCCAAGGCCAAGGCGATCAAGGTGACGGCGATCAGCGACGACCAGACGTACAGGCTGACACCGTAAAAAGGTCCGATGATCCGCGTGCCGAGCAATTCCAGAATCATGACGGCTGCGCCGGTGATCGTGACGGTCACGTACAGCACGAGTTGGCCTCTGATGTGGCGAAGACGATGGGCTGTTCGGAACGGTCTTGCTCATGGCCCTCTCTTTCACAACGGTCGATAAAAGAAGAGGGGAGCTGACGGGATCGAACCCGCCAGCTCCCCCTTCTATGGAAGAGACAACTCTCGGCTTAGGCAGACATTCGTCTGCGCGCGAAGGCGATCACGCCAACCAAGCCGCTTCCGAAAAGCCAAACCGCTGCCGGCAACGGCACAGGCGTTACGTTGAATGCGATATTGAAGGTCCGAGCCAGGCGCGCATTGTTGTACCCCGTCAACGCACCCGAGGGCGTGGTGTAATCGCCGTTCGTGGCTTCGGCATGGGACAGTAGTGCGGCCAAGTCCGTAGAATTGGCGCCGCCGACCACCAGGCTATAGATGCCGGGGCCGAGGGTGTAATGACCGGTTATGGTATTGCCGGTGCTGTTGGCGCCAAAGAGGCCAGTGTACGTCAGCGTTTGCGCTGTAGGCGGCCTCGCCGCATTAGTGGCCGAACCTGGGAAACCGTCATTTGACATGGTGAAATTCGCGTTGGAGCGGTACTGCCCCCAATGTTCAGTGGTGAGTGTCCCTCCATTGGCCGTGATGTCAGTGTTCGCAGCTGCGAAAGGTGACCAGCTGGCGAAGCCGGTCTGCGCTCCGATGTATGAGGCGGGGCCACTCGCGCCGTCATGCACGGAGTTTAGTAGGACGCCTTGGAAAATCGAATAGCCGGGATTCAACAGGCCGTTTCCGTTCGTGTTCGTTCCGGTGATTGTGAAATCGATCGTCGTGGCTGCCAGCCAGGTTGAAATAGAGGAACCGTTGGTCATGACTGTTTGCCCAAGTAGTGCGCATCCAATCCGGCGACCCAGCCGGCATTGCTGGACACCGTTCTGTCGGGGGTCGCGTTCACAATCCCTGTACCGTATTGTGGCACGTCCCCCGGGAGAAGAGGACGAACGGGATCGATGATCGAGGCATCCGAGAACAGAGAATTTCCATAGCCCACATGGGCAGAGGCCTGCCCCACAGATAGAAACAAGCCGACAGCGCCGAGTAGCGCGGCTGCCGACCGAACGACCTTACGACGATTCATCATAATAACCCTCCATCGATTAAGTTGTGTCGGCGTAATGCCTACATTGATGCACTGGTATAATTCTGAATCACCGAATTCCTCTACAGATCAGTACTTACTCATGCACCATCTGCAACAGGAAACGCTGGGCTTCCTTCTCCTTCGAGTCTTTCGAGATGCCGTACCGTACTTGCAGAACGAATTATCTTTTCCGCCATGACTCCGTCAATTCACTCGAACCTGTGGGTGCAGAGGGGCGCCCAGCAGCCGTAAATCTATACGTGCAATGGACGCCTTCGTCTACTCATGTTTGCCCATGATGCTACAGATGCAACAATTTCTTCCTTGATGATGCTTGTCTAGGGGAAAGAGAGTCTTCGGGGGCTCCCGCGGTTCGGGAGATGAATTTCTCAGTCTTGATCGTACTTTTCGTCATTTCTGTAGCAACTGGTGCAAGGGATGGTAGCAGGTCTTGAGGCCGCTCTGGTAATAGATAGACCGTGATAGTGCCGTAGTGATCACGGTCTGAGGGGACCTGAGCATTGACAGCAATTTTCTCAATGCGGAGATTTCTTTAGGGGGGGAGAATCAGGAGGTGGCCGGTCAATAGCACACGCAGTGGAAGAAGCGACAGACCAGGGGACTTGTGCAAGCAGACTCGCCAGACCGGAAGGCAAGTCCATCAGCAACCAATGAGAGGAACTCACCATGAACACGAACATGAAGTTTAAAAGAGTCTTAGCCGGTCTGGCCTTCGCCGGCGCGCTCGCTCTGAGCGCCAACGCGCAGGCCGTCACCATCGACGCGGGCATATTCGGGTCCACCCTGGGAGACCTCGGAACCGCCACCAACCCGAAAGTGGTAAACGTCAACCCGTCGGCAGGCTTATTTCTCGATACGATCAATTTCGATCTCGGCACCAACACGCACTTCAACATGACGTCCACAGTCAGCAATATCCAATTGTTTCGGCGCCTCCATTTTTGAGAACGTGAATGACGCGGAGGTCGTAGCAGCAAGTCCCAATCATTTCTCTGTGTTCCTTCCCAATCTCGGATTAGATCGCGACTATCACCTTCATCCGCAAGGCCTCGCTGTGACGGGACCGTCCTACCAGCTCACGATGTGGGGATCGACCGCGCCCGTCCCACTCCCTGCCGCCGTGTGGCTCTTCGGGAGTGGGGTGATCGGTTTGGTCGGCTTGGCCCGTCGCAAGATGAAGGCAACGGCCTAACGATATCGGAATAACATCCCGGATGAACGCATAACCGTTCTTCCGGGAACTCTGAAGAACATTCGGTCCAAGTACCAACATGGTCGGGTTGAGGAACATAGGGAGACCTGACAGCGATGAAGACCAAACCCTATAGAACAATCACGGGGAGCGCGATGGCGATTCTGATGTCGTCGGCGCTGTGGTGTGCGCCGACCGCAGTCCAGGCTGCCACCGTGACGCAGCTGGACATCACCGGTGGATCGATCGAGTCTGAACTTTGGAACCTTGGGGCACCTCGCCGGGCCGTTCACGGCGAACGGGCAGCTTCTCATGAACCAGTTTCAGCCGCTGCCGGATGTGTTCGACTCCCATCACGATCGGGCATCTGACCTTTTCGATCTTCACCGGCAGCGGAGGAACGCTCAATCTTCCCGCCCCGACCGCGCAGACCTCGGGCGCCACCATGACGGCGAACCTCCAATCGCTCTTTGCCGGTGTGACCAGCACCGGCTGGTCGGGGTTGCTGACGAGTCCCCCGACTCCGCTGACGACATCCTTGAATGTCGGCGGGATTGCCACCGGATCGTTCAATGAGATCACGAACGCCTTCGATGTTTCGTGGACGCATTCGTTCACCGGGAGTGCCGTATCTGACGTCCGGAACGTTCTCGCTTCAAGGAACCGCCCAATTGGCGGCGGTGCCATTGCCTGGCGCGCTGTTCTTATTCGGCAGCGGGTTGGTCGCGTTTGGTCGGTCTCGCCCGTCGCAAGATGAAAACAGCAGTCTAATGTGGGTGAACACATGATGGGATTGAGGAACATGCTCGAACGTTCGACTCATCGCGGGGCTGCTGTTTCTTGTGCACCTCTCTGTCGGCGTGGCAGATCCGTTCCCATGCCGCGACGATCCTCTCGGTGGACAACGGGGACGAACCAGTCGCTGCAGTGACCGATGTCCGTAACTGGGGGGACGGCTTCCACTTTTCTGAAGGGATGGCGTCGACGGGAGTGACTGCCTTCACGCTGTTCGAGAGTTCATACGGTAAGGCCCATGAGTTTGGCCGGTACTTTCTATGGAATGGTTCCCACGGTCGCCGGATTTCAAAGTCGGATTTTCGACCAGAGCCCCGGCCAACTCAGATTTGACCTGTCACACAATCTCTCCACTTTCGGGACAGTACAGTTGCCTCCGGGGGCGCTCGTGCTACAGAGCATCGCACCAGTCAAGCCGATCTCTTCGCTCCCCTCAGCGGTTTTTCTTTTTGGGCCGGCATTGATCGGGATTCTCGGAATTGTCCTTCGGCAAGGAGCATCTCTCAAGAGACCCGCTGCCGCAATATCTTCATCTTCGCAGGTGAGGCCGATCCCGCCAACGAATCCTGCTCTGATCCTGATTCTGTCGCCTGATGCCACGTTTGCCAAGCAGACTGAGGAGCAGCTTCATCGTTCAGGCCATCCCATTCGAGTCGTTCCCTCTGTGGAGGAGGCATTCTCGATTACTAACCATACGCCAGTTTCGCTGGTCTTGGTAGACCAGAGAGCGAGCGATTGGGATATGCTGCGCACGGATACTACGCTCAGACATGTTCCTATGATTGCATTGGTCCCTCCCGGCGTTGCCTACACCGAAGGTGACTGCCAGGCTGACCTGGAACGCGGAGCGGACGGTGTGCATTATGCGGATGAGGGACCCCGGCTTCTGCTCGCAAAAGTAGGTGCCTATCTCAGGCGAGCCGGCGTCGATGTGTCTCGACGCGGCCGTTACCAAGTCGGGTCCGTCGAGTTGGACACCGAAGTTCATGAAGTCAAAGTCGGAGGTCAACGCATTCCGCTCTCGGCCAAGCCATTTGTGCTTCTTGAGGCGTTTATGCAGGCTCCCTCAAAAGCATTTAGCCGCACCGAGCTGGTTCATCTCATGTGGGGGCCTGATTTTGCGATCGGCGAACACACCTTGGACGTGCATGTGCATGCGCTTCGGCAGTTGCTCGATCGAGATCCAAACCGTCTCTGCCGGCTCATGACGATTAAGGGTGTCGGTTTCAAATTGAAGTCATTCTCCCTGGCGAAGCCCGCCTCGTCTGTGCCGAACGCACTGCCGACGGCGGTCAACGCTCTCCCTCTTCTGCACACCGGCGTGGTTCACGCTTCAAATACCCAACGATCTATCACTTCGTCGACTCCCAGCAGCCGACGGACTCGGTTGAGGCCGGTCCCCCGGCAACGTCAAGATCGAGCACTCCAAAGAGAGACATCGGTTCGTCATCTCCGCAACGCAGTGTCGGTCGGCTAAATCAGCATCAATCCCTTTCTCATTGTATTGGTATTGCGAGGAATGGCATCCACCTGTCGCTTTCTCGCTAGCGCGCCGTTGCTATTCTCGCCCAGCAGATCCTCGCCTCTCCCCCGCATGCCCCAGACCCTCAAAGTCTAATTAGACATGAGGAGTGAGACGACGAGCGGGAGGGCAATCCTATCTAGCCCCGCTTGATTTCACTACTCGGAAGAGCACAGGAGGTAGTCGAATAGTTCGTAGGGGTCCATTCACAATTCTTTTAACGATTTGTTAACACAAACTTGAGACTCGCGTGGCCCTCCTACCGGAACGTACAAAGTAGACTACACCGTTTACAATAAAGCCACAGTCTCACCAGGCGGCTAGTTGGGATGTTTTGATTATCTCGGGGCTGCATCGTGACTTGAAGTGGTGAAGTGAAAGAGATGACAGAACTCGTGAAGCGGGATTCATAGAGGGTATCCGGTGCGCTAGTTGGGCGGATGAGATCCACGATGCCATTGCCACTTGAGAACAGTGATTTTGACAAACGACAGGCCTGGAGCCCTCTTCGCCTGATGGCATTGGTCTGTTGCGCGATGGTTGCCCTCGACGGCTGTGGATCGAAGGATCAGCCGTCGAGCCAGCCAACGTCAAATACCAATCAAAACCTCGGAGGGGCGCCGGCAGCCCTCCTCCCATTCGAAAAGGTCGAATACACCTACACGCGGTCACCGGTCGCTTTGCGGCATTGTGGTCGAAAGCGATGACGCGCACGGTTCGCATTGCGCTCTTGGGGGATTCGCAGGAAACAGCGCCCGGGGGGAAAGGCTATGTCTATATCCCACGACTCAATTACGAGGCGTGGCGCCGGTATGGAAATGTCCCCGAATCCTTTGTTGCCGGGTACGGCTCGTATGGCGACGGAGCCGTGCCATTCGCAGATTGGCTGCTTCGAGGCGCGGCAGCGGCACCGGGAGCTTCACCCACACGCATCTTACCGGCGCGCCAGTTACCAAACATCTCGGCAGCAGCCCATTCGGCTGCCGCAGGCGATCGGAATATCAACGGACAGTGGTATGGTCAGTTGACCATCTTGCAGCAGGATGCGGCAAGTGTCGCTCCTGAAGCGCTGGTCTCTACAGGCACGGATTACTTCTGTACGGGGGGTCCGGTGCGAGCAGAGATCTTTGCCGCAACGTACCCGGGTTCCGGGGAAGTGCACTACATCGCTCGACCGATCGATACGAACACTGCCAACTACTATGCGGTACCCTCAGCCGAAGGGACTTCTACGATGGGCTTGGATGCTGTGGACTATGCTATTAAGTCTGTGACGACCCCGCCCCTTCCGTATGCGGGGCATCGGTATCTTCAACTAGAATTGCTCGGCAGTGCTGCCGCCGCGCTGACCGACATTATCGGGGTTCGCTTCATCAGCGACCAGTGTCCGCAGGGGATCGTCATTCAGGATCTGAGCGCCGGCGGCTTGTCGGTCAATGATTTCCTGAACAGATATGGAGAAGCCGGAGACCTGTTTAAGGCCATGGGATTCGATGCGGCGATCCTCCACTTCGGGGCCAACGATGTCGGTCGAGGTGTGACGGCAGAAACATTCCGTACTGATACAGAAGCGCTCATTGCGCGGATCCGGGCTTGGACCAGAGATCCCGATTTCCCCATAATTCTCATGGGCGATCCTTATAGAAAGGGTTTAACTCCAGCGATGGAAGAAGAGTACGACCGCTATACAGGCGCACAGCGAGCCATCGCCGCTGCCGATCCACACGTCTTGGTCGTCAACTCCCGACGATTGATGGATGAGAGGGGATGGAAGGCCGGCCTTCCCAACCGGCTGGCCGAACTGCTGGTCGACGAGGTTCACTATACTCCCCGCGGCGCCATCGAATTAGCCGAAGCGGAGATGGGCGAACTGCTTGGCCCCTAGTCAAGGGTTGTTTGGAGAATCCGAGTAGCACGTTCTCGATCACCACAATGTCAAGGTCCACCCCGTGGATCGTTCTTCCAGCGCCGTATCAGCTCCTCGACAGTGGTAATTTCCACCAGCCCGGCGTTCCGCAACTGCACTAGATAGTCGGCGACTGCGGGGAAATTTTGGTCATACCGCTGATACTCCAACCCAAGTTGTCCACCGTATTTCACTGCGTGATCAATCGCCGCAATCACATTGGCCAACGGTTCTGCATCCCCGGAAACAGCCCAGAGATTATAAGGATTGATGAGGCCCCCATATAGAGATCTCCCTGTATTGTCTGAAAAAATGTTACCGCTGAAAGCCGCAACCACGTTCCGTGCAGCCAGCAAGGCATCGAGCGCGGCATTGTGCTTCGCGTCTTCGTAGCACCAAAAGATAGGGCGTTGATAGCCGAGCCTCTGAAGATCCGACAGGTGCTGGTCCATATCAGCCGCCGCTCCATCCAAGGTGTAAAAGTCGACGTAGTTCAGTCCTGCCGTGGATTCCCCGCCGATGGTCCACCCTGCGGCCACCATCTCTTGCAGTTGTGCATTGGTGAATCCGCCTTCCAGCGGCACGAGCGCGGGATTATCGAGGCTGTTTGTGACCGGGCAATACGAACCCACTAATCGTCTTGAGCTGGCATTGGGAAAGAGATCGGTATAGACGCTTGCAAAGTTGTTCTCACCCCAAATGGTCACGTGCGGTTTCGAATAATACCCGTGGATGAGATCGCTAAAATAGAAGGTCCCCGAGGTACTCGGACCCAACTGGAGTAAGATCCGAAACGCCACGAAGGTCTGGGTCATCGATGCGGCGCCGACATTCGCGACTTCATCGCCGGCCTGCCAGGTGACCGGGTTCCATCCGTCCAGCATCCGTCGTCCGATCGCTCCCGTTGCCCAATTCCATTCTAAAAATTGAGAGAACCCAGGTGTTGTGGTCATGTCCACCGTCACCGCAGTGGATATCATGACCGAAGGCTGATACCAGAAGAATCCAAAATTGCCGATACCGTCCAACGTGCGGTCCTCCATGTCGACCAAGATCTCGATCATCCCGCCATTGAGACCACCGTGGCACACAGCTTTGATGTAATGCAGTGCCGTGCTTCCGCCAAGCGGCGCATGCGGAGGCAGGGTGCTATTGTCGTTTACCTGGCTCAGGTCGCAGGTTGCTGTGCCGTTTGAGAGATGCGGCCAGCCGTATATAGATCCTCTTCCTCGTGTCGGGCCGGCTCCGTCGGATTGCCATAGAAAGCGATGGGGAGTCACCAGAGAGGCGGTAGGCCGACTGCTGACCGCCTGACTGCCGATAGTTTCCTCGCTGCCTTTTGGGCTACAGGACAGAAGACTGGTTATCAACAGGATGGCAGACTACTACCCGGTTACCTGTGTGATGAACCACTTTTTTATGGGGCAATAAAAGCGACATACCTCGCTGACCTTGTTCGATGTTCAGGCGGCATCGATCCAGTGTGATGTCATACCATTACGCCGTGCCAGAAGTCTTCCTGTAATCTCGTCTTAACAATTTGTTAACACAAATTTGAGCGTTCCGTTCCATAGGCTTTCATGGTGGGTAGTAGACTGAGGGCCACCTGAAACCTGGAAAGGGCTGCCCGTCATGTGCGGCATTGCCGGCGTCATCTCCGCCACGCCTCTGAGTCCCCTCCATCATGAACAGCTCCTGCGAATGAACGGGACGCTGATACACCGTGGTCCCGACGGGTCCGGCCTCTATCAAGGGTCGCATGTGGCTCTGGCGATGCGGCGACTCAGCATCATCGATCTCTCCAACGGATGGCAGCCCCTGTACAACGAAGACAAGTCGCTCGCGCTGATCGCCAACGGTGAGATATACAACTTCGTCGAACTCAGAGCGGAGCTCCAACGGCGGGGGCATAGCTTCCGGACGGGGAGCGATTGCGAAGTCATCCTTCACCTCTATGAGGAGCACGGTGCAGATTGTGTCCATCACTTGCGGGGAATGTTTGCCTTCGCACTGTGGGACGAGCGACGAGGAGAGCTCTTTCTGGCCCGCGACCGTATGGGAGAAAAGCCGCTCTATCTTTACGAGAAAGACGGTCTTCTGTATTTTGCCTCGGAGCTCAAAGCCCTGCTTCGAACCGGGGCTATTACTTTTGAACTCGACCCGTCGGCCGTCTATCAGTATTTCCATTATCAATATGTTCCCGAGCCTTCGACGCCGATCAAAGGAGTCCGCAAGCTGGCTGCCGCCCACCGTCTGACGCTGTCCATCCACCCCTGGTCTGTGAAGGAACAGGCTTATTGGAGCATGGAAGATGCGCCCGCGCTGGAGGGCGATCCAGCTGACGTCATCCGAGCCGAATTGGAGCGGGTCAGTGATCTCATCATTCGCTCTGATGTGCCGGTAGGAGTGGCGCTCAGCGGAGGCCTAGACTCTGGGGTCATGGCGGCGATGGCAGCGAAGGCCTACCCAGGCCGACTGACCGCTTTTACCGTGGGATATGAGGGCCGACCGCGGTATGACGAACGTCGTCAAGCCAAAGCCATGGCGGACCACTTATCCATCCCGCTGCAGGAAGTGGAAATCCGGACGGCCGACATGGTTCATGCCTTTCCCGACTTGGTCTTCCACGCCGACGATCCAATTGCCGACATTGCCAGCTATGGTTATTACGCGGTCATGAAGGCGGCTCGGGAACGTGGGGTGCCCGTCATGCTCATGGGGCAAGGTGGAGACGAATTGTTTTGGGGTTATCCGTGGGTCACCCAAGCACTGCGCCAATCGATCCGGAAAGCCGGCTGGCAACCTGAGGGACGACCTCACTTCATGGATTATGTCAACCTCACGCTTCCACCGATAGGGTCGCGACGAGGTTCTGTTTGATTGGTTCCTGTCATCGGCAGGGGCGAGGTCTTCATACCAGCAATATTGTCGCGATCGCCAGAACCCAGGCAACCGCATCGTGTTCTTTGATCAGTCACCCTTGCTCCGAACCATCAGTGATTCGGTTCCGGTCATGCTGACGGAGAAGTTCAGAGATTCGATCTACGAATCGGAGATGTGGAAACCTTTTACCTCTTCCCCATCCGTGGCCGAGGCTGGATGTCCTCTTCACCAAGCTGATTTGCGAGACGTATCTCATCGAGAACGGGATGGCTCAGGGGGATCGTCTCAGCATGGCGTCGTCGGTGGAGGTGCGTCTTCCTTTCATCGATTACCGGTTCGTTGAAACCGTCATCGGCCTGCGCAAGGCGCGTCCCGATCATGCGCTTCCCCCGAAAGCCTGGTTGAAGAGCGCGGTGAAGGACCTGGTGCCGGACTGGATCCTGAATAGACCCAAGCGCGGCTTTCAACCACCCTCGTCACAGTGGTTGCAGGGAGTCAGGGCTCGGTACGGCCACGCCCTCGAAGACGGACTGCTGGTGCAGGCCGGCATTCTCAAGCCGGAAATTGCCCGATCCATGGCCTATGGTTCTCCACGCGGCGGCCCGATGGCGATGCTGGCTTATTCTGCTCTAACGCTTGAGTATTGGTGCGCCGCTCATATCGGACATCTGCCTGCGTCGGAATCAGGAGTTTCAGCTCGGCACTGTGAATCGGTGCAGCAATGCTAACAGCCTCCACATTGGGTCCTTTGTGGGTCAGTTTGAAGTCCAACGCGAAGGAGATGGGTCTGCTCAGACGGATTCCGCTCTATTCCTTGGCATCCGGGATCGGAATTCTTGCCGGCTTGGCTAGAGAAATCGTCGTGGCTTCGACGTTCGGCCTTAGCGGCGATCTCGACGTTCTTGTCGCAGTCATGGGATTTCACTTGTTGTTCGGCGTGCAAGTGGGAAACGCGATTGAACAGGTGTTCGTGTCGAAGATAGCGCCGCTGCACGGACGCTGTATCACGCCCCTTGTAAAACAGGTCTCCCTAGTCCTGCTTTTAATCAACGCCGTGGCCCTCACGATCCTCGTCCTTGGATCGAGGCCGGTGCTCCAGTTCATCTTCCCTCATTTCACCCTCGATCAGTGCGACACAGGCGTCCGTTTGATCCGGTTATTGCTATTTCCCATTGCTTGTGCCGGACTGGCCGGAATCATGCGAGGCGGGCTGTCCGTGATGGGCCGCTTTACACCGGGATTTCTCGCTGGGTCGGTCGTCTCGCTCTCAACGATCGTTTCGGTTCTGGTCTTTGCCGATCGCTGGGGGATCGATGCGTTGGTTTGGGGATTCGCCGCGGGGCATTTCTTCGTCCTCGTGTGGTTCACGTCCGCGCTCGGTAAAGGGCGGTCCCCATCTTCAAAGACAGATGTACAGGACCGCGGGGGAGTTCAGTTAGGGGAGCTTTGGCGGCCGGTGCTGGTTGTTCTTATCGGCGAACTGCTGTTTCAGGCGATCGCCATGACTGAACGGAGTTTCGCGTCAGGGCTGGGGACCGGGAAGATTTCCGCCTTTTTTTATGCCGGCTCCATGGTAGCCGCGCCTCTGGCATTGTTCACCACGCCGGTCAATACGACCCTGTTTCCCAAATTGGCACGAGCATTCCACGCCGGCTGCCATGAAGGGCGAGCTTTGCTGTCCCGATATGGAGCCATGCTGTTCGGCGTGGCGCTTTTGTTCAGTGCCTTCCTGGCTCTCGTCTCGGAGCCGCTGATCGAAGTTGCCTTGGCGAGAGGTAAATTCTCAACAGCTGATGCCCGCTTGACTGCTCACATTTTGTCGATGCTCGTATGGGGGCTTCCGTTTGCCAGCTTATACGGGATCATTCGAAACTCGTTCTACTCGCTGTCCGATTACCGGACCCCGCTCACGGGGTATGGCATCAAATGGGCGACCCTCATTTTGTGTGGAAGCTGGCTGATTCCTCCCTTCGGCGTAGATGGATTAGCTATTGCATCTGTGGCCGCTCTGGCCGCCGAAACGAGCGTGCTGGGATGGCTTCTGCGACGACGTCTTGCCGTATTAGCGGAGGGATCATGACGTCGGAGATCGAAACGCAAGACCTGCCGTTTCAGGACAAGCGAACCTGGGTCGGCATCGTGCTGGGCCTTTGGCTGACCGGCCTCTTCGCCGGCTCCCTCTTCGGAAGGATGGAGGGCAGAATGAACAGCACGTTTGAGATCATCATGCTCGCGTCCCTCTTGTGGCCGGCCGGGTATTTTCTGCTGAGCCGTTGCCGCTTTGTTCCGAACGGATTCACCTCAGGTGCGATCGCAGGGCTGGTGGTGTTCGGGCTCTTTTGCGGACTTTCGTCCTTTGGCAGCCGGGCTGCGCTCGAATCGATTAACTATACCGTCCTGACACTTCTGACCATTCTGGTGGTGCTTCAATTCAATTCCAACCTGGATGCTGCGCACTACGAAACCGGATTGAAATCGTATGCCGTCCTCATGACTGCGCTGGTGTTGGGATTTGCCGCTTACGATTACGTGCCGGGATCTCGGCTCGGAGGGGGGAAGGGGAGCTTGAATCCGGCCAGCTTCGCGCTGGTCACCATGTCCGTTCTCATTGCCGCCATGGCCATTCGCCGAGCCATCGTGCGCGTTCCGATTCTCGTCGCGATGGGGACAGTGATCTTCTTGACCGGTGCCCGGGCCTCCGCCGTGGCTGCACTCTTCGGGCTTGCGGTCACGATGGTGTCCCGACGACGGATTGCGGGAGCCAGGGGTTACACGCTCTTGGCGTGTTGCGTCGTAGTCGGGGCGGCATTGACGGCATATTACGGCGACGTGGTCATTCGCGGATTGACGGGATTCTTCGCGATTGACGATCGCCACCGCGGGTTGGAGTCAGGTGGGTCCGGGCGTCTGGAAACCTGGAATGCCGCATGGAACTTGTTCTTATCCCATCCCTTTCTTGGCGTCGGGTTCCGCGCACACGAAACGTTCTTGAAGATGAATACATCCGCGCATAACGGCTACTTGGCATTGCTGGCCGAGATTGGCCTGATCGGCTTTGCCGCCGCATTGTATTTCACGCTCACAGGTATGTGGAGGATCTGGCGCCGCAGTCAAGATCCGACTCAGACATATAGCTACAGCGTCCTATTAGGGCTGGCCTGTGGGTATTTCGTGCTGGCTGTTTTCGAGCGGTACTACATCAATGTGGGCAACCCGACGTCGTTGCTATTTTTGCTGAGCATTCTCTGTCCGTCGCTCTCTCCAAGCAAATCAGTGCCGGCAGTGCACTCTGAACAGGCAATTGATCAGGATGTTATTGAAGCGGAGCAGACGGACTGGTCTCCGGTGTACCCCAATACAAGCCTTTCGGGAGATCGGATCAGGACATGAAGTCCACGACCAAGAGAAAAGAAGCCGGAAAAACGCCGCTCGTTCTGCTACAGCAGGCCTGCATTCCGCATTATCGACGGCGCCTACTTGAGACGCTGGGATCAGACGGGCGATTCCAGCTTGTCGTTCTCGCAGATCCCTCGGCCGATGTCCCGTTTCTGCGACTATCCGACGCGCCAAACGGATATACATTCGAGCCGGCGAAGCAGTACACCATCAAACTATCCTTTCTATCGTCATTATCCTGGCAGCCAGGGGTCATTTCGAAGGTATGTCGGGACCACCCGGACGTCGTGATCGCGCAGGGTAGTCCCTACGATCTCACCGCCTGGGCCATAACCGTGGTCGGACGCATCCTCGGCACGAAGGTGTTGCTGTGGACCCACGGACTTCAAGGCGAAGAATCTGGGCTGAAGTGGGTCGTGAGAAAATGTTTGTATCGGCTATCACGTGGCCTGCTACTCTATGGCGATCACGCGAAACGACTTTTAATCGCGAAGGGCTTCCCTGCGGATCGCTTGCACGTGGTCTATAACTCCTTGGACGACTGTGAGCAGGAGGCGGTCTTTCGACGCATCACAGAACAAGATTGTGAGGCGTTCCGCCGTTCGCTCGGCATTGAAGCGAATGAGCGGCTGATATGCTTTACGGGTCGTCTCCAGCCAGTGAAGCGTCTCCCATCGCTCCTTCAAGCTCTGGCCCTTGTCGTACAGCAGGGCAAGAATGTCCATCTCGTGCTGATTGGTGACGGAAGCGAACGACCGGGTTGGAATCGCTATCGGCTGAATTGGGACTTACCAGGCTGGTGCATTTTCTTGGTGCGGTGTACGACGAATCCCGGCTTGGCCTCGTCATCTCTTCCAGCGACTTGGCCGTCGTCCCGTCGGGGGCCGGCCTCACGGTCATGCACTCGCTCGCGTACGGTACGCCAGTGCTCCTGCATGACAGGATCGAGGAGCACTTTCCGGAATGGGAGGCCGTGAGGGAAGAGGAGACCGGGTGGTTCTATCGCTGGGGGGAAGTCTCCGATTGCGCAAACAAGATCATTGACACACTGTTTCCCAAGCCGAGGAAGCACGGGATGTTGAGTGCGTGTAGGTCCATGATCGGCAACCGATACAACACCAAGACTCATGCCGGCTTGTTTATCGAAGCGATTGCCAAGCACTGTCCGCTCGTGCCACTCGCCGGGAAAGAGCAAACCTTTCCGGATGCTATCGTTCCCTCTGGGCCGCTCGATCACCCGATAGAGGCGGGGCATTGACGATGCTCATGAAACAAGCGCGGGCTCTGTATAGAAAGGTGGGACAACGCTTCGCGCAGCGCGACTTGAATCGTCTTCAGGACGTGGTGTCTATCCCTCATGAGAAGATCGGAACAGGCTATGGGGGATGGTTCGTTCCGGTCGGGCTGTTGTCCCATCAGTCGCTATGCTACGGAGTGGGGGCCGGTGAAGATATCAGCTTCGAAATCGATCTCATTAACCAATACGGCTGTGAGGTCTATTGTTTCGATCCGACACCGCGGGCTCAACGGCACGTGGAACTGTTGCGCACGAACATGGATCGCGGCATTCCCACACCCATCAACAACAGTGCAGCCGGCGTGTATTACAAGGTCGGCCCTCAATGCCTGGACCGACTTCACTTTCATCCCTTTGGCGTGTGGAATCAGGACAGGATCATGCGTTTCTATTCACCTGAGAATCCGACTCATGTTTCGCACTCCATCGTCAATTTGCAGCGTACGCAGAGCTATTTCGAAGCCGACTGTCGAACGATCAAGACCTTGATGCAGACCTTCGGCCATGCCGACGTGTCGTTGCTCAAGCTCGATGTTGAAGGGGCTGAATATGAAATTTTGGCGTCATTGCTGGACGGCAACATCCATCCGGCCATTCTTTGTGTTGAGTTTGACGAGGGGTATCAGCCGATGGACGACGAGTACATGACGCGCATTCTGAGGCAGGTTCGACGCATGAAAACTCAAGGCTACCTCTTGACATGCATTGATGGGTGGAATGTGACGTTCATTCATAAACGCATGTTGGCGAAAGCTCAACAGGCAATTGTATGAAAATCGGGATGGTAGCCGCGGCGTTGTCCCGCAGCGGCGGAGGGATACACGAGGTCGTACGAAGGAGCTCTCTCGAATTACACCGTCGAGGCTCCAGCGTCAGCGTCTTCGGGCTTGACGATGAGCACTTCGCGCAGGATCGTGATGCATGGATGCCTCTCCCAGTCAGCGTCTTTCGCAACAGGGGATACAAGCCGTTCGCTTACGCGCCGGATCTTTTGCCGGCACTTCGTTCTGCGGCTCCCGACATCCTGCACAATCACGGCTTATGGATGTATCCCTCAGTGGCCTCATACAGGTGGTCTAAACTTATGCGAAGGCCGTACATGATCAGCACTCATGGCATGCTCGATCCCTGGGCTGTGAAGCATTCGTACTGGAAGAAGAGGTTTGCGGGCGTGATGTACGAGCATCGCCACCTCATGAATGCCGCGTGTCTTCACGCCTTGTGCTCTGCGGAAGCCGACGCCATTCGACGTTATGGGCTTACCAATCCTGTGTGCGTGATTCCTTGTGGCATCGACCTTCCTGCTCTCGGCCCTACGGAGTCCACCCGACAGGAGAAGGTTCTATTGTTTCTCGGTCGTATTCATCCCAAGAAGGGGCTTGTGCATCTACTGACGGCCTGGAAATTACTTCAGCGTGACGGTGCATCTGCTGCAGTTGGATGGAAGTTATGGATTGCCGGATGGGATCAATGGAATCACGAAGCGGATCTGCAGCGGTGGTGTACCGAACAAGACTTGCAGTTTTCTGTCCGGTTTGTCGGCCCGAAGTTCGGAACGGAAAAAGACTCAGTGCTCCGATCGGCCGATGCTTTTGTCCTCCCATCCTTCAGTGAGGGCTTGCCGGTCAGCATCTTGGAAGCCTGGGCCTACGGACTGCCCGTCGCCATGACCGCACATTGCAATCTTCCACAAGGGTTCGCGGTCGGCGCTGCGGTATGTATCGATACGACGGCGCCGTCGATCGCGCGCGGCCTGCTGGATGTCATGGCCATGACGGATGAGGAACGGTCGGTTATGGGGATACGCGGGAGACGACTTGTGGAGGAACAGTTCTCGTGGGCTTCCTATGCCGAACAAATGTATTCGGTGTACTCGTGGATGAGTAGATCCGAGGCCCGGCCTGGATGTGTCAGCCTTGTTTGAAGAAACGAGATTATTAGGCGGTGTACGGTGATGCGTCATCACACGGCTACCCAGACATTCGGGAATAAGGCCGCTCGGGTATTGTGGGGTGTTGTATGGTGGCTCGCTTATCGTCCCAGCCCACGTGTGTTGCACGGTTGGAGAAGGTTATTGCTGAGGCTGTTCGGAGCCTCCATCGGAGAGGGAGCGCATCCCTATCCATCGGCCAGGATCTGGGCCCCTTGGAATCTGACCATGGGCGAAGGCAGTTGTATAGGTGATTATGTCGACTGCTATTCGGTGGACCGAGTCACGCTTGAGTCCTATGCCACGGTCAGTCAATACACGTTCCTCTGTACGGCAAGCCATGATTATACGGTTAGTGAAAAGCCGGTCATCACTGCGCCGATCAAGATCGGGCGTCGTGCATGGGTGGCTGCGGATGTGTTCGTCGGGCCGGGTGTGACGATCGGCGAAGGGGCTGTGGTCGGCGCTCGCGCCAGCGTCTTTCGCAATGTTGACTCGTGGACGGTAGTGGGCGGGAACCCCGCGCGCATCATCAGGAAATATGAGATCCAGCAGGAAGAACCATGAGCGAAACCGCGATCGATATTTCCGGCTATACCTATGAAGATGGAGACCTCAATCCGTCGCATGACTATCTCGTCCCGTCCTTGTTGGAGATCCTTGGGTCGTTGCACATTCCGCAAGATCGGAAGCGTATCTTCGAACTCGGATGCGGGAATGGGGCCGTCGCTGAGGTGTTGACGCGGTATGGATATCAGCTCACCGGGGTCGATGTCTCTGTCCAGGGCGTTGAGCAGGCGCAACGCCGCCATCCTCATCTGTCGCTGCAACTGGGATCGGCCTACGATCATCTCGCCGACACCTATGGACGGTTCCCGGTCGTCATCAGCTTGGAAGTGGTGGAACATCTCTACGACCCGCGTGCGTTCGCGCGGACTCTGTTCAATCTCGTCGAGCCTTCGGGAACGGCCATCGTGTCGACGCCGTATCATGGCTACTGGAAGAATCTGGTCATGGCGTTGACCGGCCGCTTGGACCGTCACTTCACGGCGTTGTGGGATCACGGGCATATCAAGTTCTGGTCGATAGCGACGCTGAGGCAGTTGCTCCAGGAAGCCGGGTTTCATTCAGTCACCTTTCGTCGTGTGGGCCGCGTGCCCGCGCTGGCTAAATCCATGATCGCGATCGCCACAAAGTCATAAGCCATGAGTGTATCGATTCTCATTCTGACGTTGAACGAAGAGGCCAATCTGTCGGAGTGCCTCCAGTCGGTGAAATGGTCCGATGACATCGTTGTGCTCGATTCCTTTAGCAACGACCGAACTGTGAAGATCGCCGAGGAAATGGGTGCGCGCGTCGTCCAGCGGCGCTTCGACAATTGGTCCGCCCATCAGAATTGGGCGCTCGAGCAGATTCCGTTCAAATATCCTTGGGTCTTCTATCTCGATGCGGACGAACGCATGACCGAAGAGTTAAAAGAAGAACTGATAAGCATCGCGAACGATTCAAGCCGGTCTGCTGTGGCGTACTACTGCGGTCGACGGAACATGTTCATGGGCCGTTGGATCAGACACGCGATGCCGCCCGGCATGATCATGCGCTTGTTCCGTCCTTCTCATGTGCGGTTTGAGCGGCTGGTCAACCCTGTTCCCGTCATCGCCGGACCCCACGGATATCTGAGCGGGATGCTGGTTCACTACAACTTCAGCAAGGGGATTTCCGAGTGGATCGAGAAGCACAACCGCTATTCGCAATTGGAAGCACTGGAAGGGATGAAATTGATCCATCAGCCCTCGGAGGCGCAACCGGGAATTTTAAGCGCCGATCGCGCGCTACGCCGTCGGGCGCTCAAGAACCTCTCCTTTCGCTTGCCCTGGCGCCCGCTCTTGAAGTTTCTGTACCTGTACGTGTGGCAGCGAGGATGGTTGGACGGCCGGGCCGGATTCACGTACTGCGTGCTGCAATCCTTTTACGAATACATGATCGTCCTGAAGATGCGAGAACTCGAACGGCGGGAACAAGGATTACCGATCTGAAAGGAATCGAGGCGACCGCGTCCGTCGTCTCTGCATACATGGCTAAAACCATCTTCGTCAACCGATACTTTTTCCCCGACCACTCGGCGACGAGTCAGCTCCTCAGCGATCTCGCCTTCGATCTCGCCTCTCGCGGCCAGGACATCCATGTGATTACCGGCGGGCAACTGTATACCGATCCCGGAGCGTCGCTTCTCTCCGAGGAAGTGATTTGCGGTGTGAAGGTACATCGTGTAAGCACATCGCGGTTCGGACGCGCGCGTTTGTGGGGCCGGATGCTCGACTATTTGACATTCTATCTCGGCGCGACCTGGCGATTGTTCCGCTCGATCCAGCCGGGCGATGTGGTGGTCGCCAAGACCGATCCCCCGATGATGTCGGTCTGCGCCGCGTGGGCAGCCAAAATCAAGAACGGTGTCCTCGTCAATTGGGTCCAGGATCTGTTTCCGGAAGTGGCCACTTCCCTGGATGTTGCTGGTGTGCGCTTTGTCGCGCCCATGCTGAAACGATTGCGTAACGGCTCGCTGCAACAGGGTCGATCGAACGTCGTGCTAGGCGCGCGCATGGCTCAACGGCTGCGTGACGAAGGTGTCCCGTCCGATCGTATTACAGTGATCGAGAACTGGGCAGATGGCGAGATCATTCAGCCAGTCCCCAGGGAGGACAATCCGCTTCGGCACGAATGGGGCTTGGAGGGGAAGTTCGTCCTGGGGTATTCCGGCAATATGGGACACGTTCACGAGTTCAAGACCATGATCGATGCGGCAGAACGCTTAAAAGACGAGCCCGAGATCGCCTTCGTGTTCATCGGCGATGGTATTGCGCGCCATTGGCTCGAAGCTGAAACGGCGGAGCGCGGCCTGACGAACGTGCAGTTCCGTCCGTACCAGCCGATCGATCGTTTGCGGTGGAGCCTGAGTGTGCCGGATGTGCACTTTGTTTCATTGAGGCCGACGCTGGAAGGGATGATTGTCCCGAGCAAGTTCTACGGCATCGCCGCAGCCGGCCGTCCGGTCATTCATATAGGCGATCCAGACGGAGAGATCGCCCGGATTCGTGGAGCGCGAACAATGCGGGTGGAATTTCTGTATCGGTGAAGTCGGTCCGCTGGCGCAATGTATTCTAGGACTTTCTCAGAGGCGCCACGAAGCGGCGGAGGCTGGGCAGCGCGCGCGGCTTGCCTTCGATCGACAGTATGCCCGCTGCCCATGCCTTGGAAAACTGGCGAACGCTTCTAGACTCTGTCTCCGTTCCAGTCCTTCTACGCGAAAAGGAGGAGATCGCGCGAAAGATTCTGGTCGTTGCCGGGAAAGAATGATGCGGCGACAGACAATAACCCTGCTGGTGTTGATCCTGTTCGGTGTGGCCACCGCATGGATCTTCTTGTCCCGCTCTCCTCTTGCGATCGAACCGACTGCGTCGGCATCCGTCCCTCGGCCGTTCGTGGTGTTTGACGGAACCCTCTACAAGGACAAGCCCTCTCTCGATGCTTACCACGTTCGCCCCATCACAGTGCTGTATGAGTCACGACTATTCGTCGCCAATCAGTCGCCTGCCGCCATGCCTCCAGAGACCATCGTGCGTTCTCTCGCGTATGAGCTGCGCAGTTCACCGGAGCCGGTGGTACTGGACATCGAGCGGTGGCCGGTTAAGGGAGATGCGCTCGCGGTGCAATCGACTGTCGGTAAGTTCTTATCGGTACTGTCGTGGGTGAAAGGCGAGGCGCCCGGCGTTCCATTTGGAATCTATGGCACGGTGCCGGTACCGGACTATTGGCGCGCGATTCGCGACCCTGCGAGTGCGGAATTTCAATCGTGGCAGCAGGACAACGACCGGTTGGAAGGTGTGAGCGATCGAGTCGACGCGCTGTTTCCCTCCATCTACACCTTTTATACCGACAGACAAGGCTGGGTGACTTACGCGATTGCTCAGATTGCTGAGGCCAAACGCAAAGCGAAAGGGAAACCGGTCTATGCATTTCTCTGGCCGCAGTACCATGAATCCAATCGAGTGCTCGGCCTTCGCCCTCTCGATCCGGATTATTGGGAGTTACAATTGAATACGGTCTATCAGCATGCGGATGGTGTGGTGATCTGGGGAGGGTGGGGAGATAACGGACCGGAATCTTGGAACGAAGAGGCTCCCTGGTGGCAAGTGACAAAACGGTTCATGAGGCGACTCGACCAGTCAGCCCCTGCTACTCCTAGAGACGTCAGAGCCCAATAAAATGCAGCGAAGCTGTTGATGTTTCAGGGCTATTTCAGTCATGTCTGATCTGGCTTCATAGCTGATCTCAAGCCGGATACTTTGAGTCGCCCTTGCCTCCCCCCTCTTCTTTTAACATTTAGTTAACACAAACTTGAGACTGGTGATGCCACCGCTCGATCTGCAAGCGATAGACTAATCTACCCAAAATCGGCTGAATCCGACGTGATCCTTGCTCAGTGTGGACGAGACGTGATGAGAGGACCCAGATGATTTTTCACCCCACGGCCCTCGACACTCCACCACCGCCTTCCTCAGTTATGTCTTCGGTTCGCCAACTGACTGGCATGAGTGCCTGGGGGTTGTGGGGCGTGCTGGCTGTCGTGATGACGGTCCTGGGCTATCTCTACGCAGACAGTTTGCGATTCTTGATGCAGACTTGGCTGGAGGATGACAACTACAGCCATGGGCCGTTTATTCCATTGATCTCTCTCTACCTGATCTGGCTTCGACGGACCCAATTGCAAACAGTCGAGCGGCGCGGTTCGTGGTGGGGACTCCCGATTGTCGCTGTCGGGCTGCTCGTGTATATCGTCGGCGAGTTCGCCGCCATGTATGCGGTAGTCCATTTCTCGTTATGGATTGTGATCGTGGGATTGCTCGCATGCGCCATTGGGCTGTCCGGTATCCACCTGCTGGCTTTCCCCCTGCTCTATCTGCTCGCCGCACTTCCGTTGCCGGTATTTCTCCAGAATGAACTTTCCAGCCGTCTCCAGTTGTGGTCATCGGCTTTGGGGATCGGATGTCTCCAATTGGTCGGTGTCATGGCATACCGAGAAGGTAATGTCATTGATCTGGGACCGATTCAGTTACAAGTAGTCGAAGCCTGCAGCGGGATCAGGTATCTGTTCCCGCTCATGGCCCTCACACTGCTCTGCGCCTATCTCTACCGCGAATCCTTCTGGAAACGGGCACTGCTCGTTTTGTCGAGCATTCCGATCTCGATTCTTCTGAACGGCTTTCGGATCGGCGCAATCGGCATATTGGTTGAGGCCTATGGCGGGAGCGCGGCAGAAGGGTTCAGTCACTTCTTTGAGGGGTGGGTCTTTTTCGTTGCGAGTCTCGGGCTACTCTGTGCGGAGATGTGGCTCCTTGCTCGAGTGGGTTCGAGCGCAACTCGTCGTCCATTTGCACAGCTGATCGGTCCTCCTGCCGCCGCCGTCTCGGCGTCGACGCTCGCCGTTCACCCATCCACAGCAGCTCGCGTTTCGCCGGCTCCCCTGCTGGCGGGAGGAGTCTTGCTCATTCTAGCGGCTTTTGCGGCTCCATCGGTGGCCCCGCATGATTTCCCTCCTCCAGCGCGGCAGTCGTTGCTCGACTTTCCTTTACAGCTCGGCGAGTGGGGGGGCATCTCTTCTGTCATGGAGCGGCAGTACCTCGATGCACTGCAATTGGACGATTACGTGCTTGCGGACTACAGCGCGGTCGAGAAGGTGCCGGTGAATGTGTACGTGGCCTACTATCAGTCTCCCAAGAAAGGCCTGTCGTCTCACTCGCCGAGGCAGTGTATCCCGGGTGGCGGTTGGGAGATCACGTCCTTCGAAACGGTGCGCTTGGACCATGCCTCAGGAACCGCTCCCGCTCTGGACGTCAACAGGGTCGCGATTCAGAAGGGTGGCCAGAAACAGATCGTGTACTACTGGTTCAAACAGCGTGATCGCTTGATCACCAGCGAATATCTCGTGAAGTTCTTTCTCTTTTGGGATTCCTTGACGAGGCACCGGTCTGATGGGGCCCTCGTGCGTTTGGTGTCATCGGTCTATGCCGGCGAGACGGAGGAGATCGTCGATGGCCGCCTCCAGACGATGGCTGGCCTCGTGACGCCGTTGTTAGGTCGCTATGTTCCGGATTGAGGTGTGACAAGTAATGGACACGACCTTGTTTTTCAGTTTCATGGGCTCATTGATTATCTGCATGGCATTGATTCCGGCATTGACCGCCTCCGCCTGGCGGCTGCAATTTGTCGACGTTCCGCGCGAGCGCCACGCGCATGACGCTCCTATCGCGAAAGTCGGTGGGATCGCGTTTGCGCTAGCCACCTTTGCCGCAGTTCTGTTGTGGGCGCCCAAGGAACCAGCTGATACTTTCCAGTCTGCTCGGCGGCGCCGTCATCGTCCTGTTCGGAATCTGGGACGACCGAATCGGCCTCGATCCCCGGATGAAATTCGTCGGGCAAGTATTGGCAGCCGCAATCGTGATCGGCTTGGCCGGTGTTCGACTCAACACCATACCGTTCGTGGATGACGTGCGCTTCCCGCTTGGGTGGCCATTCCCCTCACCCTGTTGGTGATTGTGGGCGTGACGAATGCCGTCAACCTGGCCGACGGACTCGATGGCTTGGCCGGTGGGTTGTCGCTCATCAGCTTCGCGGGCATTGCCTACCTTGCCTACCAGGCGAACGAACCGCTCCTGGTGTTGTTGATGATGGCGGTCCTGGGAGGGCTGTTGGGTTTCCTCCGATTCAACACCTATCCCGCCAAAATTTTCATGGGCGACGCCGGGAGCCAGTTTCTCGGACACTATCTGGCCGTGGCCGCTATTCTGCTGACCGATTCGACCAGAACGATGTACAGCCCTCTGCTGGCGCTGTTTATTTGGGGCGTTCCCCTGCTGGATACGATCGGGGTCATGGGGCAACGACTGATGGAAGGCCGGTCCCCGTTCGTCGGCGATCGCAACCACATCCACCACAAGCTGCTGGCCAGGGGATTGACGCATGGCCAAGCAGTCAGCGTGATCTACCTTGCCCATGCCGTGATGGTGAGTTGCGCCTATCTATTACGGTGGCAGTCGGATGTCGTCCTGATCGCTGTATATCTATTGTGGGCCGTCGCTATTCTCTCGATGTTTGTTCGGTGGCCACATCGGGTTACATCGAGAGAACGTTCCCACCGAAGCAGCACGTTCCGCACATGTGGAAAGTCATCCATCGCGACTGCAGATTGGGGAATATGCGTTCAAGGCGCTCCAGCTAGCGGTTCCCCTATATCTCATCGCATCGGTGGCGATGCCGAAGGAAATTCCATGGGATGCCGGGATGATCGCTGCGGGACTGCTGATTGCGGTGGTGGGATCAATGGTTTCGAACCGCGGAACAGCGTGGGTGGTGCGGGCGGGTCTGTATGTCGGGAGCACGTGCCTGATGTACTACAGTGAAATCTCTCCGCGCCTCTCCGGGACCGATTTGATGACTCCCCTCAATATCGGATTCATCCTCTTGGCCGGACTGGTCGTGCTGACCATCCGGTTTGCCGGTACGAACCGGTTTCAAACGACGCCGCTCGACTATTTGATTGTCTTGTTGGCTGTCGTCATGCCGTTCTTGCCGGATATGACGGTGGGCACGGTGCCGGTGAGTCTTCTTGCCGCAAAACTGATTGTGTTGTTCTTTTCATTCGAACTGCTGCTCCACATCTACTCATCTGCGGCAACTCGCTTAGGCTGGGTGTCGGCCTTGATGTTGGGTGGATTGGTACTGCGGGCGTGGTGGTCGTGATCCGATCGTGGAAGGGGGGGCAGGCGTCATGAAACAGGGTATGTCCGTGGTACTCGCGATCTTGCTGCTGGCCGGGTTGTCCGGCTGCGGAGGTCCCGAAGAGCAGAAAGCTAAGTATCGTTCGCGCGCACAAGAATACTTTCAGCAGGGCAATTTCCCCAAAGCCCGCGTGGCGCTGCGGAATGTGCTGAAAATCGATCCCAAAGACGTCGAAGCCTATTTTCTCTACGCGCAGGTGGAGGAAAAGGAACGCAATTGGCGCAACGCCGTGGCGGGGTATCAGCAGGTCGTGGAATTGAGCCCGGATCATGATCGCGCGCTCGTCAAACTGGCCAAGTACTATCTGGAAGCGCGCGCGCTGGAGGAGGCGACGCAGGTCGCGAATCGGATCCTGGCGAAGACGCCGGGGCATGTTCCGGCTCAGGCAGTGCAGATTGCCGTGACGGCGGTTTCAGGCCGGCTGAACGAGGCCATCGGTCAGGCCGAGCGGCTGATCGCGACGGCGCCAGCTGACACTGACGCGGTGTTGCTCATCGCATCCTTGTATACCGCCAGTCAGCGCGGGGAGGAGGCGTTGCCGCTGCTTCGTCAAGCCTTGGAAGCCAAACCCGGCAATCTGGAACTTCTCGATGCCCTGGCGACGACTTTGATCAAGCAGGGGCACATGGATGAAGCAGGGTCCACGTTGCAACAGATCATTGCGCTGGAACCGACGGTGTTGAATCACCGGCTGCGGCAGGTAGCGTTTTACGATCAGCAGCAGCAATACGACAAGGCCGAGGCGGTGCTCAAGGAAGCGATCCGGCTCGATCCTGAAAATGAAACGCGTCGATTGGCGCTGGTCGAGTATGTGGCGAAGCGGCGCGGGCTGGAACAGGCGGAAACGGCGTTATTAGACGCCCACAAAGATCTTCCACGTTCAGCCAAAGTGTGGTTTGCAGTCGGGGGTTTCTATGAAGCGACACAGCGTGCCGACAAGGCCCGCGAGACCTATCGAGCGATTCAGGATGAATATCAGAAGAAGCCTGAAGGGCTTGAGGCGCAGGTCAAGCTCGCCGGTCTCGATTGGATCGCAGGCAAGACCGACGACGCAGAGCGGCAGATTCAAGAGGTGCTGAAGGAAAACTCCCGATCGACGGAAGCATTGATGTTGCGCGGAAAGATCGCGTTGCAGCGCGGGAACGGGAAAGATGCCACGCAGGATTTCCGGTTCGTTGTGAAGGACCAGCCTGAATCGGCTGATGGACATGTGTTGCTCGCGCGAGCCTATCTGATGACGGGTGAGACGATGCTCGCCCGCGAGACCTTGGACAGAGCGCTCAGCTTGAAGCCGGGGTTGATGGAAGCCCAGGTGATGCTTGCCGGGCTGGATGCGTCCGTCGGCCATATCAAAGAAGCACGGGAACGGTTGGATCCGCTCATTGCCCGCGATCCCGGTAACGTGACGCTCTTGGGCATGATGTTCCAGCTGCAGACGCAGGAGAAAGACTGGGGACAGAGCCAAGCGACGCTGACGAAGCTGCGAACTGCGGGCGCAGATCGAGCTGCCGCGGATTTGGCGGAAGGGCATGTGGCTTTAGCGCAACAGCAATGGGAGAAGGCGGAAGCCGCCTATGTCCGGGCCGCCGAGCAACGCCCACTGGCGCCGGAACCGCTCTTGGCCCTCGTGCAGCTTGGGGTGAAGCGTGGCCAGGTGGCTCAAACCCAGTCCCGGCTTGAAGCCGTATTGGCCGCCCATCCCGATCATCCCTACGCGGACGGTTTTCTCGGGGAGTTGTTGCTGACGCGGGGCAACGTGGAGGCCGCGATCCCGCATTTCGAAACTGCGGCACGTCTTAATCCGAAGTGGAGTACTCCGTGGGTCCATCTGGCCCGGTATCACTACACCGGGAAACGAGTGAATGAGGGGGATGAGGCCCTTCTGAAGGGGCTCCAAGCGAGCCCCGAGAATGAACAGATGCGGTTGCTGCTCGCAGTGAGCCTCGGTGCGCAGCACCGGTTCGACGAGGCCATCGGCCACTACGAGACCGTTCTGCGGAAGAACCCAAAGTCGATACTGGCGGCGAACAATCTGGCGGCCATGCTGGTCGATCACAAAAGCGATCCACACAGTCTTGAACGTGCCCTGACGTTGAGCCGGGCATTTGAATCGCAGACCCCGAATCCCTATCTGCTCGATACCTTGGGGTGGGCACACTATAAGCTGGACCACGGGAGTGATGCGGTGCGATTGCTCAAGCAAGCCACGGCCTTGGCGCCCGATCATCCGGTACTGAACTATCATCTTGGAGCGGCGTTTTCGAAATCTGGACAGCCTGGTGATGCCCGCGTTCATTTGAAGAAGGCAGTGGCAGCAGGGACACCGTTTGAGGGGATGGAAGCAGCCAAGGCGTTGTTAGCGGAGGTAGCGGGGTGAGAGCTCTTCTGCACAGGAGGCTCTGAGTCCGTTCACGTTTCACGCAGTCTCATCTGTGCAGTGATGGTATGGGGTGGGCTCTGTCTTTTCGGGAACAGCGTGTGCGTAGCGGCAGAGACCGCGGTCGCCGAACCCAGTTACCTGCTCGGCCCGGAAGACGTGTTGAAGGTGGCGGTCTGGAAAGATGAACAGCTCACGCTGGAAACGGTGGTACGCCCCGATGGGATGATCACCTTCCCTCTCATTGGGGACGTGTCCGCGGCAGGCCGTACTGCAGAAGATGTCCGCAATGAAATTGCCAAGCGGTTGAGCAAGTATCTCCCGAACCCACATGTGATGGTCGCGGTGCTCAAAGTTCTAAGTAACCGCATCTACGTCCTGGGACGCGTGAATAAGCCAGGCGAATATCTGGTCGGCCACTATACGGATGTGCTGCAAGCATTGAGTATGGCAGGGGGCCTCACGCCCTATGCGTCCGAGAACGACATCAAGATCATGCGGCGTGGCGGAGGCGATCAGCAGGTCTTCTATTTCCGATACGGAGATATGCACAAGGAGAGAGACCTGAAGCAGAACATCTTGTTGCAGCGTGGCGACGTGGTGATGGTGCCGTGACCGAATGGGACTATTGTATGCCGGTCTCAATCGTTCGCCTCTGGGGACCCAGCTGCGGTTGCGCCTGTTGGCCGGCTTGTGTGGTGTGATGATGCTGGTCTCAGGCAATTTGAGAGGAGAGGCGGGCGCGGCCGAGTGGTCGGCAGCACCGTCATTGAGCGTGAAAGGTCTGTATAACAGTAACCTGATCTTGTCTAACGGCCATAACCAAGTGTGGGGCGACTGGGTCACTCCAGATCTTAAGTTCAAAGGGTCTACGGAATCCTTATGGGTAGAAGGCGGAGCCAAGGCAGAGTTCGTCCGCTACTATGGTGATCTAGATCGAGCCTTCACCAACCTCTACTTTCCCCTCAAGGCGTCGTACCGGCAGGATCGATATACGTTTGGGTTCGAGGGAGGATTTACGCGCGACAATACCTTGCAAAGCGAATTGCAGCAGACTGGATTGGTCTTGGGTTTTACTCAACGAAACTTGTGGAATGCCATGCCCAGTTTTACAGTTGGAATCACGGAACGGCTGTCCTGGCAAAGTAGCTATCATTTCACGGATGCGCAGTATCAAGATGGGACTCGATTCGGTCTCGTGAATTATCAGGTCCAGGGAGGGACGACAGGAGTCACCTATAATCTCCGCGAGCGTGATCAAGTCCAACTGACCGGCGATTACACGTCATTTAGCATTCCCTCGCGCATGCAAGACTCAATCAATTACGGTGCGCAAGGCGGATGGACACACGATTTTGGCCATGAGATGACAGGTTCGATATCCGGAGGAGTTCGGTTCGTGAACTCGACTCAGGATGTTTCAGGAGGATCCTTGAGCGCTCATGAGACGGTCTGGGTCTACAAGGGTACTCTCCGCAAGAGGTTTGAGAGGACCACAATTCAGTTAGACGGAAGCCGCGAGATTAATCCCAGCGGGTTTGGCCGACTGCTGCAAACCGATCGTGCGAGTGGATCGCTATCCCACAACCTTACGGAAGCCCTTACCGTTTCGTTGAATGGAAGCCTCTATTTTGTGTCGGGGATCATTACCGAAGGATCGGGCGGCTCCTTCCCGAAGCAGAGGTACTCCTATATTAGCCCAAGCGCGTCATGGAAATTCAGCCAATGGTGGACTCTCGATGTCGCGTACACCTATGCGGAGCGTGCCGTGGACAGCTATGATCAATGGAATTTCGCCAATTCGACGTTTGTCATGCTGACATATGGAGGGCCGAAGTGGTCGGTGTCCCGATAACCGGTGGGCGCGCGCCACAGGCTACACGAACGATGGAAGCTCCCGCAAAAGATCTGTACGACTATCTGGCACTGCTGCGTCGCCGCAAAACCATGATTCTCACGGTCGGCGCGGCGCTCTTGGCGGCCAGCGCGGCGTTGGCGTTTCTCCTGCCGGCGGTATATCGCTCGACGGCGACTATTCTCATTGAGGAACAGGAAATCCCGTCTGATCTCGTCCGGTCGGCCATCGCGACCTATGCCGATCAACGGATTGAGACGATCAAACAGCAAGTATTGAGCCGTTCGACGTTGTGGCACATCGTTGAGCAATATGATCTCTACAAGGATCTTCGAAAACGAAGCCCTACGGAAGAGGTGCTGGTCCGCTTCGTCAAAGACATCCAGATCGAAGTCATGAATGTGAAGGTCATCGACAAACGAACGCAAAATCCCACTCAGGCGACCATTGCCTTCACGTTGGCATACGACGGCGAGAGCGCCGAACTGGCGCAGAAGGTGGCGCATGAACTGACGAGCCTGTTTTTGGGTGAAAATCTCAAAACACGCGAGCGGCACGCCCATGAAACGACTGCATTCTTGAAGCGCGAGGCTGAGAATCTCTCTCGCCACATTCAAGATTTGGAAGGCAAATTGGCGGGGGTAAAGCAGCGAGCCGATGGGGCGCTTCCCGAATTGGTGCAGCTGAATATGCAGCTCATGAATCAGACCCAACGGGAAGTGATCGACTCTGACCGCGATATCAGAAGTTTGAAAGAGCGGAAAACCTACCTGGAAGGGGAGCTGGCTACGCTGAAGCCGCATACGCCGCTCATCAGCGCGAGCGGTGAACGCATGCTGGACACGAGCGAGCGGTTGAAGTCGCTGCGCGCCCAACATGCCAGCGTGTCGGCCTACCTCGAACCCGACCATCCCGATCTCATCAAGCTGAAACAGGAGCTGTCGTCGCTTGAGAAGGAAGCAGGCGCGACGGATGGGCGGGAAGAGTTGTCGAAGCGGCTTATGGCTGAGCAGGCTTCGCTCGCAGCCCTGCGGGAACGGGTTGGGGAGATGCATCCCGATGTGATGCGATTGCAGAATGTCGTGGCCTCGCTTGAACGTGAACTGCGGGCCGCCGTGGCGCGGCCGGCGCAGCCGTCCACCGTCAAACCGGAGAATCCTGCCTACATCAATATTCAGTCGCAACTGGCTTCGACAACGGCCTCACTGCAATCTCTGGAGACAGCACGGGTAGACCTGAAGCGGCGAATGGCCGAATACGCCAAGCGATTGGAGACGACACCGACGATCGAGCCTGAGTATCTGGATCTGCTTCGGGATCGTGAAAACTCCGTGCGTAAGTACCAAGAAATCACTTCGCGGCTGATGGAGGCACAGGTCTCTGGCGAACTGGAAGTGCAGCGGAAGGGCGAACGGTTCTCGCTGATCAATCCGCCTGAATTGCCGGAGAAGCCGGATCGGCCCAATCGCCTGGCGATTCTCCTGCTGGGTGCGTTTCTCGCCATCGCCGGAGGAGTCGGAACCGGCGTAGCTGCGGACAACGTGGACCGGAGGATCTTTACAGCCGATCAGCTGGGGCGTGCCATGCGAGGTGTCCCGCTGGCCGTCATTCCCTATCTGCCGTCCGAGAACGAACTCGTGGCGCTTGGCCGTCGCCGTGCGGTCTTCGGCCTTGCCGGCATTGGTGTCGTGGTGGCTGGTGCGGTCGCCCTGCATCTGGCGTGGATGCCGTTGGACGTGCTGTGGTACACAATCATGAGAAAGCTGGGCTGAGCCTGGGAGAAGAGGAGAGGCCTGATGGAATACCTAAAACAGGGGCTGGAACGGTTCAAGCAGGAGCATGGATCGGAGGGCCCGGCGCCCCGGCGTTCGGCCGGAAATTCTTACCCGGTGCCGTCGCCTATTGTCTATACGACGACGAAGACGGTTGAGGTTACTGACGACACCATGCGCGCTCAGCGTTTGATCACCGGGTTTGAAGGGGGCGAATTTGTCGACGCGTACAAGATGTTAAGGACACAGGTCGTACAACAGTGTCGTCAGAAAGGGTGGAATGTATTGGGCATCACGAGTCCCACTCCACATGCAGGGAAAACGTTGACAGCGGTGAATCTCTCACTCGCTCTGGCGATGGATTTGGCCCACACGGTGCTGCTCGTCGATGCGGATATGCGCAGGCCCGGTGTTCATCAGGCTTTCGGGATGGAGAGCTGCCAGGGGTTGACTGAATATCTGTTTGATGAGATTCCGCTCGAACAGTTGCTGGTTCATCCTGGCATCGGTCGATTTGTGTTTCTTCCGGGGGGACGCACGATCACGAACTCCGCGGAGGCGCTGGCTTCGCCCAGGATGGGGGCGTTGGTGGAAGAGCTCAAACACCGCTATCCCGCTCGCCTGCTGCTGTTCGATTTGCCTCCTCTGTTGTCGCGCGCCGATGTCCTCGGATTTGTTCGCCACATCGATGCGCTTTTGTTGGTGGTCGAAGAGGGCCGGACTGGTTCGACCGATGTTGAGCGGGCGATGACGGCGTTGAAGGGAAGTGTGCCGGTGCTCGGCGGCGTCTTGAACATGTCCGGTCGAGGAGAGATGACTCGGCGTCGCGCGAAAGATCTCCTCATGGCGCATTCGGGGTAATACGACCATGTATGAAACGTACTATCAACTAAAGACCAAGCCGTTCACGCTGTTGCCGGACCCGGAGTTTCTCTTCCTGGGAAGCAGGCACAAGATGGCACTGAGTTTGTTGGAGTATGGGCTGGTGAATGGGTCCGCGTTTATCGTGATCACTGGTGAGCCAGGCACAGGAAAGACCACGCTGTTGAACCGGTTATTGGATCAATCGCGCCATCAATGGACCATCGGCATGCTGGCGAATACGCATGGAGGGTTGGGCGGACTCATGCCGTGGATCACGGCATCCTTTGGCTTGGAGACCAAAGGAAAGAACGAAGTGGACCTCTTTCATGAGTTCGCGCGATTTTTGGAGGGTGAACAGACTGCCGGCCGGCGTGTGCTCTTGGTCCTCGACGAGGCCCAGAACGTCGGATCGGCCATGCTGGAGGAACTCCGATTGCTGTCGAACCTGAACGATGGCCGCCGCCGTTCGCTGCAAATTCTGCTGTCAGGACAGCCTGCGCTTCGAGAACTCTTAGAGAACCCGGGGATGGAACAGTTCGCCCAGCGCATTGCGGTGGAGTATGCGCTGGAGCCTTTGGCCGAGGAGGAGGCCATCGCGTACATTGGGCATCGCGTTCGAGTGGCCGGGGGGCGGAGATCTCTGTTTTCCACGCTAGCCTGTCGAAAGATCTTTGCGTTGGCCGGCGGGGTTCCCCGGCTGATGAATCAGCTGTGCGACCATGCCCTGGTGTATGGATATGCGGCTCAGGTTGAGACGATCACGGCGCATGCGGTCCTCGATGCCGCGCGCGTTCGGGATAGGATGGGGTTTTTCCCCTTCCGGATGGTTCCTGATGCGATCGTGCCGAGTCTGAGCGAACTCGATGTGGAAGCGGATGAAGTGGCCGCACATACTTCAGCGGTGTCGAAACCTGGCACGTCATCAACGGTGAGCGAGCCGACTCCATCGGTAGAATCTTCCGCCACATACCGCGAGTCCGTCGGGTTGAAACAGACGGAGGAATTGTCACGGCCACCGACGGTTCCCTCGGCAGTCACGAAGCCCGTCCTAGGGGTCGAAGCGGCGGCGGCGCTCTACAAGCGAGGGGTGTCGTTCAAAGAGGCCGGGGCATTCAAGCAGGCGATGGTCTATTTCGAACAAGCCGGCCGTGACTCCGGTCTCTCGGTGAAAGCCCGGACTCAAATCGCGCTCTGCCTCAAGGGAAGCGGTCACATGACGGAAGCGACGGCAGCGCTCCAGAAACTGTGGGATAGCGAACAGGGAATAGCCCAAGAGCGGAGACAGATCAGGTACCTTCTTGCCCGAACGCTTGAAGCTTCGGGGCATCCGGAAGATGCCTTGGTTCACTATGAGGCGTTGAGTCAAGAACAACCCGAGTACCGTGACGTCACAGACCGATTCGGCAGACTGTCAGGCCGCGAGGCGTCCGACCTGCTCGCGACCGTGACCGGCGGCAGTTCTTGGATTAAGTCTTTGGCCCGCAGCTGGGGCCAGCTCCTCCGCAGCGCTAGTTGACCGGCGCTCCAGAATCCATGGCATATTCTCCATTCACCTGCCGACAGATCGACCATTAGCCTTATCTTCTGCGCAAGTTAACCATTACCGGAGACAGCCGTAACTTGGCTGTAATGGTCTCTTCATATTCTCTTTCCGTCACTACGACGCGCCGGTGTGGAAGGGGATTGAATGAAGACGACCGCTCGACGATTGGTATGGATAGGGATAATCGTTCTGGGGTGGCTCTTCGCCGCCTGGTCTCCGGCGCTGGCCGGCAAGCTCGAAGACCTCCTGCTCGAAAACAAGCAGATCACCATCGATCAGTGGGTTCAGTTGAAAGCGGAGGAAGAGAAACGGGAAGCGAAAGTCATGGAACAAAGCCGAGGGGTCGGCGATGCGCCTGTCCGGGAACGATGGTATGAAAAGATCAGTGTCAGGGGCTATACCCAGTTCCGCTATAACTTCTCGCCGGATAATGAGCTCCTGACTTCCCCGGGGGACCGCTCGATCGTCAAGTACAACGAGTTCTTTTTGCGCCGCGCCCGCCTCATTGTGAGCGGCCAGCCTCACGATCGCGTGTTCGTCTATCTGCAGGCTGAATTCGCGGGCGTCGTCAACAATAACAATACTAACAATCAGGAAGGCACGGCGGTACTGAGAGATGCCTATGCCGATATCTTTCTCACAGAGAACAAAGAATGGCGGATCCGGCCCGGGCAGTCGAAGATCCCGTTTGGATTCGAGACCGTGCAGTCAAGCCAAAACCGGCTGGCGTTCGACCGCAATGATGCGACCTTTAGCGCAGTCCCGAATGAGCGCAATCTGGGCGTCTTTCTCTACTACACGCCGACCGTGGTGCGCGAGCGGTTCCGTCGGTTGGTGGAGAGCGGCCTCAAAGGGTCCGGCGACTACGGCATGCTGGGCATCGGGGTCTACAACGGTCAGGCATATTGATCAGCAAGATGCGAACAAAAATAAGCACGTGATATTTCACTCGGCGTATCCCTATGAGTTTTCCAACGGTCAAATCGTCCAGGTCGGGATGGATGCCTATACGGGACAAGTCGTCGTTTCGACATCTCCCGTCATACCGACCAATCCATCACTGACGAACGGACAGCCGATCTCGCCTCAAGTCACGAACAGCGGGAATTATCTCGACGAACGGGTCACTTGGAATCTTATCGTCTTTCCGCAACCGTTCGGTCTTCAGGCGGAGTACCTGATTGGGAGGGGGCCTCAACTGAATAACGCTCGGACAGCGGTGGAGCTCGGTTCCCTGCACGGCGGCTATGTCCAATTGTTTTACAATTACCAATGCGACACCTATTGCCAGAACATCTTCCCGTATGTGCGCTGGCAAGAATATTTCGGCGCCCAGAAGCTTCAGAGTAATGCGCCGCAAAACTCGGTGCGGGAAACAGAGCTGGGGCTCGAGTATCAGTTCAATCGCTCGCTCGAATTGACCGTTGCCTATTCATGGACGCAGCGAACCTCGGGGGATTCGGGCACCCTTCCAGTCAACACCTGCGGCCTTTCCGCCTCGCCGGTCTCGTGCACCCAGACCCCCTATCAACTCCAAACCGGCAACTTGCTAAGGTTCCAACTCCAATGGAGCTTTCTAGAAGGATGCTGAAAAATGTCAGCTATTGGACGGTTAAGCTGATGCTAGGTTGGCAAACAAGAACCGTCGACGCTTAACCTTAGCCTCGACTTAAGCTTCTCGCCTGCGCTTGCGGACAATTCGCCTTGCATACGGACTCCTGAGACAGTCTTTTAGCACTAGCGGAAGTATTTCTCTGTTGCCACATCGACGATCCATCGATGTCTGGCATCCCGACATCGTATTCCTGAGACCAAGCAAACCGGTCTACAAGCGTCGGTCTAGGGGACTGTGTAGGCTGGAGGCTGGCTGAACCAAGGGGCGGGGCGGCAGTTGCTTATACAACACCGCTAGTTCGCGATGATCCCATTGAAAGATTTTCCCCAAGCCTCCAACAGGTCGTTCCCGCTTGGCTGAGTCCGGCTCAAAATCAAGACGGCCATCTTGTGGGGCCAGCGATTGCATCGGCGTGAGCCGGTCGTCCTGTGTTTCGGCGACACCGAAGTCGGCCATATAGCGGGTATGCGACCGGTAGTTCGCGAGAATCAGATGCAGTTCATCGCCCTGGACGAACAGCCCTCCGGACGTGACTTCTCGCGTGATGGCTGAGATGTCTCGAGTCTGATAGAAGGTGACGACTTCTTCCGGCGTCGCTTTGCTAAGAGCCAGAGCTAACAGCGGTGCGAAGAGCGCGATGTCCTTATCCGTGAAGGCCGGATGGACGCGCGGCTCAGGATCCCGCTGCAGGATGTCACCCCGAACAAGGGCAATGGGCTCATGAATCCTCACCCCGCCCAGGACCGCGGCGATTTGTTCAGGCGTGAGCGACTATCGGATGCGAGTGTTCCGTTCCCTTTTTCACCGTCCGATCAAACTCCAATCGGACGTAAGCAGCGGGTTTGTCGTAAATCGTGACGGTGGTGAATTGTCTGGGGCTACAGGCGCCGATCAGTCCGGCGCCGACGAAGGCAAGAATAACGAGGCAGATCTTGTTCATCTGGTTTGTTTTGTTTATTTGGTCTGTTTGGTTGTTTGGTTGAACGAAACTAACCAGATAGACCAAATAGACAAGACAGACGAGATCAGCCAGCCTAGTTGCGGGTCTTGGCCGGTTCTTCAGCGGCTGCGGTTCGCACAGACACAGGGGTCGTCCACATCATGGTCAGCCGGTTGAGTTCCATCGTTGGGAGCGGGTAATACCCTTGGTCTAGGACAATTTTCTGTCCTCGCTGGCTCAGCGCGAATTTCACGAACTCCGAGAGCGGCCCTGGCGGTGCGACTTTCGGTGGCCGATTGATGTAGAGATACAGATTGCGTCTCAAAGGGTAGGACCCATCCATCGCTGTTTCAAATGTCGGCGTCACGTACCGTCCGCCCTGGACTGATGCCAAGGGAACAGGCCGGATTTCTGATGTCCGGTAGCCGATGCTGCTGAATCCGATTCCGAATCGATCCCTCATCAGTTCAATCACAACCGATGCCGAACCGACACCCACCGTCATGTTTTTCTTCAAGTCAGCCCCGTTCAAGACGTGCTCTCTGAAGAACGAAGCAGTACCGGAATTACCATTCCGCCCATAGAGGTGAATGGGCGCTTCAGCCCACTCTTCTTCTAACAACATCACGTCGCCCCACACATTGACAGGATATTCCAGTCCACGCCGCCGTTCTTTGGAGAATACAGCATCGATTTCGGCGAGAGACAATCCTTCGATCGGATTATCTTTGTGCACAAAGACGGCCAGTGCATCGACGGCAACAGGAACCTCAGTCGGTTCATAGCCGAACTCACGTTTGAATTCAACGACCTCCTGCTGCGTCATGCGCCGAGACATCGCGGCAATCTCGACTTTCCCTTCCAGCAGCGCAGCCAGTCCTGTCTCGGATCCTTTGCTTTCCACTTTGATGGTGAGGCGGGGATACAGTTGTCGGAGTTTTGCCGACCATGCTTCTGTCAGCGGTTTCATGGTTTCCGACCCTGCGACGGAGAGTGCGCCGGTCAGGTCGCTCACTCGCTGATAGGGGGGAATTTTCGGATCCAGTGAAGGCATTACTTGACCAGAGACCTGGAGTGCTGCAGCAAAGAGCAGCACAAGGAAAATAGAGATGCCCACCGAGGCTGTTCGGCAATACTGTGTCATGGTCTGTCGGACCTCCATCCCCTCTATCATCCAAATGTGCGCGCGAGAACTGTGATGGTTTGCACGTGTGACACAACAGGAAAAATTTCCCGCAGGATGCTCAAAAAGACTGTCCAGCAAGGTCGCAGTTTCTGAGATAGGCTGAGGTCAAGGTCAAGGTTTAGCAAAGGTCAGACTCTCTTCTTCTCAACCTAACCCTGAACCTCAACCTTCTTCGAACTGGCGGACTTTTTCAGCATCCTGCATAGAGGGTACCGGGGTTTCGTTGCCGCGAGATCAACGAATTGTTAACTCGGTGTTAACTCCAGTCTGGGCGCCCGTTCGATTGGCCAACCTGCGCCTGTTCGATTTAACGGACAATTAATATCGGCGTAATAATTTGTTGTTGGCCTGTTCTTATTATCATAGTGCAATGTTGAACGAAAAATCATCCACGGCTAGCGACTCGGTGCTCATCTTTCTGAAATCCGAGTCGTTCGCGCAGTCGTTGAAGAAGGCGCTAGAAACGAGCGGGTATCGCAGCACGGTGGTGACCACGGAGTCCCTCGCTCTGACAGAGGCAAAAGCGAACATCCCATCCTTGATTATTCTCGACCGTCGCTCCAGCTCCATCGCCAACTTCCGCCGGATCAGAACACTGACCACGGTCTCGATCGTCGCTGTGCAGGAGGGAAGCATCCCCTGTCAGGATGAAGACTGTATTGAAGAATATGATCAGGATATAGATTTGGTCGTGTGCAGTCAGAGTGTCCGCGAGCTGGTTGCGAGAGCGCGCGCCATCCTCCGACGCCGAGAGACTAGCGTCACAGCGAACATCCAGTATAGCGCGGGGAATCTTCGGATGGACCTCGATCGTCATGAAGTCCAGGTCAGCGGCCATGCCGTCGAATCTGACCCCGAAAGAATTCCAGATTCTCAGGCAGTTCCTCGAATCACCCCGCCGCGTGTTCTCTCGCCAGGAGATGCTCAACCGGGTCTGGGGAGAAGGCTATGCCCTCGAAGAGCACGCGCTCGATGTGCACATTCATTCACTGCGACAGAAGATCGAGCAGGACCCCGCCAGTCCGAGATTTCTCCTCACAGTCAGGGGCGTGGGCTACAAACTGCGCGCGTAGTGAATCGCTGGGAGCCCACTCAGGCAACCAGCAAAAAACGCCTGAGATGAACCATGCGGAGATCGAAGGGGTTACCAGCGCTCCGATACCATCTTTCGCGATGATACAACCGGTGGTCATAGAGTCGCTTCGATGTAATATAATCCTCGGCCGAGCGGCCATGTGATGCTGGGCCAGCCTGAGTCGGACCAATAAGCCATTGAGCGTGCAGAAGAAAGTTCAGACACTCGCTTTGTCGCGGCATTTCCGCTTGGAGTGACCAAGGGAGTGAAGTTCTTGTAAGCGATGTGAAGATGAGAGGATTCCGGATGTTTGAGTACCTCACTCGAATCATGGCTGTGTGCGCGATTATCACAGCAGTCATGGGCCAATGTGATCTGGCGCCTGCTGCAGGTGCGGTTTTTCATCAGGATTGCGTGCTCGTCTGGGACGCCAATCCTGAGCTTGACCTTGCCGGGTATCGTGTGCACCTAGGCCGATTCCCGGGTGTACTCACTCAGAACTCAGATGTGGGAAACGTTACGCAGGTTTCATGTTCACGTGTCGGGGCGACCACGAACGGGCGATGGTTTGTCGCGGTCACCGCCTACGATGCAAGTGGAAACGAGAGCGCACGTTCGATAGAATTACCGCTTGAACTCACGGCACTTCCGTCCCCCGTGTCTCTTGCGCAGGTCTCAGAACCTGCGGCTGTTCAGTTGACGGTGAGGGAGCCGGGGTTTCAACTCGCCTGGGCTGATACCAATCTTTATCAGGTGTCTCACCGGATTGAAATCGCAAGCTCGCTCAAACCGAACTGGACCACATTGGCTGTGCTTCCTCCAAGGGCCACAAGGCTCTCCTATTTTCATCCAGTCGATGTTGAATGGGTGTGCTATCGAGTGAGGGCGGAAAGCGGCGCTGTCGTGTCTCTGTGGGCGCAGGCGGGCGGACCAAATGACCGTCAGTTTTGCTTTCCCCCGACGCAAGCCACGTCGATTGATCAGCCGATTCCGCTTCCTGCGTTGATTCTTGAACCTCAGTTGGTTCGACTGGCGGTCATGCGGCCCGGCTTTCAATTGACCTGGGAGAATTGGAATGGTTTCTCCAACCAGCGCAGCCGGATCGAAGTTTCGAGCTCCGTCAATCCGGAGTGGACCACGTTGGCGGTCCTAAAGGATGGTGAGTTGAAGTTCGCGTTTCTCCATCCAATTGACGCCGAGTGGGCGTGTTTTCGAATCAGGAGTGAAATCGGCCGGTTCGTCTCTCTTTGGGCCGTGGCTGGATCGCTGAACGATCGCCAATTTTGTTACAGCCCTTTGTCCTAGCTCGACGAGAGGATATGGTCTGTTCAGTCTTCCGGGGGGGGGGTGAACGAAACTAACCAGATGAACCAGATAGACCGAGCATGCCCCAGACGTGCAGGTCATCGAAATTCTGCTGTGCTGAAATGGTTTTTACAACTTGTTAGCCCGCATATTCATGACCGTTCCTCGAGAAATCGCTTGGCCGAGTTTTTGTCTGGATGCGGTTACGATTCTGGTCACGGTTTTGATGTCAATCTGGTACGTATCTACATAGATAGCAAGTCATAGTAATGAATTCAGAGAAGTTCGCCTGACATTCAATCTGTTCGCCGTAACGTATCGTGCTTTTTATCTGTGTATCCCAACATGCGGGTTAGCTCGTTTAAGGCGAGGGCCTTGGGTTCGAGTCCCATCCGGCTCACCACTTCGTACAATAGACAGAACTTTCAAAATGATCTTCAGGCTCTTTCCGCCTGCCTAGTTGTTCTGCGCACACGGTTCAAAAACCTCTTTCGAACTTAAGACCAGTGAAGTCGATTTCTCTAGAGCTTTGACGTATCCTTTCGCCTGTTCCAAAAACAAATGAATTTGGCTTCTAACTGTATGCTCCCAGCCCGAACTCTCAGCCATATTATCACTTCATTGGTACTGCTATTCGCATATCTCAATAGTTCGTTCGCCAGTGACATTGTGCGAATTGAAGCAATCCTTGCCTCTCCGAGTTCTTATGCCCAACATGACGTGACTCTTCGGGGCAAGGCCAGGGATATTCGGAAAGCTGAGCCGTATCCTTGCAGCAAAACGCGTTGTGGACCTGCAACGGTCGCGTATGATTTCATCCTCGAAGACGAGACAGCGGCTATTGCAATTTCTGTCCCTTGTTCGTGCTTTGGGGAACAATTGATCCACGATGGCCAACCAATGATTGCGATCGTCAGCATCCGTATCCTGCAACGAGGTGGAGTTCAACCTGTCGTGGTCGGTGTCGCGCAGCAGATTCTACCCAGTGCACCCTGACGGATATGTAGAACAGGAGTGAGATACGTGGCTTTGAACAATGTCAAAAACAGTTCTATTTGGCCCCTCAAAAGTCTCCTATTAAGCCTCAAGAGAATCCAGGGATAACAATTAGCTCGTCACAAGCCTTTTTGAAGCGCTCCTTTCGACACGAAGAATCCGTCTTTTTGGCTTAAAACCAGGTGCTTGTTCGAGTCCCGCCCAGAGAGCAATTTCTTTACACGTTCCAGATAGGACTTTGATTTTGATGTAACAAGAGACGATTAAAGAAACGAGCATAGTAAATCAAATGGAGCCAATATTTTCAACCTTTATGACGGCTCAACGAGGTATCCGATGAAGCGGATCGGGAAATTTTTGATCGCCCTGACTGTCTTTCACTTGTTTTTTGCACCTTTAAAAAATACTGAAGCAATGACAGTGCTGTTTCAACAATTGCCTGACCATGGAGGGGGGTTTCTTTCCGGATTTTCATCGGACACTGAAACGCTTACAGTTGCTGACAACTTTCAATTAGACCAACCTGCGCAGATTGGAAGTATGACATGGTGGGGCGGATACTTTAATCCTCCAGATCCGGATAATTTTACGTTGAGGTTTTATGCGGATAATTCGGGCAAACCAGGTTCTGTAATTCAGTCCTATTCGATCGGCAGCAGTGCAACAAAGATTTTTACTGGAGGCACTTTAAACGGAGTTGCGGAGGTTCAGTATGTGACGAACCTGGGCACCCCCCTCTCACTCCAAGGGAATGTTCACTATTGGATCAGTATCTTTAATGCCTCAGGTCCACAGACATGGCTCTGGGAAAGTTCCTTTACCAAAGACGGTGTTCAACGGAGCTTTACCGATCCCGTGAATGGCCCCTGGGAACCCGTCTCGGGGACCCCAGGTCATGATGTGGCCTTTGAATTAACACCGGTTCCGTTACCGCCAACATTCCTTTTTATGGCGTTTGGGTTGAGTGCTCTTTTGCTACCTCACTTAAAGAAAATCTTATTTTAGCCAGAATCTCCTTGCGCCAGGGTATTTCTTCAAGCCTGGCCTGCTGTGTACACGCTCAGTTGAGCCGTGCCGCTCGATGACCAGCGGCCACACGGCGGGCCATCCCAACGAGACCGATCAAGCCGGTACCGAACAGTACCACGCCGGCGGGGAGGGGCACTGCAGCTGGCCCAGGGCTGCCGATGGTCACAAGGCCCCCGCTGGTCAAGAGCACACGGCCCACTTGGCTAAACGTGTTCGTAGCTACATCACCTTGCATGAGATTGAGCATTTGATCGAGGTTGCCTTCCATGCGGACTGGCCAAGCGCCCCCGAGACTGCCGTTACCGCCCGCATTCAATTGACTTGTGAAAGTTAATCCTTGAGTTTGAGTCTGTGTTGAAAAGAGAATCGAAGGATTCAACTGATCAACTAACGAGATGGAAGATCCGGAGATCTGCGACGCCGAGAACGGTGTCGCCGCAATGACTTGGCCATCAGGCAATACAAGATCCCATTCGAAGACCGTATATTTGACCGGATTGATCCCAACCTGCGTCGCAGTCAATCCTGCGGACACGTCCAGGCTGTATGAGGCCCCATTCGCCAACCTAGTGTTCACTTGACCCAGGTTATATAGCATTTCCGCGTTGATGCCATAAATCGCCAGCACGAGATCGCCTTCCTCGAACGTGAAAGCCTGCGCTTGCTCTGCGACGCCTGCCACTATCGTTGCGACCGCCACAGCCGCCATGACGGTTCGTGTGAATGCTGTACATCTCATGACCAGGCCCTCCTAGGATTTCGTGACAATGACTGCTCTCTCGTGCTCTTCGGTACCCGCTGAACCGTCCTTGGCTACTCGCCTTCTTTTGTCTGTCGTATGAAGAAAGCGCGGTCTTGGGTCAAGGTGGCACCGTCTCCATTGTCTCGCTCTGGCGTTACACCGATATCAGGAACCTACTCGAGGTCTGTAAACAGTTGTGACGCGCTCCATTGATGCGCGTACGACTCATGCCCGAAAGATATACTCTTGGCTAGACTTGGCCTCAATGAGCCTGAGTAGGCTGGAGTAGGGTCGTGAAAACGCTTTCTTAAACCCCTGTTTCTTTGACTAGGCTTGGACTCTAACTACCTGGGTTATGACCATGTCTTCGTCTCATCTCAGCCGATGAGTTTGACGCCCAGTTCGCGCACCAGAATCTGGCACGCTTGAGCTGGACAATAAATCCCGCAATTTATTTATCCGGTGTTCCGTGCTCTCAAGTGCGCCAGGTTTTTAGAATGATGAAGAACTTATTGGCTTTCAGTTAAGGATTGGTAAATTCTTTCCTTTTAAGTCTTTTTGCCTCCATGACCGCTTGTCCTAGTGAGTCAAGTCCGCTATCGTGCATTCCCATCATTAAGGTTGCTACAGGCGGGGCTTCTCCGGGTTCATTCCATAAATATTGAAGTGAAAATGAGAATACTCATTGTGATGGCAGCGATCATGGGATTCATATGTACTGGCGGACCAGCTTCCGCCGAGCTAGTTCTTTGGCATATCGATGGCAGGATAACGAGTGTGGGTGGCCCCAACATCCAACCAGGCGATCCAGGACCCACACCAACTCAACAAGCAGCCTCGCAAAATGCTCTTGCCCTATTCCCTATAGGCAGTTCCTACAATACAGAAATCACTGTGGATCTGAATGCACCTTATACCCCCACCTCGGGTTCGGCGAGCTTTGAGGGATCTATCAAGTCCTACAATGTTTCTGTGCTCGGGTCAGGCTACTCGTACTCCTCTAGCCAACCGTTCAACCAAGGCGGTGTCAGCATTACCCCTGAGGCACCTAGTGGTGACGTGATCTATTTTTACTTGCCGTTAACCCTTCCCTTTGGAAATCAGCCACCTGCTCTATTAGCAAGCTTTCAATTTATTGATCCCAATGGATCATTGAGCACGAGCCAAAATTTGCATGATTTGTTCACGTCGTTTGATACCAGCAAATATACTTTCATGGGCGGTGCCGCGACCATCTACCATGGTGACTGCCTCTATCTCACCTGTGGCTCCACCCAATTTTCAATCGCGAACGCCAGTGTTTCGCCTGTTCCATTGCCCCCAAGTGCGATACTCCTCTTATCGGGGCTTGGTGTGATCGGCTTGGCTGCGCGCCTTCAACGAGTGAAGCCTGGGAACATTACAGTCTGAGTTCGATCCGGCGGAATCCGTTATGGGGCTGCTTGAGCGTCAGGCGGCTGGCGTTGCACTACGTCGTGGATGAACCCATGAAGGCGGGCGTCATTAATCTGCTTTCCTAATGCCAAAATCTCAGACGCCACTCGCTCAATGGCGGCTTCTGGTGGAGCCGCTCCCAAACGATGGTCTTCTTCATGCAGGATCACCTGTCCAGCTTCGGTTTCCGACCATGCTCGGTGCATGTAGGAATTTCTCTTTCCAGAGAGGAGTTTGGTTTTTTCGAGAAGCTCGTCAAGACGATACGTCTCTGCGGCAGTGGGGTGGTGCTTCTTAAACCGTTTCTTGATCCTCTTTCGCAAATCAGAGATGGGCTTTCGTTTTGTGGGATCGAGGCTTTTAGGACCCGAGAGTCCAGAGAGTGTTTTCACAGTGTATCGCAAGATCCGCTCCAGATGCGTATGGGCGACAGCTAAGCGTCCCAATGCCTCCAGCAATTGAGGCCGGTTTGGAACCGTGAGCCGGTGCATTGAGATGGACCTACGCTCGTCCCACTTCACTCGTCTGGCAGCCTCTTCAGCCTCCGTCATCGCAGTCCCTCCGTGTCCGCTCACCCCGCCACCCTTATCAAATCATCCCTCTCCGTTGCAAGCTTCCAACCGACGAGTTTAGCTATTCTGAGACTGATCGATGTCAACCATGCGAAATCCAGACTTATTCAGCGGAACAAAAGGGGCAGCAGAGACCATAAATCCCTCCTCGTTCATTTCGTATTTCCTCTCTCGTCTAATTTCGGTTCTGGCCATCAAGCAGGTGAAAGGCCTCCTGAGAGCGTACCGGCCTGCACCCCCCTCGGCCGAGCAGCGTGATCTGAACCATCCTCAGCCGAGCCACCAGAAGCCGTGTCCCTGAGAAACAATGTCTACCTCCGGAGATTACGTCTCAGTTCCTCACACCACGGATTCCAGCAAACTTAGGCCAACGTGTCTTCCGAATCCGGTGCGGCAAGAACGGGAGTGGAGAACGTCGGCGAAGAGTGTCGGCCTCCACAAATCAACAGAAGGAGGTCCCATCCTCCCGTTCTCTGGGCCAAGCTGCCGGTAGATGACTGGATCGTAGACTTGCGTGTGGATGGCATCGACGACCCATAACGTCCTGTGCCGAACAACACCACTCATTCCATCGTGAGGACGAGGAGGAACGGAGGCCTACACGTTCAAGCATTTGATGTCGTTGATCACTGCAAAGACGTGATAGTGACTAATGACCTGATAATCGAAGATGACCAGGACGTAACCGGTCAGGGAGTTGGCCTGCACATGGGCCACCCCGTTCAACTTGGCCAACTGGCTCTCCAGTTCGCCGGCCATTGAGGGGGAGCCTTGGATTTCTGGAACCTTGATACGGATCCGTCCATCAAGCTTGTGATAGTGCTCAGTTCCATGCATCGGCGGGGCGACTCCTTTCTAAGAAATTCCTCAACCTGTTGACTTCCCTTCCGGGGATGCTCAACTCGTCACCTGCTATAAGTTAGCGTACAAACTTATTGTTTCGTAAAGCGAGAGAGTAGATTACGGATGCGTAAACTTTTTCGGCCATTTGGCCACGAACAGCTTGGCGGGAAGAACGAGACGGTAGGTTCTGTCTCCTGGACGACGTGGTGAACCGGCGAGGACTCGAACCCAGGACCCTCGCCTTAAAAGCAAACGAGGGCCCCGTTACCTCCTTATCCGTTGCTGAGGTAACGAGGAGTGCGAAAATTAGCCAGGAGTGTCAGCGGCTAGAATTCGTCGATGGAGACAGGATGGAGCAAATCGCGGACTGAGAGGATGCCTACCACCGACCCTCCCTTGGTGACACCCAGGTGGTGCGTCTGGTGCCTATTCATGAGGTCTGCTGCTTCGGTGAGCGGGCGGCGCTCTTCGATCCCGACGATCGGACTGCTCATGATATCTTCGACGGGGACAAAGTAGGGACCCCAGTCGGCTCCCACGAATTTCCTCACCACATCCGATTCCGTGACGATGCCGATGATCTGGTGATCGTGGGCCACCAACACGCTACCCACATTGCAGGTTTTCATCAACTTGGCGGCCTCGACGACTGAGGTGCCGGAATCCACCGTCACGAGGTCCCGCTTCATGAGTTGATTGACTGTAACCATCTGTTCTCCTCCTTTACTATTGATTATATGTATTGGTGTGATTCTACCAGGCCGGCATTGCGCCGCGGTTAGAGGCTTGTTAATGATGTGTAAATTTCAGCATTCATGAACGTCTCTGCTGCAATCGCGGATTCGTCACTGCTATTTTGGTTTGCAGAAGTCAGAACAGATCGAACTGGAAATCGCTGGATGGGAGACTCTCCCCCGCGGCATTGTAGGCCGTCACAGTAGCAACGTACTTCTCCCCAACAGGAAGGTCTACTTTAAACTGGGTCTCTGGTCCCGCATCAAACGCGTGCTGCACCAAGGCTGATACCGTTGTGACGTAGATCTTGTATCCGGTCGCGTTTCCAGATGAGGAGGGCTCCCACCCGAAGGTTACCGACTTTGTCAGAGGCCTGCTCTCCGACTCGACCGATTCAGGTTGAGGTCCGTTGCGTGAAAGCCATGGGGGAGTGTTATCTTTCCCACTGGTCGACAACTGAGTCGTCTCGGAATGAGGTGGCGGAGAGAACTGTCCTGGGGTGGACTCATTCGGAGGCGTATCGCCCACTGATCCAGTTCCGAATGTTTCAGTAGAAGCTGGCGCTGTGCCAGTGGGTGTTGGCAGGCTTGCTGAATCTAACGCGTACACAGGCGGCACGGGAGTGAGCTGACTTTGGCTTTGATCGACCTGCTGTTGAGGGGCCTGTGACGGGGTTGCTTGTGATAGGTCTGTACGCAGTGATCCAGAAGCTGGCGAGGTCTGACCTGTCAAACCGGATGCGGGAGCTGAAGTCGCCGCAGGAGGCCGTGACGAGCAGCATCCCTGAGAGGAGTGGCCGCAGAATTGTCAGTATGGATGAGCGCCAGCGCATGAGAAATTCTTATTGACTGGATCGCACAGACGGACTCGTCGTACAGGCTGTGATCGGTCAATAAAAATAGAGGGAGCCTGTTACGGTAGCCTCAAGGTTGAGGTAACAGGTGTGTTAATTGTGTGCCGATGATCGGAGCCGCGATAGCACAAGACTTCACTCAATAGCGAACCTGCGAGCGGCAGCGTGAATGGAGAGAGGACGTTTCCCGCCCATTCTTGCCGGTGCGATGGTGCGGGGTAGCCATTGCCTGGCTAGCAGAAGTCAGATCGTTCCGGAGACGCGCGCTCATCCGGTCTGTAATGGTTTACATGATCTTGAGGGAACCGCAACGCGTTGGTGATAGCGCGTGGGTAGAACACGGTGGCCATGGTCGGATCGCTGAAAGGTCAATGGCGGCTGATTGCTGAGCGGGTAGGGAAACTGAGCTTCCACGGGTGTGGGGCGAAGTTCCTAGGAGAAGTAGGATAACAGGTAGGGCGTGAAAGCAGGTTCACTGGGTACAGGATTTCTCCTAAGAGCGAAGGAGGTGGGTTGTCATGATTACGGAACTACGCGGCCCGTTATTTCTGGTGATGTCTTTCATCTTCTTCTTGATCATCATCGGTGTACTCGGGCTAAGCTCAATAATAATGAAACCTGCCCGATGGAGTGAGCGAACAAGATCAGCGGGCTGAGCACGCGAGCAAGGGCCATGGCAACGTTCCCGAGAGGCACCGATGGAACGACATCTCGATGTAGAGCTGAACGATCTCAAGAAGAAACTCTTGCTGATGGGCGGCTCAGTCGAATCTCAATTGCAGGACGTCTTGCAAGCGTTGATCGAACGCAATTCAGACCTAGCGATTCGAGTCGTCGAAAACGACTTGCCGATCAATACACTGGATGTCGAAATCGACGAGACATGCCTCCGCCTGCTGGCGCTCCACCATCCGACGGCCGGCGATCTCCGATTTATCACGACGACCATGAAGATCTCCACGGAACTCGAACGGATGAGCGATCTGGCTGGAAACATCGCCGAACGGGCGATCGAGTTGAACAGTGAACCTCAGCTCAAACCCTATATCGATATTCCGAGAATGGCTGAGTGGACGATCCAGATGGTCAAAGAGTGCCTGGATGCCTTTGTGAATCGTGACGCCGAACTGGCGCGAAAAGTCTGTCGGGACGACGATTTTGTCGATGACCTCACGGAGCAACTCTTCAGAGAACTCGTCTCGTTCATGTTGGAAGATTCACGAACCATCACGCGGGCGGCCCGCCTTACGTTCATCGGCAAGTATTACGAGCGGATCGCCGACCATGCGACGAACATCGCCGAACTCGTCGTCTATTTGGTGGAAGGCAAGATTATCCGGCACATGACGGCAGAGTGATGAACGCCGAGAGTATCGAAGCAGCGGGTCGGTGATGGTAGCAGGATGTGTTCATGAATAATGTGGGCTAAGCCTGGAACGGCCTGTGATCCTCCGGCAGTTTCTCCGACTTAATTTCTTCAATGCTCGCACGGTGCGGATCTCTCCGCCCCGTCATTCCTCGAAAACGACAAACTTGATCGAAGATTGCATGGGTTCGTCGTTGTAGAGTTCTGCCGAAAGTACGGCGGCGAAGTCATGACGAGATCAACGTCCCCGCGATACGTTAGAAATGCCGGCAGGGTCCCACAGGCCCGTAGGGATTGATTACAATCGGCGTGTATGCTACTTGCTCCCGAATCATCGGTGGAAAACGGTACGCCAACGGTCGCATTTAACAAGGGAGGATTGTCGTATGAGCGAAGGGAAAGTGTTGGTCGTGGACGACGAAGCGGACGTCAGGAAATCGGTGCGTCTGATCTTGTCAAAGGCGGGGTATGACGTGGTGGAAGCTGAGGATGGAGAAGCAGGCGTCAGGGCCATTAAGCGTGGAGATAACCCGTTTGCCTTGGGCGCCATCATCTGCGACCTTAAGATGCCGAATATGAGCGGAATGGAGGCGATTCCTTATTTCCGATCCCAGTTTCCCCATGCTTCCGTGATTGTGTTGAGCGGCGAAGTGACGACCGAGAGGGCGAGGGTTCTCCTCAAGCAAGGCGTGTCCGACCTGTTGTCAAAACCGATCAATCAAGCGACATTGCTGGCAGCCGTAAAAAAGGTGTTTGATGCGGGGGAATGGAAGAACGATTTTACGACATAATGGAAACTCCTAGGGTGACGGTTCGATGAGCAGCGCCCAGGTGATCGTGAGGGAGAACTTCGGAGAGGCCTGAGGCATTCTAGGAGGCAAGAATCTCCTTCCAGAGAAAAATGGAAAGGTTTGAGGCGCGCGGCTGGTTGAGGAAGGCGCCGGATCGCCATGCGCCGCTCACCTACCCCGCCTTCTCTCCTCCTGCGGCGGCACCGGCTGCGGATCGGCCCACAAGCCTTTCCTGGTCTCTCGGGCGCCCCGCTCTTGCCCTTCGAGCATCGATCTCCTGGCGCATACTTTCTATACCACCAGCCCTCTTTGACAAACATGTGATTGACGTTGGCGC
>CAVUMA010000012.1:0-151555 GCA_963742465.1 uncultured Nitrospiraceae bacterium | reverse complement strand
ACCGATTTATCATTGCAGGACCCCTACTATGTCCTGCCGGTGCTCATGGGACTCACGATGTTTATTCAACAGAAGATCACGCCTACCACGATGGATCCAGCACAGGCGAAGATCATGTTGGTCCTCCCGATCGGCTTAACCTTCCTGTTCGTAAATTTTCCTGCGGGCCTCGTGCTGTACTGGCTGACGAACAATGTTCTGACTATCACTCAACAATTAGTGACGGATCGTTTTCTGTTGACCGACAAGGCTCTCGCCCAACTAGGAACTGCGCAGAGTGGCAGCACAAGCGCGTAGGCGCTTCTCGGTTAAGTTGCCCGCTGCGATAGAGGCCTGTTGGTGGTCACCTGTCGGGGCGTTGACACAGTTGCCAGCGCTTCTAACTGAAGCGCGAGGAATGCGAGAAAGGCAATCCAAGTCCGAAGTTCAAGATTCGACGTTCCGAAAACCTCGAACCTCGGTCTCTCACTTCTTGCTCGTCCCGCAAGTCTCGCGTGCCTCATGCAGCTATCCTGCAGGGGTGTTCTGCCCTTATCCAAGACGTGCAAGCTATCGAAGTTCAGCTATGCCGAATTGTTGTTACATCGCTTCCTGGTGAAAGAGTCGTCATGCATGGAGGACTCGAAGACACGATTTGTGCCATTGCCACCCCCGCAGGCGAAGGCGGCATTGGGATCGTTCGGCTGAGTGGCCCTCAAGCGCTTGTCGTTGCTTCCCGAGTTGTTCGGTTCGGTCTGGTCATCCCCTCTCATCGGTTTCCTCTCACACGCTGCATCTTGCCGATCTTGTGATTCCTGCATCGAACGAACGGACAGAAACGAGACCAGATCATGATCGGCCGCCCGTATCGGGCCTGCTCGATGAGGCGCTCGTGGTCTATATGAAGGCTCCGCGGTCGTATACGGCAGAGGACGTGGTAGAAATTCAGTCTCACGGCGGGGCGGTGGTGCTTGGGTTGGTTTGCACGGTATGTATTGAGTCCGGTGCACGGATTGCAGAGCCGGGTGAATTTACGAAACGAGCCTTTCTCAACGGACGGTTAGATCTCTCCCAGGCGGAAGCGGTGCTCGATACAATCAGGGCCACATCATCCGCCGGATTGAATGTCGCTCAACGGCAACTACGAGGCGATCTTGCTCGCGAGGTGGAACAAGCTCGAACCTCTCTCCTGACAGTGTTGGCCCATGTGGAGGCGGGGATCGATTTTGTGGACGAAGATATTTCCTTTCTTCAACACGATGAACTGGTGCGTATTGTGAATGAGGCCTGTGCGGTGGTTCAGAAACTGGAAGCGACGGCACGGGATGGGCGGATCTTGCGGGAAGGCGCGCGCGTCGTGATACTTGGCCGCCCGAATGTCGGTAAATCCAGTGTGTTGAACCGTTTCCTGAGGCAAGAACGGGCGATTGTGACAGCCGTTCCCGGGACGACGAGGGATGTGATCGAGGAATCCATCGATCTTGACGGGGTGATGATTCGTTTGGTCGATACGGCAGGAGTACGGGAAACGGACGATATTGTTGAGCAGGAAGGGATCAAACGGACACGTGACGCACAGGACGAGGCAGATCTCTTGCTGGTGGTAGTGGATGGGAGCGTGCCCCTTACGAGCGATGATCGGGCACTCTTGAATGGGGTCAAGGATCGCAAGCATCTGGTGCTGATGAACAAAGCCGATTTGACCGGTGAGTTGGAGACCTGAGGCCGCGCTTGCGGGCCATTCTTCATTCAGTTGTTTCTGCAAAAACAGGTGTGGGGATTGAGGTGGTGAAGTCGGCTCTTCGCGCTCAGCTTGTTGTCCGGGGGCTTTGAGGCAGCAGAGAGCGTCACGGTCACGAACGTGCGACACCGTGACGCGTTGCGCCGGGCTGGTGAGTCCCTGGGCCAGGCCCTTGAGTCCGTGCAGCAGGGGGCGGCAGGGGAGCTTGTCTCGATCGATGTGCGCGCCGCAGCCGACGCGCTCGGTGAAATTACCGGCGCCATTACGACGGACGAGATCCTTGGTCGGATCTTTTCGGAATTCTGTATCGGCAAATAGGAAAAGGTCGAACGTGGGACAGGCAGTTGATGTCATTGTGGTGGGTGGAGGTCATGCCGGCTGTGAGGCCGCCTTGGCCGCAGCGCGCATGGGTGCGCGAACCTTGATGCTCACGATGGACTGCGACCGAATCGCGCAAATGTCGTGTAACCCGGCGATCGGGGGAATTGCCAAAGGACATCTGGTAAAGGAAATCGACGCGCTGGGTGGGGAGATGGCGCGGAACACCGATCAAGCCGGTATCCAGTTTCGCTTCATCAATACGAGTAAAGGCCCGGCGGTGCGAGCCCTCCGCGTTCAATGCGACAAGAAGCTGTATCGAGATGCCATGCAACGAACGCTGCGCCTGCAGGCAGGGTTGACGATCGCCGAAGGGAACGGTCGATCGCTTGCTGACGCATGCCGGTGCGATTACAGGCGTGGTGACGGACTGCGGTGATCACATACAGGCGAAGGCTGTTATTCTTACATCAGGTACATTCCTTAAGGGACTTATCCATATCGGCTTGAATCGTTTTCCTGCGGGACGAGCTGGAGAGGCATCCGCCGAGCACCTATCCGATTGTATGCGCGACCTGGGGTTTGAAGTGGGCCGGCTCAAAACCGGCACGCCTCCCCGCTTGGATGGAACGACCATCGACTTTTCCGTGATGGTGCCGCAGCCGGGCGATGATCCGCCGCCACCGTTTTCGTATCGGACAGACCGGATTGAAAACCGGCAACTCCCCTGTCATTTGACCCATACCAATCGTGCAACGCACGAATTGATCCAACGCAATCTGGATCGGTCGCCGCTCTACAGCGGCATTATTGAGTCGGTGGGGCCACGATATTGCCCATCGATTGAAGATAAAGTCGTACGTTTTGCGGACAAAGAGCGTCATCAGATCTTTATTGAGCCGGAAGGGTTGGAAAGCCGTGAATTTTATCCCAACGGGATTTCCACCAGCCTGCCGGTTGATGTGCAGGCCGCGATGCTGAAAACGATTCCCGGGTTAGAACAAGCCACTATGCTCAAGCCTGGGTACGCGATCGAGTACGACTACTTTCCTCCACGGCAATTGCACCCGACTCTGGAAACCAAGCTTCTGAACGGTCTATACCACGCGGGACAGATCAATGGGACATCCGGATATGAGGAAGCAGCGGCTCAGGGTCTCATGGCTGGGATCAATGCAGTCCTTAAGGCTTCGAGGCGAGTTGCCATTAGTGCTCGACCGGTCTCAGGCCTACATTGGTGTGCTCATTGACGATCTCATTACAAAAGACGCACGTGAGCCCTATCGCATGTTTACATCACGGGCAGAATACCGCCTATTGTTGCGCCATGGAAATGCTGATCTTCGATTAACTGATACTGGACGACGGGTTGGGTTGATCTGCGACGAGGTCTATGCAAGGTTTCAGTTAAAACAGAAAGCAATTGAATCTGAGCTCGTACGCCTTGAAGATTTTCGACCAAAACTCACTGAAGCTGTTCGTTACCGTCTAGCAAAGGTTCAGATTGAGGATATATCTGGGCCCTGTACCGCAGCTCAACTTTTACGGCGCCAGGGGGCTAACTATAAGACTCTGTTAGAGGCACTTGGAGTTAGTGCAGTTACAAGATATTGAAACTGCTGATGAAGTAGAGCTGCAAATCAAATATTCAGGTTATATCAAGCGCCAACTTCAACAGATAGACCGATTCAAAAAACTCGAAATAAAGCCCATTCCGGTAGCCTTCAATTACGATGGGACTCCTGGTTTTTCGCGAGAAGTCTCTGAAAAGCTAAAAAAAGTTCGCCCTTCGTCTATTGGTCAAGCATCGAGAATTTCAGGAGTCACACCAGCGGCAATTTCTCTTCTCCTTGTGGCGCTCGAAAAATACAAGGGGGAATCCAGTCGAGATAGTCTTCGACAAGTCTCATCTTAGGCAAGCGAATGACAGTGATTTATACTATCCACTCCAGAATGTCTTGACCTCATCTGCTGATTCACGTAATTGTTCCACGTGGAACATGAATCTAGAATTGCGCGAATTCACGATTGGCTCCGCAAAGGAACTTGGGCTGACAATCGGAGAAATCCATGCGGAGCAGTTCATACGCTATCTCGCTCATCTCATTGAGTGGAATAAGAAGATCAATCTCACGGCCATCATCGATCCTAAAGCAATAATCATCAAGCATTTCCTTGACTCACTCGTTGCGCTTGTCGCGACAAGTTTCTCACAAAATAGCGTGGTGCTCGATGTTGGGTCTGGGGGAGGGTTTCCTGGTATCCCTCTTAAAATCGTGAGACCTGATGTTCGGCTGATTCTAGTAGAGCCAATTCAGAAAAAATGCTCTTTTCTTAACTCAGTGATCGGCCTGTTAAAGCTTCAGGATGCGTCTACGTTTTATGGCACCATTGAACAATATGCCAAACAACCACTCCGACCATGTTATTGACACAGTTGTGGTAAGGGCCTTGAAGTATGAAGAAATAAGTGAATCACATTCCTTCGTTGCTGACTTCGAACGGAAAAGTCATCTTGTATCGAACAGACGGCAATAAAAAACCATGAAATATGGGAAAAGTTTCATCTGCTGAGCGAAACAGCTCTTATTCTTCCGCAAGGATCTGGCAAGAGAGTTCGTCACAGTTCTTGAGAAGAATAGTTCATAATATAATCAATAGCATATGTGTATGTTCCACGTGGAACATTATTGATGAGTGCATAAAGGAGTGACCGGTCAACATTAAATATGGCAAAGATTGTAGCGATCGCAAATCAGAAGGGTGGCGTAGGAAAGACGACAACAGCCGTTAACCTTTCTGCTGGTGTCGCGCTCTTGGGCAAGCGTGTCTTGCTTGTGGATATGGATCCGCAAGGAAACGCCACGAGCGGGCTAGGGGTTGACCCACGTTCTTTACAGACTACTGTATACAACTGCCTGATTAATTATGTGAAATTTCATGATGCTGTGCAAGTCACAGAAGTGAGCGGTTTGTCACTTTTGCCAGCAAATGCTGACTTGTCAGGAGCAGAAATAGAGCTGGTGAATGTTGAAGAGCGTGAAAAACTGCTTCGAAACTTCTTGCGAGATGTTGATCAGTTATTCGACGTTATCTTTCTTGATTGCCCTCCTACCTTGGGGATTCTCACGGTGAACGCACTCGTCGCAGCGCAGAGTATTTTAGTCCCGGTTCAATGTGAATACTATGCCATGGAAGGGTTAAGCCGCTTGGTTGGAAATATCGATCGAGTTCGTCAGTCCTTTAATCCGGAGCTCAAGTTGGAAGGGATCGTCTTGACAATGTTCGATGTGAGGAATACGTTGGCGCGTCAAGTCGTTGAGCAAGTTCGCGAGCATTTCAAAGAGGTCGTCTATAGCACTGTGATCCCTCGTAATGTGGCACTGGCGGAAGCTCCAAGCTTCGGACGTCCAGCCATGTTATATAACGTTGCATCTGCAGGATCTCAAGCCTATTTGTCTTTAGCCAAGGAGTTTGTGAGTCATGGAGAAAAAAGCGCTCGGTAGAGGGCTCGACGCACTGCTGCCCGCCAGCAAACCCGTCGATGGTGCAGGAATTATCGGAGGTTCAATATCTAAAGATCGATGCAATCGTACCGAATCGGTATCAGCCGAGACAAACATTTTCTCCTCAAGAATTGGCAGAGCTCACGGCTTCATTGAAGCAGAGTGGGTTGCTGCAACCAATTTTAGTGCGCCGCAAGGGTGACGGAATATACGAGCTCATTTCCGGTGAACGACGTTGGCGCGCGGCGAAAGAAGCGGGACTGGAAACGATTCAAGCCGTCATTCGCAATTGCGGAGATGAAGAATCTGTCGTCCTGGCACTGGTAGAAAATCTTCAACGAGCAGATCTCAATCCCATGGAAATGGCTAGGGCCTACCATCGGATGATGAACGAATTTGGACTAACTCAGGACATAATTGCGCAACGAGTCGGTTGTGAGCGATCATCGATCGCCAATGTCGTGCGTCTTATCAATCTTCCTTCAGAGATCCAGCAACTGATCGAAACGAATCAGCTCTCCATGGGACATGCCAAAGTGATTCTCGGTCTTCCTGAACAGAATGAACAGCTTAGAGTCGCCCAGCTTGTGGTTTCAAAAGTCTTATCGGTGAGAGAGACAGAAAAACTCATAGAGTCCTCACTCAGTTGCAAAGAAGCGAGGGACAAAGGAATTACGGCGAACACCCTGGTCTGATGTCGAAGAGCGATTACAAAAACGATTGGGCACTAAAGTCGATAATCCAAAAAGGAAAACGTGGCGGGAAAATCGTCATTCACTACTTCTCTCCTCCTGAACTCGATGGAATTCTCGAGACACTTCTGAACTAGTCCACGCCACATTCTGGCTCGAAGAGGTCATGATGAGGTAGAGGCATACTTGTTGCTTCTACGTATTCGTGACCATATGCATTCTGATCGATTATTTCTCATAACAGCATCACAACTGCGCTGGAATAGTGGAGGCATCAACTCGAGGAGGCGCATTCATGTGGGGACAGGAAAAAAGAGAAGAGACAAGCTCTAACGAGCAGGAAGGCAAAGAGGTTACCATGGTTGCTGCCAGCTCAACAATTGCCGATGGGGCGGGAGACATTAGTGCCTTTGTGGGAAAGGGAGTCGAATTCAAGGGTACCATCTCCTATAGCGGCACGGTGAGAATCGATGGACATCTTGAAGGAGAAATTCATACTGACGGCGTGCTGCTGATTGGTGAAGAGGCCGTCATCCAGGCAAAAATTACCGCCGGAACCATTGTATGTAAGGGAAAGATCACCGGGGATGTCGTTGCGAAAGACAGCGTCAAGCTCCGAGCTCCGGCCGTCATGAATGGGAGTGTCAAGACGCCGGTCCTTTCAATGGAAGATGGCGTGTTGTTCAACGGTGCACTCGAAATGGCTCACGGCGTTCGCGAGCTCTCTCGGGATGCCTCGCTGCTGCCCATCGGAGTGATCACGCCCCCTCATATTAAGCGAGTCAATGGCTAGAAGGAATATTACTATCTAGGTATTTTACCTGTACATTTTGTGTGGCGACGGGCCATGCATGTGCGGGAAGAGCCTTAGGAGGCGATCATGTGGGCAATGAAAGAGCGCGCCCAGCAAGTCGAGCAAGACAGCGAGAATTTTACGCTTCTGGGAAAAGGTGCGGATTTCAAGGGCGTCGTGAGTTTTGATGGCACCGTTCGGGTTGATGGGCGCGTCGAAGGCGAGATATATACAACCGGAACTTTGATCGTCGGAGAGCATGCCGTAATCGAGGGCGATCATATCAGCTGGAGTGCTCATGAATAGCGGCAAGATCAATGGCACCATCACTGCCGTTGAAAAGATTCACATCCTTAAGCCCGGTGTTCTTGTTGGCGATATCCGGACCCCGGTCATTGCGATCGAAGAAGGCTCTCAGTTTCCATGGCATGTGTGACATGGGTGCTCATCATTGGAGCAACGAACGCGCCCTCTCGGTCGACGTGTCCCCACGGCCTTGTTGCATCCACTCATTAGCCTGCAGGGAGCAGCCCTCTAGCCCTTTTCCTCGTCTCCTCAGTACAATAGCGGCCCTATGGCTCGCCCTACAGTTCTCCTTGGCATGAGCGGTGGAGTGGACAGCTCTGTCGCCGCAGCGCTTCTGGTTCGCCAGGGCTACGACGTTCACGGCGTCACGCTTCAGGTCTGGGAACACGAAGACGAAACGGTCGCGGCCTCTAAGCGTTGGGAAGAGCGTGGGTGCTGCAAGGTCGGTATTGCCCGGTATGTCGCACAGACATTGAAGATCCCGCATGAGGTGGTCGACACCAGAGAAACCTTTCGTGCCGGCGTGATCGACGACTTTGTTGCCGGCTATCTCGAAGGCACAACGCCCAATCCCTGTGTCCGGTGCAACGAGCGCGTCAAACTGCGGAGTCTCATCGAGCTTGCGGACGCACGCGGGATCAATTTTGTGGCCACCGGTCACTATGTTCGCATTGGCGAATCCGCGGGGGTGCCGACTCTTCAGCGAGCAGCCGATCCCAGGAAAGATCAAAGCTATTTCCTCTACCGTCTTCGTCAGTCATGGCTCGCTCGCCTTCTCTTTCCTGTGGGAGGCATGCAGAAGACGGACGTATGGAAGGAAGCAGAGGCCTTGGGCCTTCCCGCAGACGAATTGAAGGAAAGCCAGGAAATCTGCTTCGTGAGCCACGGCGATTATCGAACCTTCATCGAGAAGGAAGCGCCTGCTGCCAAGAAACCAGGAGCCTTTGTGGACGATGAAGGCCGATATTTAGGCGACCATGAGGGAATCGCTTTTTATACGCCAGGCCAACGACGAGGTCTCGGCATTGCAACCGGCCGCAGGCTCTATGTTCAACAAGTACAGCCTGCTACCAATACTGTCGTCCTTGGAACAGAAGAATCACTGCGTCGCAGTCAGTGTGACGTCGCAGATCTGAATCTCTTCGACTCCTCACTTCTTAGTGGATCAACAGAAGTCGAGGTCAAAGTCCGGTATGCCACACCTGCCACGCCTGCGACCATCCAGTCTCTTTCAGAGGCACCCTTCGTATTCTCTTCCATGAACCACAACGCGCATTGAGCCCAGGGCAATCAGCGGTGTTCTATCGAAACGATCGCGTGCTGGGCGGCGGCATCATCCAATCACTCTAGCTTCGTCATCGTCCACACCGTCATATTGACAGTCCTCATCCGCCAATGCTAACTTGGCGCGCTGCTTTTCGTGCGAGCCACGAAGGCTTCCTCCTTTGTCAAAAAAAAGAGCGAACGGACCCGTATAGTGATTAAGACAGCAGTGGCGCGACGTTATGCACAGGCGCTTTTTGAGTTACTCGACGAATCCACCATCGAACAAACCCGTGTGGCCTTAACGGGGTTGGGTCAAGCGATCAAGGATTCGGTCGAATTGCGTCATGTCGTGGCCTCACCGGCTTTTGGCGCCGAAGACAAAATTGCCGTCCTTGCAGAACTCGGTTCGCGCCTGGGGTGTCCTCCCGTCGGAAAAACCTTTCTCGAACAGTTGGTGAAGAAAAATCGCGTCGGCTTTCTTCCTGAAATCGCCGAGGCCTTCGCGAAACTTGCCGACGCATCGAAAGGCACCCAGCAAGTCACCGTGTCCTCCGCAACGGCCATACCCCCAGGCGAACAAGATCAAATCAGCAATCGCTTGCGCGACAATGCTCAAGCGCCAAGTTGAAGTCACCTTTCACACGGATGCCCGCCATCTCGCCGGCGTGCAGATCCGTCTCGGCAGCACGGTGGTCGATAGCACCGTCCGTGGGCGGTTACAAGCGATGCAGAGTTTGTTGACTAAGGAGTAGCCATGCAGATCAAGGCAGAAGAAATCAGTTCGATTATCAAAGAAAAAATCAAAGGCTTCGACAAACAAGTCGATGTCAAGGAAACCGGCTCGGTCATTCAAGTCGGAGACGGAATTGCCAAGGTCTATGGTCTCGACGGCGCCATGGCCGGTGAAATGCTCGAATTCCCCGGCGGCCTCTACGGGATCGCGCTGAACCTTGAAGAAGACAACGTCGGCGCCGTGCTCATGGGCGATGACGTCGGGGTCAAGGAAGGCGATCCGGTCAAGCGCACGGGACGTATTGCGGAGATTCCAGTCGGCGAAGCCTTGATCGGTCGTGTGGTGAACGCGATCGGCCAGCCTATCGATGGCAAGGGCCCGATCAAATCGACGCTCTCGTCCCGCATTGAAGTCATGGCACCTGGGGTGAATACACGTCAGTCGGTGCGCGAACCCTTGCAAACGGGTATCAAGGCCATCGACGCCATGATTCCCATTGGCCGCGGGCAGCGTGAGTTGATCATCGGCGACCGGCAGACCGGCAAGACCGCCATTGCCGTCGATACGATTATCAATCAAAAGGGCCTCGACGTCTTTTGTATCTATGTCGCCATCGGCCAGAAACGGTCAACCGTGGCACGCGTCGTCAAGACGCTCGAAGAGAACCACGCGATGGATTACAGCATCGTGGTGGCGGCCACCGCGAGCGATGCGGCGCCCATGCAGTACCTTGCGCCCTTCTCCGGTGCAGCCATCGGCGAGTACTTCCGGGATAACGGCAAACATGCGTTGATCGTCTATGACGACCTCTCCAAGCACGCCGTGGCCTATCGTCAGTTGTCTCTGTTGCTCCGTCGTCCGCCAGGCCGCGAAGCCTATCCGGGCGACGTGTTCTATCTGCACTCCCGGTTGTTGGAGCGTGCGGCCAAGCTCAGCGACAAGCTCGGCGGGGGAAGCCTCACCGCACTGCCGATCATTGAAACGCAAGCCGGTGACGTGTCCGCCTACATTCCGACCAACGTCATTTCGATCACCGACGGGCAGATCTATCTCGGCAGCGATCTGTTCTACTCCGGTATTCGTCCCGCGATTAACGTGGGTCTGTCGGTCTCCCGCGTCGGAGGTTCGGCTCAGATCAAGACCATGAAGCAGGTGGCTGGTACCCTTCGGCTCGACCTCGCGCAGTACCGCGAAATGGCCGCGTTCTCGCAGTTCGGCAGCGAGCTCGACAAATCGACACAGAGGCAGCTTGCGCGCGGCGTTCGAATGGTGGAGTTGCTCAAGCAGGGGCAATACAAACCGATGCCGGTCGCCGATCAAGTGCTGTCGATTTACGCCGGCGTCAACGGATACCTGGACGATGTACCCGTCGATAAAGTGCTAGCAGTTTGAAACCGACCTGCTGCACTACGTCCAGCAGCACCATCCCGAGTTGAAGAAGGAAATCGCGAGCATCGGGAAAATCGATGACAAGGTCACCGGCAGACTGAAAGAGATTATCGCGACCTTTAAACAGAAGATGGGGTACGGCGCCAAAGAGCCTGAGGTGGCCACGAAGGGCAAAGTGGCGGGTGAAGGTGGCGAAGCGGCGAAAGCCGTTACGACTGGTGCAGTTCTGATGCAAAAGGCGGCGAGAAGAAAGGGCTGCAGCATTAAGCTGAGAGCTGAAGGCTGATTGCTGAAAGCTAAGAAACAATGCCGAGTCTTCAATCACTACGTCGTAAAATTGCGGCGTTTAAGATACACAAAAGATTACCAATGCCATGAAGATGGTGGCCGGGCGGAATATGGTGCCCGGATGGCAGCGATGGATTGCGCGACGTGGAACACAGGACAACTGATCAGCAAAGTGACCTTGCATTACAACAAGACCTGTCAGACCGCCATTACCAAAGAACTGATGGACATCGTCGGCGGTGCAGAGGCACTCAAATAATCAATGTTCAATGCTAAATGTTGAATGTTTAACTTCAATGAAGATCTTCCAATAACATTCATCATTGAACATTTCAACATTTCAGTGAAGGTGAAAGATGAGCACAGGAAAAGTCATTCAGGTCATCGGACCGGTGGTGGACGTGGAGTTTCCTCCCGGACAACTGCCGAACATTTACAACGCCCTCAAAGTGATTCAGGAAGAGAATAAGGCCGCCGGCACGCCGGCCGTCCGCATCACTCTTGAAGTCGCGCTGCACCTCGGTGAAAACCGCGTTCGCGGTATCGCAATGTCCACGACCGACGGTCTCACGCGTGGGATGGATGTGCAGGATACAGGGGCGCCGATTTCTGTGCCGGTCGGCCGCGAGACATTGGGACGACTGATCAACGTGTTGGGCGACCCAGTGGACGAGATGGGCCCCATCAAGACGACAAAGACCTATCCCATTCACCGGCCTGCGCCTCGCCTCGAAGATCAGGACACGAAGACCGAAGTCCTCGAAACCGGCATCAAGGTCATCGATCTTCTCGAGCCCTACAGCAAGGGCGGCAAGGTCGGCCTCTTCGGTGGTGCCGGAGTCGGCAAGACCGTCATCATCATGGAACTCATCAACAACATCGCCTTGCACCACGGTGGTTTCTCGGTGTTTGCCGGCGTCGGTGAGCGGACCCGTGAAGGCAACGACCTCTGGCACGAAATGCAGGAGTCGAAGGTCATCGATCCCAAGGACTTCACCAAGTCGAAAGTCTCGCTGGTCTATGGCCAGATGAACGAGCCACCCGGCGCGCGTCTGCGCGTCGCCTTGACCGGACTGGCCGTCGCCGAATATTTCCGTGACGAAGAGAACCAGGACGTGCTGCTCTTCGTGGACAATATCTTCCGGTTTACCCAGGCCGGTTCAGAAGTGTCCGCATTGCTCGGCCGTATGCCGTCCGCCGTCGGCTATCAGCCCACCCTCTCGTCCGAGATGGGGCAACTACAAGAGCGCATCACCTCCACCAAGCGTGGATCGATCACCTCGGTGCAAGCCGTCTACGTGCCGGCAGACGACCTGACCGACCCAGCGCCGGCCACGGCCTTTGCCCACTTGGACGCGACCACCGTGTTGTCGCGGCAAATTGCGGAGCTGGGTATCTATCCAGCCGTCGACCCGCTCGACTCCACCTCGCGTATTCTCGACCCGCAAGTCATCGGCGAAGATCACTATAAGGTGGCACGAGGAGTCCAGTCTGTTTTGCAACGTACAAAGACCTCCAAGACATTATCGCCATTCTCGGCATGGACGAATTGTCGGAAGACGACAAGATGGCGGTGGCCCGCGCACGGAAGATCCAACGGTTCCTCTCGCAGCCGTTCCACGTCGCCGAAGCCTTCACCGGCTCGCCTGGTAAGTACGTGAAGCTCAAAGACACGGTGCGAAGCTTCAAGGAAATTCTCGACGGCAAATACGACCATCTCCCGGAACAGGCCTTCTACATGGTCGGCCCGATCGAGGAAGTGATTGCGAAGGCGGAAAAGATGGGAGTGAAGGTATAAGCAGGCGGAGCGCTCTTGTGCTCGCAGACCGCGCACGATGGAACGGTGCTCGGTCGATGCGCGCACGTCAGAGCATCCCGCCTGCTCATCCCTTTTGATGAGCACGTAGGAGATGATATGGCAGGAAAGTTATTATTAGAAGTGGTGACGCCGGAGAAGTTGCTCTTGAGCCAGCAGGTGGATGAGGTCATTGCACCAGGCTCAGAGGGTGAGTTCGGCGTGTTGCCGGGACACTGTCATTTCCTTTCTACGTTACGCATCGGCGAGCTGCGCTATCGCGTCGGAGATCAGACCAACCACATGGCGGTCCTCTGGGGCTATGCGGAAGTCACACCAACCAAAGTGACGATCATGGCCGAGATCGCCGAGAAGGCCGAAGACATCGACGTGGGCCGCGCCCAAGCTGCCGTTGAAAAGGCCGAACAGCGACTGAAGGCCGGCGGCCTGCCGTCCGAAGTCAAAGAAGCAGAAATCAGTCTCGAAAAAGCCCGCCTCCGCAAGAAGATCGCCGACCGCGCCCACAAGACCGGCCACGCCTAATTCTCGCACATCCACACACGACCAGCATTTCGAACGACGCCTGCGGTGACGCCTTGCTCCCGGAGCAGAAATGAGGATGGAGTCTGATGATCTTCTGTGCTCGCGCAACGCGCGGCCTCAGACATACCAGGCGTCTCAATCGCCCCGCCTATCTTGCACGTCTCGCATCACGGTCTCTGGCCGTCTCACACAGTGTGAAAGGTAAGGTCAAGCAATGACCTTGGTCTTGCTCAGGCCGCTCAACTTGACAGCACCGACTGGTTTTAAGGATAACAGGCTACGTCATCGAAGGAGGGAGGCCCATGAAGACCAGAAAGCCGGACAGCCAGCCTCTGGAGGAGCGAAACCTCTCGCACGAACCTGAGTCCATGCAGAAGTATTCGCATGAGGTAAGGGAACGGATCGCGAAGAAAGCCTACGAACTCTATGATCAACGGGGGCGACAGGGAGCGCGACGTGGAAGATTGGCTGAAAGCCGAGGAACTCGTCCGCAAGGAAATGAATAACACCTGCGAATGAAAGAGTTCCCGTCTCCCTGATCGAGCCATCTCGTTCACTGACCGACGTGCATCCGTCGGCCATCCCTCCTGGTTAGAAGAAGATCGATTGCCAGAATGAAGTAATCCAATTCTTGAAGAAGGACAACCAGTCCTCTTCGACTGGCTCTGGCGGCTGATTGCCTGCCGACTGCGGCTTTGGGATTCAGCCACGGGCTGATTCACTGGTGCTGCCGTTGTCGTCACTGTCGGCTTGGGGACAGATTCGTTCGGAACTAGAGTTTGTACTGGAGGAACAAGGGCTGTTTGGCTGGTCGCCGGTGGAGGGACTGAGCGATGTACTGAGTTCATCTACCTCACCCTGTTTGGACGTATGGTATTCCACGGCTGATTGCAGCCTGGCCTGCTCTTTGGTTGCACGTTTGAATCCGTACCGCAGGCTCTTCTGCTGGGTCGGTCAGGTGCTTGATCGTGCGATTGAGTTTGCTCAACCGTATTTGTGATGCGGTACGCTCGGCCTTCATCTGCCTTCCTGGCTTGCTTGAGTGCCGACGAGGCGACCACCCTTTGTCTTGCAAGGCCAATCTGGCGTTGTTGGAGGTCGCTGACTTGTTGGGTGAGCTCCTGCGTTTCGGTGCTGGTGCTGCGGAGTTCGGCTTTCACCGCTTCGAGATCAGCGGCGGCTGTATCGTAGGTGCTCTGCGTTACACAGGCGCCGGTCGTGAGTGTGGTGAGACACAACATCCCGATTGCTGCGGTTTGAATCTTTTTGCCTCGCCTCATGATGTCGTCCTCATCGCGATCGCTCAGAATGCTGCTCCTCTATGACTCCAACATCTCGTTGCTCGAAGGGTCCCCTTTAAATTTGAAACGGCACAAATGGGAAATTCGGCTTTTCATGATAATCAGTATAATTTTTGATGCGAACGCTGCAAGCAAAACGCCGATTTCTGCACGAATCCCGCACGAGACCATAGGTCATTAACTACCGCAAGGGGCAAGACGCATTTCGCATGCCGAAGTTGGGCGGGTGAAGAATTGTTGAGAAACCGCCTAACCTTCCGATTGCAATTGAGCCTTGCGCTACAGTAGCGTGGCCCGAACATACGTGGTGAGGGCGATTCGTCTATGGTGACTGAGTTTGTCGTGACGGCTGGTGAGCTGCCAAAACGGCTGGATGTTTTTCTGGTCAATCGTGAACCCAAGTTATCGCGGTCAGCCTTGCAACGGTTGATTGGGCAAGGTCGTGTGCGGATCAACGGTCAGGTCGTCAAGCCCAGTCAAAAGATCAAGCCTGGCGACACGATCGCCTTTGACATTCCGAAAGCGGAGCCGCTCGAACTCAAAGGCGAGTCGATCCCACTTGAGATTCTCTACGAAGACGACGTGTTGCTGCTCTTAAATAAGCCGGCCGGCCTGGTGGTCCATCCTGCGCCTGGTCATTGGGCCGGGACATTGGTCAATGCCCTCCTCCATCATTTTCAGACATCCGGCGGCACGGTGTCGACGATTGGCGGGAAAGAACGGCCTGGGCTGGTCCATCGGCTGGACAAGGATACCTCCGGCGTGATGGTGATTGCCAAGACGGACGAGGCCCATCGTGCTCTTTCGGCTCAATTCAAACAGCACACGATCACACGGGTGTACGAGGCTCTGATCTCAGGCGTGCCGAAAAAAGGACATGGGTTGATCGAGCTGGCGATTGGCCGTGACAAGAAGGAACGGAAAAAGTTCTCTGCCCACACGGCGCGACCCAAGGAATCCGTGACGGAATACAAGGTCGACCATCGCTTCGGAAAACTGGCTTCCCATGTGCTGCTTGTACCCACGTACAGGCCGGACGCACCAGCTCCGCGTCCATCTGACATCCCTGGGCCATCCAATTCTGGGAGATCAAACCTATGGCGGGAAGAAGGTCTGCACGGTAGAGAACGTCGAGATTCCCCGCGTGATGTTGCATGCGAGAACCCTCGGCTTCCATCACCCATCCACCGGTGAGTTTCAGGAGTATACAAAGCCTCTCCCGTCCGATATGGAGCAGGTAGTTCAGGCCCTTGATAGTCTCACGCCTCCTCATGGTGCCAGAAAATCTTGACAGGCTCCTCAACTTGGCGTAAGCAATGCCGCCTCGAAGGATGAATTCATGCAGACTGGCGATGTGCTGGACGCGATGGGCGGATTGGTTGCTCAGCTGAAGATCTATGCAGCCAAATTGCCGCCGATTGTGCATCTGTCGGCGATGCCGACCGGCTGTGAAGCCCAAGTTTGAGGCGGTCGAGGAGTATGAGGAGATCGTCTCTCGGTTCCGGAGCCAGAGCGCCGGGACTCCCTATAAAGGCCTGAACGAATTATTTGTGGAATCGCTGGAAGCCTTCGAGGTCGGTCGATTGCTCGGCTCCGTCCAGCCGCTTCTCTCGGTGCTCGATCATCTGGAACGGATGCAGCGAGATAAAGAAATCGAAATCGGACGGACCGACGAGAAGCGCACAGGCGAGTATCGATCCGCTCTGAATAAGATTCTACCCGGCAACAAGCCGGAGCTGGACGGCGCAGGACGGGGAATGTGACCGCAAACTTGAGTTCTGAGTGTTAAATGTGAGATTCGCAAATTCACCACTCATCACTCAGCACTTGTACTCCGCGTAGCAGTTCAATGGCCCATCTTTGGGCCGGCCGCGTTTGTCGCCCTGCGAAACAAGCGTGAAGCGAACTGTTGATCCACAGTGAGGGCACTTGCCTCGAATGGTTGCCTCATCCAGCTGTTCGTACTGGTCTTCTTTCAGCCACATCAGTTGCGCGCACTTCGGACAGGTTCGTACTTGCGTTGCCATGATGTTCCTCGTACACTCCGCGTGATTTTAATTGCTGTAACTGGGAGATAATCTAGTACAAGATGCCCCCAACCCTCAAGCCCGCCATCACCTTCGCTGAAAAGAAGGACCTCGACCCCGCCAAGCTCGTCCGCCTCTACCAGCAAGCGCCTTGGGCCAAAGGACGGACCCTTGAGGACGCACGTGAGATGTTGCGCCACACCGATGTGGCCGTGACGGCCTGGGACGGTGACCTGCTGATCGGATTTGGACGGGTATTAACGGACTATGTCTACCGCGCGACCATCTGGGATGTGATCGTCGATAAGGCCTATCAGGGCCAGGGTGTCGGCACCGATATCGTCCAGCGCATCTTGAACCACCCCCGCCTCAAAAAAGTCCAGCTCTTCTGGCTCTGCACCCGCATGCCTGGTTTTTACGAAAAGCTCGGCTTTAGTGCGAAGGAGCAGACCGGGATGGTGTGGAGCCGATCAAAGCAAGGCCGACAGGAATAGCGTATTTTCTTCGAGTCGGAGATCCTTTGGCTCTGCCCATCTATCGTATCTGACGCGGAGCCCCCATCCTCCGAGAGTTCCACGTCACTCAATCTACTCCGAATATTCAGAAACTAAAAGAAGAGTTTGGCACCGAAGAGAAAGCCGAAGGACGAGGCATTCCAGTCGTTGTTGAGGTTCCCGTTCACCGTCGCATGTCCGTCGTTGCGCTTATAGGCCATTTCCGTGTTCAGCGCGAACTGTTTGGTGAGCATGTAGTCGGCGCCCCAGCCGAGTCGCCAGGCGAAGGTGTTGCTGGGTGAAATGGTATTACCGCTGATCTGACTGCTTTCCCCAAAGCTGTTGACGTTCACGCCAAAACTCATGTTCGCGTAAGGAATGACCGGGCCAAGCTTGACCGGACGGACTTCCACCGTCGGCAGCACCGAGACGGTGTCTTGATGGCCCAAGTCCGGGCCGGACCCTGCTGAATTCATGGAATGGCGTTCCCACTCCAGCATCAGGCCGACTAAGAACCACTTGTTGAGGCTATACATGGCCTGTAAGTTGACCAGGGAGCCGACATCAGTCGAAGTACCTGCCGAAACGGTTTGGGTTACTGGGGCAAATCCTGCGCGCATGCCGAGAACCCATTTCCCTTCATCGATACCGCCGAAGCTCTGTTTGCCATTTTCCGCCAAGACCAACTGAGCAGGAAATAGAATCGAGATGACACTCACCATCATGAACCCAATCATACAAGCCCGAAACGCTAGGAATCGCATGAAATTCCTCCTCTGGTGCATTTGAGAGACAATATCGCGATGACTGTTCCCCTACGCGCAAATCCTATGCCTCATGACACTCAGGCTCACAGGTACTTCCTCCTCTATAACAAAATCTAACGATTTGGCAACTTCTACATCAATCCGGAGAATCGCCAGTGCCATCTGCTGCCTTGCAAGCAGCCACTGACTCGTGAATGACACAGTGACTGTATCCATGACCCTACAGTCAGATTGAAATGACATATCTAGCGCGCATGCGGAGCACGTTTCGTCCTTTTTGGAGAGAGAAGCACCGAGATGAAGAAGACGGTTGTGGCGAGAAGGACGATCGCGGGTCCGGAAGGCACATCCCAGGTAGCAGAGATCACCACTCCAGCTACGGCCGTGGTAATGCCGATGATGGTGGAATACAGGGTGAGTGTCATGAGGCTAGAGGTGAGTTGATACGCTGTTGAAGCAGGAATCAGAATCATAGCAAACACGAGAATGGCGCCAACAGTTTTCAATGAGACCACTACCGTGAGAGCGACCAGTGTCAACAGAAGAAAGAACATGCGTCGCGCTGGGACGCCGGAGGCCTCGGCCATCTCTTGATCGAAGGCGATAAAGTATAGTTCTTTCGAAAACAATAAAATGAGACCGAGCACCAGGATGCTCAACCCGCCAATGACGCGCAGTTCTTCACTCGTGACCGACAGTACGCTGCCGAATAAATAGCCGTACACTTCCGCGTTGTAACTTTTCATGAGGCCGATGAAGAGAATGGCCAGCGCCATCGTTGTGGTGTAGAGAATGCCGATCGAAACATCCAGTTTCATCCTGCCTTTTTCTTCGACCCAGCCCGTAATCCACACCGTGGCAAGACCAAAGAGAATCGCCAGCCCCAGCGGCGGCCATCCCATGAGGTAGCCCAACGCCACCCCGGCAAACGCCGCATGCGACGTGCCTGCCCCGACAAATGCCAACCCACGCAGGACGACGAACACGCCGATGACGTGAGCAAAGCCCCCCCACCATCGCCGCCGCGAGGAGGGAACGCTGCATGAAGTCATAGGTGAATAGTTCAAGCATCGTACTGTATGGTCAATGGTGGTGGTGGTAGTCCTCAACGATAACGAGATCTTTGTCTGTAATAACCAGTTCTTTCCCATAGACCTCACTGAGGATTTCTGGTTTGAGGACATCGGCGGGAGGCCCTGCGGCGTAGAGGCGGGTCTTGAGGAGCACGAGCCGGTCCACCCGTGAACGGATCATATTGATGTCGTGAGTGATCAAGAGCACGGTAAGTCCAAGTTCGTCGTGCAGATGCTCGACCAGCTCAATCACATTATGCTGAGCGGTAATGTCTAGTCCTGTGGTCGGTTCGTCGAGCAGGAGTACTTTAGGCTGTTGGGCTAATGCTCTCGCGATAAAAACACGCTGCTGCTGGCCGCCGGAGAGATGGCCCAGGGCCGTGTCTTTGTGCGTCTCCATCCCGACATGGGCCAGAGATTCAATCGCGATCTCCCGATCTTTCGGTCCTGGGCGCTTGAACAAACCCAATGCTCCATAGCGGCCCATCATCACCGTTTCAAGCACCGTTACCGGAAAGTTGCGGTCCACGACACCCTTTTGCGGAAGGTATCCGATCTTAGCCCTGTGGTGACACCGCAATTCATCGCAGGCACAATCGAAAATATGGAGATGGCCCTCGACGGGAGCCATGAGGCCCAGTACGGCTCGGCAGAGTGTGGTCTTCCCCGATCCGTTGGGGCCGATGACGCCGATAAACTCGCCCGCGTTGATGGAAAGAGAGATGTCCTTGAGCGCGATGACGCCAGGAAATCCGAACGAGGCATGGTCAAACCGAATGATAGGCCCGTGAGAGTCTGGCACGAAACCCGGCGCTCCTTCCGGCGCTGAGGAGATGGCCCCCAAAGCCGCTAAGGGGACTCTAGGGCGTTAGCCAATTGGAGCACATTATAGCGGAGCATGTCGAGATAGGTCTCGGTCCCTGGCAGGCCCCCCGGTAACGTGGTCAAGACGACGATTCGTGTCTTGGTTTCCTTCGCGAGCAGGGTCGGGAAGCTTTTGACTGAGCTGGATCTCCGATACGATAACCTTGATCCGTTCTTTCCTGATCTTGTCGATCAGGGATTGCAGCTGAAGAGCTGATGGTTCTGTACCGGATTGCAGCTGAATGGTCGCGGCCACCTCGAAGCCAAAGCGCCTTGCCAGATAGGGCCAGGCTGGATGGTGAGCAATGAAGCGACGATCTGGCAACTGTTTGACCCGATCCGAGAGTTCTTTCCGCAACCGGTCCAATTGCTGAAGATAGACGGCTTGATGGTTTCGGAAGTCTGTCGCATGGACGGGATCGGCTGCAATCAGGGCTTCGGTGATATGACGCAGCATGATGGCGGCGTTTTCAGGGTCCAGCCAGACATGGGGATTGCCGCCTGACCCTCTCGTTTCTCCTCCCTGGTGTGTCCCGTCTCGATGGCCTGCGTGGTCACGGATCAGGCCGATTCCCTGAGATGTCGTGACAACGCGAAGCGACGGGCTGCTGGCATTCTTCACTAACGAGGAGACCCATACCTCAAGGCCAATACCGACTTCAAACAGCAGCCGAGCTTTCCGGACGGCGACAAGATCGCTTGGTTTGGGGGAATAGGTATGTTCGTTTTCATAGCCGCTCAGTAGGGAGGTCACTCGTACGTGGGATCCGCCGACTTGTTCTGTCAGGTCCTTCAAGACAGGAATCGTGACCACGATATTAAGGGGCTCCGGAGGGGAGGCGGGAAGGACCAGCGGTGCAGCGAGCAAACCGTAGCTAATGAGGATTGCCCAGACCAGGCGCACCAATCGGAGATTCAGCATGGGCGAGGACGGTAACATTGGGTCCCCTTGTTGTCAACGCAACAACTTGGTAGACCTCAAGAGTTTAGTCACGATGTTTTACCTGCTTGACCCCACCGGATAGTTCCATTAGCGTAGCGATCCTACAGCTCTTACCAGGCAATCACTGAAAGGGTCAAGGAATGCACGTCGTGGGACTCATGTCTGGAACATCCGGTGATGGTGTCGATGCAGCGCTCGTGGACATTACTGGGCGAGATCGCTCCCTGAAGGCTCGGACGCTCGCGGCCCACACGCTGGCCTATCCACGTTCGCTACAGCAGCGCATTCTCTCCGCGTCAGTTTCGGGAACGGTCGCGGATATCTGTCACCTCAATGCGCTGCTTGGTGAATGGTTTGCGAACGCGGCACTGCACGTCATTCGACAAGCGAAATTTCAGCCCAGCGATGTCGCGTTGATCGGCTCTCATGGGCAAACCGTGCACCATCTTCCGCATGGTATCCATGCGCCGGGAGTCGGCGCCATTCGTTCAACCCTGCAAATCGCCGAGCCGGCGGTGATTGCCGAACGAACAGGGATTACTACCGTGGCCAATTTCCGTTCACGTGACATCGCCGCAGGCGGCCAAGGGGCTCCGCTGACGCCAGCAGCACATGCGCTGCTCTTGAAGCATGCGCGTCGTGCACGGTTGGTGGTGAATCTCGGGGGCATCAGCAACGTGACGTATGTGCCGAAAGGGGGACACCTCAGCGGGGTGCAGGCATTCGATACGGGGCCGGCCAATATGGTGCTGGATAGTCTTATGGTGCGTATGACCGACGGGCGGTTGTTGATGGATCGTGATGGAAAGCTGGCCATGAAAGGGCAGGTCGATTCACGACTGTTGGGCAAGCTGCTCGCGCATCCCTTTCTGTCCAAGCGGCCGCCCAAATCGACCGGGCGGGAAGCATTCGGTCCTGATCTCATCGAGGAACTGATCGCGATTCAGCAGCAACGCAGCCTCTCGATCGAAGATCTGTTGGCGACCTGCAGTATGTGGACGGCCAAGGCGGTGGGAACCTCGCGACGGTGGATCAGCGGTGAGATCGATGAAGTGGTGGTGGGCGGCGGTGGCGTCCGTAACCGTGCGATCATGAGCCATCTCGCGACGGTCTTCGCCCCGGTCCCAGTCACTACATTTGAGACCCTGGGGTGGGACAGTAAGGTATTTGAGGCGGTGGCCTTTGCCCTCTTGGCCTATCAAACCGTGACGGGACAGTGGGGCAACATCCCGTCTGTGACGGGCGCGAACCATCCGGTACTCCTTGGCACGATTGTCCCGAACGGGCCTCGCTGGCGTGAATCCTTTCCCGCGCGATAGCTGCATGATGGATAACGTATTTATCGGCCTTGCCATCGCGCTTCTGGCTTTCCTGGTTTGGCGGCTGAGGGTCTCGTCAACCACTGGGCCGATCAAGAAAGAGCCCTTTGTCCTTCCTCCTGGCGTCACGCTGCGTCCTCAGCCTTTGCTGACAGACACCGATCTCTTGCTCTACAATCTCATACGTTTGGCCGTAGAAGACCACTATCTTGTCTTTGCGAGGGTTCCGCTCTGGTCTGTTGTCAGCGTCGAGGCGGAAGGAAAGGCTCGGTCACAGGTGTTGAGACAGATCGCGCTAAAGCAACTCGACTTTGTATTGGTCCACCCGGGAACGAAGACTGCGGAGCAGGTGGTGCTGCTTGAGGAAGAGTTCCCCCCTCAGCCACACGAGGTCACTCGGAGACGGGAGATCCAGTCCGTTCTACAGGCAGCCGGCATCACGTTGACCACCTTGAAGCCCCACACGTCCTATACGGTGCCTCAACTGGCTCAGCTGCTTGGCGTCGGCGATGACCAATGACTGCCGCTGCGTATCGCCGACACATCCCCTGCCTGTCCTGAGATAGAACTAGTCGGAAGGGCTGTTGCCGGTCAGTTGAGGGGTCGGTTCCTCATCCCGCATCGGCGCCGCGTCGAGGGCTTTCCGTGCCAACTCTGCTTCAGCGCTTTCAGGATAGTCATCGATCACTCGCTCGTACATCGTACGAGCTTTCTCGTGATCCTTCAGCCTGGTGTAGGTTTGCCCGATCTTCAAGGTAGAGGCGGCAAGCTTCGGACTGAGCGGGTAGTAGGACACGACGTGGTAGAAGGATTTCAAGGCTTCCTTGTAGCGCCCTAATCGGTACTGACATTCTCCCACCCAGTATTGCGCGTTGGCTGCCAGCGAGGACTGTCCGTGGAGTTCGAGAAAGAATCGAAAACCAGCCAGCGCGGCCTCGTAATCCCTATGCTTGTATTCCTCCATCACTCGATCATAGAGGTGTCGAGACGAATCCTGCATGTTAGAGGGGGCGGCGACGGCGAGATTGAGAGAAAACAGCACCGCGATCATTCCTGGGAGCACGATCATTCAGCGTCTTCATCGTAATGCCTCCGTACTGCTCGGCAAGGTCTCGATACCCATCCTTCCCGTGATATCGCAATCGCCGTGCCATCATGCAACTATCCGGTATGGCAAAAACCGACGAGAATCCAAGAGCTTGGCGCCATTCGATGCCAGAAATTGCCAAGTGACTGCCCCTGCCTGCAACGACAGATTTGTACGATCTGTGCGTGAGTCTCCCCCCTTGACAGAGTAGAGCCATGCCACTCAGCGAAGTGGCTTCAGTAAACGGTTTGTGGGGAACTTGACTTGCTTGTTTGTGGTCGAAATTATGCCGCGTGGTCGCTTAGATCAGAGACTCTGGAAAAACACGACGACCGGTGAGAGAGAGAACGGCGCGGTGAAGGGAGTTGGACATGATGACTGATCCTCCGCCAAATCCACTCGGGGGAAAGACCTTGATCGTCGACGCGAATGACGGTGACTCGTACCCGCGACCCAGTGCGGCACTACTCGATGCAGGAGAGCATGACCAGGTCTTTGTTCGTCCCGGGATCTATGAGGACAAAGTCTTTATCACGGGGCGACCGATTCATTTGGTGGGGGCCGGTCGAGACGAGGTACAGATTTTTTCCCGTCGTGGGGGGCCCCTCTATCTCCAGCAGGTCCCAAGCGGTCGCATCTCCGGCATCACGTTTCGATACGTCGGAAGTGATCAGAATTCAGCGATGAACCTGCTCGATTCGTCTTGTGCTGTGACACAGTGCCGTGCCACGGAGGGTATTCTGTCCGGCGTGGTGATTTATGGCCCGCAATCGCGGCCGACATTTGTCGAAAACGAAGTCTGTGGCAACCGCGAATCGGGGATTTTTGTATTTGCCGGGGCACAGCCGAGGATCGCCGACAATGTCTGCAGGGGCAACCACCATTTCGGTATTGCGGTGCGGGATCCTGGGAGCCATCCGGAGCTCGTCAGGAACCGGTGCCGGGAGAATATGCTGAGCGGGATTCTCCTCTTTCATCACGCGGAAGCGCTCCTCGTCGACAATACGTGCAGCGAGAATCAGCACTGGGGGATGGTGATGACTCCCGACTGCCACCCTACTCCTGGTCGGGAGGCGCTCGACTACCTCAAACATTCTTGCCCCCAATCCGCGCGGGGCCTTGATTGTGACGGACCAGCCCTTAGGTGACATCGGGCGGTAGAGCAGACAGTGTGTCGAGGATACTGACCATCTGGGAATCAGTGCGTAGAATGAAGAAGGCGAGGTCGGGGAGGAGTAGAAGGCATCTTCGGTCTTGATTCCCGTAACGTCCTCAGCACGACCGACGCTACGGGAGGAGATTAGCCGAGTGAGTCCCGGAGGCCTCGTGAAGATGGAATGCACTGCCGCCTTGCTGTTTTGCTCGATACATAGCCATGTCGGCATGCTTCAGTAATTCGTCGACGGGATGATCGTCGTGAGGATAGATCGTAATTCCAATGCTGATGCCGATGGAGATGTGATGCCCCTTTAGCTCGAACGGCGTGGCAATGGATTCTGTGATACGTTTTGCCACCACAAGGATATTCTGTTCGGAAGAGACCCCTTCAAGAATAATCGTGAACTCGTCCCCGCCCATCCGGGCCACGGTATCGACTTCCCGCACACAGGTCTTGAGTCGTTCAGTTACAGCTTTAAGTAATTCGTCACCCATATCGTGGCCGAAGGTATCATTCACCGCTTTGAATCGATCAAGATCGAGGAGCATGAGACCAATCAGGTTGTTGCATGCGCTTGCTTCGAGCCATAGCTTGAACCAGCCGATCACGAAAGAGGGTACGATTCACCAGGCCGGTCAAGTGATCGTACTGTGCAAGGTAGGTCAGATGTTCTTCAGAGCGTTTCCGCTCAATAGCATAGCGGATGGCACGAGCTAAAAGCTCGGGATGACCCTGACCTTTGACGAGGTAATCCTGCGCCCCCTGTTGGACGGCTTGAAGAGCCAGGCTTTGGTCGCTCACGCCGCTCAGGACGACAACGGGGATCGTCGGACTGGTGGCATGGACCTGTCTGACCGTCGGGAGACCGAACGCATCCGGGAGAGACAGGTCCAAGAGTACGGCATCGAATCGCTCACGGCTCAGAAGTGCGAGTCCTTCTCCCAACGTTTTCGCACGGGTAATCTGGAACTCCTCAATGCTCCATTCAGAAAGAAGATCCTGCGTGAGCTGAGCGTCGACGTCATTGTCTTCGACGAGGAGCACTTTGATCATCTGACACCCTCGCTATCGCGTGAATCCTAGAGTCGGTTCCTAGTTTCTAAGTCTGGACCGATTGTCTGTAACGAGGTCGGTTACTATGAGAGATTGATTATAGCCAAGAGACGAGGGAGGACAAAGAAAATGCGACAATACGGTGAGGGAAAGGCGTGAGACTCGAAGAGAGTCCCACGCCACTGACAAGCGTGACGGCATAGGGCTCACAATACCACTCTCCCCGGTGAAGACCATGACCACACCTTGAAGCAGATGCAAGCCAACGAGATAGCGACGTAGGGCGGTCAGAGAAACCACGGCGGACGATCGGAATGCAGGCACTGGCTTAACCTACATGGAGCGCTTCAGCTCGGCGACGAACCTCTTCGGCTTTATGCGATTGTCCGAGATTGTCGTAGAGTGAGGCAATATTCGCATGCAGGTGAGACAAGAGTTGTCCCAACTGTGCTTCCTGTGCGATCACATTCGCCTCGAGCGCCAGTTTCTTTTCTTCACTCCGTCGGAAGCGTTCCTCAAGCCGCTGTACGAGTTGGACCCAGCCTTTGACCTTGCCGGAATCCAAGTCAGGGAGGGGCGGCAAGGCTTCGGCGCGATCGAGAGATTTTTCAGTTTGATTCATCCAATTGATGAAGACGAGAAAATCGCCAAGCGTAATTTTAAGTGCGGATGAGGCACCCTCTTCTTCGATAACCAGGTCTTCCATTTATACAACTCCTTGTGAAGCAAATTATTTCGAATAGTGTGCGGCAGATGAACAATATATTTCTTCAACATTGCCGTTGAAATTTTCTGTTACCGGCCTGTGAAAAGCGAACAGATACAGCGAGATCAAAGCAATCCACCTCCTTTCTATGTCATGGCCGTTGGTAAGAAACGGAGAGCAGATCCAAAAGTGGGCACCCATAGACTACATCTGGTAGTGTCGGTCGAGTAATACTGCGCCAGCAGTTGTATTGTCAACAGGTCTCTTGGGTAATTGATAAAGAGACCCCTCTCCCGGATTCTGCGGCATGTAGTTGAGTCAAAAAAGCAGGAAGTGGACGATGACTGACTATCCTTGAGGTGAGAGAGGCGGAACGTTCGGATAGGCACCGCGTGGGAGACGTTCTGGACCGATTGCCCCTTCGCAGGCATACCCTGGTTCGAAGGGCCAGAGAAGGGACCGACCTTGCCAAGAGCCTTTCACCTGGACCGTGCTCAGAGAAACTCCAAGTCGCGCTGCCTCCTCGCGCATCGTGGAAAGGCAGCCTTCGTAGGAATATGCGCGGCGACCCAGTATGATCGGATTGCCAGTCTGGCTATGGAATATGGTATAGGACTCAGCGCAGCCTGCCAGAAGCAGTATCATGATGAGCACAAGACCTCTCGCCATGCGTCTTCATCCTCACTAGTTGGTGTGACTATTATTAAAAATGTGCCCCTTGCCACTCGCTGGATCGTGGCAGCGCGAGAGGGATCACATTCTTGACGAGTCGACCTAGGCGGACTTGGTCTTCACCGGGCATTTGAATAAATTCGACACCAAACCGTCGTCCCGCACACCAACGTACTTTGGCTAATCCGACTCGGAGCGGCGGCGTGGTGCCAGGGACGAGCATTCTCATCTCAAGATAGGAGCCTGGCTGTACTCGTTTCCGGCTATGGACGGCGCAGCCGGGGACAGACACGTTGAGCACGGTTCCCTCCCCCACGTAGGCCTCACCGGCAAACATAACAGGGAAATGTGTGTGGACTCGTTCACAGTACCTAAGTTTCGCCATGACAGTCGACTCCTTCGCGGTCAGACGATTGGGAGGACACAGCGTACCACAGTCTCCTTCAGCCACGCGAGAGGCCCCCTCGTTCGAGGAATCTGATACAAGAAAGATTGGAGGCCTCCCACCGTCCCTCCAACGAACCGCAAAGTGCGGCAAGGAGAGCCAAAACAAGGAAGCCCCCAACCCTAGTCCCCCTACGAAAGCTGGAGTCGAAGGCAACTACAAGTCGTTGTAATAATTACATAATCTATCATTTTACTCTCTCATTCCAGAAGGCATAGAACCTGCGCTTACAGCATTACGGACAGGGTCAACCCCCGAGCTACATGAAAGACATGCCATAGGGTTACACAGACTTCCGGATAGGGAGAAAACAAAGATGAACTGGGTCGAACGTCACAACGAACCTCATTATGACGACTTGGGACGTCGGACATGCAGCCACAAGGGTTACGCCATATTTGCTACCTGCGCAGTTGTGATACAGATAGTAACTTGGACGCCTTCTGTTCTCTTCTGATGCGCAGGTCTATGGCTCTGTCGGTACCACGGGGCTGGTAAGCCTCACGAATGTACCGACAGATGAGCCTGTCGCAGCAGTTCGCCTCAAGGCCCGGTATCACAATGGTGTGGGGAACCTGGAACTGGAGCAAGCAGTTATCCGTGCGGCTCAACAGCACCACGTTCAACCGGCCTTGCTCCTTGCGGTGATGAAAGCCGAGTCTTCCTTTAATCCGATTGTGGTCTCAAAGGCAGGAGCGGTAGGACTCATGCAGCTGATTCCGGAAACCGCCATCCGGCACGGCGTGCGTAACCTCTACGATACGAACGAGAACGTCACCGGTGGGGCCAAGCACCTGCGTTACCTCCTGGACCGGTTCCACGGGAACATCCGGTTAGCCTTGGCTGCCTATAACGCTGGTGAACGCAAGGTGGATCGATATGGACAGATCCCGCCCTATAAGGAAACACAGGATTATGTAAAAAGAGTGCTCGTATACTATCGTAGCTATAAGAAGGATGGTTGGATCATGCCGGTTGTGATTGCTGCCCCATCTATGCAAGCTGGCCGACCGTACTAATCGATCGTCTGTGTATCTCATGTGGCCCTTGGGGAGCATTGCTCCGAGTAAGGGGCCATTCGAAGAGACAGTGGCCCCGAGCGTCTGCGGGGATCAAAAACGAGGTGAACCGTACAATCAGAGAGTTGAGGAAGTGGAGGTGTTAGACGGGCTTTTCAGCAACGTAATCCAAGTACTTCCACAGTTCCTTGGCGTCTTCTTCGGCGAATACCAACGGGGTATTGTTAGCAGATCCGGCGAAATAGACCTTTAACGACATCTCATCTTGCCAAATCTGTGCTTCACAGTAGCTCACACTATCGAGGTTCAAGGCTTTCTTGCCAATACGAACGAAGTGCATAGCATCTCCCCGCCTAGCGCTAACTCCCGCCGACTATATCACCGCATGGGATTCCGTCAAACACTTACCATGTTTTCTGTTAAATTCTCGTCTGCTAGTAACGATTGAAAGCTTGAAGATGGTTGCGGTTTCTGGGGAACGGATCAGTTCACGAATACGGTTGGTTGCGGGGGCAAGGATTTGAACTTGCGACCTTTGGGTTATGAGCCCAACGAGCTACCGGGCTGCTCCACCCCGCGTGCCGATGCTAACAAAGCGCTGAACGGCAAGTCAAGCCAACGTCCGTGCATCCAAGTTGCTTTCGCTCACCTGCAATGCTAAAGTCGATAATATGCGACTCGTATTCATGGGCACGCCGGATTTTGCGTCGGCCTCACTTGAGGCCTTGTTAAGGTCGGACGATTCCGTTGTCGGCGTTGTCAGTCAACCAGATCGCCCGAAAGGGCGCGGGCAAATCCTCACGCCGTCACCGGTGAAACTCCTGGCCCAGCGAGAGCAGATTCCTTTGCTACAACCGCTCAAGATGAAGGATCCTGAATTTCTCCACTCTCTGGCTGGGTGGAAACCGGACCTGATTGTTGTCGCGGCGTTCGGGCGCATCTTGCCGCCGGTGATCCTCTCGCTTCCCCCGCGCGGCTGCATCAATGTGCACGCCTCCCTTCTTCCCAAATATCGCGGTGCTGGTCCGATCCAGTGGGCCATCATCAACGGTGAGACGGAAACAGGAATTACGACCATGCTGATGGATGAGGGGATGGATACCGGCGCCATGTTGCTCCAGGAAACCATCCCTATTACTGCCGGACGATACCGCAGGCACCCTCTCGCCACGTTTGGCTGAGCTGGGAGGTAGACTGCTGGTTAAGACGATTGCCCGACTCAAGGCCGGCACCCTCGTACCGCAGCCACAAGATTCTTCACGGGCGACCTTGGCGCCGTTGCTGAAAAAAGAAGATGGTGCGATCGATTGGGCCTTGCCGGCCACTGTTCTGGCCAACCGGGTCCGCGGACTCTCTCCCTGGCCCGGGGCCTACACAATCGTGGCGGGAGGTGACCGCTGGACGATCTGGCGAGCCCTGGCGCTTCCAGGACCAGTAACGAACCCTCCGGGGGTGGTTGTCGCAACCACAAACGAGGCGATTCATGTTGCCACCGGGGAGGGAGTCCTTGCCGTGATGGAGTTGCAGTCGGCTAATAGCCGTCGCATGGCCGTATCTCAATACTTGGCAGGCCATTCCATTGCTGTTGGATTACAGTTAGGAGGGCCGGCTCTTCCCTAGCGTCCTGCCCGTTCATCACACAATCGGAGTGTCCCCGTCTGAGTCCCCTATGGCTTCTGGTTCTCGATCCTTATTCACTACCCAGACCGCACTGTCAGCGCGTGCGATCGCCCTCTCGTTGTTGGTGGAGTCGGTCAAGAGCGAGGAAGGGGTCGATGTCTTGTTGGATCGAGCTCTTGCGCGATGCTCATTCGACAGCAGGGAACGAGCTCTCACGGTGGAGCTCACCTATGGCATTTTGCGGCGCCTTGCGACCATCGATTGGCGGCTTGAACCGGTCTTGGAAAAGCCGCTTCTTCGACTTCCCGTCGCCGTGCAGATGGTGCTCAGGCTTGGTGCTTACCAACTCCTGTTTCTAGATCGCATTCCGCCGTCTGCCGCAGTCAACGAATCAGTCAACCTGGCCAAGGGCTTTGCCGGCACAGTTGGCAGAGACTGGAGTGGGTTCGTCAATGCAGTGTTGCGCGCGCTCTTGCGCCATCCGCCTCAGCCATGGCCCAGCATGGATCATGATGCCGCGCAGGCTCTCGCCGTGCGGTACTCGGTTCCAGGATGGCTCAGTCGTCGATGGGTGGAACGTCTGGGCGTGGCCTCTGCGGAAGCGGCCTGCGAGGGGGTCAGCGTCGCGCCTCCGCTGACGCTTCGGGTGAACCAGCTGATCACGACCAGGGAAGCACTCCTTGATAAGTTTTGCACAGATGGGTATAGCGGCCAAGCCGACCAGTGTGAGTCCATTCGGCATTCTGATTGAAGAAGGGGGCTCTGTGCCCTCACTTCCGGGGTTTCAAGAAGGCGCCTTTTATGTCGAAGATGAAGCAGCACAACTAATTCCTCTCCTGCTCGATCCTCAGGCTGGTGATATCGTGCTCGATGCCTGTGCGGCGCCGGGAGGAAAATCGACTCATGTGGCCGCTCTCATGCATAACAAGGGGGTCATCTACGCCGTCGATCGGAAAGAGACCCGTTTGGATCTGGTGCGAAGCAATTGTCGTCGACTCGGGGTCAAGATTGTCGTACCGATCGTCGGCGATATTCGACAGCCACGTGAATGGGTTTCCATGACCGAGACAGTACGGTTCTCCTCCGAAAAGAAGGCCAGATGGGAGAACCATCCGTTGATCGGATTTTGGTGGATGCACCCTGCAGTGGGCTCGGTGTGTTACGGCGACATCCGGAAGCGAAGTGGCGGAAAGACGAGCAGGCGCTCCCTCGACATCAGTCACTCCAGTGTCAGATTCTCGAAGCCGTTGCCCCATGCTTGCGGCCCGGCGGGGTGCTGGTCTATAGTACGTGCTCGACAGAACCGGAAGAAAACGAAGACGTCATCGAACGATTCTGTCGTGCTCATGCGGAGTTCAAGCGTGAGTCCATCGGATCCTGGCTCCCGCCTGCGGCACAGGGGTTCGTCACCGAACAAGGTGCCCTGTCCACAATGAGCAACCGGTTCTCGATGGACGGATTTTATGCCGCACGGCTGAGGAAGGTATTGTGATGGCACGCCCAGTTCTAATTGCGCCCTCGATCTTAGCTGCTGACTTTGCCAGACTGGCCGAGGAAGTGGCAGCCGTGGAACGTGCTGGGGCCGACTTTCTGCACATCGATGTCATGGACGGGCATTTTGTCCCGAATTTGACCATCGGTCCTCCGATCGTGGCGGCGCTCAGAAAAGTCACTAAGCTGCCGCTCGACGTCCACCTCATGATCACAAACGCCGATGCCTTCATTGCCGAGTTCGCCGAGGCTGGAGCGGACTATCTCACGGTTCACGTGGAAGCATGTCCGCATCTCCATCGTACGGTGCAATCAATCAAGGAACGTGGCGTCAAGGCCGGGGTGACCCTGAATCCGGCCACCTCGCTCAATACGATTGAGGAAATTCTTCCCGATGTCGATTTGGTTCTCATCATGTCGGTCAATCCTGGCTTCGGTGGTCAAGCGTTTATCACCTCCTGTCTGCAGAAGACTGCCACCGCTCGTGCCATGATCGATCGAATCGGAAGTCGCGCGTTGCTCGAAGTGGACGGCGGCATCAAGATCGACAATGCGGCTCAGGTGCTGGCTGCGGGAGCCGATGTATTGGTCGCCGGGTCGGCCATTTTCTCTAGCCGGGACTATGCCGCGACGATTGCTGCGATGCGCGCAGCCGGCCAACCTTCTTCCACGACGCCACAGCGCGTCTCCGCTCACCGATAGGCCTCGCGGGTGGATATTTCTTCCCTCATCGATAGCCTCCATCCTCTCGAAGTCAAAGTCCTATCGACCTTTGGGGCAAATCCCTCCGCGATCCTCCAGACGGAACAGCTCGTGCAGTCCACCGGGTTAGAGCCCTCACAGCTCAGTATGGCCATCGAATGGTTGCTCGCCAAGTCGTTGCTTACAGTCGATGCCGAGACCGTGACCCCCATTGTCTCACTCACAAAATTCGGTGAACTCTATTTTGAAAAGTACTCGCCAATCGAACGGGTGCTGTCTGTCGCTCGCGATGCGGCCAAAACCGGCAAGCGCCTGACCATTCAGGACATTCAATCCCGGGAGGGACTCGAACCGGCGGAGGTGAGCGGTGCGATTGGGCGGCTCAAGAAAGAGGGCGTGCTCCTCATCATTCAGGGCGGCTGTATCGAATCGACTGGCCGACCGAGCCAGACGGCAGAAGCGATGCGGGGATTGCTGCAACAGCTTCATGGGGCGCCTCGTGAGCTGCAGGCGTTTTCCGAAACACACCGGCAGGTCATTCAAGATCACGCGGTCAAACGAGGAAATGCACGGGAACCTTTTCGCATCGATGATCGGGTGGCCAGAGCACTCAAGCTTTCTGTGTCCGGTATCGAAGCCGCCCAGCAACTCACTCGGCAAGGTACCGCGGAGGAGGTCTCCCAACTCACCCCAGAACTGTTGAAAGACGGGAGTTGGCGGTCGAAGCGCTTCCGTAAGTACACGATCAGTCTTCGCGCACCACGGATAGCGCCAGGCAAACGGCACCCGTATCGCGAGTTTCTTGATACCGTGAAGACGAAACTCGTGAGCATGGGATTCCAGGAAATGCGGGGCTCGCTTGTGGAGACCGAATTCTGGAACATGGATGCCCTCTTCATGCCGCAGTTCCATCCGGCACGAGACATTCATGATGTCTACTTTGTCAAAGAACCGACCCATGCCTCGTCAATTGAAGAACCATTCTTGTCCCAGGTCACGCAAGCGCACCAGAACGGCGGTGAAACCGGTTCAACCGGCTGGAACTATCCCTTCGATGCGGAGCGCGCGCGCCGGCTGGTCTTGCGGAGCCAGGGAACGGCCGTCTCGGCCCATACCTTGGCGGCCCAACCAGAGGCACCGGGAAAATATTTTTCCATCGCCCGTTGCTTCCGCTACGATCAAGTGGATGCGACGCACGCGACCGATTTCTTCCAGGTAGAAGGGATTGTGCTCGGAGAAGACATCAACTTTCGCACGTTGCTCGGCCTGCTGAATCTCTTTGCCCGTGAAGTGGCGCAAGCCAAGGAAGTCAAATTTCTCCCAGCCTACTTTCCTTTCACCGAACCGTCAGTCGAGCTGCATGTACGCCATCCGAAGCTCGGATGGATGGAGCTTGGCGGAGCCGGATTGTTCCGACCGGAAGTCACCCTTCCGCTGGGCGTAAACGTTCCAGTGATTGCGTGGGGGTTGGGGCTCGATCGCATGGCGATGGTGGCGCTTGGCATTCACGATATTCGAGAGTTGTTCACCGATAATCTTGATCTCATTCGCTCCACCAGGGGAGCCTTCTAGGTTTCACATGCCCACGATTACTATTTTCAAACAGGATCTCGAGGGATTGCTCGCAGCGCCAGGCGAGGCTCCGCAACCGATCACCATAGAACAACTCGAAGAGTCGTTGATGCTCGTGAAAGGGGAGCTGAAGGGACAGAACCCCGACACAGGCGAACTGCGCATTGAATTACAAGACAGCAACCGTCCCGATCTCTGGTGCTGCGAAGGGATCGCCCGGCAGCTTCGAGTGAAGCGGCAGGGCGCTCTCGCGAAGTACGATTTTCTTACGACCAAATCAACTTCGCCAAAGCGACTGAACGTGGCTCCCGGCTTGGAGAAGGTCAGGCCCTACGTGGCCGCCTGCACCGCAACAGGCTACATCGTGACCCAGGAGGGCCTCGCGCAGTTGATCCAGACGCAAGAGAAACTCGCCGAGATGTTCGGCCGTAAACGCCGGACCGTGTCGATCGGACTCTATCGGCTTGCAGCGATCGAGTTTCCTGTCACCTATGATTTAGTAAAGCCGGACGAAGCTTCGTTCACGCCGCTGGGCATGGACACGGTGATGACGCTTGGAGAAATGCTGCTCGTCCATCCCAAGGGTCTGGAGTTCGGCGGGATTCTCGCAGGACATGACCATCTACCCTTCTTATGCGATGCAAAGCGTCAGGCTCTCTCCTTTCCGCCGATCATCAATAGCCGCGAAGTCGGAGAAGTGCGAGTGGGAGACGACGCCCTATTCATCGAGGTAACCGGTACTGACCTCTCGATGGTCGTCCTGACCCTCAACATTTTTTCCGCCAACCTTGCGGATCGTGGCGCTGTTATTGAGCCGATCGAAGTACGGTACCCCTATAAGACAGCGCTCGGCATGGGAGTCATGACTCCGCAAGATCTTGAGAAGTCACGAAAGCTTCCCGTCAGCACGATCGAACAGGCCCTTGGGCAGGCGCTCGGCGTCCAGGAAGTAGCGAAGGCCCTAACAGCCTATGGCTATGAGGTGATGACAAAAGGCAAACATGTGACGGTGAGACTTCCGTTCTATCGGCAAGATCTCATGCACGCGATGGACGTCGTCGAAGATGTCGCGATCAGCCGTGGGTATGGAGACTTTTTGCCGGTGATGCCCTCGCAATTTACGGTCGGAGGTTTGTCGCGCATCGAAGAAGTCTCCGATCGTGTGAGAGCCCTCATGATCGGCATGGGTTTTCAAGAAATCATTTCCAATATTCTCGGTTCTCCCCAGGACCTGCGTGATGCGATGCGATTAGAAGGGACCGAGTGGGGGCAACTTGTCGAAGTGGACAACGTAATGTCCCAGAACTTCTCCGCTCTTCGACAATGGATGCTTCCGTCGTTGCTTCGCGTGGAGGCTGCATCGAACCGGGCATTTTATCCCCATCGGATGTTCGAAGCCGGCGAAGTGGCACGTCGCGATTTCACACAGCCCCTGGGGTCACGCACCGTAACAGTGCTCGGAGGGATGATTGCCCATGCCGATGCACATTTCTCCGAGGCCCACTCCTGCCTGGACACGCTGTTTTACTATGTGAACCAAGCCTACAGCCTGGAACCGATCCAGCATCCTTCGTTTCTCGCTGGACGAGTGGGAGGTATTGTTTCTGAGGGGAAACAGGTCGGTGTGATTGGGGAACTGCACCCAGAAGTTCTCGAACGATGGCAGATTGGTGTTCCGGTTGTCGCATTTGAAATCGATCTGACAGAACTAGCCGAACGGTCTTGAGGTGTACACCCGTCGGCGCATTCCTCAAGACCTACGTCCTGTCCCAACCAATTCTTCGAAGAGAATCCTCGGCAGGCAACTACGCTTACGCTCCGGCCGGGGCGAGATGCTGTTTGGCAAGACCGACCAGTTGCTCAAATCCCGTGGCATCCTTGATGGCCATATCGGATAGGACCTTTCGGTCCAAGAGAATATTGGCCTTTTTCAGAGCATTGATAAACCGGCCATACGTCAATCCATGCGCCCGAACTGCCGCGTTGATGCGCGCAATCCACAACACGCGGAAATCCCGTTTCCGATTTTTCCGTCCAGTATAGGCGTAGGCCTGACCCTTATCGACCGATTCTGTCGCGGTACGGAACAGCCGGCTCTTCCCCCCATATTGTCCTTTGGCCAGTTTCAGCCGCTTCTTCCGCCGATGTCTTGTTTTGGGACCACCTTTTGCGCGAGGCATGAGTCAATACTCCTTTTGGTTAACGCGATCCGTACATTCTAATTTACTTGTAGGGCAATAAGCGATCCAGCGCCTGAACCTTGGTCTTATCCACGAGAACCGTACCGCTTAATCGGCGCTTCCGATCCTGCGTCTTGCTGGTGAGGATATGGCGTTTTCCCGCCTTTCGCCTGACCAATTTCCCAGAGCCGGTACGGGTAAACCGCTTTTTGGCTCCACTATGCGTTTTCATTTTCCTTTTTTTCATGATCGGTGATTCCTTTGGTTATTAATAGCGTTCGGGCCACCGTCTTACTTTGGCGCCACGATCATGATCAAGCTTCGCCCTTCCATGCGGGGGGCGTATTCGATCGTGCCTGCCTCCCCCAACTCTGCGATGACCGTATTCATGAGTGTTCGGCCCATCTCCTGATTCGCCATCTCACGACCGCGGTACGTCAAGAGGACCTTCGTCTTATTACCATCGGCCAGAAAGCCCTTGATCTGTCGAATCTTGATCTCCAAGTCATGCTTATCTGTTCGAGGACGCAGCTTAATTTCCTTTACCTGCGTCGACTTCTGATGGCGCCGGTTCTGGTGGTCCTTTTTACTCAGCTCGAACTTGTATTTCCCGTAGTCCATAATGCGGCACACGGGAGGCACTGACGTGGGCGCGACCTCTACAAGGTCGTAGCCACCATCTTGCGCCTGTTTGAACGCATCCGCCGTGAGGAGAATGCCTAGCTGCTCGCTCTCCGGACCGATCACCCGGACTTCACGCACCCTGATTTCGCGGTTAACTCTTAGTTTGGGGACGATAAGACACCTCTTATTGTGTCAGTGAATGTTGCTGCCCTGCCGGCTTGAGGTCCGCACGGAGCAGGTCGAGCGCGCCTGCGACGGTCATACTGCCGAGATTGGCTCCGCTCCGGCCCCGTATGGCCAGAGTCCCACTCTGCACTTCTCGGTCTCCAACCACAAACATAAATGGAACCTTCGCCTTCTCCGCTTCTCGAATTTTGAGCCCAATTTTTTCATTCCGAAGGTCTGCCTCAGCGCGGAACCCCGCAGCCTTTAGTTGGGTCACGACCTCGGCAACGTAAGGCCGCTGGTTGTCCGTGATGGACATGACCGTCGCCTGAACCGGGGCAAGCCAGGTTGGGAAGGCACCGCCGAAATGCTCGATCAGAATGCCGAAGAACCGTTCGATCGATCCCATCAGGGCCCGATGGATCATGATCGGCTGGTGAACTTTGCCGTCTTCCCCAATGTAGCCTAATTCGAACCGCTCGGGATTATTGAAATCGACTTGAATGGTGGAGCATTGCCAGGAGCGTCCCAGGGCATCTTTGATTTTGATGTCGATTTTTGGTCCGTAGAAGACGCCTTCGCCCGGATCGATCTCGTAGGCGACCCCTCGTCCCTTCAATGCTGCTTCAAGCGCGCTCGTGGCTTGAGCCCACCGTTCTTCCGAGCCGACAGACTTTTCCGGCTTCGTCGAGAGGTACACTTCAAATTCGGTGAACCCGAAGGTTCCGAGAATAAAGAACGTGAAGTCCAGGACCTGGCTAACTTCGCTCTCAATCTGATCAGGCCGACAGAAGAGGTGCGCGTCGTCCTGTGTGAAGCCGCGAACCCGCAGCAGACCGTGGAGGACCCCTGTCCGTTCGTACCGGTAGACCGTTCCCAGTTCTCCATAGCGGATGGGGAGGTCTCGGTAACTACGCAGATGCGACTTGTAGATCATGATGTGAAACGGGCAATTCATCGGTTTGAGCTGGTACTCGCTATTTTCAAGCATCATGGGAGCAAACATGTTGTCGCGGTAATAGTCGACGTGGCCGCTGGTTTTCCAGAGGTCTAACCGGGCCACGTGAGGGGAGTACACCAGTTCATACCCGTTTTGAATATGCTGGTCGCGCCAAAAGTTCTCGATCAACAGCCTGATCGTCGCGCCCTTCGGATGCCAGAGCACTAAACCTGGACCGATTTCATCCTGGATCGAGATCAAGTCTAGTTCCTTGCCAACCTTTCGGTGATCTCGTCGCTTAATCTCTTCCAACCGTGCGAGATGCGCGTCAAGTTCCGCCTGGGTCGGAAAGGAGGTCCCATAGATGCGCTGCAGCATGGGATTGCGTTCGTCGCCGCGCCAGTACGCTCCGGCCGTATTCAAGAGCTTGAAGGCCCCGACATGACCTGTCGTCGGAAGATGCGGGCCGCGACAGAGGTCGGTGAACTCCCCCTGGCTGTATACTGAAATGGTCTGCCCCTCCGCCAGTCCTTGAATCAACTCAACCTTGTAGGTTTCCCCGCGTTCTTGGAAAAACTTCACCGCGTCTTGCTTCGATAATTCTGCCCGTTTCACAGGAAGAGCGCGTTTGATGATGTCTTTCGCTCGCGCCTCGATTTTCTCGAGATCTTCTGGGGTAAATGGTCGCTCAAAGGCAAAGTCATAGAAGAACCCATCCTCGAGGGCCGGGCCGATCGTCAGTTGGGCCGTGGGAAAGACCTCTTTGACAGCCTGCGCCATAATGTGAGTGCTACTATGGCGGTAGACGTCACGGCCTTCTGCACTGTCGAATTGCAGTGGGATCACCTCAGCATCTTCCGTCAAGGTGCTCGAGAGATCCACGGTCTGGCCATTTACCTTTGCCGCAAGAATGTTCGGGCCAAGTGTCAGGCCGAGAGCCGACAGAGAGACCCAACGGTCTGGCCGTCGGGAATATCCCGACTGCTGCCATCTTTGAACGTAATTTTCATGACCTGCACTTGATGTCGTCAAGCGCTATAAACAACAAAGGCACCCCGCCTGCGAGAGGCAAACGGATACCCTCAGCTAGGTGGTAGGCGCGGACGGTCTTGAACCGTCGACCTCTACCGTGTCAAGGTAGCGCTCTCCCCCTGAGCTACGCGCCTATCGATCTAGATGCGCATGCTAATATAGCCCTGCCCAAGGTGTCAAGAAACAGCCTCGTCCACTATGAACTGACCTGATGTCAGAACAGGATTCAGCTACTCGGACTCGCGGATCTTCGTTCAGATTCATCATGGATTGGAAAATACTGTCGGCTTGGGGGCACACTGACCTCGTTACACGATCTTCAACGTCTCGAAGTTGACTCCTACGGGAGCGGGCGGTGTCTTCAGTTTCATGTCCTCCATGGCGCTGACGACATGATCGGCGATCACGAGATTTCGATACCATTTCCGTGTTGGCAGGCACAATATACCAGGGCGCATGATCGGTGCTCGTGGCAGCCATCATGTCCTCGAACGCATCCATGTATTTCTTCCACAGTTTCCGTTCTTCGAGATCCCCTTCGTTGAATTTCCAGCGCTTCTCCGGATCGCGAATGCGTTCCTCCAGCCGTTCTTTCTGTTCATTCTTCGAGATGTGCAGAAAGAACTTAAGAATGGTCGTCCCGCTCTCATAGAGCAGCTCCTCGAATTCTTTGATCTGATTAAACCGTTGTTTCACCACCTTGTCCGATACCCACCCATGAACGCGGGTGATAAGCACGTCCTCATAATGCGAGCGGTTGAAGATGCCGATCTGGCCCTTGGGTGGCGCCTTTTGATGTACGCGCCACAGGAAATCATGACCCAGCTCCTCCGACGACGGAGCTTTGAAGGACACGACTTTGCAGCCCTGCGGATTCACGCCGGACATCACACTCTTGATCGTCCCATCCTTGCCGCTGGTGTCCATCCCCTGCAACACGATGAGCACAGCGATCGAGTCGCCGTTGGCATAGAGCCGCTCCTGCAGTTCACCTCAAGCCGTCCGATCAATTGAGCCGTGATGGCTTTCGCCTTCTCTTTGCCCTGATCCGTTTTCTTGTACTCTCCGGTGTCGTCTGGGTCGCACCGTATCCAAGTTGAATTGTGAGTTCGGCTTGACGCGATACTCTTTCATGCTCGGTGCCTCCTCCGCTCTATCGGATTCGTATTCGAGGCGGTATTCTACTCCATTTGTTCCAGCTTGACAGCCGCGAACAACTGGCAAAGAATGCGCCGAATAATTCCAGGGAGGCGCAACATGGCGGTCAATCCTGACAAGCTGAACGCATTCATGGGCAAGGCAGTCGGTGACATTGGCGCCGCGCTGAGCGCCAACATGGTGCTCCTTGGCGACAAGCTCGGTCTTTACAAAGCCATGGCAAAGACGGGCCCCGTCACGCCGGCGGAACTCGCAAGGGCGACAAAGACAGCCGAACGGTACATCCGTGAGTGGCTGGGCAATCAGGCAGCAGGTGGATACGTGGCCTATGACGCCGGAACCGGTCGGTACCAGCTCCCTGAGGAGCAGGCGATGGCACTTGCCGATGAAAGCAGTCCCTGTTTTCTCCTCGGAGCGTTTCAAGTCATCGCGGCCACCTTTTCAGCCAACCCCAAGATCGAGCAGCGGTTCAAGACTGGCAAGGGTCTCGGATGGGATCAGCACGATCACCGATTGTTTGAAGGCACGGAGAGATTCTTTCGCCCGAACTACCTGGGCAACCTCGTGGCGAATTGGATTCCGTCCCTCGACGGCGTGGAGGCAAAGCTCAGGAGGGGTGCGAAAGTCGCGGATATCGGCTGCGGGTTCGGGGCGTCCACCATCATCATGGCGAAGGCCTATCCCAAATCCACCTTCATCGGCTTCGATTACCATAAGCCCTCGATACTAACAGCGCGCAAACGGGCCAAGGAAGCAGGCCTGAAGAATGTGACCTTCGCAGCAGCGAAATCCACAGACTATCCTGGCAAGGAATACGACTTCGTCGCCCACTTCGATTGTCTGCATGACATGGGCGATCCTATCGGGGCTGCGAAGCATGTGAAGAAAACGCTCGCACAAGACGGTACCTGGATGATTGTGGAGCCGTTCGCAAATGACCGTGTGGAAGATAATCTGAATCCGGTGGGAAGAGTCTTCTATGCCGCGTCGACGATGATCTGCGTGCCCGCATCCCTGGCGTACAATGGCCCAGCCCTCGGTGCCCAAGCAGGAGAGGCACGGCTGCGAGATGTGGTCATGAAAGGCGGGCTCACACGATTCCGCCGCGCAACGCAGACACCGTTCAATCTGGTGTTGGAAGCCAGACCGTAAGACGCAACTATCGTGGCACATCTTGCCGTGAGGCAGCTTACAGCCGCTTGCGCTTTATTGCGTCTCCGGGCATAGTGCGGAGCAGGTTCACACGATCCGGGGAGGCAGGATGATGATACAACGACTGGCCGCCGAAGCGCTCGGCACATTCTTTTTGGTCTTTGCCGGCTGCGGGAGCGCACTCCTGAGCGCGGGCCTGCCGGGACTCGGCATCGGCGTCGTCGGCATCGCCTTCGCCTTCGGGGTGGCCGTGGTGACGATGGTCTACGCCTTCGGCCATATCTCGGGGTGCCATATCAACCCCGCGGTCACCATCGGGCTTCTGCTCAGCAAGCGGTTCCCCGCGCACGAAGTCCCGGGCTACATTGCCGCCCAAGTGATCGGCGGAATCCTGGGCGCCGGGGTCCTCTATCTCATCGCCACCGGGCGGGCAGGCTTCGTCCCCGGCGGCTTCGCCTCCAATGGGTACGGCGACCATTCCCCGGGCGGCTATTCCCTGCTCGCTGGCTTCTGTGCCGAAACGGTCTTCGCCTTCTTTTTCCTCCTGATCATTCTGGGCTCCACGGACAGCCGAGCCCCGCAGGGCTTCGCACCCTTGGCCATCGGTCTGGCCGTAGCCCTGATCAATTGGGCCGGGATCCCCGTCACTAATCTCTCCCTCAACCCGGCGCGCAGCACCGCCACGGCCGTCTTTGCCGACGGCTGGGCCCTGCAACAACTCTGGCTCTTTTGGGTTGCGCCGATCGTGGGGGGCGCTCTCGCCGGGGTGGTCTATCCCTTCCTCGCCGGTCAGCCCGCCAGCAGCCCGACGAAACGCGAGGCCAAGTCATCACGCTAGGCCTGCCGCGGCCTACGGGAGGGGCGGCACGTCTTGAGCACAGCGAAAGCCGACGTGGGGGTCATGCTCGGTGGGATCGCCTTTTGTCCGAAAGGCGGCGCGGAGCCGATAGGGTCCATTGGTGTACGAGCCGCCCCGCTGCACCTTCGCCGTGCCCTCAATCGGGCCACGGGGATTGAGCGCAGGCATCGGCGTGTAGAACGTATCGTCGTACCAGTCGGCGACCCATTCATAGAGATTGCCAGCCAGGTCGTGGACCCCATAGGGACTTTTGCCCTTGTTGCGATTACCAATGGGCGAGACCGTCTCCGTCCCTTCCTTCAACCCAAAGACCGCATGCAGGGGAGTCGGCGGATCACTCCCCCACGGATAGAGTCGGCCCTCCGGTCCCCGTGCCGCCTTCTCCCACTCGGCTTCGGTCGGCAAGCGCTTCCCCGCCCAGAGACAATAGCCCGTAGCCTCCAGCCAGTTCACCCAACGCACCGGCCGCTCGGCATGGAGCACCGGCGTCTCCTGGTCCGCAAAGCCCCACGGCGGTTCGCTCTGAATCGCGGCGACAAACTTCGCAAACTGCCCGTTCGTCACTTCGAACGTGTCCAGATAAAAACTGTCGAGAAAGACGCGATGGACCGGCTGCTCGTCGTCATCGCCCTGCTCGCTCCCCATCGGGAACTCCCCGGCGGGCACCAGCACCATGGGCGCCCCGTCCTTGCCGGTGATCGCAGCCGGAAATGCTGTCGCTTTCGAGGCCGGGCTCCCGTTTGCAGGATGTCGCGTCTTCTCCGCCGGCTTTGTATCACTCCCTCCAGGGTGCGGTCTGACCGGCAAGGGCTCCGACTTTGCGGGAACTGATTCAGGCTTGACAGGGGTTGATTCCGGTTTGGCAGGAACCTGCTCGCTGGCAACGGCTAGACCGTGGCCTAGGAACCACCCGGACAACCACAGACCGATCACCACTACGGAAACCATCCGTTGAGCCCACATGCTCGTGTCACTCCAGATTCAACACGTAACGGAAGACAATCGCCCGACGAAGCAAGGCAGGCCCGTCAGGGTACCGAAAAGAGGAAGACAAATCTAGGGTGAAAGTGGGAACACCAGGGCATGAACAAGGAGTAGACGGGGCTCTTCGAGCATGAGCCCCTCGACAAGGCTTGGGGCCCATTCGACTCGTCAGACGAAGTCCGCGTAATTGTATGTGGCCTGCCATGAACCAGCGGGGAACGGGTTGCTATCTCCCACTCCCCGCGAGTCGTTTGGTGGAGGCGCCGGGAGTTGAACCCGGGTCCGAAGACCTTCAGCACAACGGATCTACATGTGTAGCCGATCGTTTTAGTTTCGCAGCCACCCACGCCCACCGGCTAGCTTAGACTGGCCACTAGCCCAGTATTGTCTCGTCCTCAGCCGCTGAGCACCAGCCTTGGACCAGCCCGCTGTATCGCGCTCCGACCACCCCCGCGGGCCTCAGGTGGAGGAACGTCGCAGTTAATTAAGCTGCGAGTGCCAGTTCTTGATTGGCAGTTACATTTTCCCGGAGGATTTACGAGACCCCGAGAGCTCGACATGCACCGCTGACTTCAGTATCCCCGTCGATTCCGGTCGCCCCCTTTCGTTTCCGCGTGAAATGTAAAACGTGAGACGTATTGGGAACCACCTCGGCCGTAACGTTCCACCTTTCACATCTCAGATGCTCATGTTACCACACCGGTCAAGGGGCTACCAAGTCTCACAAAGATTCATCCAATTTGATTGCTTACATCCTCAGCTATTAATGGCACTCCCAGCACCCTCAAGATTGGAGAATGGAACCCCCTCAAGCGCTCTTGAAGCGGGTGATTTTGGCAAACACAATTGCGGCAAAGGGGAGGGCGAGACCCAGGAGCAATTGCGCGATGAGGAGCGAGCCGAGCTGGCTGTAGTCGGCAGGGGTTTGGATAACGCCCGAGGCTTGATCGTGAACTTCCCGACTGACCACATAGATTTCGTTCATGTATTTAGTCCCAAGCTGGCTCAACGACAAGGCCAGATTGGTAAATGATGCCATCACGGCAAAGAAGGTGGCTTTCAAGTTCGCGGGCGCGCTGTTCGCAATCCAGGCCAGCATCGGGATCATGGAAATCTGACCGAGCGGTGACTCCAACGCCGTATCGATCAGCGCAATGAATCGTGCATCGACGATCCCACCAGTCAGCCTTGCTGTCCATTCGTGCAAGCCATAGAACATGCTCACGATCGGGAGGGTCAAAATGGTTCCGATCACTGTGAGAAACCCCACGACATAGGCAATCGACCGCTCGGCCATGAAGCGGCGAAAGACGAACATACCCGCTAAGGTTAACGTGCTGCCTATGAGCGAGAGGATGGAGAGAAACTGCTGATCGAACTTCAGCTGGTCGATCATCCACCACGTTGTCCCGGGCCCAGTCCCCGGAATTGCGCGGAAGATGAAGACCACGACCGCTGTCCCAACCAGGGTGAAACGCTTGTCAGGCTCCAGTTCCCGCATCAGCCGGGCCATCAAGAACAAGACGATGGTCATCGAGCCGGCAAAGACAATCTCTTCGCTATAAGCAAAACCGCCGAATCCGACCGTCAGCGTAAACAACACGAAAGCGAGGCTCCCGCCAAGAATCCACCAATTCGGCTTCGTCGGTTCATCCAACGATTCCCGTGCATCCATCATCTGAGTGGCCTGTTCATGCGAGAAGCCCTGTTGAATGAGCTGTTGCCTATGTTGTCGCTGCAGCCACCAAGCCATCACCAGCCCGAGAACTGAGATGAACGGGATGACGAGCGCCATCAGATAGACCTGCTTGTAGAGACGAACGATCTCTGCCTGTGGAAGTCCGTCGATTCCTGTGAAGACATACACATTGATCATCGCCACCAGAATCCCGCCACCGACGATGGCCACGCGACCGAGCGTCTGCATCGTGGTATGCATCAGCTTCCGCGTTGGTTCGTCGAATGGCTGACCATGATCGTCCACACGCGGCACAGCTTCGACCGTCATCGCATCCGCGACTGCGTCTTGCACCACATATCCGATCGGCCCAAGCAATGTGCTGACCACATACCAGACTTCCGCCGGCAAGATGGAGGTCATCGCTTCCCGGCTTCCGATCAATGCCGCCATGATCCCAAGACTTGCTGCCAGCAGCCCGGCCCCGAGGACCACGAGCCAGCCTTTCCAGCGCCACAAGAGGTCGACAAGATGTCCGATCGGCATCTTGAGTGCCCAGGGAATGCCGGCCCAAAATCCCAGTGCAGCAAGGAAGGAGGCGGAGAGGCCGAGGTAGTCCTTGACGAAGAAGGTACCGACGATGCCGGTGAGGGCGGAGATGCCGTAGGCCATGTAGACCATGAGCGGCGGCAGATAGGAGAGCCGCATCTCACGGCCGAGGGATAGAATGTTGCGGTCGATCCACCGAGCGAGCTGCGAGAACATCGCTACGACGATACCTTGCCAAGCTGGCGACGTTCGACCAGCGCCTGCAGCTGTGCGCGCATCTCGTCAACCGGTAAGCGCGTCCGATCCCCATGCCCGGCCAGCACCCATTCGAAAGGGTAGTCGAGGAGTTTCTGGATGGAGTCCACCAATACGTGCTTCCTCCAAACCAGTTGGCTTGGCGCGCTAAGCCTCTTCTGTACGGAGTCCCACCAGAGATGATCACCCGTGAAGAGGAACCGGTTCTTGTAGAGAAGGGCCATGCTGCCAGCTGTGTGACCCGGCACAGGAATGATCTGAAACAGCGGCATGACTTGTAGACTGTCGGCCCCTTCAATGATCCATTCCGCATCCGGAGCCGCTTCGATGTCCGCCCGATGAATTATCCGTTTCGCGCCGAAGTGTGCGGCATACTTCTCTGCATCGGCCACATCGTCTTTATGCGTGAGGAAGATGTACGCGATGCCACCCTTTTGTTCGAAGGCCTCGACGAGATGTTTGAGGTAACGCGGTGAATCGACGAGCCAGTTGCCGTCCGGATGTTCGATGAAGAAGCTATTCGCACCGAACGACTTCTCCGAATTAAAGCCGCAGTAAGATACCTCGTCTTCAAGTTGGAGCGGGAAGCTCGCCATGGCTTCTTTCATCCGCAACTGATCGCTGTGTTCAGTGCCGATCGAGCCGACCGGGCAGGTGAGGAGCGCTTGATAAGCCTGCTGAACATGTCCATTATCGGTCGGCTGTTTGGTAACCGCAGAAAACTTACCAACTTCTTCAAAACTCGTCGGCGCCAACTGCCGACAGGTATCGCAGTTGATGCAGGTCGCATCGACAAAAAAATTGCCGGCGACATTGGAGTCGAGTCGTTTTTTTTCATCGGCCATGGCGAAACCCCTATCCTTTGATGCCTGAGACCTTCTTGGTTTCCTTCGCCTGATCAGCCGCCCGCCAGAGATACCAAGCTGCCGTGGTGCGGTAGGGTTTCCAGCGTTCCCCATGCCGTCGCACCTCTTTCGGCTTCGGCATCGAACGCCGGCCATAGGCAATGCGGAACCCATTGCGCACACCGAAGTCGTCAACCGGCAAGACGTCCGGTCGCCCCAGTTGGAAGATCAATAACATTTCGACTGTCCAACGGCCAACCCCACGAACCGCGATGAGCCGCTCGATGATCGCCTCGTCGTCGAGCTTCCGAACGATGGCGCCTGTCGGCACAGTGCCATCGAGTGTCTTGGCAGCCAGATCGCGGAGCGCCGCAACCTTGGCTTGTGAAAAACCTGCGCCACGAATCGCCTGCTCGTTCATCGCAAGCAGATCGTCTGGTTGAGGGAACCGTCCTGTCGGAGACAAGGCCACGAACCGGCGCAAAATACTCTCCGCCGCTTTCTCGTGCAGTTGTTGATACGCAATCGCTCGTGCCAACGATTCAAACGGCGACCGCTTCGATCGGGGAGTCAAGGTGAAGGGGCCCACCTCACGGATCAACCGGCGCATGACCGGATCCGTCTTGGACAGATGCCTGATTTCTAGTGTCCTGTCGATTCATCTGAAAACCCCCGCGCCTACCCCGACCTTATTCCTGAGTCAGAATGGCATCGGCCTCGATCTCAACCAACATCTCCGGATCGATCAGCCGTTTCACCTCCACCATCGTCGTCGCAGGCCTGATGGTCCCGAACACTTCGCCATGGGCCCGACCGACATCCTGCCATTGATCGATGTTTACCAGGTACATGCGTGTTCGGACCACATCGGCAAGCGAAGCACCAGCCTGCTGGAGTGCCGCCTCGATCGTCTTCAATGTCTGAATTGTCTGCGCATAGGGATCCCCCTTGCCCACCAGACCGGAGGGCGTCATCGCCGTCGAACCGGAAACAGAAATCGAGGCACCGACTCGTACCGCCCGTGAATAGCCGAGCTTGCCTTCCCAAGGACCACCAGTCGAAATATTCTGCCGTCCCATCCGTTCCCTCCTACATGACAATGCCGCCGCCGGCATGAATATTCTGGCCCGTCAACCACCGTGCCTCGTCACTGACGACGAAGGCCACCACATCGGCAATGTCTTTGGGTAGCGCCAAGCCGCTTCAACGGCGACATCTGAATGCCGATCTGACGAAACTGGTCTGTCATCATGCCCGTCTCGGTAAAACCTGGCGAGACCGTATTGACGGTAATGCCTCGTGGAGCAAGTTCCTGCGCCAGTCCTTTCGTGTACTGTTCCAGTGCGCCTTTGCTGCCAAGATAGGCTGTCGCACCGGGAAAACTCAAATGGGTTCCATCGGTGGAAATGTTCACGATGCGGCCACCCTCTTTGAGCACCTTGGCCGCTTCCTGCATCGCGAAGTAGGGACCCTTGGCATTCAAGGCGATGATCTGATCGAAGTCCTCCTCGGTGGTCTCCATGAGAGGCTTGGGCATAAACCGCCCGGCATTGTTGACCAGAATATCGAGCCGGCTGAATTGCTTCACCGTCTCGATCACCAGGCGCCGCGCATCAGATACCTGGCTCATGTCGGATTGGACGGCGACGGCTTTCCCACCCTTGGCCTGAATGCCCGTGACGACCTGCTGAGCTTTCTCTCCACTCGTTCCATAATTCACCACCACAATCGCCCCGTCTTCGGCCAGTCGTTCTGCGATCGCCCGTCCGATCCCGCTGGAGGCCCCGGTGACGATCGCGACTTTTCCACTGAGTGACGCCATGATGTCTCCTTTACCTTTCATCTATCCGACTCATGTCCATCTTTCGCATCGTCGTTGAAGCGTAATCGATTTTATCCTTTTAGTGTGACGCTATTCACTCTCTATTCGGAGAAGGGACGACGGTTGCCCCCAGGTTGCCGAATACACAAATTCTGTGACTGGCCTACGGACTCTCGGTTGAGCTTCCCTTGCACGCAGACGATCCGACAGCAGGGCAGGATCGCCTGGATAGCCGACCGCGATCATGGCCACCGGCTCATAGCCCTCTGGGATCTGACAGTCCACACGTGCCTGATCGATTCGAAAGCCCGCCATCTGATGGGCAACAAGCCCAAGCGCCGTGGCCTGGACGACGAGATTTTCTGCCGCCATGCCCGTGTCATGGAGCGCGTGGCGATTCGGCGAGCCATCCTCGAACTCCAGTTTTGCCACGGACAGCAGCAGCACCGGTGCACGATGGGCCCATTTCTGATTGCCTTCGACCAGGCAATTGAACAACCGATCGTACTCCGTCTTGTTTTCTTTCGTGGCAGACCAGAAATCGCCAGGGCTGCCCGTTATTCGATGAGGGCGCCCACCGTGCCGCTTCGAAAAGGCTCCGAAGCTTCTCCGGCTCGACCGGCCGTTCGTCGAAGGCGCGCGGACTCCATCGCTTTTTCAACAGCTCGTGAATGGGAAATTGCGTCTGGGCCGGTTTCTCCATTGTTCATCCTTTCGACTTCAATCAGAGTTTGTGTCGAATCAACTCTTCTGCTGGTCGCGCGAGGGAGAGCTCTGCTCCCTGATGGCGGCTTGCTCTGGCGACCAGCCGCCACCTAAGGCCTTATGGCAGAGCCGGCGGGTGCCGCCCGACGACGCTTATGGAGACGTGCCCATATCCGCCAAGCCGGAACAGTCCAGCAGGTGAAGGCGATGCCGACAATTTGAATCCCTCCCGTACTCACAAGACTGTCCACCGCAAGTGTGTCCAGGAAAACCGTCCTGGCCGTCGTGCTGATCCTGATCGCAATGGCCGTCAGAGTCCTTGCGGTGCAGCGTTCCATCGCCTCACTCGAACTGTCGACGGAATCGCCACATGCCAAAGCCGAACAACGCTGCGCCAAGCACTGCCATCGCAAGCACAGAGTCCCAGAGAATCTTCAGGCCCGCACCTTTGAGCAGAATGCCGTGCGTGATCTCGACGAAATAGCGCAGAGGCGACAGCACCATGAGGTGACGGACCCATTCCGGCATGGCCTCCATCGGCGCCATGAGGCCTGACAGCAGCAACATCGGAGCGACCACAAACAGTGTCATCATACCCACTTGCGCTTGATTCCTCGCCAGCGTCGCGGCAGCCAATCCCATGCCGGCAGTGGTGAAGACGAACAGGGCCGTGAGGCCGAAAAACAACACGATGCTTCCTTTGATCGGCACCCCGAACACCGGCTGCATGATCCCGAACAGGCCGACCGCCGTGGCGCAGAGAATCACTACCGTCATCGACAGTACCTTGGGCAACATGATCTGCAACGGCGTCAATGGTGAGACCAATAGTTGCTCCACCGTGCCCCGCTCTTTCTCCCGAACCAGGGCTGCCGCGGGAAGTAGAATCGCAAAGATCGTAATCTGGCGGAGGAGATGTGAGATGGACTCGAACCAGGCCTCATTCTGGTCCGGGTTGTACCAGACCCGATGGTCGTTCTCGATCACCGGCAAGTTCTGTGACGACTCCTCTGAACTCCCGACTCGCGCCAGCGCAGTCTCCTGTCCGAACCGCGCGACGATCCGCGCGGCGTAACTGGCGGCGGACAGGCCTTGCGGCGAGTTGGTCGTGTCCACGAGCAGTTGCACCGCCGTGGGCTCGCCCGCCACGAGCTGTTCGTGGAAACGTGGCGGGATCTCTAAGATCGCCATCGCTTTGCCCCGGTCCAGCAGGCGAAGACCTTCTTGAGGATCGGCAATCTCCCCTTCCAGGCGAAAGAAGGGAGCTTGGAACTTGTGGATGAGTTCACGCGACGAGAAGCTGTGGTCGGCGTCGTAGACCGCCAGACTCGCATTGTGCAGTTGTGACCGGAGGCCGTTCCCTGTGATGTAGACCGCCAGCGTGAAGGAGTAGACGAGGAACAAGACGATCGGCACGTCCCGAAACAACTGAAGCATCTCCTTTCGGGTCATGACCACCAAACGACGCCACCAGATAACGGCGCGTTGTGAACCAGGTCCCAGCAGAGACTTCATGATCGTGGCCGCTTCGTAAAGAGCCGGTACCCGACGATTCGCAAGACGGCGGCGTACACGGCCAGGGCTAGCACGTCCACCCATAACACCTCGGGACCCACCCCTTTCAGAAACACTCCGCGGACGATGTTGGTGTAGTACATGCCCGGGAACAGGTGGGCCTGGATCTGCGAGCCGGGACTCAGGGAAGAGACGGGAACGATCAGGCCGGAGTACAGGATTGTCGGGAGGATGCTCACGATCATTGTAATGAGGAGGGCCGCTATCTGGGTACGGACCAGCAGCGACACGAGCAGGCCGATGCCGGTGCTGCTCAGCACGAACACCAACGAGGCTGCGAGAAAGAACAGCAGGTTGCCTTTAAACGGCACGCCGAACCACAGGGTGGCCATAACCCACAGGACCACGGCGTTCACCCAGGAAATCAGCACATAGGGGACCAGCTTGCCGGCGAGAAATTCGAATCCGGGTCACCGTTGAGCTGTAAATGTTGTAGATGGAGCCGGTCTCTTTCTCTCGGACGATCCCCAGCGCGGTCAGCAAGGGAGACGAGAGCATCAAGGTAAACATCACGAGCGCCGGCACCATGGACCAGGTGCTCCGAACCTCTTCGTTGTAGAGATAGCGCACCTCCAGCTTGATGGGCCGTACCCGAACCTCGGCCTGTGGGCGGGAAATCCCGCTCCGGCGGGAGAAGAAGTCGACGAGCCGCTCTTCGCTGAAGGCGCTGTTGATGGCGATGACGTAACCTTTGGTGATGTCCGCGCGAAGAGGGAACGTACCGTCGATGAGCGTCTGGACGTTGGCCGGCTGCCCCGATAGCAGACGCTCCTGGAACTTCTCCGGCACGATGATCACAGCCTGCGCCTTCCCGCTTTGCAACCAGGCATCGGCTTCTCTCTCGCCGGCAAGTTCTCCGTGAAAGCTGAAATAGCGCGACTTCACAAAGCGGTGTAGGTACTCCCGGCTGAGTGACGTGTGGTCCCGATCCACCACCACGAATGGAAATGTTTTCCACGTCCAGGGCGAGACCATAGCCGAATACGATCATCCAGGCCACCGGCATCAAGAAAGCAAGGAGCAGAAACATCCGGTCGCGGATGATCTCGCGCCACTCCTTGGAGGTCACGGCTGCGATACGCCGGAGATTCATGCTTCCGCTCCTGTGGTCGTCTGACGTTCCTGCCGCTCCAGCGCCATGACGCGATGAACGAACACATCCTCGAGGCTGAGGGGACGGGCGGTTATGTTTTGGACATGCACGCCGTCTGTCAACAGGGCCGCGCGAATCCGCACTTCGTCCTGCACGAGTTCGATCGAGAGCAGGTGGATCTTCGTTCCAAAGAGCGCGGCGCCGGCGAATCCCGCCTGCTTCAATCGTCGGAGTGCGAGCCCCGGTTGATCCGTTGCCACTTCGAGAAGATGCCCTGCCTCCCTTTCGACTTCGCCTTTCATCTCAGCCGGAGAGCCCTCCGCCACGATCCGGCCCGCATACATCAACGCGAGGTGGTCGCAATGTTCTGCCTCGCTCATGTAATGGGTGGTGATGAGAATCGCGACGCCTTCTTCTCGTGCCAATCGGGAGAGGATGTCCCAGAAGTGGCGACGGCCGATCGGATCAACGCCGGAGGTCGGCTCATCGAGAAACAACACACGTGGTTGGTGGACAAGCGCGCAGCCGAGCGCCAAACGCTGCCGCACACCCATCGGGAGCCGGCTGGTGAGATTGGACTCGTAGCCGGCGAGCCCCGCCATGTAGATGATCCACTCAAGCCGCTCCTTCGTTTTTCGTTTGTCCAAACCATAGATTCCGGCAAAGAGGCGGATGTTTTCCTCCACCGTCAGATCCAAATACAGCGAAAAGGCTTGGGACATGTAGCCGATCCGTTCCTTGATCGCTCCGCCGGCGGTCTTCATATCCGCCCCCGCCACCCACCCTGCACCAGCCGACTCGGCGGCATGATCCCGTTCAGCATCTTGATCACGGTCGTCTTGCCGGCCCCATTGGCACCGAGCAGCCCGAAGATCTCGCCTTGTTTCACCTGAAAGCTCACCTGATCAACTGCGCGGAACGTGCCGAACTCGCGAATGAGTCCACGCGCTTCGATGGCCAGTCCATCATTCCGACGAAGTCCTGGCGAAGGCGCCAGCGGGGCAACGGTTTCCTTGACTCTTCCCTGCCGAAGCAGGAGCGCAACGAACACATCCTCCAGTTCAGGATCATCGACCCGGACTTGCTCTGCCTGTATGTCGCCAAGACTCGCTTCCACTCGTCGCACCGCGGATGCATGTTCTTGCTCTTCTGTCAACACACGCACCAGCAGACCAAGCGTTTCCACCTGTGAGAAGTCCTTCTTTAAGCGGATCAACGGCGTCGATTTGCGGAGAGGCCTGACACGTAACCATCGTGCCTGGAGACGAGCTCCTGCACGCTGGCCGGCGTACCGGACGCAAGCACCCTTCCTTCCGACAAGAAGGACAATCGATGGAATCGAGACGCCTCATCCATGTATGCCGTCGACACCAGGACCGTCATGCCACGCTCCTGCTGCAATTCAGCAAGAATGGTCCAAAAGTCCCGACGCGAGACAGGGTCCACGCCGGTGGTCGGTTCATCGAGAATCGTCAGCGCCGGCTCATGAATCAGCGTGCAGATCAACCCCAACTTCTGCTTCATCCCGCCGGAGAGGTTCTTCATCGGACGGTCACGGAAGCGATCCAGTCTCGTCATCGCCAGCAACCGGACCTTGCGCTCGGCCAGGTCCTTCTCAGGAACGAGGCGCAGGCGAGCGAAGAAGTCGATGTTCTCTTCAACCGAAAGAGCCGGATAGAGATTCAGACCGAACCCTTGAGGCAAAAACCCGATCTTGTCTTTAATCTGCTCCGCCGACCGCTCGGAATCGACGGTCGTCCCGAACACCTCGACCGTTCCCCCTTCATACGACAACACTCCTGCGATCGCTTTCATCAGGCTGCTCTTTCCCGCGCCATCAGGACCAATCAGGCCGTACATCTCTCCTCGCTGGAATCTCCAGATCAACGCCTTGCACCGCGACATGCTTCTTGTAGCGTTTGACGAAGTTGGAAACCCTGACGATGGTGTCCAAGTGCTGAGGACTGAGTGCTGAGGACTGAGATGAAGGTTCCGTTCCCATTTCTTCTCATTCTCTCCAGGCTAGGGTGCCGGGGGACCTTTCGCTGCGCGCATTGAGCGAGCACATTCTGATCGTGCGCGCACAGCGAGCATGAAGGTCCCCCGGCACCCTAGCCCCTCGGTTTCATCCACGCCACATCCTCACGCCATCGGATGATCGCATCAGCGGGAAGACCCGGCGTGAGCCGATGATCCGGGTTTGCAGCCAGATAGAGTTTCACCGCATAGATCAGTTTCACCCGCTCGTCCCGTGTCTGTACTTCTTTCGGAGTGAACTCGGCTTTGGACGCGATGTAACGAACCGTCGCATCGAAAGGCTGATCCGGGAAGGCGTCAGTGTAGATGCGGGCCGGCAAGTCCAGCCGAAGCTTTCCCAATCTCGCATCTCCGGCATGTACACTTTGAGATACAGCTGATCGAGATCAATCAACTCCAATAAAGGAGCGCCGGCTATCACCACTTCTCCTGTATCCACCATGCGGGTCGTGATCGTGCCACTCGTCGGCGCGACAATGGTCAGATCGGCCAGGATACTCTCCGCCTCGGCCAAGGCCGCCTCGGCTTGATCCCGCTGTCGCTCCCACGTTACCACCTCATTTTCCTTGGTTCGGATACGTTTCCAGCCCAGCTCCACCTGCGCCAGTTCCTTGACGGCCTGCGTGAGTCTCGATCGGGCGGTAGTGATCTCGCTCTTGGCCACGCTCCATCGGGCCTCGGCTTGGTCAACCTGCTGCCGCGAGACCGCCTGTTCAGCGATGAGCGGCCGCATCCGTTCCACGTCACGGCGCGCCTCAACCTCCACAGCCCTGGCCTGGTCGACGGCGGCACGAGCGCTTGAGATGCCTGCATCGGCTGTCTCGATGGCCAGCGGAACCTCAAGGTTCAGCACCGCTAGGGAAGCGTGAGCGGCTTGGACCTGGGATTCAAGCGCCTCGAACCCTCGGCGAGCCTGCTCGACGCGGGTCCGAGTCTGCACATCGTCCAAACGAACAAGGACTTGGCCGGCGTGGACAGTGTCACCTTCTCGCGCGAGCAATTCCTGAACCCGCCCCGAGAACTTACTCGCGATCGTGATGTGGTCTCCCTCGATCCGGCCGTTCGCCTGAATCAATCCCTCGGGACAGGCCGTGCGAGACGACGAATCGCTGCACGGCATAGATGCCGGCGGCGACTACAATCAGGACCGCCGCGACGATCAAAACGGTTTTCCTGGACATACCTGCGATGGACAGCCTTGTGAGTACCCGAGGGATTCAGATCATTGGCATCGTCTTCACTTGCCGGACTGTTCCGGTCTTGGGGATATGGGCACGGCTCCATAAGCGGGGGTGGGCGACCACCCGCCACCCAGCGCCTTATAGAGTTGCACGACCGAGACCAGATGAAGCCTATGGGTGTCGGCAAGTGCCAATTCCGTCACAAACAGGCTCCGCTGCGCAATGAGGACATCCAAATAGTTTGCCAAGCCGCCTTTGTATCGCAAACTGGCAAGATGCAAGGCCGACCGCAGGGCATTGACCTGCCTTTCCTGGGCGGCCGCCTGCTCACGGGCCGTGCTGACCCCCACCAACGCGTCTTCAACCTCCCTGAACGCGACGAGAATCGTCTGTTCGTACTGGGCCACGGCCTGCTTGGCTTGTGCCTCGGCCGCGCGTCTGTTGGAACCCTAACGTTTGCGCATTCAACAAGGGGCCGGTCAAGAACGGCGCCAGCAACTCCGAAATCGGTCCCCGGCGACCCCAAATCCGTAAGCTGTGGACTCGCCACACCGAGGATGCCCGTCAGCGACAGTTTGGGAAACCGCTCGGCCTTCGCCACCCCGATCCGCGCGGTGGCAGCGACCAATTGTTGCTCCGCCTGCACGACATCCGGACGGCGTTGGAGCAGTTCGGACGGAAGCCCGGCGGGCACCACAGGCGGCATCATTTGCTCGGTCAGCGATCGCCCCCTGGCGATTTGGCTAGGATTTCTCCCCAGCAGCACGCTGAGCTCGTTTTCTTTCTGAATCATATGACGCTTCAGCTCCGCAATGCGAGCGGCGGCATTTTCACGCTCCGCCTCGAATTGGTCGACATCCAGTTTGTTGATCATTCCCTGCCGGAGCCGTGCTTGACCGATTCTCACCGACTCCTCCCATGCCAGCAATGTGCGCTTGGCGATCTCCAACTGCATGTCGAATTGCCGAAGATCGAAATACGCCTGCGCCACTCCGCCCACGATCTGCAGCGTGACGGCTCGTCGGTTCTCTTCCCGAGCCAAAAGATCGGCCAGGCCTGCCTCATTCGCCCTGCGGATGCGTCCCCAGATATCCAGCTCCCAGGCTAGCGATCCTTGCCCATAATGGTTAAAGGGATTGGGGAAACCGGGGACGGCAAAGCCGCCCTGGCGAGCGACGGGGAAGTTGCCGGTCACGCTTAATTGAGGGGCAAAGTCCATTCGAGCCGTGAACAGGCGCGCCTGGAATTCGTCAATACTTGCGACCGCTCGTTTGAGATCCTTGTTCTCTTCGAGTGCAATACGGATCAAACGCTGGAGTTCTTCGTCCTGGTAGAGTTCCCACCACGGCATATTCGCCAGGGAAGGCAAATCTTTCGGTTCTTCAGCCATGCGAAAGGAGTCGGAGGTGGGAATGTCGGGACGAGAATAGTCGGGCCCCATAGCGCACGCGAGCAAGAGCAACGAAAAGACTGCGAGGACGAGGCTGCGCATATCACTCTCCTCCTTCTATTCCTAACGGAATTGAGCGTGTCCCAGGACGGGGAGCCGCTTGACCAGCACCCCGCCGACTCAGTTTCCGCACCAGCACAAAAAAGAGCGGCACGAAGTTTATGGCAAGGAACGTGGCAGCCAACATGCCACCGAACACGCCGGTGCCGATGGAATTACGACTGGCTGCGCCCGCGCCGGTGGCGAGCACTAATGGCACGACGCCCAGAATAAAGGCCATCGAGGTCATCACGATCGGCCGGTACCGAATCTTTGCGGCTTCCATCGCGGCATCGACCAGGGAGTGTCCGGCTTCATAGCGTTTGTTCGCGAACTCGACGATCAGAATGGCGTTTTTGGCGGAGAGTCCGATCAGGGTGATCAATCCGATTTGAAAGTAGATGTCGTTGGACATCCCCATCACCCACACGGCGGACAAGGCCCCGAACACACCAAAAGGCACGGCGAGGAGCACGGCAAACGGCACAGCCCAACTCTCATACTGCGCGGCCAGCACGAGAAACACCATCAGCAAGCCGAAGGCAAAGGCAAAAAGCGATTGCTGCCCGACCATGCGTTCCTGGTAAGAGATCCCGCTCCAATCGATCCCATATCCTTGGGGAACCAACACCTCCTTGGCTACCTGATCCAGCGCATCGAGCACCTGCCCGGAGCTGTACCCCGGAGCCGCTGCTCCCAAGACCAGGGCCGTGTTATATCCGTTGAAGTGGGTGACCGGATCCGGTCCACTGGTGAATTCCGTCGTGACCACTGTATCGAGCGGAATCATGGTGGATCTCTGTCCATTCACGGCGCGCACGTAGATCTTGGCGACGTCCTCGGGCGTGGATCGAAATTGTGCCTCGGCTTCCGTCTGCACCCGATAGACACGGCCGAATTTGAGGAAATCATTGATGTAGAGATTGCCAAAATAGGCCTGCAGCGTGTCGAACACTTCGGAAATCGGCACGCCCAACGATTTGGCTCGTTCTCGGTCCACATGCGCAAAGATTCGCGGGGCGCTCACGCGAAAACTGGAGCCGATCGCTCCGATCGCCGGGTGCTGTCTGGCTTTGGCGAGAAACTCTTGGGTCACACCGGCAAACTTGTTGAAGTCCCCGCTGCTAGGATCTTGAAGCTGGAGGGAAAATCCGCCCGTGGCGCCGAGTCCTCGGATAGACGGGGCGTTAAAGGCCAAAATCAGCGCCTCTGGAATTTTCGCGAACTCTCCATACGCGGCGCCGATCAGGGCCTTCACGTGGTTCTGCGGTCCCTGCTCGTTCGTCCCAGTGATGCAACGGCAGAAACATCGTCGCCGAGTTCGGCCCTCTGGTGCCGAAGACGAAGTTCTGGCCGGCCAACGCATCGGTCGAATGGATCGCGGGAACTGAGAGAAAGTAGTTTTCAATTTTGGTCAGCACCGCATCGGTCCGTTGCTTCGAAGCACCATCCGGCAGCTGGACGATCGTGATGAAGTAGCCCTGATCTTCTTCCGGCAAGAAGCTGAAGGGAATTGTCTTAAACAACCCGGCGGCGGAGAGGCCGATGATGCCAAAGAGCACCAGGGATAAGACCGACCGGTTGAGGACCGTCCCCACGACGGCTGTATAGCGAGCCTGCGTCCAACCGAAGAATCGATTGAAGACACCGAAAAAACCTCTACGCTGGCTGTGGCCTGGCTTCAGCACCAGGGAACAGAGGGCTGGGCTGAGCGTGAGGGCAGTGATCCCGGAGATGATGACGGAGATGGCGATGGTAATGGCAAATTGCTTGTAGAGCTCTCCGGTAATCCCACCCAAGAAACCCACCGGCACGAACACGGCGCAGAGAACAAGCACGATCGCGATCACCGGTCCCGTCACCTCATCCATCGCCTTCTTGGCAGCATCCTTCGGCGAGAGTCCCTCTCCGATGTGGCGCTCGACGTTCTCCACCACCACGATGGCGTCGTCGACCACCATCCCGATGGCAAGGACCATCCCAAAGAGGGTGAGGGTGTTGATCGAAAAGCCGAGTGCCTGCATGCCGGCAAAGGTACCGATGAGGGACACCGGTACGGCTACGCCTGGGATCAGCGTCGCACGCCAACTTTGGAGAAACAGATACACGACGAGGATGACCAGCACCATTGCTTGCGCCAGAGTTTTGACCACTTCTTTGATGGACACTTCGATAAATTTGGTCGTATCGTACGGAATATCGTAAGAGACTCCCTGTGGGAAGCTCTTTGATACCGTGTCCATTTCCTTCCTGACTCGCTTCACCGTATCGAGGGCATTGGCGCCTGGCGACAGGAAGGTCAAGAGAAACACATTGGGTTTGCCGTTCCACCGACCCTCGAGACTATAGGATTGAGCGCCCAGCTCGATCTTCGCGACATCTTTTAACCGAATCATCGACCCGTCGGGGAGCGCCCGCACGATCATCTCCTCGAAATCCTTCACGTCCGTGAGACGGCCTTGTGTGATCACCGGGATCGTCAGTTCGGTACCTTTCGGCGCCGGTTCCCGCCCGATTGTCCCGGCTGGAAAGTCCCGATTTTGTTCGCGGACAACATTGGCAATGTCGGTGGGCGTGAGGCTGAGTTGCGCCATCCTGGTCGGGTCCAGGATCAGGCGCATCGAGTAATTCTGTCCGCCGAAGACCACTGCGTCTCCGACGCCACGCAATCGTTTGAGATTATCGATTACGTTGAGGAGCGCGTAGTTGGAGACGAAGACCGTATCTTTCGTGGGGTCGCTAGAACTGAGCGCGACGACCGCCAGCAGGTCCGGCGACACTTTTTTGACCGAAATGCCTTGACGGACAACTTCGGGCGGCAACTGGGGCTCCGCCAGCTTCTGGCGATTCTGTGTCTGCACCTGAGCAATGTCCACGTTCGTCCCAATCTCGAACGTGAGCTTGATGGTCATGTGCCCGTCATTGGTGCTGGTGGAATCGTAGTAGAGAAGGTTGTCGATGCCGGGAAGCTGCACTTCGATCGGGCGCGCGACTGAATCTGCGATCACTTCCGCGCTCGCGCCCGGATAGTCCGCGTCGATCTGGATGACGGGTGGCGTGATTTCCGGAAACTGGGCGATTGGCAAGCCTAGTAAGGAGACCAGCCCCAGAACGACAATCACGACGGACAGGACCGAAGCGAAGATCGGCCGATCGATAAAAAAGTGCGGGATCATTTTGTCTGCTCCGGCTTCGCATCTACCGGCTGGCCGGAAGCGGCTGGGTCGGATTGATTAAACGGGACAGTCTTCACCGGCGCGCCCGGTGCGATCATGTGGAATCCCGCGATGATCACCCGTTCTCCCTCGAGTAACCCATCTTCGATGGACCATTGATTGCCGCGCCAGGACGTGGCCCGAACAGGACGGATCTCTACCTTATTGTCAGCCCCGACGACAAAGAGGATGGGTCCCTTGGGTCCCTGCTGGACGGCGCTCTGTGGGACCAGGATGACGCCGGTTCTCACGGCGCCCAAAATGCGGACTTTCACGAACTGTCCTGGGAATAGGACGCTATCCGGATTAGGGAAGATCACGCGGAAGTCTCTGGTGCCGGTGGCCGAGCGCACGCCGACTTCGAGCAAATCAAACTTGCCTTCATGGGAATAGGTGCTGCCGTCCGTAAATGTGATGACACCTCGCAGTTCGTAGAGTGTCGCCCCTTGGATCCGATGAGTCGCGCGGTCCCGGAAACGTTTGAGGACAAACGTTTCCGGGGCGCTCGCGTTCACATACATGGGGTCTAACTGATGAATCGTCGTGAGTAGATCGGTCTGCGCGGAGATGAGACGCCCTTCGTAGAGCCGACTCCGCTCAATCCGACCGCTGATAGGCGCGGTGATGCGTGTGTTGTCGAGATCGAACTTGGCTTTCATCTGATCGCCCTTGGCTGCCTCCAGCGCCGCCTTGGCGGCTAATTCCTCCGCTACCGCATCGTCCACATCTTTTTGGCTGACGGCCTGATCCGCCAGCAGCGGTTTCACGCGAGCAAAATTTTGCTTGGCTTGCACCAGCCTTGCCTCTGCCTGCGCCACCCTCGCGTTGGCGCTGCTCATAGCCGCTTTGAACGGAATCGGATCGATTTGATAGAGCCGGTCGCCTCGCTTGACGTCACGCCCCTCAGCAAAAAACCGCTCTTTGAGGATACCCGTCACCTGGGAGCGGATTTCGACCGGTCGCGACGCTTCGGTCTGACCGATGAACTCCGGTTCGTCCGGCATCGTGACAGACGACACCGTGACCACCGGCACCTCCGGGATGGGACGAGCCGGCGTGGAGGCCGCCTCCTGCTTGCAGCCAGGTAGTGCGGTAAGGCCGAGAACGAACAGAAAACCGAGCATACTGTATGTGAGTCTGTTTACTCGATTTTGTGTCGTCATGTTTCCCGTCAATCGTTCTTCAGGAATCATCCGTTCACTTAGCTCGTTCACCCTTTCGAGGAACGTGCACAATCTCATTCACGATACAACTTGTCAGACAGCCGGAGGCAACGAGCTTGGCCCCCTGCTTGTGGATCTTCTTCAGCAGATCCTTCCCATCTGAATTAACATAGGTCACGGCTGATAGGTCTACAATCAGAGGGTGGTTCGTCGTCTTGCAGACAACAGAGTCCCAACACCGTTCAAGCTCCTGCACCCAAGGTCCCGCCAAACGTCCCTCAAGCCTGAAGGTGGTCGATTCTGGATTCGTGAGTGTCGTAATTTTCAGCATGGATTCTCTACCTCGCCCGTATGAAATGGCAAGGAGCATTCCAGTAGTTATGAGCGAGTTCATATTCGTAACACATTGTTATTGAGCGAAATATTTCGATGCCCACGGTGTAGATATCTTTAACGGACGATGGTGTTCTGCCGACATCCCGGCACTCGCCGAGCCATCGGCAGATGATGAAAGAACGGACCACCAAGTGAGCTGCCAAGACTTCTTACTAACACAAGCCGGTGTTCGTGAAGGCCTTCACCAGCAACCATTCAACCCGCGGATGCTGTCTGCTCAAGCGATCGCCCGTTCCCTTCCGTCAGCAGCTCGTTGCGCTCAGTTACCTCGTGCGACGGGCTCGGCTGATGCTGCGCAGCGATCAGCGAGTAGAAGACCGGCACGACGAAGAGAGTGAACACCGTGCCGACCGTCATCCCGGTGACCAGCACCATGCCGATGCTGTTGCGGGCCGCCGCTCCCGGTCCCGAACGCCAGCACCAGAGGGAGATGCCCGAAGACAGTGGCCGCCGAGGTCATCAGCACCGGCCGCAGCCGCGTCAACGACGCCTCGCGCAACGCGGCGGCCTTCGAGAGACCGCGGGTCTGCAGCGTGTTGGCGAACTCCACGATGAGGATGCCGTTCTTCGCGATCAGTCCGACCAGCGTGATCAGCCCGACCTGGGAGTAGATGTTGATCGTGGTCAGGTCCAGGAAGCTGAAGATCAGCGCGCCGGAAATCGCGAGCGGGACCGAGCCGAACAGGACGATCAGCGGATCGCGAAAGCTCTGGAACTGCGCCGCGAGCACCAGATAGATGAGCACGACCGCGAACCCGAGCGTGACGATGAGCGCAGATCCTTCGTGACGAATCTGTCGTGACTCGCCCGCGTAGTCGAGGGCGACGCCGGGTCCGCTCGCTGCAGCGGCGGCTTCGAGGACGCGCAGCCCTTCTTCCTTGGTGACGCCCGGCTTGACGCCGCCGAAGATTCGTACCGCGTTGCGCTGCTGGAAGCGGTTCAAGGTGCGCGGCGCCGTACTCGTTTCGATGTGCGTGAACGTCGAGACCGGCACAAGCTGGCCGCCTGGGGTCTTGATCTTGAGATCGAGGAGCGGATCGACCGTCGCGCGGTCTTTGTCGCCGATCTGCGGGATGACCTTGTAGCTGCGGTCGAAATAGTTGAACCGGTTCACGTACGCGCCGCCGAGCAGTGTTCCGAGCTCACGGCCGACCCCCGCCAGGTCGAGCCCTAGGTCGGCGAGACGCTCACGATCGAGCACGACACGTGCCTCCGGGAGGTCGATCTTGAGATCGGTGTCCACGTACAAGAACTTGCCGCTTTGCCAACCGGCGCCGAGCACGGCACCGACCGTTTCGAGCATCTGCTCGGGCGGCACGTCGCTCTGCAGCACGAGTTCGACGTCGTACTGGCCGGGAGTGGGCAGCGGCGGATCGAAGCGCGGGAACACGCGCAGGCCCGGCACCTTCGACACCGCGCCAAACACCTCACCGTACATCTCCTCGGTCGATCGTGCCCGTCCATGCCAGTCCTTCGCGACCAAGCCTCCAAATCCACCCCATGCTGTCGTCAGCGACCATGTGAATTCCGTCTCGGGAAAGGACGTGATGGTTTTGACAATCTGCAAATGCTCGCGGTTGGTGGCAGCCACTGTGGAGTCAGGAGACGCTTCGAAAAACAGGCTGATGTGGCTCTGATCCTCAACTGGAGCAAGTTCTTGCCGCGAAAACATGTACAACGGCCATATCGCGATCATGATGAGCAGTGAAGCCACGACGATCGCCCAGCGCATCTCAAGTGCACGGTCGAGCAGCCAGGCGTAGACACGGCGCACCTCTTCGAACCTTCGGTTGACGAAGCGCGGTCAGCCGGCCTTCCTCGCCCTGAGGGTGCACGAATCGCGAACTCATGACCGGCGACAGTGTCACCGCCACGATCCCCGATAACGACCACCGCCACGGCAAGCGTGATCGCGAACTCCAGGAACAGCGAGCCGGTCAAGCCGCCCTGGAAGCCGATCGGCGCGTAGACCGCGGCCAACGTGATCGTCATAGCGATGATCGGACCGATCAGCTCGCGCGCACCGGCCAGCGCCGCCTCGATCCGGGACTTGCCCAGGCGCACATGCCGCTCGACGTTCTCGACGACAACGATCGCATCGTCCACGACCAGCCCGACCGACAACACGATCGCGAGCAGCGTCAAGCAGGTTGAGGCTGAAGCCGAACGCAAACATGAACGTCGCCGCTCCGATCAACGAGACCGGCATGGCCACGAGCGGCACGAGTGCCGTGCGCACCGAGCCCATGAAGAGAAACACGACCAACGCCGACGATCAGAATCGTCTCCGATAACGTCTTGCTGATCTCTGTCAGCGCATTCCGCATGAACATCGTGCCGTCCTAGACGAGTTGCATGTCGATGTCTTTTGGCAGCGTCGGCCGGATACGCTCCATCTCGTCGCGCAGCCGGTGCGCGACCTCGATCTCGTTCGAACCGATCAGCGGCCAGATCGCCAAGGTAGACGCCCTCCTTCTCGTTGTACTTCGCGACCATGTCGGCCTCTTCGGCCCCGAGTTCGACCTGGGCCACGTCGCTCAGCCGCACGATCGCGCCGCCCCGGTCGGCGACGATCAGGTTTTCGAACTCCTCGGCCGAGCGCAGGTCGGTATTCGCGAGCAGGTTGACCTGCACCAGGTTGCCCTTCGTCCGACCGACCGCCGCCAGATAGTTGTTGCGCTGTGAGAGCTGCCTGCACGTCTCCGGGCGAGAGATTGAGCGCGGCGAGACGATCGGGATCGATCCAGATTCGCATGGCGATCTGGCGGCCGCCCTCGAAGGTCGACCCGCTGGACGCCCGGCAGCGTCGAGAGTTGGGGCTGCAGCGTGCGCAACAGCCAATCCGTGACGGCCGGCACGCTCGCGCTCCGTGGAGGTGAAGCTGAGATAGAACGACGCGTATGGCCGATCTGCACGTTGCATCTCGACGACCGGCGGCTCGGCCTCCGCCGGCAGCTCGGATCGCACCTGTTGGAGCCGCGCCGTGACCTCGGCCAGAGCCGCCGTGCTGCTGTGGTTCAGCTTCGAGTGCACCGTGACGATGCTGACGCCGGCGCGGCTCGTCGACTCGACGTAGTCGACGCCGCCGATCGCGGAGACGACCCGCTCGATCGGCGTACGTGAGAAAGCCGCGGACGGTTTCGGCGCTGGCGCCGATAGTAGACCGTCGTGATGATCACGGACGAACTCTCGATCTTCGGATACTGCTGCACCGGCAGCGTCGTCAGCGCCCGCCAGCCCACGAGCACGATCACGAGATTCACGACGATCGCCAGCACCGGGTGCTTGATGAAGATGTCGGTGAACGAGCGCATGCGGATGTCCTTCCCCTATCGTTCCGGCTTCGCTCAGCGTTCGCCGACGATCATCTGACCGCGATCCGCTCGTATTCTCTGGGCGACCGGCAATCGCGACGAGCGCGGCTTCTCGCAGTTTGAACGACCCCGAGGACAGCCACTCGCTCGCCGGCGGACAGCCCGGCGTGAATCACGACCTCGTCGCCGATCATCGCGCCACCTTCGACCTGCCGCACGTGCGCACGGGTTTTACCGTTCTTGTCCGGCTCGATCACGAACACCTGATCGCCGCCTGGACCCTTGCGCATTGCGCTCGCGGGGACAGCGACGGCCTTGCGTGGCAGGCCGATCGGAACCCGGACGCGCACCGAAGAGCCTGGCGACGGCGCGTTGGCAGCACCCTCGATTCTCGCGCGCACCATGGCATTGCGCGTCGTGGGATCGATACGCGCGTCCACTGCGACGATCTTAGCTGCGATCGTGGACGAGTGACCGGCGGCGGATACCTCGACGATGTCGCCCTCCCGCAAGCCTGCGGCGACCTGCTGCGCGACCGTGAAGTCGACATGCGCTGCATCGTCAATACCCTGTAACGTCGTGAGTTCGGTGCCCTCGTTCAGATACTGGCCAGGGTGCAAGTCCGCCATGCCGACTCGCGCGCGGAACGGCGCCCGAATGGTCTTGCGGGCGATGATCGCCTTCGTCCGCGCGATCTGAGCCAGCGCGACATCAAGGTCTGCGCGCGCACGATCCACCTCTTCCTGGGTCGTGGCACGGTCATGACTCAAGTTCCTCCTGCGGTTGAGCACCGCGCGTGCGAGGGCGGCCTGCGCTTCCTGCGCTTTGAGTTCAGCTTCTTCGACGGACACATCGAGTGCGACGAGCACCATGCCCGCGTCGACGATTTGCCCAGGTGTGAGGCTCACATAACGGACAGTGCCTGGGAGCTCGTTGCGCAACGTGATCGACCGCAGAGCCAGAACCGTCCCGATGGATGTGGCAGTTTGGCGGTGCTCAACCTCTTTTGCGAGGGCCACCGTCACCGTTTCCATCGGCTCCGGCTGGTTCGCGGAAGCCGCTGCGGTTTCCTGTATGGACGTGTATTTCCACGCTGCCAGGCCAATACCCACCGAGACAACCGTGACGAGTAGTAGAGAGGGTCCGATCCAACTACGACGATTCATACGCGACGCCCTCCCGAACGCTTCCCTGACAAACCCTTGAGCTTGACTGGGCGGCGAGCCGGAACCACGCGGGCCAGCATATCCTCGAGCGCGCGACGAACCCGAACGACGCGGTCTTGGTCAAGTGGGACGATTCCCAGCACCCAGTCGAGCCAGAGTCCATCGATCGCGGCGGCAACCGCTTCGGCAACGCCAGGCGGCAGGCCATCCTCCGCAATGCGCCGGTGGAGGTCAGCATAGACTGCGCGCATGGGCTCGATCAACGCGGGGTTCTGAGCGAGCGCCGCGAATACCGCAGAGGAACTGCGCCGCAGTTCTTCCGTCCAGCACTTGGCGTCCGAAAGGCAGTGCTCCAAGAGTGCTTGCGCCATGCGCCCCGGTCCTTCCGGTGTGCGCTCGTAGGCTTCGGTGTAGCAGGATCGCCAACCTTCTGCTGTGCGGATGACAAGCGCTTCGACGAGCCGGTCCTTCGAAGGGAAGTAATGCAGAAGGCCGCCTTTGCTCATGCGCGCCTCGGCAGCGACGGCGGCAAGCGTCAGGTTCGCGATGCCCTGACGGGCAACCACGGCTTCGGTGGCGTCGAGGAGTGTGTCCTGTAGCTTCTGGGTTGTTCGTTTCATTGGTGAATAATACCGGCCGGCCGGTCTGGTGTCTACCGTCCGGTCGGTCGGTTCATGTCTTCCGGCATGCATTCACACCCTCAAGATCGGCTTGAAATTGGGCACAGACCTCTTTACACCGGGCCCCGGTTAGCCTTTTTCTCGACTACTGGAGAAGAAGACAGGTCGCAGATCACTTTCTGTTGCAATATAAACAAACACCGAAGTCGAAGTCTCTCTCAGCGAAACGGTTTGGAACTGGAGATGCTTATTTGCAATGGTCAATTCGGATGACACGCCGTATGGCCTGAATTCACATAGCTTTTCATCAGGCCGCAACTATGCTTAGCTCTGCCGCTGCCGAAGGATGGCATAGAACGCCGGCACCTTCACCACTTCACCCGTCGGGAGAGTATGCACGGTGTGAATATGACTCGGGCCGGTACGAAGCAGCGTAAAACGATTCGATGGAAAGAGCACTCCTAAATCGTTTTCATTCACCATGCCAGGGGTAATCTGATGCCGAAATACCCGCGCAAGGCCGGGAGGTGGTCCATACTGCGTAATCAACTGGGCAAAGAAGGGTTCAGCCGCTGACGATAGTTCGACAAGATACAATACTCCCTTTCTCCCAAGCAGCCGCTCGATACTCTGTATCGCCGTTGCGTGATCTGCCGGCGACAGTTGATGCAACACTGCCCGCATATACAGATTGGCATCACCAATTTCCTCGTGCAGGGCTTGGGCATCGTCAGGGCAAAGCACATCAAGAACACGGTACGAGATGTTGGCAGCCGCATGTTTCGTTCGGGCAATCTCAACGGCGGCGGGAGAAATTTCCGTGCCCAGCACCCTTGGGAAATGATCCGCAAGAAAACGCGTTTGTGTCCCGTTGCCACACCCCAGATCAATTAACGGAAGCTGCGGGTCTACAGAGCCTTGGAAGAGCGCGACATCTTGTTGGGCTGCATGGGCAGGATTGGCATCCCAAAAGATTTCACCCGGTGCTCCGGTCGAGGTGCTCCAAAAACTCTCCCAGGAGGCCAAATAACGATTCGACGCTGTCATCAATTTTGTCCTTTCTTTGCTAGTTCTATCGATATCAGCATGACACACCTGAGCCATCTCCCATTTCATTTGTAAACCCTATCCTCGCGGGCCTGAGCGCCGGCTTCTTAGGAACGGAGGACGGCCCACCAATTCCGCAACCACGTCGAGCGTAGAAGCTTGTATCCGAGCCAGGCGACGAGCAGCACGCTCAGCAGCGGGACGGCCAAGGTGCGCACCAACTTCTGATAATCGGTCATATGGACCCGCAAGAGATACTGCGGGCGCCGCATCAGATTCTGCTTCTCCGACACAATGGTGACCGTATACAGACCCTCGTCCAGCCGGGCTTCTCCCCGGAGCACGCCGTCCGGGTGGGTGCTCGGACGAATATCTGCCACAATCTGATCTTCTGTTGCCGTGCTCCCGTTCCCCTTCACGACTCTCATGCCGACCAGCTCATTGCGCAACGCTGAGTCCACGAGATCCACGACCAGGAAGGTATCGCCTTCCTTGGGAATGTCCGTGCAGTATTGATCTTTTAACTGATATTGTGGCTGATAGGCGTTGAAATGGACCACCCGCTCACCGACCTGCCGCAAGCACGGGTCATCTTCTCCACTCACGCCTCCATGTGCTTCGGCTACGTCGGGGTGGTGCAGTGCAGCAACAAGAAGAAGCACCATTGAACATACCCATATCACTTGTTTCATCATGGCTAAACCCTCCTGTTTGGGACCTTGCGATGAGCTGCTGTTCGCTCAGCCTGCGGTGACGATGCTCCGTGCGGCTCCCGCGATTCCAATGCGTCGTGTATGACGTATCACCCGCCCGAGGCCGCCGCCGTCCCCTCATCTGCCTGTTCCGTTCGACAACCCAGTCAGCGACGTGTCCGCACGCAACGCAGCAATATGCCCTGGGCAAGGTGCACACGTGCCTTCATTGTTTTCCGTGGCGTGGCATGTAGGCCCCAGCAGAGCGACCCTATTGCCAGTACCACTAAGATCATCTGGTCCATGCTGTCCTCCTCATCACCGCTGACAATCCAATTTGTTCTTGTCACCCGTCTCTGTGGCTCACCGAGCAGACAGGCCCCTCCGGGGTGTAGAGAGTGGCCTATCTACCTCGGCGGGAGACGCCGTGCGGAGTCTTGGCACCCACCTCGACGGGGAGAAGAAACCGATCTCCGTTTCTTTGCTGTGCTCCTCGGTTGTGCAGAATCACCGGATCGACGATCTCGCCACATTGCACGCAGCGCTGAGCAATGTATTCCGCTAGATCCTCACACCACTCGTCGACCATGAGTCCGCCGCAGCGCGAACAACGATCTGTACTGTGTATTCTTGTCCAGTTTCGAACCGTCGCCTCAATTGATTGCTGTTGTGTGCCCGCCAGCGCCGTACCCATCGATCCCTCCTTAGCGATCAACCGGTTTACCTCACACCATTCATAGCGAAAATGAATGGCAACTCGCGTTCCAGAAGACGCCTACTCAACCTGAATCATCGATGTTACTGAAACTAGAAGAGATTGAGAGATCCCGTTCGGGAATATCTCTGGCGAAAAAAAGAAGTGCCGAGACTGATCTGCCGACGCGACGGCACGGTGCCGAAATGTCGGCGCGAGGCTGGGTGAGAAGGTGAGCTAGGATGGGCGAGAGATACCGAGCTTCTGCATTTTGGACTGCAGGGTGGTCCGCTTCATGCCGAGCTTGGCTGCCGCCCCGGCAGGCCCCCCGATGGTCCAGTTCGTCTCGCGAAGCGACTTGAGAATATGTTCGCGCTCGGCCTGCTCAAGCGTCGTAGTACCGAAGTTCGTGACGTGACCCGGCGCCCGCTTTAATTCTGCGAGCGACACAAACAGATCCTGTCCTTGGGTAAGAATCACCGCTCGCTCTATGAAATTCTCCAGCTCCCGCACATTGCCGGGCCAGTGGTAGGCTTGGAGCGCTTTCATGGCCTCCGACGGGATCGTCTCGATACGCTTCTTCATCCGTTGGGCGAATTTCTGAGCAAAGTGCCGGACCAGCAAGGGAATATCTTCCGGGCGCTCACGCAGGGGAGGCACCGTGATTGGAAAGACTTTGAGCCGGTAATAGAGGTCGCTGCGGAACCTCTGCTCCTCCACCATTTGATCAAGATCGCGATTGGTTGCGGCGAGTATGCGAACATTGACGCGTATCGTCCTGGTGCTCCCCAATCGTTCGAACTCCTGTTCTTGAAGCACACGGAGTAGCTTTACTTGAAGCTCCAGGGGAATTTCTCCCACCTCGTCAAGGAACAGGGTTCCACCGTCAGCTAATTCAAACCGGCCGATCTTGGTGGCGATCGCACCGGTGAAGGCGCCTTTTTCATGTCCGAAAAGTTCGCTTTCCAGCAGCCCGGTCGGAATCGCGGCGCAATTAAGCTTCACGAATGTTCGCTCCCGCCTATTGCTGCGATTGTGGAGCGCCCGCGCAACCAGTTCCTTTCCGCTCCCTGTCTCGCCCAATACCAGGACCGTCGAATCGGTCGCCGCCACAGTCTGCACCTCTTTGAGAACCAGTTTGAGAGCCCGGCTGTCCCCGACGATTTCCTCGAAGTTGTAGGCAGTCTGGATTTCTTCCTCCAGGTACAGCTTTTCCTTTGCCAGCTTGTCTTTTAGCAACGAGATTTCATGATAAGCCATCGAATTCGCCGCAGCGAGCGCGACCTGCGCGCCGATCCGGCTGAGCAATTTCGCATCGTCGTCGGTGAACGCGTTCTCCTGCATACTGACGACGCTCAATGTGCCTAGTGCTCGCCCGTGCAAGATAAGTGGAACGGCACATCCTGATTTCAGGCCTTCGGCCTCTGCCCGTTTCATGATCTCGGTAGGAAACTCCGTGAGGTCGAGACTTCTGACCAGAACTGTCTGTTGGGTGGTAAACGCCAACCCTTCCGGGGTTCCTTCCAACGGAATGGGATCTCCCGCCTCGACAAAGTCTTGATGGCGTGGAAAATCGAGCGCATGAGACCGCAACTGGTGCGTCGCGGGATCATAGAGACAAAACCACGCGAAGTCGTGCGGGAGCACACGACGGAGGCAGGCGGAGATTGCTTTTAGGAGTTCCCTCAATTCCAGGTGCGAAACGACGGCGTTGTTGATCTCCAGCACCAAACTAAGCCAGTCTCGCTCTCGAGCCAGAGACTGCTGCGCGGCTTCCGAGCTGGCGAAATTGAGCACATTGTCCACGGCCACGGCAACCTGTTTGCCTACTTGTTGTAGAAATTCCAGGTCCGTTTCCCCATAGGCTTCTTTCTGCAAACTCAAAAACCCCATGGCGCCCAACCGCCGCACCGCCGTAGTCAGGGGAACGAAGCAAAACGAGTCCACGCCGTCCTCCTTCATACGCCCGGTAACCTTGGGCCAGCGACGTTCTTCGGCAAGATCCGATACAAGGAGAGGCTGCTGCATCCGCCACACCAATCCGGCTGGGCTCTCTTCGACCGGCCCCTCATGGCCGCCCACGAGATCGGCTGGCACATTCGCCTGAATGCTGTGCAATCGCATCGTGTCACGAGCAGGATCGTGCAAGGACAGGGCGACAAAATTCACATGGATCACGCGAGGAAGGCGCTGGGCGAGATCTCGAAAGAGTTCGTCGAGGTCGCGGTGTGTGGAGATCGCCTGCGCAACCTCCAGCAGAGCTTGGTACCGCTCGGCAAGAGTCTCACAGGGAGATGCGGGATGCGTTTCCATAGAAGGGCAGTATGGACTATCGGTCTGTAACGGCTCAAGAGGGGGGAGGGATGGAGCCTGATGATCTTCTGTGCTCGCGCAACGCGCGGCCTCAGAAGGCCCTCGTTGGACGCGCGCAGTGGAAGATCAATCAGCCCCTATCCCTGAAGAGACAACGAGCGAGCGAGGAAGGATCATCTATTCATGTCTTCAATCAAGGCCTGGCAGACGTTCGTAGCTCGGTAGACGGGCTTGACCCCTTTCACGGAGGTAGTGTTATGCTGGTCCGCATAAGATGCCGAGATAAACTGCCGGACAGGAAATAACCAATTGAGGGCAAGAGGTTAACCGGCCTTCGGCAAGACATCCCAAGGCGTGTTATACGGAATGAAAGCCAGACCTCCGCATCTTACGCGGATCAGTCTATATTATAGTTAGCTTCCTCACCACGCTCGCACAGGATTCATTGGCAAATGAACGAAGACGGTACTGGTATGGACTTATATCGTGCAGCTGGAGAACTTGCAGGGATAACGAGTCTAGTCGATGCTTTCTACTCAAACATGGATACCTTTCCTGAAGCCCGTGTGATTAGGAAGATGCATCCCGAGGATTTAGCTGAGTCGCGGAAAAAGTTAACGTACTTTCTTTGCGGAGTGCTCGGCGGCCCTCGTCTGTATATCGAGCATTACGGCGGGGTCAACCTCCCTGATTTTCATAGGCAATTCCCAATTGGAACTGACGAGCGAGACGCGTGGATGCTCTGTATGCAACGTGCCATTGCTGTTCAGCCCTATGAGGCGTCATTTAAAGAGTATTTAGTGGCTAGATTGAGCATTCCAGCGGAAAGAATTAGGCTGTTCAATGCGACAGGAATCTAACAGTTCGAGGGCAATTTGAGGGGACATTCTGGTTTTCTTGACGCGTGAGGAGAGAAGCCGCCCGAGCGCGTCCAGGTGGTAGGCTTCGTGCGGTCCTTGAAGCGAAATTTGTCGACGCGTAAGGGCAGAGGTCGCGCTACGTGAGTCAGAACGGTGCTCACGTAGCGATGGTCGTGCTCAGAGCGTCTGGTGCGTGCCGTCGCAGAACGGCGGCGTCTTCGTCTGCTTGCACATGCACAAGGCAACTTCTTTCGTTTCATCTACTGTAAACTCGACTGGCTCGATCCCGGTTCCTTGATGGGCTCCGTCACAGAATGGTTGGTCCCTCGAGCGTCCACATTGACACCAATAGTACGTTCCCGCTTCCAACGTCAGCACTTCGGGCTGCTTGGCTGCAATGCGTGGCTTCTCCATGAACAGGCCTCCTTTGTAGATTACAAATGTAACGGCTTGATCGGCGCAAGAACGGCAGCGGGGTTATTTTTCCACACTGACTCATCCGCATCAACATAGATTTCGACTTCGTTGCCATCCGGATCTCGCAGATAGAGGCTCTGACTCACCGTGTGATCGCTCATGCCGTCAATCGGTATGCCAGCCTGTTCCAGTTCCTGCTTGGCCACTCGTAGCTCGTCCAAGCTGTCTCCGACTTTGATTCCGATGTGATAGAGCCCGCGGCGGCGACCCTGAGGTGGCCCAGGGGCGTCTCCAACCTGGATCAGGAGTAACTCGTGATGCGTGCGGCCAGAGGTGAGCGCGGCAGCAGCGTCATTGAAAATTCGTCCGACTTCCTGAAATCCCAGCAAGTCGCGATAAAAAGCCAATGACTGTTCCAGATCTTTCACATAGAAGACAACGTGTCCGAGGTAATGTGCTTTCATGTGGGTCACTCCTTGTTGGACGATGGCTACCGAAGCAGCGCTCTGACCGCCGCATGTGCCAACACCACATCGGGCCCTCGTTGCAGCGCATCGTGGTACTGTCTGCCGAACCCCTCTCCCTCTTCCGATGGAGTTAGAAGTGTTCGGATAGACGCGATAAGGGTGGTAGTATCCAGGCCGTCCGGCGATTTATCTTCTTCACCGAGTTCATCGAGCTTGGCCATCACTTGAGACAGTGGACGCAGCCAGGCAAACCACGCATCCCCTAGCACCAGCTGCAAAAACGCTCCATTGGACGGGATACGCCCATGCACACGCTCATAGGACACCCTTTCGTCATCCAGCAAGGCCTTGTGCAGACGAAGCAGCGCCTGAAATAGATGGTCGAGGTGCGCGTCTCTGTGACCTGGCTCCGGCATGATCCGATCTCCCTATGGGTCACGCGACCGTTACCCTGTCGGCTCGCTATCGAGTTGGTGCGCCTTGCGTCCGCCACGGGCGAGTGGATGCTCAGGAACTTGACCGCCGACCATGAGTTTCGCCATATCCGCGGCCCGGGCAACGAGTTGTTGTGCCCCTTCACGTAGCTCCCGGCTATTCTGTACCTCACTGACATTCCGTTCCATATCTTCGGCACTCCAGCCTCGTGAATGGGCGATGAACGGGAACTGCGGGAACTGGCAACCGACTTCCGCGAAAAAGGTCATAAGTTGTCCGGCCACCCCCTGCACGTTGTCTTGCCCACCCATAATGATAAACGCCGCCACCTTGTTCTTGAGCAAATGTTTATTCGCGATGGTCTCCTGATTTTGGATGCAGTTCATCCGCTCGACCATCTTGTAATACAGAGCTGCTCGCGTTGCCCCAACGAATCGGGGTTGAAATCAGAATGACATCGGCCCAATGCACGATGGCTTCGTACACGCGATCGAGCTGATCGGTCGGGTCCATTTGCGTGATCGAACAGGGCCAGGTGCAGGCCTGGGCCGACTTGGAATAGAAACCCTCGCACGAGCGAAAGTTCAACTCGCGAAGCTTAATACATTGCGTCTCCAGTTTGAGCGCGCTACTGGCATGGTCGAACGCCACTTCCAACATCGCATCGGAAGTGCTGTACCGAGGATGTTCCGTGGTCATCGCCGTCGTCGAGATCCCGACGACGCGGATCGGGCCTGCCTGGCGCAACACTGGGCGTGCAAGCGGATGGGGTATGTGCGGCTGCTTCTTCCTTTTCGTGGCGGACGACAGATCGATATAGAGCCGACCGTTCTCAATCTTGGTCGGCATAGGCCGGAACTTGATCTTGTTCGTACTCTGGTTCTCCTTGACCGGTTTTGTGATGGAACCTCCAGTAATGCCAGGGACAGACAACATAGTCGCCGTCAAGCGTGCCTTCACCCAATGGACCACCGACATGATTACAGACCCCGGAGATCGCGGCAAACGAGCCATCCTTATATGTCAGTGCGATTGTCGTCTTTCCGAAGGAGACTTCTCGCAAGGGTTTCTTCTTCAGCTCTTCGACGCTTCCAACGTCCGTCCATTGTGTTTCCGGCATGAGAGATTCCCTCGACGATTTGATCACGACACTTTTCAGTTTCCCGGCATTTCCTGTTTATCGGCTCTCTGCACCTTCCTTACTTCTTTGCTCCCGTATCGTAATAGAACCGCTCGTGGACGATCTTACCGTTTTTCCATTTGGCGACGACAACCTGCTCCATGTGAACCGGCTGGCCACTGGTGGCGATGAAGTCCAGGTTGCATTCGTAGAAGGTCACGTTGTCGCCGACAGCCTGAGGCCGTCACGTTAAACCCTTTCCATTCTTTGACGCCGCTCATGAACTGCTTTTCTCGCTCGATGTTGGCGGCCAAGTCCCTTTGTGGGCGGATTGGCATTGTCCTGCATCACAGTTTCCTTGTCGTAAAACTCACTCATGGCCTCGATGATCTTGCCTTGACGAATATAGCCGAACAGATCGTTCAGCCGCTGTTGCAGATTGGTTGTGCTCATGATCGTTTCTCCTTTTGAAGTTTACTGGTGAACGTAATACCGGCTTTCTGCACTTCCTGATAGGGGAGGAGCCAGACGAGCGATTCATCGCTGAGATCGCCGACCTGAATACGGTTCCCCCAGGGATCGCGGAAGTCGCAACGGAAGTTCGGCTGCAGTTTGAGCTTGTACTTCTTGGTGAGCTTCTTCCGCACTTCCTTGATCTGTTGTGCGTCCCGGACCATCAAGCCGAAATGTTTCACGCGATCCGGTTGCAGCTTATCGACTTCAAAGATCGCCATGAATTGATGCTCGCCCAGCTTGCACCAGGCGGCGCCTTCGCCACCGCGCAACATCTTCAAGCCGAAGACATCGGAATAGAATTTCACGGCTCTCTTGGCGTCGGTGACCTCAATGACGATATGGTTACACCCGTAGACTTGGACTGCCATCATGTCCCTTCCTTTCTCTCCATAACTTTTTCCTCGACCTGCCGAATGGCAGACACAAAGATATCGGGAGGCTGCGCACCGGAGATCGCAAACGTTCCGTTGATGACGAAATAGGGCACCCCGCGAATGCCGAGTCGGCGACCGACCGCTTCTTCGGCCTTAACTTCTGCGACCCCCTCCTCACTGTGAAGAAATGATTCGACGGCCGCAGCATCAAGGCCGGCGCGACAAGCCAGTTGGCTGAGGACCGGCATTGAGCCGATATCCGCCCCTTCCGTGAAATATCCCTGGAACAGCGATTCTACGGCGGCATCCTGGCGACCCTGCTGCTCCGTATACCAAATGAGTCGGTGGGCCAAGAAGGTGTTTGGAGTCCGCGTTACCTTCTCAAAGGCAAAGGGAATCTGTTCATCCGCGCCGGCAACAAGGAGTTGTTCTTCCATCCGGCCAAAGGCCTCCAAGCTTCCAAACTTGGCTTTCAGATAGGTGGTTCGATCCATTCCGTCGAGTGGCATCGTTGGATTCAATTGGAACGGGCGCCACGTCACATGTACGTCGCCACCAACCGAGGTCAATGCCCGCTCGAGACGTCGCTTTCCGACGAAGCACCAGGGGCAAACGATGTCGGAATAGATCTCGATCGTGAGTCCGCGATCCGTCATGACAGATGTCCCATCTTCCCTGCTTGATAGTCCTGAGCAGCTTGCATCAACTCTTCACGGGTATTCATGACGAACGGACCATAGCGCGCGATCGGTTCGTCGATCGGCTCCCCGGCCATGACCAAGAGTCGGCTATTCTCCTGCGCGTCTATCGTGACTTGTGATCCATCGCGTGTGCACACTATCAATTCTGCTTCTCCGGCTGCTTGCGACCCATTCACCGAGGCGCGGCCTTGCAAGACAAAGATGGACGTATTGTGTCCTTCGGGCAAGGCCAGAGCAACACGCTTTCCAGCCTTCATCTGCAGGTCATACAGCTCAACCGGAGTGAAGGTCCGTGCCGCACCTTTCCGTCCTTGGAACGATCCGGCGATCACTCTCAATCGACCAGCCCCGCCGTCGAGATCGATCGCCGGGATGTCCGCGTTGAGAATCGTCTGATACCCGGGCGTCGACATTTTCGACGCCTTCGGAAGATTCACCCACAATTGAATGGCGTGGAGTGTGCCACCTTCTTTTGCAAACTTCTTCTCATGCAATTCCTCATGAACGATGCCGGACGCCGCGGTCATCCATTGGACATCGCCTGGGCCGATCACCCCGGCGTTTCCAGCCGAATCACGATGGGCCACCATCCCTTCATAGACGATGGTGACGGTTTCAAACCCGCGATGCGGATGTTCTCCCACGCCACGGGGATGATCCGTCGGCTCGAAGTACTGCGGCCCGGCATAGTCCAGCATGAGAAACGGGCTGACCTCACGATCAAGCTCGTTGCTGGGAAAGAGATTTCGCACAGGAAACCCGTCACCGACCATGTGAGTCGAGCCTGGCTGATACAGACCGATCAATCCCTTCATCGTGCTCGTTTCCGTGGCCATGACAACCTTCCTTTCTTACACCATTCCTCGCAACGCTTCGGCTAATGTGACGTTCCCGCGCACAAGCGATTGCGGAGACTGTACTCGAGATACCCGATCGTCTCCTGTGGAAAATATGTGTGTACATTTCAATAGTCATCCACAGTCTTCGTGGAATGGCCGACGATCATCGGATCTCCTCGTTGAGGCCGGTCGCCACGACTCTTGAACTGATCGGGCGTCATGCCGGGCTTGAAAACCTGGCGCACGAACTGGGCCGTAGATTCCCCTTACCCGAGCAGATGCCCGGCATTTGTCTCGGCGACCGCGATTACATAGCCGCCCGGCTTCTCACGTACTGCGCGGGTAGCCTTTCCGATCTGTTTGCCAGCTTGCCACTTCGAGCCTTCTTCATGTGGTCTCCTTTGTCTCGCTCGTGTCCGACGTCATCCCTGACGAACTCTCGAAGCATCGCGCAGGCGCAATCACCGATGACGGTTGTTAACCCGATGGCCCCGTGGAAATCGCGGCACCAAATACTGGCGTCCAGTTGTCGCATGACTTGAACGTCAGCAGGGGCGCATGTGACCGTCAGATCGACCGAAACTGACTGTTCCGAGGATCTGCCATCTCGACATTGCCAGAGCCGGCCTTGATGGGCCCGGTTCACACTCGGCAAATGTGACCACCGACTGACGGACATGAGACACGATCCATAGTGCTGTGCCGGCTCTTCTTCACCGCTTCTGGCGGCACGGTCCGTCCTCGGCAATGTGGCCACCGACTGAGGACAGAAACACGACATGGAAACCCGCTTTTCTTGACGGCTTCTGCGCACGATCCATTCGTGCCGCTGGTCGGCAGCCAGCCGAGCTCCATAGTTCGGCGGCACCAAGAGATAGACGCCTTTCGCTCCCTCGAAGGCTTTTGTCAGTGCGGACACATCGTCCAGCGAGGCGACGGCAATCTCAGCCCCTTTCGCCTTCCACGCCGCACCTTTATCTGCCGAGCGGACCACGATCCGCACCGGCTGTTTCCGGCTCAGCAACGTGTCGGCAACCGCCGATCCTGTATTCCCTGTCGCACCAACGACAACAAACATGATGGAGCCTCCTTTATGCGCTGGCGGTTAGCTCTCTTTGACAATCATTCGATTGGCCAAGCCCCTTATCGCCACGCGACTACGTCACCATACAACCCGTACAGAGCATTATAGTTCTAGTTAGAACTATGTCAAGTGCGAAATTCACTCACGATGATCTGCCTAGAGCTCTTGATTTCGATTGGTTGTGGCTGACCGGGAAACTGGCTTGGCTCGATACAGCTACGGTCGATCGGACCTTATGGGTCGAGACAAGCGGATTTCCGGGTGTCCAGCATGGCTATGGTACGTAGGATCACGGGGGGTTACTGCAAGGCAGCGTAGATCCGTAGATGATGCTGACGATGCCTCTGCTCGCCACAAGACGATATCTCTCGTCCTCTCGTTTCTTGCCATACTCGGCACGCCGATCGCTAGAATCCCTGACTCGAGTTGTTGCGCTCGAACCTCTCCCGCATTCTCCGCGAGTGGGGCATCGCTCCCCTCCGTTCGTATGCGTGTTCCCATCTGAAGCTTCTCTCCGATCCCGCGACTACCACTTGCGACAAATCAGAATTGCCTGCACCGTCCACGCCATACAGACACTGTAATGACGCGGGGTGCGGGGTGCCCTATGAGCTGACGATCTTCTCACTGGAGGACGAAAGTGGGCTCGTGGATGTCCTTGACAAGGGAGCCTGTGGCAGAAATAGAAGCGTGGTGCGAGCGCCGATGCTTGTGGCCGGCGATCGCATCGATCTGTTAGTCCAAGTTGTTGGGGGAACGAAACGGAAGGATCCGGATCTTCACCGGAAGTGATCGTGCTCTGGATCGACCGGGCCCAAGAATAACCAGCCCATCGTCTTCCTTCCAGGTATGCAACCATACTGTCCTTTACTGCGCGCAAGACGGTCAAGCAGGGGGTTGTCGATTCTACATTTATTTCATCCTCGCTTCACGAAGCCGGCGGGTGGCACCGATTGCGCCCACTGCACGGAGCAGGGTCCCACACCGGGCGGGGTGCGAGTCGGCTGGGTTGGATCGGTGACAGGAACCGCGGGCTTCACTTTCTTTCTTTCATCGCCCGTTCCACTTCGCGGCTGGCTTCGCGCGTCTTGATGGATTCCCGGCGGTCATGCTGCTTCTTGCCTTTGGCCAACCCGAGTTCAACCTTGGCAAGGCCCCGCTTGGAGAAATAGATGCGGAGCGGGATGAGCGTGAGCCCTTGCTGTTGCGTCTTGCCGAGGAGCTTATTGATCTCCTTGCGGTGGAGGAGCAGTTTCCTGAGTACGGAGAGGCTCGTGATTCATGATGTTGCCGTGGCTATAGGGACTGATGTGGCAGTGGTGGAGAAAGATCTCTCCGTCCCTTCACGCTGGCGTAACTATCTTGTAGATTCACGCGCCCATCTCGCAGGGACTTGACCTCCGTGCCCTGGAGCATGATGCCCGCCTCGAACTTCTCTTCAATGAAATAGTCGTGGTAGGCCTTGCGATTCGTGGCCACCGCTTTTTCGAAACTGTCCTTCTCTTTCCCCATCAGGCGTCAGACTTTCATATCCAAATGTAGATCACTGTCAGCCTTCCGCTCACAACACCCGGCAGTCCTGCGTTTCACGTTTCACGTCTTACCTCTCACGCTTGCTGGTTGCTGATTGCCATAACAGTTTTTGCTATGATGCCGCCATGCGCGGAATCGGTTCCATCGACTCTCTTTCCAGCATCCTCGAAGGGGTGGCTCGTCGCCTTGGGCTCGAGTCCAAGTTGCTCGAAAACCGCTTGCGCAGGGACTGGGTCTCTATCGTCGGGGAACCGATTGCATCGAATACCTGGCCCGACCAGATTCGCTACAAGAAACTCTATCTCCTGGTCCACAACAGTGTCTGGCTGCACCAACTCACATTCCTCAAGCCGACACTCATTCAGAAACTCAACGCAGGTAGCCGGCGGGGAATTCATCACCGAGATTGTGTTGCGCGTGGGCGAGATCCCCTCACGGCACAGTCGGCTTCTGCCACGACACCCCCACTCGATGACGACGTCACTCGTCTCCGAGGTCGCACTGGCTGAGGTATCAGCCCATGTCTCAGCGATACAAGACCCTGATCTCCGTCTGCTGTTTACATCGGTGATATCGAGAAATCTTCGAACTCTAACTCCGCCGGGACAGGGTCCGTCACAAGCCCCTTGAAGAGAATGCTTGTGGCATCGGAGGCCACATCGGTCTTGGGCATCGGGACCGAGACCTCCTTCTTCTTCCTGGTCCTGCAGCCGATAGTACCCCCGCATCGCCTTCTCATATTTCCTGACCACCTCGCGTCTCCGGCCAAATATTTATTGAGCATCTCTGGCTCAGCCCATCCGTCATCATCGAACACATACACCACGACCTTCCTGTACCAACCGCCCGGATCGCCCGGCGTCGTCGGTTGAATCTTCATCTTGGCAAAATGGTGCGTCTGGCGACCGACCTTGCGAAAACGCTTCACCAAGGTTTCAATCCCCTGGTCGGTCGTGTCATGAGGCACATGCATTGCGACGATGTGGCCGACTTGAGAACCGACACTATAAGGAGGGATCGTTCGATCGGGACGACTGAGATACATCCCCCCCCAGATCAGGGTGAAGGACATGACAACCACGCCGAGGGCCAACTTGACGACCATATCCAGGCGCTTCTTCGGCTTGGATTTGGGAAGGGGCGTTGGAGAAGAATCCTGCTCTTGCATGGAAGGCCTGCGCTCAACGCGATACCGCGCGTATCCGTTACCCGCCGCCTTCCTCGGGGAGCACCTCGGCGCTTTCCGCCAAACGCGCGACGGCCACGACTCGATCGCCCGCTCCCTCGAGATCGAGGATCCGAACCCCCTGGGTGTTCCGGCCGATCTCACGGAACTCATCCACCTTGCACCGAAGCACCTTGCCTTGAGCGGCCATCAGCATGATCTCATCGCCGTCCCGGACTTGAAGAAACCCGACGGCGAGCCCGTTGCGCTCATTGGTCTTCACACTGATGATGCCCTTCCCCCCGCGTCCCTGGACGCGATACTCGCTCACCGGCGTGCGTTTTCCGTAGCCGCCCTCCGTGACCGTGAGGATTTGGGTGGTGGAGTCGGGGGTAATGGTTTCCATGCCGATGACTTCGTTGCCTTCCTCCAGCGTAATGCCGCGCACCCCGTGTGCCGTGCGACCCATCGGACGGACGCCGTCTTCCTTGAAGAGAATCGTGATCCCCTTCTTCGTGCCCAACAGAATTTCCCGCTGGCCATCGGTGAGCTGCACACCGATGAGACGATCCCCCTTATCCAACGACAGCGCAATGATGCCGCCCTGGCGAGGATTGCCGTAGGCCGAGAGTTCGGTCTTCTTGATGATGCCCTGCGCGGTCGCCATCACGATGAACCGGTCTTCGCGGAACTCTTTGACCGGCACGGTTGCAGTGACCTTCTCCTCGCCAGACAACGCCAACAGATTCACGAGCGCTTTGCCCTTGGCAGCCCGGCCGGCGTCTGGAATCTCATGAACCTTCAGCCAATACACCTTCCCGGCGTCCGTGAAGAACAGGAGCGACTCGTGCGTGGACGCGGTGAACAGGGTCACGACAAAATCCTCTTCCTTGACCCCCATCCCGATCTTGCCCTTGCCACCTCGCCGCTGCGCCCGGTACAGGGTCACCGGGTTGCGCTTGATGTAGCCGGCGTGCGAGATCGTGACGACCACTTCTTCGTTCGCGATCATGTCTTCCAGGGTGATCTCCGCTTCTTCTTTCACGATCTGCGTGCGGCGGTCGTCCTTGTAGGCCTCGCGCACCTCGATCAGCTCATCCTTGACGATCGCACGGACCAGCGCCTCGCTGCCCAGGATCGACTTGAGACGCTCGATCTGCTTCAAGACCTCTGTATATTCCTCGATGAGTTTGTTGCGCTCCAATTGCGTGAGCCGCTGGAGCCGCATCTCCAAAATCGCATTCGCCTGGATTTCGCTCAGCGCAAATCTCCGCATCAGGCCGACACGGGCTTCATCGGGCGATTGCGCCTGCCGGATCAAGGCAATCACCGCATCCAGATTATCGAGCGCGATCTTGAGGCCTTCGAGGATATGGGCCCGCTCTTCCGCCTTGCGCAGCTCGAAGGCGGTCCGGCGGACGATGACCTCGCGCCGATGCTCGATAAAGTGATGCAGGATCTGCTTAAGGTTCAACACTTCCGGCCGGTTGTTCACCAGCGCAAGCATGATGACTCCGAAGGTCGTCTGGAGCTGTGTGAGCTTATACAGATTGTTCAGGGTGATGAGCGGAATTTCGCCGCGCTTGAGCTCGATGACGACGCGGATGCCGTCCCGATCGGACTCGTCGCGCAGATCGGAAATCCCTTTGATCCGTTCGTCCCGGATCAACTCGGCGATCTTTTCGATCAGCTTGGACTTATTGACCTGATAGGGCAGCTCTGTGACGATCAACCGTTCGCGATCCGTGCGTTCATCCGACTCGACCTTCACTTTCGCGCGCAACGTGAGGAGACCCCGTCCGCTCTCGTAGGCGGACTTGATGCCGGCCGTTCCATAGATGAATCCGGCCGTCGGAAAATCGGGGCCTGGAATCTTTTTCATCAACTGGGCAATCGTGATTTGCGGATTCTCCAGGAACAGGAGGAGCCCCTCGATCACTTCGCCGATATTGTGGGTCGGAATGTTGGTGGCATAGCCCACCGCAATGCCGCCGGCGCCGTTGACGAGAAGATTCGGAATTTTCGAGGGGAGCACCAGCGGTTCGACCAGCGACTCGTCGTAGTTCGGCCCGAAATCGACCGTCTCCTTGTCGATATCGGCAAGCATGTCCTCCGCGACCTTGGTCAGGCGGGCTTCGGTGTAGCGCATAGCCGCCGGCGGATCGCCGTCGACCGATCCATAATTGCCCTGACCGTCCACGAGCATATAGCGCATGTTGAAGGGTTGCGCCATCCGAACGAGCGTGTCGTAGATCGCACTGTCCCCGTGGGGATGGTAGTTCCCCATGATCTCGCCGACAATCTTGGCGGACTTGCGGTAGGCCCGGTTCGACGCCAGACCCATTTCGTTCATGCCATGGAGAATACGGCGATGGACCGGCTTGAGGCCGTCACGCACGTCGGGAAGCGCCCGACCGACGATGACGCTCATCGCGTAACTCAGGTACGACGAGCGCATCTCGTCTTCGATGGCGATCTGTCCTAATCGTTCATCAGGTGGCATCTATTTCTCCGACGTGATGCTGAAAATGATCCCCGGTTCTCTATACATCGAGATTGCGCACTTCCAGCGCGTGGGCTTGAATGAAGTTTCGTCGGGGTTCGACCTCGTCACCCATCAGAATCGTGAAGATCTCGTCGACGCCTGGCACGTCTTCCAGTTTGACCTTCAACAGCGTCCGGACTTCCGGATTCATCGTCGTTTCCCAGAGCTGATTCGGGTTCATTTCGCCGAGACCTTTGTAACGCTGGATACCGAGCCCGTGCTTGCCCTTATCGAGAATCGCCTTGACCAACTCAACCGTCGCGGGCTGGAGCTGTTCCTGACCGTCGGCTTTGATCTTGTACGGCGCCCGGCCCAAGCCGATCGCCGAGGGTGAGAGCTTCTGCAACTCGCGGAATTCGGCAGAGCCGACTAGCACGTGCGTCACGTCAAAACTATAGGTGGCCCCGTTGGCAAGTAGACGGCAAGTAACTTTGTTCGATTGATGTTCCTCGTCCTCGACGATATCCAACGTCGGTGTGAGCTTGGGATAGACCACCGCGAGAGTTTTCTTCACGTTGGCCACGACCTTCTTGAGCGCCGCCTGATCCTTGAGGAGCTCGCGATCGAGTCCCGGCTCATCCACAAACGCTCGCACCATGCTGGCCTCGTGCGGTTTCTTATTGAGCCGACCGAGCAATGTCTCGAAGGCGATCAGCTTCTTGAGAATGGGCAGGAGCCGGCGTCCAGTGACATACCCTTGGACCCCTTCCACATACACTTCCACATCCTCGACGGCGATATCGGCCAGGTGCTCGTTCAATGCCATCTCATCTTTGAGATACCGTTCCGTCTTGCCCTTCTTCACTTTGAAGAGCGGCGGCTGTGCAATATAGATGTAGCCTCGTTCGAGCAGCTCCGGCATCTGCCGGAAGAAGAACGTGAGGAGCAGGGTCCGGATGTGGCTGCCGTCCACATCGGCGTCTGTCATGAGGATGATCTTGTGGTATCGGGCCTTCGCAGATGTCGAACGAGTCTTTGTCGGCCTTTTCGCTTTCTTCGCGCTTGCGGCCGATGCCGGTTCCGAGCGCCATGATCAACGTCCGGATCTCGTCGCTTGAGAGCATTTTGTCGAAACGCGCCTTCTCGACGTTGAGGATCTTGCCCTTGAGCGGCAGAATCGCCTGAAACTTGCGGTCGCGCCCCTGCTTTGCGGAACCGCCGGCCGAATCACCCTCCACGATGTACAGCTCGCTCAAGGCCGGATCCTTCTCCGAACAGTCGGCCAATTTGCCGGGAAGCGAGCCCCCGTCAAGCGCGCTCTTGCGTCGGATGAGCTCTTTCGCTTTTCGCGCCGCTTCACGAGCACGCGCCGCGTCGATCGCTTTCCCGATGACCTTTCGGGCCACCGTCGGGTTTTCTTCGAAATAGGTCCCGAGCGCTTCGTTGACCGCGGACTCGACGATGCCCTTCACCTCACTATTGCCCAGCTTGGCTTTCGTCTGTCCTTCGAACTGAGGATTCCGGACCTTGACGCTGACGACGGCGGTGAGCCCTTCGCGGACATCGTCACCGGTGAGCGACTCGGTGTCTTTCTTCAGCAGGTCATTGGCGTTCGCGTAGCTGTTAATCGTACGGGTCAGCGCGGCCTTGAAGCCCACCAAGTGCGTGCCGCCTTCCTTGGTGTTGATGTTGTTCGCAAAGGAAAACAGGTTCTCGGCGTAGCTATCGTTGTATTGAAGCGCGACCTCCAGCACCATATCCGATTTCTCAACCTGCACGTAAATAGGCTTGTGCAGCGGCACCTTGGCTTCGTTCAGATGCTCGACGAACGACACGATCCCGCCCTTGTACTTAAATACCTGCTCCTTGACCGGTTCTTTCCGCTCATCCTTGAGTGTGATCTCGAGTCCCTTGTTCAAAAAGGCGAGCTCGCGCAGCCGCTGTGCCAGCACGTCGAAGCTGAAGTCAAGCGTCTCGAAGATCTGCCCGTCGGACTTAAACGTGACCATCGTGCCACGGCGCTTGGTTTTACCCGTCATCTTGAGCGGGGCCGTCGACTTGCCGCGCTCGTAGCGCTGCTCGAACACCTGGCCGTCTTGCCAAATCTCCAGCTCGAGCCATTCGGAGAGTGCGTTGACCACCGAGATCCCGACGCCATGGAGCCCGCCGGACACCGTATAGGCGCCCTGCTCGAACTTGCCGCCCGCGTGCAAGACCGTCAGCGCCACTTCGGCGGCAGACTTCTTTTGGGTGGAATGCATCCCGGTAGGAATGCCGCGGCCGTTATCCACGACCGTGACGCTGTTGTCGATGTGGATCGTCACCTCGATCGTCTCACCGAATCCCGCCATATGCTCATCGACGCTGTTGTCGACGACTTCATAGACGAGGTGATGGAGGCCGTCCACACCGGTGCTGCCGATGTACATCGCCGGACGCTTCCGCACGGCGTCCAGGCCTTCCAATACTTTGATTTGATCCGCACCGTAACTCTCGGATTTCGGTGTGGTCTCGACTGTCGTTACTGGCCATCAGTCTCCTAATTCTACGCAGCCATGAGGCTCAGCGGCGATGCAGGCTTCAAGCAGATTTCCTCATCTACGGCTCATTGCCTCTCTCCTGCACCTCAAATCTTGATCGGCATGACCACGCACTTGAACCCGGGACTGTCTGACTCCTGGATCAAACAGGGGCTCAGCGGATTATCCATTTGCAGAAAGATTGTCTCTCCGTCCATCACCCCGAGGACATCCAGCAAGTAACGGGCGTTGAACCCTGTGTTCAAGGCCTCCCCCTCGTACTGTGCCGCAAGCTCTTCGGTCGCTTCCCCAAAATCAGGATTGCTGGAGAACAGCGTCATCTGTCCGGAGATAAACGATACCTTCACCGCGCTCGCCTTATCACGGGACAGCACGGAGACACGCCGGAGCGCACTTTCAAGCTCGTTGCGATTGACCCCGATTTTCCTGCCGCTCTCTTTCGGAATCACTTGCTGATAATTCGGGTAGTTCCCTTCCATGAGCCGCGAGGTCAGCAGCAGCCCGCTCTTCCGGAAAATCATCGAGATTTTTGGTGAACCCGATCAAGGGTTCGCCCTCACCGCCTTCTTCCAGAAGACGCTGCATCTCATGCGCCGCTTTCTTCGGAATGATGGCTTTGATCTCTTGTGGAGCGCCTTTGGCGCCGGCCTTTCCGACCTCCTGCTCGGCAACCGCCAACCGATGTCCATCGGTGCCAACCAACCGCAAGATCGTTTTCTTCTCCGATGTGATGAGGGTCACCAAGCAGGCCGTTGAGAATGTAGCGCGCGTCATTGTCTCCTGCGGCAAAGAGGGTCTTCCGAATCAACTCTAAGAAGCCGGCCCCGGCGAGGGGAATGAGCCCTTCCCGTTCGATCGTGGGCAACGCGGGATAGTCGGTGCTGGGGAGGCCGACGATCTTAAATTGGCTCTTGCCGGCATGAATCGTCGTCCAATTATTGTCACCCGAGGTGATTTCGATTTCTCCGACCGCCAGTTCTTTGATGATCTCGTACAGCTTCCGAGCCGAGACCGTGATCCCTCCGGGTTTCTCCACGGTCGCCTTGTAGAGCCCGCGCATGCCGATTTCGAGGTCGGTGGCAACGATTTCCACCCCCTCCTGCTTTGCCTCAATCAAGATATTCGAGAGGATCGGCATCGTGTTGCGCTTCTCGACGACACCTTGGACCCGCTGAAGACCCGTCAAGAGTTCAACTCGTCCCATACGCAGTTTCATAATCTTTTCCCCTTGGCGCAGCCCCTCATGCTCGCAGGATCTGCTCCTTCAAGCTGTCCAACGTGGCACTCAATGCGCTGTCGTTGTCTTTCGCTTTTATGACCTGCTTGCAGGCATGGATGATCGTCGTGTGGTCTTTGCCTCCGAACTGTCGCCCGATCTCGGGATACGAGGAGTCCGTGAGCTCCCGACAGAGATACATGGCGATCTGTCGCGGATGCACCAACGTCTTGCTCCGTCGACGGGATTTCAGATCGGCGATCTTCACGTGGAAGCGCGCGCCCACCGTTTCCTGAATATCATCCATCGACACGATCTTTTTCTTGGTGCCGATCAGATCCCGGAGCACGCTCTTTGCCATCTCCAGCGTGATCGTTTGGCCGGTAAGCGAGGCATAGGCACCGAGGCGTACCAGCGAGCCCTCGAGCTCGCGGATATTGCTCTTCATCGTCGTAGCAAGAAACTGGATGACATCCTCCGGCAACGTGACACCCTCGTCCTCGGACTTTTTCCGCAAGATGGCAATCCGTGTTTCAACGTCCGGCGGCTGGAGATCCGCGATCAGTCCCCATTCAAAACGCGACCGCAACCGTTCCTCGATATCGGGCATGTCTTTCGGAAAGCGATCGCTCGAGAGGACGAGCTGCTTATGCGCTTCATAGAGAGCATTGAACGTGTGGAAGAATTCCTCCTGTGTACGCTCCTTGCCCGCCAAAAATTGAATGTCGTCGATCATCAACATATCGATATGACGATACCGCTTTCGCAGATCCATCATTTTGTCGTATCGAATGGAGTTGATGACCTCGTTCGTAAACTGCTCTGTCGTCAAATAGGCAATCCGGAGATCGGTCCGCTCTGCCACATAGTTTCCAATGGCATTCAAGAGATGCGTCTTCCCTAGCCCAGTATCTCCATAGATAAAGAGTGGGTTATAGGCTTTCGCCGGCTGTTCGGCGACCGCCATACAGGCGGCATGGGCAAATTGGTTTCCTGCGCCTACTACGAAATTCTTGAATGTATACTTTGGGTTGAGCTGTATTCCCCGTTTCGCCCGTGACCCGGTGTTTTGGCGATTGGTTATAGCGGTACTCCCACTATTCTCAGACTGCTTTGATCGCCTGTTTATGAAAGATGACGAATGTGATCGCGGTCTCTTCCCCACCTCGAGCAGCAGAGACAGCTTCAGCTAGGAGAGGTCCGTAGTGCTGGCTTAACCAGTCACCGAAGAACTTATTGGGGACTCCCAGTTGAGCTGTGGAGTCCTCAATCCGTTCGAGGTGAATCGGCGTAAACCATGTATCATAAACCTGTTTTGGCACTTTGCCTTGGATATATGCCAAGGCATTCTGCCATTCACGTTCGATAGTCATGATTTCCTGTATCATTCTTCATACACAGACTTATTCACACCTGTTGATAACCTGGTTCTTCATGAGGTTTTCCCATCCTAAACTCGGTCATTATCAGACCTTGAATGGATAATGCTAATAACCTTTACACAAATCACCACAGCTTATGGACTCTGCATGCAGGGGTTACCCAGAGTCAACCCCCAACTCTCTCCACAAGGACATGGGAAGAAGAAATTAGAATATTCAACTCGTTAAACTCCATCCACAGTATCCACTGAGCCTACTCCTACTCCTACTCCTACGACGATCTTTATCTGATACATAATATTTTAGGAAAAGAGCTGGTAATACAGCTATACGACAACGATGTGTTCGGATGAGAAAATTTTCTCGATCAGGTCGTCATATGTCATCGTCGGACGTGAACGTCCGACAGCCATTCCTTCAGCAGCAACCACAACCCCTTCACTAGAAGAAGGGACTATCGATGCTGCTTGCTCAACGAAGACGATGTCCATATCTGAATCACTAGCTCGAAAGATCGATGAAGATATATGATCAGGAGGTTGTCGGAGAAGATAGAGCGTCGTAACCATATCACACCGATATATGTCTTAAAAAATCAGACTTCTGTCAGCCGATCGAACAAACTGTCTGATTTCATCCGTTGTTCTGGTCATCACAGAAAAATCATCAGACCACATATCCATAGGTGTCCCTGCCTCGACAACAAAAGGGATAGACAAGTGTTTAAAGGAAGGAAGATATTTTTCAAGAATATCGACATCAATAATTTCTTCTGTATCTTTCCATCAGGAGCAGAGAAGCGCGTCCTAAGAAGTACGACAGTCGTCTCATGATCTCCAGCACAAAGCCCCAGCGCAATACGAAGTGCTTCAACAGGGCGAGCTGTCACACAAGGATCTTCTGAAATCACCACAGCGATGCGTTTCGACATAGACAGCTAACAGCAGTGACAAAACTTCTTATGTAAAAGCGAGAAAGCGATCACAGCCATCAATAATTCCCGACAGCACAACGAGACCGGATAAAGAAACCCGCGAATCGATCGGTGGCCGTTAAAACACCATGTTGTTGACAGCCATAAGCACAGACAGACATCTTCACCCCAGCATCGATCAAACCAAGATAGCGTTGATCCACAGCCGTCTTCACCCCTTCATCAATGAGATAGAGATAGACATCGACTCCTTTGCGTAAAGCAGCCTGAGCCAGCTGGACAACAGTCTCAACACTGGGATGAGTAGGGGGTGTGGATAACAAGAGACCTAGCTTGAGTAGCCGCATAGTTACAAATAAAAGACGTCAATACAATCAATTATCTTATGAAGTAAATACTGGGCGAGCCTACGAGCTTTTCAATACAAAGTCAATATCAAAAATTGGATATTTTATGAGGGAATGTACGAGATTTAAGGAGAGAAGAGAGACCGGCCAGAGGGAGTTCCTCTTGAGCCTTCGACTCGAGGTTACGGAGTATAACGGAGCCTCGAGTTGCCTCATCATCGCCCAGGAGAATGGCATAACGGCACTTCGATCGATCGGCTTGGCGAAGATGGGCCTTGAGTGTGGTGGCGCGATAGTCGCACTGGGCAGAAATTCCGACTCTACGGAGTTCGTCGAGTAGCACAAGCCCAAGCTTGGTTCCGTTCTCTCCGAAAGCCGCGACATAATAGAGACACTCGTGTAACGAGGACAGTGATGTCTGCGGGAGCATCAACGACACACGCTCCAGCCCGAGCGCGAATCCGACAGCTGGAACAGAGGGGCCGCCGAGTGTTTCCACTAAACCGTCGTAGCGGCCACCGGCGCCCACGGCGTTCTGAGCCCCTAAATGATTCGAAGTAATTTCAAAACTCGTCAAACAATAGTAGTCGAGCCCCCGCACTAAACGAGGATTGAGTCGATAGGGGATTCCAATGGCCATAAGACCTGCAAGCACCTGGTCAAAATGTGTACGGGCCTCAGGAGAGAGATGGTCGGTCAATCGGGGCGCCGACTCGGTCGCAGCCCGACAGTCCGGCACTTTGCAATCCAGCACTCGCAAGGGATTCGTCTCCATACGGCGCCGACAATTTGCACAAAGGAGGGATTCCTGCTGAGAGAGAAACGCGAGCAAGATGGGTTTGTAAGCGGCGCGGTCACCGGAGCTTCCCAGGCTATTGATTTCCAGCGTCAGATCCGGCAGAGCCAGATCAGACAACAGGCGCCAGAGCAGCGCAATGACCTCGACGTCTGCGCGAGGGTCCGATGTGCCAAACGATTCGGCTCCGAATTGATGGAACTGCCGGAGGCGTCCTGCCTGCGGCCGCTCATGGCGGAACATCGGTCCGATGTAAAAATATTTCTGCGGGAGCGGATCGGCCGCCCGATTGTGCTCGATGAAGGCGCGGACCGTCCCGGCTGTGCCTTCCGGGCGCAAGGTCAATGAGGTCCCGTCTCGGTCGGGAAAGGTATACATCTCCTTCTCGACGATGTCTGTCGCCGCACCGATGCTCCGGGCAAAGAGCGCGGTGAGTTCGAAGATGGGGATACGGATTTCCTGATACCCGTAACAGAGCGCCCAGCGCCTCGCCGCATCCTCGATGAAACGCCACCGAGGGGTCTCCTCAGGAAGGATATCTTTGACGCCCTTGATGCCCTTGATCGTGTCCATATTCAGCGACTGTCGCGAAAGATTCGGGACTATAGCGACGGGTTACACGGCAAGTCAACGAAGCCTGCAGGATGCTGAAAAAGTCCGCCAGCATCGTTCTCGCATCGTTCGATCTCAACGAACCCCAGAGGGTCCGCCTCCGGTCTTCACTCGCTGCGGCCTTGCTGAGCGGTCTTTTTGAGCATCCGCGCGTGATTGCGCGAACGATGTCGGAGATTCTCCGCTTCACGGGGGACATCCGACAAGGGACTCCTCGCCTTCTTGCGCCGACTGGCGCGCGAGCGTATAGTTCGCGGCTTATCTGCCGTTCGGGGATATTTCATGAGTACAGATCAACCGACCCGCCGTGTCATCGCGCTTGCGCCGATGCCGCCCGAGAAATCCGCATACGCTCTGGCCCGCTACAGCCGCTCGCCCGACTCGATCGAGGACAGCCTCCGCTGGGTGCATGGACATTCTGCTGAAAAATTCTGGGATCAGTTCTACTTCGACTATGGCCATGCGTCGATCGCCGATCTAGGCCATGTCATCATCTGTTTCGAGGACATCTCCGAACTCGCCGCGATTCGACTTGAAGACGAGCCCTTGTGGGATGGCCAGGCGAAATCGAGCCGGTATCAGAACTTTGCGTCCGGCGGGTGGTTCGTGCCTGATTCCATTCGAGGGTCGGAGACGGAAGGCACCTACTACGGCATTCTCCGCAGCCTCGCCGAGATCTACCGGCTCTTGCATCAACCCTTGACCCAATTTATTTCAGAGCGTGAGCCGCGCCCCGAGTCGATGAAACCGGCCGATTACCAACGGACGATTGCCGCGCGCGCGTTCGACGTGACGCGGTATCTCCTGCCCCTCGCAGCCAGGACGAACGTCGGACAAGTCGTCAGCATCAGGACGTTGGAGAAGCAAATCACCAGACTGCTGTCGTCACAGCTACCGGAATTGCGCGCGATCGGAGACGAACTCAAGGATGCCTGCCAACGGTCACCCGTGAATCTCTGGGGCGAGCTCTGTGGCCAATCGGCCGGAGCGCACGAACCCCTCGCGCCGACGCTCGCGCGCCATGCCAAGTCGAACGACTATCAGGCCTCGGTCTACCAGGACCTCGCCAAATATGCGAAGGAAGCGCTCCGGGGAACCGGATTAGATCAACCGGCGTCCTGGGGAGTGCCGGAGCCGGTGGACCTCATCGAGCCCCACGATCCATTGGACGAAATCGTCACCACTTTGCTGTACCGTGTCTCCCACGCGCCATATAGGAACCTCCTCGCGGTCGTCCACACCTGGACGGAGAAACAGAAACAGGAGGCCATCGACGTGGCGATGAGCGCACGAGGGCCCTACGACGAACTCATCAAAGAGTTCCGCAGCGGCTACGCCTTCACGTTCGACGTGCTGATGGACATCGGAGGCTGGCGCGATATGCACCGGCATCGGCGCTGCCAGCAGATTCAACAGAACTTTACGACGCTGCACGGGTACGAGGTTCCACCGCCGCTCGTGCAAGCGGGATTGGACCAGGAGTACCGACAGGCGATGGACGCAGTCCGTTCGGACATCGAGCTGCTCAAGAAAACGAGCGCGGAGGGATCGCTCTACGCGACGCCGTTCGGATTCAAGGTGCGATGCCTCTTCAAGATGGACTATGCCGAAGCCGAGTACATCGCCAGGCTCCGTTCCGGCGTGAAAGGCCACTGGTCGTACCGGACTGTGGCCTGGCTGATGAAACAAAAACTTGCGGCGCGCTATCCTTCACTTGGGGATCGCATCCAGGCCACCTCGCCGGACATCGAAGACACCCTCACCAGATAATCAGATCGACTCCAATGACCGACTACCAAGCCCAATGTGAAACAACGCTGTTGGAGGGCCAATGGGATCAGGCTCAGCAGGCCGCACTGGCCTGGGCTCGCCATCCCGCCACCGGCACAGACCGAGATCCTCGACCCCATTTTGCTCTGAACGTGATCCACCTGCTCCGCGGGGAGTTTGCCGAAGCCTGGAAGACTCACCCGAAGTGCTTAGAAGAACCAGAAGACATTGCCCAAGTCAAAGAGTGGATCGAAGGATTCGTCGCACAACAGCCGGAGCAGGCCAACGCCCATCTCGTGATGGGATTATTCCTAGCCCAATCAGGCCAATCCGAACAGTCGATCGCGGCCTACAAGGAATCGATCAAACTCGCGCCACAGTCCGCCTACCCTCATTATTTTCTCGCACAGATTCATGAGCGGGCCAACCACCTCGAAATGGCCATCAAGGAATATCGTGAAGCCGTCCGACTCGATCCTTCCTATGCGCCGGCGCGGACCAACCTGGGCGTGGCCTATCAAGAGCAGGGCCGGTTGGAAATGGCGATCCCCCAATATCGCGAAGTGATCAAGCTGCATCCCAACGACTCGGTGGCCCATGCCAACCTCGCCTGCGCGCTCGCCGAGCAGGGCAAGTTCGAGCCGGCCTTGCAGTCCTACAAGGAAGCATTGCGCCTGAACCCCAAGGACGCAGCAGTGCATTTCGCGCTGGGAGATTTCTATGAAACCAGGGGCCGTCTGGATCTGGCGCAAAAAGAGTATGACGCGGCCCTCGTCGCCGATCCGAACTTCGGTCCGGCGCATTCTGCGATCGGCTGGTTGGCGCTGGGCAAACAGCACATGCAGGCCGCCTACGAAGCCTTCAATCGAGCCCTCAAGTCCAACGATCAAGACCCTCGGGCCTACCACGGCATCGGTGAATACTATTCCCAAAAGGGGAAACGAGAGAGCGCGCTGGACAATTTTGCCAAGGCGCTCAAGTACTACAAAGATCCCGAAAAGAAAAATGCGATTTTGAACCAGCTCTTTCAAGAAGGCCAAATGGCGGATTGAGAAGGGATAACCTGGTTGGTCCCCCGTGCTCACGGAACCCCCACGATGAAGGGGATGGAGGCCTGATGATCTTCTGTGCTCGCGCAACGCGCGGCCTCAGAAGGCCCTCGTTGGACGCGCGCAGTGGAAGATCAATCAGCCCCCATCCCTGAAGAGACAACGCGCGAGCTTGGAAGGACCATCGTAGTATTAGGTGGCAACGATGCGATTGCGGTACGTTCTCGATGCGTCAATTTTGGCAGCTGTCATTAACATGAACGATCCTGAGCATCAGAGTTGCTACTGGTTCTTTCAGAACCTTCATGATGCCGATCGCGTTACATGGGTGGTGCCCGGGCTGATCTTCATCTACCTTCAGGCGGTACGGGTGCGTCACAAGCGAGACAAGGTAGAAGACAGACCGCCTTACGGTAGGATTCCTCTATACATGGAAAACTCGGAACTCTATGAAGTTACGCCCGCTTTGCTGAAACGTGTTTTGGACCTTGATCTATACAATGTCTTTCTATCCTTGAAAGGTGCCGATCTGCTTTATGCGTGCATTGCAAAAGTTGAGAACATACCGCTGGTTACTCATGACAAGGACTTTGATCAGTATGAGGGCACGATTCAGATCATCCGTCCGCGCGACAACAGATAATTCCCCTAACCATCGAATCGAGTGCGTACGCAATGCGTGCCAGACTTGCAAAGAACGAAGCAGGAGGGAATTTTCAGCAACCGACTAAAGATCGCGGATGGCGCCTTGTAGGACCGTGATCTGCGTCACCGGATCGCCGGAGGATTTCAGTTCTGTGCGGATTTGCTCTTTGAGGTAGGAGGAGTACCCCACGCGGTCAATCAAGAGGTCGAGAAACCGTTCTACGGGAAGTAGACTCTGCTCCTTGAGCTCTTCCACGATCTCATCAGTGACGGGCACGTAGCTGCTCCCCATGTGGAACACCACATTGTAATGACGGTTTTTCCCGATGCGCTCGAATCGTAAACCCTTCACCGATTCCTCCTCGACAGGATTTTGAACATCCTGCAAGCCCTGCGAGAGAGCCCATTCTAGACAAACAAACCGTGGAAGACAAGGACGACCCACGTGTCTACCTCTGGGTCTATTAGGCCATTGCGATTCACGCATTCGCTCACATACCATACGACGTTAAAACTGGCATCAGGATGATCCTGGTTATGGAGCGAAGAAATAACGTTCCGACACACGCGTAAACCAGTATGATGGTAATGGAATGGCCGGACGACGACAACTGGAAGAGATCAAATTCGACAACACCTATGCTCGCTTGCCCGAGACCTTCTACGCGAAGCTGAACCCGACTCCGTTTTCCGAGCCTCCTCTATCTCATCAGTTTCAATCCCGCGGCAGCAGAACTGATCGACCTCGATCCGGAGCAAGCGAAGCGATCGGAATTTGCCGCGGTGTTCGGCGGGAGCATGCTCGTCCCAGGGATGGAGCCGTTGGCGATGCTCTACTCCGGCCATCAGTTTGGGGTCTATGTGCCGCAGCTGGGAGACGGGCGCGCGATTCTCCTTGGCGAAGTACGGAACGAACGGGGCGAGAAGTGGGATCTGCATCTGAAGGGGGCGGGGCTTACGCCGTTCTCCCGAGAAGGAGATGGCCGTGCAGTGTCTGCGTTCGACGATCCGGGAGTATCTCTGCAGCGAAGCGATGCATGGGCTCGGGCATTCCGACGACGAGGGCACTCTGCATCGTCGGCAGCGACCACCAAGTCTATCGCGAGCAGATCGAAACCGGCGCGATGCTCGTGCGGATGGCGCCCTCTCATGTGCGTTTCGGCTGCTTCGAGATCTTCTATTACCGGAAACAGCACGAGCAGCTCAAAATCCTCGCCGACTACGTCATTGCGAACCACTTTCCCCATCTGGTGGATGCGGACAAGTACGCACGATTCTTCTCCGAGGTCGTCGAACGCACAGCGAGGCTGATTGCGCAATGGCAGGTTGTCGGCTGGGCGCATGGAGTCATGAACACGGACAATATGTCGATCCATGGCATCACCCTCGACTACGGCCCGTTCGGCTTCATCGACGACTACGATCCCGGATTTCATCTGCAACCACTCAGACCACAATGGCCGCTATGCCTTTAATCAACAGCCCTATATCGGTCTCTGGAATCTCAGCTGTCTGGCGCAGGCGCTGCTCCCGTTGGCCCAGAAGGAAGAGTTGAAGTCCGCACTCGACCGCTACACCTCCCTCTGCGAAGGACGGTACATGGAGTTGATGCGGGCCAAGTTCGGACTCCTCGAGACGAAGGAGGAGGATGCGTCGTTGATCCAAGACCTCTTGGCACTCATGCATCTGCACCATGTCGATTACACGAGCTTCTTTCGCACCTTGGGACTGTTTCAGGTCGGGTCCGCATTGCCGAACGAGCCGCTTCGCGACTTTTTCTTGGATCGTGAATCATTCGACCAGTGGGCTTGTCGGTACGAGAACAGGCTGCGCGAAGAGGGGAGTCGAGACGACGACCGCCTGGTACGCATGAACCGTGTCAATCCCAAGTACGTGCTCCGCAACTATCTGGCGCAGACAGCCATCGAGAAGGCTCAGCAGAAGGACTACTCCGAGATTGATCGGCTACTCACCCTGCTGCAAAATCCCTACAGCGACCAGCCAGGTATGGACGCCTATGCCGCTCCGCCTCCCAACTGGGGCAAGCATTTATCGGTCAGTTGCTCGTCGTAAGCCATCCCGCTCGCTCCGGCATTCTTTATGCTATCTTGATACGCAGTGTTCCACTTGGAAGGTCGCTCGACTCACTGTCACGGTGGGTTCATAGGATGACTTCCCGTTTCAACGAGCAGGTCTATGACATTTCGCAGTACACAGCTTCGTCGTCCGGTCCCTCGCCCTTGCACGGCTGGTGTTCATGCTCAGCGCCTGCACGGAGAGTGGCGGCGGGTCGAATCCGACCGCCTCGGCGAATACAGTCACCGTCAACGGAACGGTGGGCGGGACTCGCATTGTGGCAATGAACGACAACGACGAAATCCTTGTCGAGGATGACACGGCTGGTCGGCTCCCGAGCACGCCAGGCCGTTTCCCATTTACCCTGGCGAGTGTGCCAGTCGGATCGAATCTTCGTCTGTTTTTCATCAGCAACGGCAGCCTGTTTTCTTTCTACCTCGGCGGGACCAACGTATTTACATTCAACCGCGCGGGACCGGTCAACCTAGGTTTTGTCACAATGAATACAGGAACAGGCCGCTCAACGGCCGAGTTTCCCCCGACGAACGTAACTCCTAAACCTGAGAACCCTAATACTCCGCCCGGTCTAATTCCGGGTATTGCGCCAACGATTGCGATCACGAGTCCATTGGCCGGAGCAGTCGTCCCTGTTGGGCCGGTCACGATTTCCTTCTCGGTTCAGAACCATACGATCGGGAATCCTGGAACATCGCATCTCCACTTCTATCTTGATACAGATGTAACCGCCTATCATTTCTATGGAGGCAGCGGCATCGACGAAGACAACGGGGTCCTCTACAACGGTGTCCACACGCACTTCGTCCATTGGAAATCGTCGACGTCGTTCGATATCTTTGGGCTTCCGTCCACTGCCCACACCGTTCGCTTGGTTCTAGCCGATCAAAACCATAATGAACTGTCGAACAGCGAGGCGACGAAGACACTCAGCTTCTCCGTCAGCCAACCGCCGACAGGAGATTTGCAGTTACAATCTGTCATCACAGGGCTGAACTTTCCGGTTGGGATGGCCTTGGCGCCGGACGGCCGCGTGTTCTTCAACGAGCGGTTGACCGGCAAGATACGCATCATCAATCCACAATGGCAGCTCGTCCCCACGCAGTTCTGTCAGATCACGATTGCGACGAGTGGGGAGCAAGGTCTACTCGGACTCACGCTGGACCCCGATTTTGCGAACAACAAATTTGTGTATGTTTATCATTCAGCCTCCAGTCCCTTGCGTAATCGTGTCGTGCGCTACACCGAATCCAGCGGCTCTTGTACGCAAGAAATGGTCATTCTCGACAATCTTCCGGCCAGTACAAACCACAATGGCGGGATCATCCAGTTCGGGCCGGACGGGAAGTTATACGTTATCATTGGCGACTCGGAGAATTCGGCGAACTCCCAGAGCCTGACGACGCTGGCCGGAAAGATCTTGCGCGTGAACCCAGACGGCAGTGCGCCAGCGGACAATCCGTTCTTCTCGAATGCAAATGCCAACGCAATGAAGGTTTTTAGCCTCGGCCATCGCAACAGCTACGGGTTCACGTTTCATGGACATACCGGGCATCTCTGGGAAACAGAGAACGGCCCGGGCGATAACGATGAAATTAACCGGATTGTTGCAGGCGGAAACTACGGATGGCCGACAGTTGGAGGGATTGCCAACAATCCGAACTTCCGTAACCCGATCCTGGCCTATACGCCAACCATTGCGCCGACCGGCGTCATCTCGATTCCCGAGAACTCCACCGTCTATCCGGCTGCCTACCACAACAACCTCCTCTTCACAGCCTGGAACGACGGCAGGATCCGTCGCGTAATCTTAAGCGGCCCCGACCTCACGCTCCTGGGCACCTCGAGCACGGCCTATACCGGGGGACAAGGCGGTCTGCTCAGTCTGATGCTCGGCACAGACGGTTTTGTGTACGTGTCTAGCGCCAGCGACATTTTCAAAGTCGTCCCGCAGTAAAACCCTGGGCGTTCTCCTCTTCATCATTCTGTCGAACCTGCCAGCAGAGTCAGCCGGTTTCCGTAAAACACCTTGCAGTCCCCCTCACTGTCTGTTGTAGAGTGACGGCCTCCGTCCGGGCTCTGACGACGGAAAGGCCGAACAAGATTATGGCAAAAGGAAGTGGAGAATCGAAGCTCGCCCTGGTGGGGGTGGTTACCCTCGCAGTTGCGCTTGCCGGCGTGCTGTTGGTGAAAGAGCCTCTGCGCAGTTCGCGGCCGATAGGGACCGGGTTGGGTGTGAAACAGACCACTGGTGAGGAATCGGTCCGTGCGCGACTGTGGGAAGATCCAGTGGCTGCGGTGCAACGGGGTCTGCGAGAAACTCGACCACCAGCAGCCGGGTCGTCCAAACCCGGCCAGTCGGTTGAGCCGTCTCTCTCCCAGCGTCTGAGACCACTGCGGCAGGCGATTACCGACCGAGTCAAGAAGGGTGAGCAGATCACAGTCCTATTGGTGACCCTGAGCGGCGATCCCTATGCAGAAAGTGCGGAGTCCCGCATTCGAGATCGCTATGCGGTCGGGACCGCGCTGGGGGTGGCCTGCTATGTTCCGGAGGACGAAGGACATCTCTCTTTCATCGAGGGGGACACTCAGGGCACCGGTCATGCGTTACCGTACGAGTGGTTTCGGCTCCGCAAGACACGAGTATGCGGCGAACAGGATCAAATCCAGAGCACGCTCGTAATCTGGATTCCCGACGACGCTCTGAGTCGAGGGTTCTTGGCCACCACTGACCTCATTGTCGCAGGCCATGGTGTGTCAAGAATCGAAACAGAAGGGGGAATGCCTTCTGACGGACGACCGGCGCACACTGGTCCGTCTGAATCCACTGTTGCAACAGGCGGTCACGTTCAAGCTCGTGGGACCCCGCAGTTCCTCTGCCCTGCGAGCGCTTCTGGAAGAGGCTGGAAGCTTGTATGGCGAGCCCCATGAAGGGGGCAAGGTCTGGCCGAACGCGAGCGGGACCATAGAGCTCTATTCGCCATGGGCCAGTGCGATGAAAGGTCTCATGGCCTATGGGCTTAAGAGGGAAGGGGGAAAAGGTCCCGCGTGTCAGACATATGAAGCCTGTGAGCAGGAGTTCTTTTATCGGCTGGCGGCCGCGGATGTGCGGCTTGCCTATGAGACCGGATCCGACGACCGGCTCTTTGACACACTCATAGAAGAATTAGAACGTCGCCAGGTACGGCTCGGTTGGGATGCGGTGATCCTCATCGGAGAGTGGGATTCGTTGTACGGTCGAGCGCTGCCCATCGAGTTCCGTGCGGCAGCTTGTGCGAAAGTGGCGACCTTCACGGAGGCCGAGCTGAAGCAGATCCAGGTGCCGACGACGATCAAGGCCTGGTGTCCGACAGTCCCGCGCGCAATTGATCTGCAGATTCAGCGCACGGCGGACTACGAATCCCTGACCTTGAACGTCTTCCGGTATAGCTATCTGAGCGGTCTCGACGGCGAAGTGCCGGGCGACGATAGCGCGAAAGCCGCACGTGTAGAGAAACCCAAAAATACTGAGACGGCGAAGGATGCTCTGGCCGGTGGTCTGAAGGAACGCCCCGAAGGCACCAGTCAACTTGATTATGTGCGCGCCTTGGCCACGCGGATTCAAGACGAAGGAGAAGGCGCGAAAGCGATCGGTATCCTGGGCTCGGACCCCTACGATGCGTTGCTCATTATGAAAGCGCTGCGACCGGCATTTCCTTACGCGGTCTTCTTCACCGTCGACCTCGATGCACGCCACCTTCACGCGAGCGAATATAAATGGACCAGGAACATGGTCATTGCCTCGCCGTTCGGCTTGCAGTTGGACGGTGGTTTGCAACGCGATGTCCCGCCGTTTCGGAGCAGTGATCAAACGGCCACCTACTTTGCCGTACTCCGGGCGGTGAATCACGTAGCCTGTCGCGCAGCGGGCGATCGGCAGAGCCCGGCGGCCCTCTGTCCGGGGGGATATCACGTTGCGCTGACCCCGGAAGACCGAATCTATGACGCGGCTGAACATCCTCGGATCTTCGAAGTGGGGCGAGAGGGTGCCGTGGATTTAAGCGTCGTCGATGTCGAAGGCGTGAGAACGATCCATCCGTTGCGCGCAGACCTCGAGCATACTGACAATCAGGGCCAGTTGAAACAAGGCATCAGTCCCAGCAGCACCACCATGACGGCGTTAGTCGCGATCGGGCTGTTCGTCGGGACGGTGCTCGCCTGGACCAATCAGCGACTCTGGCTGTGGGTCTCGCGCTCCTGGCGTCTGCTCGCTGTGGTCGGTCTTATCATCCTGGCCGGGACGGCGGTCTTTTGGGCCATGGGTGGCGGGACAGCCCTCATGGCCCATCACGATGAAGGCGAACCATTTTCGTGGACTGCAGGCGTGAGCATTTGGCCTGGTGAGTGGCTCCGGCTTCTCGTGGTGATATTATGCCTCGTCTTCCTGGTCAAAGGGTCTCGCGATCTGACAAAGAACAGCGACCAGCTTACCAAGAAGTTCTTATTCCGTATCGATCAGGGCCCTCACTCCCGGTATCACCCTGAGGACATTTTGGACCAATGTGCAACGGATCTATCATTCGGCTGCCACCAGAACGGCCACCACGGTCGATCAAGCCTGGGCCTGGTACCTCGATGCGGCAAACCCGTTGCAGCGGACGGCGCGCGTCCTGGTCCTGTTCCTGCTCTATGGCGCTGTCATGATTGCCCTGGGTCACTGGGTCGTTGACGAAGAGATGATCCATCCTTGCCGGGGATGGCTGAGCTGTCGAGTGGACGTGATCATGACGCTGGTCAGCGTGAGCCTCGTAGTGCTGCTGAACCTGGCGGTGTTCGACGAGGTCATGTTGTGCCGCCGGTGGATCGGTTGGGTGAACAGCTCGAGTGGGGGGTGGTCGGAACAGGTGCAGCAGGAGTACTTGCGCGAGTATGGCTTGAGCCAGAGCCACAAGGCCGAGTTTGAAAAGCTCAAATACTTAGTCGGCATCGATCTGATCAGCCGACGGACGGAAGCCGTCAATCGCCTTATTCGATATCCCTTCATCGCCTTACTGATCATGATCGCCGCGCGCAACGACTACTTTGATATCTGGAACTACCCGTTCTTATTGTTGCTGGCCTGGGCGTTGAATGTCGTCCTGGCGTTGAGCGGGGCGTTGTTGCTCTATCAATCTGCCGACCGGACGAAGCAGGAGGTCTTGGCCGGGCTGAGCAAGCAAATGATCCAAGCCCTCGGGCTCGGTAAGGACCACGAAATCCGTGCGAAGCAGGTCCAGTACATCATCGACGAGGTTGAGGCTAACCAGAAGGGCGCGTTCGTTCCCTTCTACCAACAACCCGTCGTCGAATCCTCGCTCTACGGCGTCGTCGCATTGCTGCAATATTTGTATATGAAATAACGGACCGATCATGCGCGAAGAACACATAGGCGGGTTACGGGCACGAGTCACAGGCGGCACAGATGGAAAGGGTGGAGGTCAGCGGTCCGCCTCGTCCTGCTCCTGCACGGCTTCGGCGCGCCGGGGGACGATCTTGTGTCGCTGGCCGACGTCTTGAACGTGCCGACCGGCACGAGGTTTGTCTTTCCTGAAGGCCCGCTCTCGTTGAGTTTTGGGCCGAGGGATGCACGCGCCTGGTGGCTCATCGACATGGCGCGCATTGCCGCGGATCAAGCGGCAGGTCGAGTGCGAGATCTCTCGCAAGACATCCCCAAAGGCCTCGCTCCGGCGCGCGAGACCATGCTGGTGTTCCTCAAAGAAGTCGAACACAAATTCGGCGCAGATCCGCGCAAGACCGTTCTCGGAGGATTTTCCCAGGGCGCAATGCTTTCTTGTGACGTGATGCTCAGAGCGACGCAACCCTATGCCGGGCTGGTCCAACTGTCCGGAACGCTCCTTGCCACACAGGAATGGATTCCGCTGCTCCAGAAACGCAAAGGGCTGCCGGTGTTTCAAAGCCATGGGACGCAGGACGAGCTCCTGCCCTACGTGGGAGCGGAACGACTTCGCGACACACTGAGTCACGTCCGGCCTCTCGGTCGAATGGCACAGCTTCCGTGGTGGGCACGAGATTCCAGGATCAGTTCTGCAACGACTGGGTGTCTTTCTCACCAAGGTGCTGACTAAACCATGAGCACGCTCGAACCGTTCGAACTCGCCGGAGCAGACGGCAAGCGATTCGTGGAGATCGTGCTCGTGGGCAAAGATCGCCAGATTCTCTTCATCACGGGATTCTTGTCCAAACGCTGGGGCAACAAGAGCAAGGCTCTCGCGCAGTGGTGTGAAGAGAAAGGCTGGGGATTTTGCTGCTACGATGTGCGGGGGTTCGGCGACTCAGAAGGGACATTTACCGACTACACGTTATCCGATTGGATCGCCGATGCGCGGCTCGTGTTGAATATGCTGCGAGAATGGACCGCCGATTACCATAGTTGGCAATTCGCTCGGTGGCTGGATCGCCTGGCTCATGGCGCAGGAGTATCAGGACAGTTGAAAAGCTCATTCTCATCGCTCCCGCCTTCAACATGATGGGCGTCCGCGCGCGGTAAATTTCTGACCGAACGGCGACATGATTGGCATACCCCGGCTGGATGCCCTGGGACGACGAGCCTGCTCACAAGGATTGGCCGCTCTCGTGGAAGTGGGTCGAGGAGAGCGAGGCCTATTGGAAGACTAGCTTCGATCGACTCAGGCCGGTAAAAACGACGATCCTCCACGGTCTCCAAGATACAGTGATTCTGCCGAGCGGGAGCAGTGAGTTTGTTCGACAACTGCTCGCCCGTGATCCCTCGTTCCCGATCGAACTCAATCTGATTCCAGGCGATCATCGATTGAGCAGCGATGAACAGGTGGAACGGTTTCGTCGGCTTGTCCTTGAAACCCCATGAGGCGCAACGATGCTTACGTTGATTCATAAAGAATGCGGTGGGCCCGCGCTGGACGAATCGCCGGTCGGAGAAGTCTGTGCCATCCCCATCGACCGGTTTCCCTTTGCCTGCTTCAGTTGCCTTGAGGAAATTGACGACGAATCGGAAGTCAGACTGTCGGAAGAGCTCGGAATCTAGCCGACCCCGGTTCAGAGAGAATCCCGCCCTGCAGCCACGTGGTTGTGAACTGTCGAGGGCTTTTGTTATCGTGGCTGCTCACTTGTGACCCATCCCACTAACCAGAGGAACTATGGCCACGAACGATAAACAAGTTATCTTCTCACTCGTCAATGTCGGCAAGGTCTATCCGCCGAAGCGGCAGGTGCTGCGCGAGATCTATCTCGGGTTTCTACTTCGGCGCGAAGATCGGCGTGTTGGGCCTCAATGGATCGGGCAAGAGTTCGCTGCTCAGGATCATTGCCGGAGTCGATCAGAACTATACGGGAGAGATCACCCGCTCGAAGGGCTACAGCGTAGGTCTGCTTGAGCAGGAACCTCAGCTTGATCCGGACAAGACGGTAAAAGAAGTTGTCGAAGAGGGCAAGAAAGAACTCGTGGCCATGCTGCGCGAGTACGACGCGGTCAGCAACAAGATGGGCGAGGCCACTCCCGACGAACTGGAAAAGCTCCTCGAGAAGCAGGCCCAGCTGCAAGAGAAGATCGAAGCGGCGAACGGATGGGAATTGGAAAACGTGCTCGAACTCGCCATGGACGCGCTGCGTTGTCCACCGCCGGATGCGAAGGTCGGGGTGCTCTCCGGCGGCGAGAAGCGCCGGGTGGCCCTGTGCCGCCTCATGATTCAAGAGCCCGACATCTTGTTGCTCGACGAGCCGACGAACCATCTCGATGCCGAGTCCGTGCAATGGCTTGAGCAGCATCTTCAGCAATACAAAGGCACGGTCATCGCCGTCACGCACGACCGCTACTTCCTCGACAACGTCGCCGGCTGGATTCTCGAACTCGATCGCGGCCACGGCATTCCCTTCCAGGGGAACTACACATCCTGGTTGGAGCAGAAGCAGGTGCGGCTGGAAAAAGAAGAAAAAGCCGAATCGAAGCGCCGCAAAGTCTTGGAACATGAGTTGGAATGGATTCGCATGTCGCCGAAAGCCCGTCAGTCGAAAGGCAAGGCGCGGCTCAACCGCTATGAGGAATTGGTCAATCAGAAACAGGACGAGCAGGCCGCAGATCTAGAGATCTACATCCCGCCGGGCCCACGGCTGGGCGATGTGGTTGTCGAATGCCAAGGGGGTCAGCAAAGCCTACGGAGACAAGGTCCTCTACGAGAATGTGAATTTCAGCCTCCCCAAGGGCGGCATTGTCGGAGTGATCGGTCCGAACGGAGCCGGCAAGACGACGATGTTCCGCATGATCATCGGGAAAGAGAAGCCGGATGCGGGAACGATCAAGGTCGGTGAGACGGTCAAGCTGGGCTACGTGGACCAGGACCGCAGCCTGGATCCGAGCAAATCCGTCTACGACATCATCTCCGAGGGCCACGAGACCATTATGCTCGGCAAGACCGAAGTCAACGCCAGGGCCTACTGTGCCCGGTTCAACTTCGCGGGCACCGATCAGCAGAAGAAGGTGAAGGACATCTCCGGCGGCGAACGCAACCGGGTGCACCTGGCCCGCATGTTGAAAGAAGGGGCGAACCTCATCATCCTCGACGAACCGACCAACGATCTCGACATCAACACCTTGCGCGCACTGGAAGAAGGATTGGAACGTTTCGCCGGCTGCGCCGTCATCAGCAGTCACGATCGCTGGTTTCTGGACCGGATCGCGACCCACATCATGGCGTTCGAAGGCGACAGCAAGGTGGTCTGGTTCGAAGGGAACTACAGCGAGTACGACGCGGATCGGAAGAAGCGGTTGGGCAAGGAAGCCGATCAGCCGCACCGGATTAAATACCGGAAACTGACACGCCAGTAATTCATCCATCATGACACCTCGCGCGATCATCACCGGAGCGGCGGGATTGATCGGGCAGTACCTGGTGAAGACCGCCTCCCGATGGGCTCCCGGTTGGGACGTGCAGGGCCTGTCCCGCGCGGAGCTTGAACTGACCGAGACGTCAAAGGTGGAGGCGCGGATTCATTCGCTGAAGCCCGACCTCCTTATCCATTGTGCCGCGCTCAGCCGAACCAAGACCTGCGAGCAAGATCCTCAACAAGCCCGCCGCATCAATGTGGAGGCCACTGCGCACCTCGCGCAACTGTCCCAGGACATTCCCTTTATCTTTCTATCCAGCGGGGAAGTCTTCGACGGGAAGACCGGCTGGTATGGCGAGACGGATGAACCGAACCCCATCAACGTATATGGTCAGACCAAACTGGAAGCCGAGCGGGCTGTCCTGCAGAATCCACGACACACGGTCGTTCGGATTGTCCTGACTGCCGGGACTTCGGAGACCGGCGACAGGAGTTTTGTCGAAGATATGTGTCGGACCGCGAAGGCCGGCCAGGATGTGACGCTCTATGCCGATGAGTTCCGCTGCCCGCTTCCTGCCGGTGTCATCGCGAGAGCCATCTGGGAATTAGTCGATCGCAAGCAACCGGGCCTCTATCACCTGGGCGGGAGCGAACGGCTCTCGCGCTGGGAAATCGGTGAGTCCTTGCTGCCTTGGTATCCAGAGTTGAAAGGCCACTTTGATAAATGGTTCCGCACGGAACCATGCTGGGAGGCCCCGGCCCGCTGACCTCTCGCTCCGCTGCGACAAGATCCAACGGCTCCTGTCGTTTCGCATTCCGGGGTTTCGTGAATGGCTCACCGGACGTCCACGCCGAGGTACGGACTTGTGGGACTATCTCGACGGAAGTCCGTGAGGTGTGAGGCTAGGGGATTTGCTTGAGAGCGGCGAGGCGCGCTTGGGCCTTCTCGGCTTCTTTGCTGGTTGGATAGAGACGGATCACATCTTCGTATAACTGCTTCGCGTGGGGCAGATTCATCTGGCGCTCTTCAAACTCGGCGGTCTCAAGCATTTCCTTGGCCTTGTCGCCGGAACAACTCAGCAGCAGAATGCAGCAAAACATACAAAGCATGAGTCGTATGGTCATTCTGGTTGTCCTTTCTTCGGCTATCCTACCGGCCTCGCACGTTGCTGTCCACTCGGCCCGACTGTGATCCAACCGAATCAATGCCGTAGCGAGGCGCTGCGATGCTTTCGCTTCGACATTGCGGGCAGCGGCTGGGCTTTGTTAGCCGTCGACGGTCGCGGAAGACAAAATCGCAGTCCTGACACCGGGACGGTTCTAGAACGAAATGGCTGGTCTTATTACGCGCGATCGATTTCACCACATGTACGAGATGATCCTCAACCTGCCTCTCAGGAATCGCGAGCATCTGAGCCAATTGGTGGGTCGTCAGACGCGTGCCGGTCAGCAGTTCTATGATGCGCTGACGCGGGGTGCGTTCGGGAGGGAGCATGGGATTATAGTAGGCAAGTAGACGATGGGGATAAAGAGGAATCTTGCTCGCATAGACGCCCCAGCTTGACCGGTGCGTGCACGGTTCCTAGTTCGACAGAGGACCAGTTTTATAGGCGATTGTGCCTTGCTCGCTAAACTTTGACTCAGCACAAGATGTTCCCTCGCCGTGAGCTTCCAGACGAATGGTTGACGAGGCTTGCGATTGAGCCGGTCTCACATCCCGACCTGTCGACACAATCACCGAGCGGAATTCGAACATGTAGGTATCGCCGAGTTCCCATTCCGCATCCGCGATTCCAGCACGTAAACGCGCATCCGTAAGCCTGAAGCTGCTGCGTGGAACTCGTTTGAGCGGCACCTTGCGCCATACGCTCTTTTCGTTTGGTCCCGGTTCGAGCGGCGGCAGCTCGATCAGTGGCTGTTCCGGTTCCGCTGGTTTAACCGGGGACACAGCCGCCTGGCTAGATGGCGAACGGGTGCTGTATGTACCTTCTTGAGATCATACTCAGGAGGATTCGAGGACGGAAGATGTTTGTCCCCTCCTCCGCAACTAGGGCTCAAGAGAATGGACACGAAGATGAGGAGGAGGCGGGTCGGCATAGAGTACCTCCTCTATCGGAATCCCCCAAACGGCTGGAAGAGCCGCCATGCTAGCTAAGGCCCTCGGTTTTTGTAACCAGCCACTCAAGTCGCTGTTGCCGTCCCAAAGGGCTTTGACGTACAATCCTCCTTGTTTTTGGGGCCCATACTCATGCGATACCTCATCCTGGCCTTCGCCCTCTGTTTACCTCTTGCTGCTCACGCCGGCAACATCAAAGATACGGATCTCATCACCAGCAACACATTCTTTCTTCCTCCGTCAGCAGCCAAGACGGTCTTTATCCAAGCGCGAAATTCCTCAGACAACGAGGGCGTGTCGCTCACCGACCTCGGTGCTCGCCTGACTGCCAAAGGCTATCAGATCATTCAAGATCCCAGCGTGGCGCATTACATCTTGCTGGCGAACATCGTCTACTGCAACATCACCAAGCCAGAAATGCCGGTCGAAAATATCGTGGCCGGCGGGTATGGGTCAGGAACCGGTTCGTCGATCATGGGCGGGTTACAAGGGTTCACCAGCATGGCCAGCATGCGGGACCGCACGGTGCGATTGTCGGCACCGCCGCTTCAATGGGCCTCAGTGCCATTGAGGGGATCGGCAGTGCGGTGGGCAGTCTATTCAGCGGACCCTCAACACCCAAGATGCCGGACGACGTGAATTACGCTTGTGTTGCGGATCTACAGATTACGGAACAGGGCGCAGCAGTTTCCACTCCGTCCACGGCGAAATCCGGGAGTAACGCGCAACCGGGTGTCTACCAGACTCGCCTCGCTGCCGACGTGCATCAAAAGAAACTCGACGAAGCTGAAGCCACGCCGCTGTTGCAACAGCGGCTGAGCGCCGCCGTGGCAGGAAACTTTTGAGATGAGCCGTTTGTCTGATCGCCTCATGCCGCATCTTTCACGCTTCACGAGGCTGCTCTTTGCATTGTTCTTGTGCAGCTTGGTCACAGGCTGCTCCAATATTATTCGTTCCGGTCTGATGAACAGCAACACGGTGTTTCTCGATCCCAGCATGAATCGTACGGCGTATCTCCAACTCCGAAACATCTCGGAGAATCAGAACATGATGCTCGCTGCCGTCCAGACCAAGCTCACCGCGAAAGGTTATCAACTTACCAACGACCCTGAACAGGCCAACTATTGGATCCAGGCCAAGGTCGTGTACTGTCACAAGGGCGCCGACGGAGTCACACCAGAAAGTGTAGCCAAAGCGGGATTCGGTGCCGGTGTTAGCAGCGGTGGCAGTGCAATGATATCCAACACGAATTTGAGCGGCGACACGGCCGGCATGCCGGTAGGTGGGGGGATGCCGAATATGGATGCCCTAGTGGGGCAGCTGATGGCGATGCGCGGCATGCAGGGGGGTGGATTTCCGGGGATGATACAACCGCCCCCAAAAGAAGAAGGGGTCATCTATCTCTGCGTGACTGACGTGCAAATCTCCGATCGGAAGATGGGCAAGCCATTACCGGGCCAGCTTTCAACCGGACCCAAAGTGCAGCAGATGCGGATGGTGGGTCACGTCCGGCAGAAAGACCTCGATATCCCTGAAGCCACACCGATCATTCAAGAAAAGATCTCGACCGGTATTGCCGGATTGTTTTAGCAGATCCTCGCTCACGTCACATCCTTTCGGATCCTCTGCGATCTTCCCCATGATCCTGTTATACTAACTCCGTTCGAAACTTTTTCACTCCTCACAAAGGCGTTCACGCGATGAGCGTTCCCGATCGGGATGAATTCGCCGAACTCGCGTTGAAACGTGTGGTGGCCTCCGGGGCCGAGTACGGCGATATCCGCCTCCTCGACAGTACGACCCAGACCATTCGCGGCGAAGACCGCCGCATTGCGTCCGTTCGAGAAGCGCAAGACAGCGGTTTTGGGATCCGCGTCCTCTATCACGGCGCCTGGGGCTTTGCGGCCAGTTCCGTGCTGTCGCTGGAAGAAGCTCCGCGTGTGGCTGAATTGGCGATCGAAATCGCGAAAGGCTCCGCGTCCCTCGCGAGTGGAAGGGTGAAACTTGCCGATGAGCCGGTCCATCGAGACCGGGTCGTCACGGCGCGAAGGATCGATCCGTTTACCGTCGCGCTCGACAAGAAAACGGCGCTGCTCCTGGAAACGATGGAATCTGTCCATCGGCAGCCTGGTATCGTGAGAAGCAGCGCGAGCCTATGGGCCCGTCGGGACCGCAAGCTTTTTGTGTCGACCGAAGGGTCGCGCCTGGAATTCGACCTCCTAGCCCTAAACGGCGATTTCGATGCCACGGCGGTTCATGACGGGCGGTTCGCCTCGCGGAGCTTCAATACGCCACATCTTCGGATGGGCTATGAATTGATCGAAGATGCGAATTTCCTGGCCGAGGCCCCGCGCATCGCGTCTCAGGCCGTCGAGAAAGTGAAGGCGCCCACCACCGAGCCGGGCCTCTACGATCTCGTCCTCGATCCTGAACATCTGTCGCTCACCATGCATGAATCCTGTGGCCATCCGAGCGAGCTCGACCGCGCGCTCGGGTACGAGGCCAACTATGCCGGCACCAGCTTTCTCACGACCGAAAAGCGCGGAACCTTTCGATACGGCTCTCCGCACGTAAATCTCGTGGCCGACAACTGCGAACCGGAAACCCTTGCCGCGACCGGCTACGATGACGATGGTGTGGCCTGCCAGCAATGGGACATTGTTCGCGATGGCATCTTTGTCGGCTATTGCACGAACCGAGAGGTCGCGCCGAAAATCGGCGAGACGCGCTCGCGCGGTTCCAATCGAGCGGACAGCTGGGGCAGTGTCCCGATCGTCCGCATCGCCAACATCGGACTTGAGCCGGGCGCCGCCACCCTCGACGAGCTGCTCGCCGACGTGAAACGAGGCATCTACATCGAAGGCCACGGGTCCTTCAGCATCGATCAGCGACGGTATAACTTCCAGTTCGGCGGCGACGCATTTTGGCTGATCGAGAAAGGGAAACGGACCCACATGGTTCGTGATGTCGTCTACCATGGAATCACGCCGGAGTTTTGGGGCAGCTGCGACGGGGTTGCGGATCGGTCGCACCGCCGTCGGTATGGATTTATCACGTGCGGCAAGGGTCAGCCTGCCCAGTCCGGCTGGATGACCCACGCGGCCTCCCACGCGCGGTTCCGCAACGTCAACGTCATCGGAGGGCAGGCCGGATCATGAGTACGACCGGTCACAAGACCTGGCCGAAGCTGACGAGCCGTGACGAGTTCCGGTTTCTCGCGGACCTGGTCCTGAAACATTCGACCGGCGACCACACGCTTGTTTCGTTGCACGATCAGCATAGCGGGACGACGCGGTTTGCGAACAATCAGATTGTCCAGAACGTCGATACGAGGCGCGGGTCTTTGAGGGTGACGGTGGCGTTCGGGCGGCGTCATGGCACCGCCGGCACGACGGACTTCACCGCGGGGGCGGTGCAAGAAATGGTGACCAGAGCCGCGCAGATCGCGCACCTGTCGCCGGACGATCCGGAATACCTCCCGCCGGTGGAACCACAGCAATATGTGACGCCTCCGACAACGCGAGCCGAAACTGCCACGGCCGGGCCGGCCCGTCGGCTGGAATATACGAACGAGGCGATCGGGCAATGCCGGATGGAAAATCTTGGCGCAGCCGGTATTGTGTCCTCGTCGATGGCGACGGTCGGAGTGGCCGCGAGTACGGGACTCTTTGCCCATGAAGAACGGACCGATGCACGATTCAGCCTCACGGTTCAGGCCGGCGAGGCCACCGGCTGGGGTGCTGCGGCCCATCGGTCTATCGACCATCTGAGGATCCAGGAACGGACACTCACCGCGATCGATAAGGCCAAGCGGGGCCTGGAGGTGCGCGAGCTGCCGCCAGGGCGCTATACCGTGATTCTTGAGCCGGCTGCCGTCGCGGGGCTGTGGTCTTCGCTGCTCTGGGCACTCGATGCGAAGTCCTACGAGAAAGGCACGAGCGCATTCTCAGGTAAATTGGGTCAGTCGATCGTCGACCAGCGATTGACGCTCCGCAATCTGCCGGCGCACGAGGATCTTTTGGGCATTGGGTTCACCACAGATGGATTGCCGACCATGGCATCCGACTGGATTTCAGACGGGATGCTCACACAGCTTGCGTACGATCGGTTCACTGCAAAGGAGCGGGGGATCGACAAGATCCCCACGCTCGACGCTCCCTGCCTCTCAGGAAGAGGATCGTCCTTGCCGAACCTACAGGAATTAATCAAGAAAGAGGAACGCGCTATTCTCGTGACGAACTTCTGGTACATCCGGACGGTCAACCCGACCGATCTTACCCTGACCGGTATGACGAGAGATGGCACCTTTCTCGTCGAAAATGGAGCGATCGTGTCGGCGGTGAAGAACTTTCGGTTTCACGAGAGCCCTCTGCGAGTGTTCAACCGGATCGAGGCCTTCACCAATCCGGCTGAAGCGATCACGTCCGAAACCGGCAAGCTTCTCGTGCCGGCGATGACACTCCGCGACTTCAACTTTTCCAGCGTGACCAGATTCTGAGGTTCGTCCACTCTGAAGGGGAGAACTTCCCAGCAGTTTATTGACTCGGCGGGAGAGCAAGGATACTCAAGCAGAGGCCGCACAGTCCTTATTCGAAACATCGATCGAGACGAAGGATCGCAGAAGACCAAGGTGGCATTGGACCTGGGAGGTGTAACAGACTCATGAGGGTGAGGGGAGGATCGATGTTCGCTACGCTCTTGATTGTAGGCATGGCTTGTTGGCTTGCGATGTTCTCACCGGCGGAAGCTGCGCTTGCCGAGCAGACTGACGCTCCGCCGCTTTTCGACAATCTGGGTTCCCTCCACCATCCCATCACCACCACATCGGAACAGGCCCAACGGTATTTCGATCAGGGGCTCCGACTCGTCTATGCCTTCAACCACGAAGAAGCGATCCGGTCATTTGAGGCTGCAGCGCATCTCGACTCGCAGGCGGCCATGCCTTATTGGGGAATTGCTCTGGCACTCGGCCCCAACATCAATAGTGCGATGGAAAAGAAACACGAACGTCGCGCTGTCGAGATGGTACAAAAGGCTCGACGACTGGCAGATCACACTACTCGTGGGGAAAAGGCCTACATTGAAGCGTTGGTCGTACGGTATGTGGGCCGGAAGGGGGTCAAGCGCAAAGGACTCGATGAGGCCTATGCGAAGGCCATGCGATCGGTGGCGCAGCAATTCCCCGAAGATGATGATGCAGCCACGCTGTTTGCGGAGGCGCTGATGGATTTGCGGCCCTGGGATTTTTGGAAACCGGATGGGCGACCGCAACCGGGCACAGAAGAGATCGTTGCTACGCTCGAGTCCGTGCTCGCGCGAAACCCCGATCATCCAGGGGCCTGCCACTACTACCTGCATGCGGTTGAGGCGTCATTGGAGCCCGAACGGGCTTTGCCCTGTGCGGAACGGCTGCCGGGTCTCATGCCGGGCGCCGGTCATCTCGTTCATATGCCCGCACATATTTACATGCGGGTTGGGAGGTACCACGAAGCGGTGGAACGGAATCAGCAGGCGGCTCACGTCGATGAGCAATACTTGGCCAGTCAACACCCAACCGGCGAGTACGCCAATGGCTATTACAGGCACAATCTACATTTTCTCTGGGCGTCCCTGGCGATGGAGGGACGTAATGTCGAAGCGATGAAAGCTGCTCGTGACTTGACGGCGACCATTACAGCGGAGGAAGCCAGCAAAGACCGCTCGAAGGAACTCTACCTCCCGACGCCGATCTTTTCGATGATTCGGTTCGGCCGGTGGGAGGAGTTGCTCAGGGAACCTCCGCCACCCAAGGGGTTGCGGTTGATGGAAGGAATGTGGCGACTGGGGCGAGGGCTCGCCCTTGTTGCGACTGGCCGGCTCCCTGGAGCTGAGGGTGAACACGTTGTCCTTGCCGGTCTCACGAAGCAGATCCGCCGGGATCGCACGACGGAAGAAAAGACCGAGCGGGCGCTTCTCAAGATTGCTGAGCGCATTCTGGCAGGAGAGCTCGCCGCGCACCGCCGGCGCTATGATGACGCGATCCGGTTGTTTGAGGATGCGATTAAAATAGAAGAGGCACTCCCATACTCGGAGCCGCCGCTCTGGCCATTGTCAGTGCGGCATCATCTGGGGACAGTGCTCTTGCTGGCCGGTCGCTCGTCCGAAGCGGAAGCGGTCTATCAGGCGGATCTTCTGCGACATCCGGACAACGGGTGGGCGCTGATTGGATTGATCCAGAGCCTCCGGACCCAACAGAAGGACGACCAGGCGGCTGAGGCCGAGGATCGTTTCAAGAAGGCCTGGGCCCATGCCGACTTCATTCCGGCTGCTTCTCGAATGTGAAGAGCTCGTGATCGGGACTTCCTGGGGTTCACTTTCCTGAGCCAGGAGACGCATCCGGCGATGGGACAAGGAAGAAACACGCGAGATACTGGGCTATGGTTCACAGGGGTCCCGATCATACAGCAACATCCGAATCGAAGCCCTGTCCGTAGGAAGTGTAAGGCTTTACAAAGCCATTCGACTGAGTCAGTGAGGAGGGACCGTATCATGAGAAGACAAGCCGCTCTATCAGTTCTTACTGTGGCCGTTCTCCTCATCGGAGCGTTGGACCGTCCAGTCGACCAGCCAGGCTGCAGCGGACGCGACTCTCGGCAAGGCCTACTTTGCGGGGGGCTGTTTCTGGTGCATGGAAGAAGCCTTCGAGAAGGTTGAGGGAGTGCTGTCTGCGACCTCGGGATATATGGGAGGGACGGTTGCCAATCCGAGCTATGAAGAAGTGTCCGCTGGACGAACGGGGCATGCGGAATCGGTCGAAGTGATCTATGACCCAGCCAAAGTGAGCTACCAGAAATTACTGAACGCCTTTTGGCACAACGTCGATCCGATCACACCAAATGCACAGTTCTGCGACCATGGCAGCCAATATCGCTCCGCCATTTTCTTTCAGACCGACGAAGAGAAACGCTTGTCGGACACCTCCAAACAGACGATCGAACAAGCGAGACGATTCAAAGAGCCCATTGTCACGCAGATTGTGATGGCTTCGCAGTTCTATCCAGCCGAGGAGTACCATCAGGACTTCTACAAAAAGAACCCCGTCCGCTACAAATTCTACAAATATAATTGTGGTCGCGCCCAGCGGCTGGAAGTGTTGTGGGGAAACCCCTAACAGAAGCCGGGCTGCATATCCTCTCATCTGACCCATCGCAAGAGTCGCGCGACAAGCCCCCCGCTCTCGGTGTATATTTCTGACCCCAGCAACCTGTGTGCCGATAGCTTTGTCCAGTGAGGTGCGTTCTGTGAAGCGTCCGATCCGACAATCGACCAGAAAACCAGTAATAGGTGTCATGGGTCCGGCCAAGGCCGGTATCCGAGAATTGGCTGACGCCAAAAGCTTGGGAGAACTCATCGCACGTCAAGGATGGGTGGTGTTGACAGGGGGACGCGCGAGCGGTGTGATGGACGCGGCCAGCGAGGGGGCGAAGTCGGTACCCGGCAGCTTGACGATCGGGATTCTTCCGGATCGCAAAGCGCGGGTGTCCCGATATGTGGACGTGGCGATCGTCACGGACCTGGGTCAGGCGCGCAATAACGTGAACGTCATGTCCAGCGACGTCATCGTAGCCTGTGGGCTCGCCGGCACCGGAACGGTCTCAGAAGTTGCGCTGGCGCTGAAGGCAAAGAAGACGGTGATTCTGTTGGGGGCCGACAAGGCCGGGGTGGGGCTGTTCAAAAATCTTGCCCCGCATCTCGTCCATGCCGCTGCCTCGCCCGAAGAGACAGTCAAGCTGATCGGCGACCTGCTCTAGCAGGGTGCTCAAACAGGCCACCAGCTTCGTTCTCGCATTGCTCAGATCCTCAACGTACCCCAGAGAGTACGCCACCGATCCTCACTCGCTACGGCCTTGCTGGATGGCCTGTTTGAGCACCCTGCAAGAGCTTCTGTTATTGCATACGTGAGGACCCTCGAAGCTCTCGAATGCCAACATAGTCTTTCCGTAGCCCGGTAGCGATCCCGTGTGATTATTCCCGATTCTCTCTTTGAAAATCTCCGAGAAATCTTCGCCGTTGAAGAACTGTGCCACCTCGTGGGCTAAGCCAACAGTTCTCAAACGTCCACTCCGTGCATATCGCGCCATAGTCCTTACAGCGGCATATCAGTTGTTTTCCCTGTGCGATCCACAGGTTAGTGAAGGGCTGCCGAGGCACGGATCTTGAGACTTTGCAGGCCTCTATGAAGGTTGTCTTGTGCGCAGGGATGTAACTGTCCATCATGGTCACCAACAACACAAGGAGCGGATCGCTCTATTCACGCCTGCTACGCATCTCTTGTGCGCTGGCTGTGCTGTGCCCGCTGATTGTTGCCGCCGTTCCTACGCCAACGAGGCCCGACTACGACGGCGCCTATCCTCGGTATTCTAAACAGGAAATCCGTCGGGCCATCTCGTGGTACGCAATAAAGTATCGTCTTGATCCCGCCCTGCTGCGCGCCGTCATCAAAACCGAATCTGACTTTCGCCAGCATGCTGTGTCTCCCAAAGGCGCAGTCGGCTTGATGCAGCTGACGCCGGCTACCGCGGCCACGTTGCGTGTGAGCGATTCCTACGATTCCATCCAGAACATCCGTGGAGGCGCCAAGCAGTTGCGGCACCTGCTGAACCTCTACCAAGGCGATCTTCCCTTGACCTTGGCGGCCTATAACGCCGGGGTCCATCGAGTCAAAGACCGTAAAGTTCCGCGCATTCGAGAAACCCGTGCCTACGTGCGGAAAGTTCTGCGGCACTATGAGGTGTTCCGTTCTCACCCGCAGCCTCCTCCCAAGAATGAAAAGAAGTGATGGAGAGACGCTAACCAGGTCGAGTTCCCCTTCTCACGCATATAAGACAGGCTATCGGTTACCCCTATTTCTCCCTCACCAGTTCTTCTTCATCACCGGTGCCTCGGAGTCCAGGTTCATCTTGTAACGGATGTCTCTGGTAACGAATGGGCCGAGACATGGAACGCGCGAGCGAGGGGAGCCATCCTTTCACGCGATGGAGAGAAGGGGAGACGGCTGGAGCAGACGGAAAATCCGAGCGAAAGGATTCCTAGCAGGTTGAGGAAAACTATTGTGGTAAGTGGAAATTCGATGGCTCGAACGACTGGGATAACAGGAGCATCCTGCTAGAGATTGGCCTTTATAATGATGGCTCGCACTCGTTCTCGTTGAGCCGGCCTGATTCCCGTAAACTCGAGACCGAAATTTTGTCCGTTGACCCATCGCACCAGGGCTTCATCGATACGCAGAGGCCAATTCTGGTCATGAAGAAACAGGGACAGGTGGAGCACCCTGCCGACCTGTACCTCGGTAAGAGATGTCGCCTGACAACCGTAAGTGGAGAGATCGAGGACCGTCGCCTCGCCCTCGAAGTCATCCTCTCCAAAAAAGAATAGACGGCAACTTAGGCTAAGACGGCGGCCCCGACGTTCCGCCATCGCGGACTCGTGGTCAGAGCCTAACGCTCGGTGGGATCTGGGGTCCTGCGTGGCCATGGACCACTTCCCTTCACTCAATCATTCAGAGAGGAAATGCATCGACCGTGAAACTACTTTACCGGACGAGCTGTCGCCTTGCCTTCCTCAAGTAGAGTAGCCCGGAGGAGGGGCCAACAGGGTTCTGATTGGAGTATAGTCAAATAGTTCATATTTGTAACAAAAACCTCGTAACCCGCAATCCTATCCGAACCGACCCCTTCCACGGTCATCGTAGAAAGAGGGCTTGACCTACCAGGAATCGGTCTGCGAAAAGAGAGAATTATTGATCGAGGAGTGATACGACGATGAAACGGCACATCAACCAACGAATGGCAGCATTAGCCCATTCGGAGATTCGAGCGATGACCCAAGCCTGTGTCCAGGCGAAAGGCCTCAACATGGCGCAAGGGGTCTGCGATACGCCGGCTCCACCGGTGGTACTTCGAGCTGCGGCGCAGGCGATGGAGCGCGGGAAGAATGTCTACTCGCGATTCGATGGATTGCCCGAACTGCGGCAGGCGATCGCCAAGAAGCTTGGGCAGTACAACGGCATCGTAGCTGATCCCGAAACGGACGTGACAGTCAGCGCGGGAGCCACCGGGTCCTTTCATTGTGCCTGCCTGGCGCTGCTCAGTCCTGGCGACGAGGTCGTCCTCTTCGAGCCCTACTACCAGTATCACATCAGCGCGCTGCTGGCGGTTGAGGCGGTTCCGGTGATGGTGAAGATGCGGGCTCCCGATTGGACCTTTTCCACCGCTGAAGTCGAGCGCGTGATCACGCCACGAACCAAGGCGATCATTGTGAATTCGCCTGGCAATCCCTCCGGGAAAGTGTTCAGCAGGCAAGAACTGTTGAGTATTGCTGCGATCGCAGACCAACACGATTTGTTCGTGTTCACCGACGAAATCTACGAATACTTTCTCTATGACGGCCGGACACATGTGAGCTTTGCAACCTTGCCTGGCATGGCCGACCGTACGATTACCATCGGCGGTTACTCCAAAACGTTTAGCGTCACCGGCTGGCGCATCGGCTACAGTGTCGCAGCAGCGCGGTGGGCACAGGCGATCGGAGCTATGAACGACCTGCTCTATGTATGTGCCCCGACGCCATTGCAGGCGGGAGTGGCGGTGGGCATCCAGGATCTTCCGGACTCGTTCTACCGCGACTTAGCGCGCGACTATCAACGGAAACGCGATCGGTTCTGCCAGGCCTTGGCGAAGGCCGGTCTGACGCCGTCGATTCCGCAGGGCGCGTACTATGTGCTGGCCGATACGTCGCGCCTGCCTGGTACAACGGGAAAAGAACGGGCAATGTTTCTCCTCGAGACGATCGGCTTGGCCGGCGTGCCGGGGGAAGCCTTCTTTTCCGGGGCTGATGGAAGGCAGTTCATTCGATTCAGCTACGCGAAAATCGATTCCGATATTGACGACGCTTGCCGGCGGATCGCGCGACTTGGGTAAGAACTGGCCTCAAGCTTTCTTCAACACATCCAACTCACTCAACCGCTTGTGTACCCGTTCACCAAATGGTAAGTAGGAACAAGCGAGATGAGTTGAAAGGCCGGCATGTTCCTATACAGCGATACGCTATCGGCACTGTGAATAGCTTCTCACTCTATAGCCGATGATCGTGATCGGCAGGGAGCCTCATGGAAGGACGTAAACATACCCGTTTTGCGGTGCAACTCCCTGTGTCGTTCAGTGGAGACCAGCTTTCCGACGGGGGTACCATCTTAAATTTGTCTGCGGAGGGTTGCGCCATCACGTCGGACACCGTCGCTAGCGTCGCAGCATATCTACAGCTGACGATGCAACTCCGGGAGCGAGAGGAGCCGGTCTATGTCGATCTGGCCGCAGTCCGGTGGGTTTCTGCAACGAGGTTCGGTGTTGAGTTTATTAAAATTCGTCCCGAAGAGGGGGAGCGGCTGAAGAAGTTCGTCAAGGCTGCTGGAATCGACGACCTGAACGCAGGCAACCGCAACGAGATTCGAACGGCTATTTCATCGCGACGGCCCGAACTTGTTCATAGGTGGTCAGGCCGGCGAGTATTTTTAGAACTCCATCCTGCACGAGTGTCACCATCCCTTCCTTCTCAGCCAGGCGCTGCATCTCCGTCGTTTTGGCGCGGTTCTGGATCAGATTTCGTAGTTCATCCGATCCGCATAAGAGCTCGTGCAAGGCGACCCGACCTTTGAGGCCTGTCTGGTTGCAGGCGTCACACCCACGCCCTCGATAGAGCTGAAAATCCTCGCGATAGCCTACTCCGAGCGTCTCCCAGGCCTGTTTACCGTACCCATGAGCCAGCTTATCGTACTCTTGCGCCGTTGGATGGTACGGTTCTTTACAATTGACGCAGATCCGCTTGCAGAGACGTTTGGCGAGCACTCCTTGCATGGCATCGGCGAAGTTGAAGGAATCGCATCCCAGGTCGAGGAGGCGGACCACAGTTTCGACTGCCCCATTCGTGTGCAACGTGCTCAAGACCAGGTGGCCGGTCAGCGAGGCTTCGATGGCCACATCGGCAGTTTCCTTGTCCCGCATCTCACCGATCATGATGACATCCGGGTCGGCTCGTAAGAACGACCGCATGGCGGCGGCAAAGGTAAACCCGATTTTTGGATGGACCTGCACCTGCCGGAGGCCTTCCTGGGTGATCTCGATAGGGTCTTCCGCCGTCCAGATTTTCCGTTCGTCTGTATTGAGATGACGAAGCAGGGCGTGGAGGGTCGTCGTTTTCCCGGATCCGGTGGGGCCCACGCACAAGATGATTCCGTGCGGTTTCTCCGCGATTTCCAAGAGCGTTGTGAGCGTGGCCGGAGCAAATTCCATGGCATCGAGAGGGAGGGGTTCCTTCGCCGAGAGCAACCGCATGACGATGTCTTCATTGTTACCGGCGGTCGGCAGCGTTGCCACGCGCAGCTCGATTTCCCTATCCTGGTTCAGCTTGAATCGGATCTTCCCGTCCTGCGGTTTCCGGCGTTCGGAAATATCCAGATTGGACATGATCTTGATACGGGATACCAGGGCTCGGCGATAGATCGCGGGAATCCGCATATAGGTGGAACAGGTACCATCCACGCGGAAACGGATCGCTGTTTCCTTGCGATCTGAGTACGGTTCGATATGGATATCGGACGCATCGTGCCGGTATGCCTCGACAATGATCTGACTCGCGAGCCGTACGATCGCGGAATCGTTCTCGTCAATGCCGTCAGAGTCGATGTCAGAAGACTGCTCCTGGTGAGCGTCATTGACCAGCTCGCCCAGCGTGTCCGCAATAGACCCACTGCCGGTGTCTCCGATCGTGGCGTTGAGGAACCGCTCGATATCACGCCGCAGTCCCAAGGCATACCGTATCGTCAGGCCGGGGAATGAGCGCTGGATGTCATGACCTCTATCGAGATCATGGGGGTTGTCGATCAGGACATCCAGGATGTCACCCTGACGCTTTAGTGGGAGCCAGTGGTGCCTGCGAAGGTAATCGTGACTCAGATTATCGAGGAGTTGAGGATCAGCCAGCGTCCGTTCGTCGAACGGAATATAGGGGCAGTCGAAGAAATTGCTCAGTGTCTTGCCGAGCGACGCTTTCGGGACTCGGTACTTCTCGATCAGCAGACCTTCCAAGTCAGTAAATCCCTGCAGGGATTCCTGAACAGCTTTCACGAGATCCGCCTGGCGGATGAACCCCTCGTGAATCAGAGGGATCGTAGGCACGTGGTTCGATGGTTTTGTGGGCCGACTTCTGCATGGCTCCTATTTCGTGGGTCCCGGAAGGAGCACAATGTCAGAATTCAGTGCTCCGCTGACCGATCGTAATCACTGTCAGTATAGAAGTATTTTCGTCGTTCACAACGAATATCAAAAAGGAAGCGCGATCCTTCTCGTGCCCATCTGTTGCGGATTCGGCAATGAGCTTGTGGGGGGAGGGTGAGGCTATGGAATTGTGAGTGAGACAAGCAAAACGTGCGCGACAGCACATATGATACGTCCGACCAGTCCCGCCGTTCTCGAAAGTCCCGCGAGTCTCGCCCAGATATCGAGAGACGCTTCACGATGAACGCGCCCGGAGTGGTTTCGCAAGGAACTGTCATGAGTCGTGCGGGCTAACAGGGCAATGGTCATGGAGCGGCTGGCTTCCGCTCTGGTAGCGAGCGGGCATGTTCAGCGTGGGTGTGGAGGTTGGCGTGCAGGTCCTTGTCGGCCGTGGCAGCCACAGCGATGACGCCTTGAAATCGCGGTGTCGGTTGATTGAAGGTGAAGGGTTTCCCGGCCGCGTCGCTGATGGTGCCGTCACTTTCTTCGATAAGCAGGACTCCGGCCGCGAGATCCCATTCGTTCTCCGGCTCGATGGTTAAGGTAGCCTGGACGCGACCGGCAGCGACCAGGGCCAGTGCATTGGCGATGGAGAACATGGGGCGGCATCGAGCGGTCTCGGCGAGCGTCGACCATCGGTCATTCCGGAATTCCCACGCGCTGACCATGATGACGGGATTGAAGTCATAAGCGGGGGAGGGGGTGACGCGTGTGCCGTTCAAGAACAGTCCGCCGCCGCGCACCGCAGTGAAGAGTTCGTCGGTCGAGGGATTGAGGATTGCGGCGACGACCGGTACGCCTCGTTCAACCAACGCTGCAGAGATGCAGAACTCCGGCAACCGATTCACCAAGGCCTTTGTGCCGTCGATGGGGTCCACAATCCAGACGCGCGCGTTGAGTGAGTCGAGCCGGGTCGTCGGGGGACTCTTCCGAGAGCCAGCCATCTTGTGGAAACTCCCGGCGCTGCATCTCATGCAGGACGCGATTGACCTCGAGGTCCACCGTGGTGACTGGCGAACGGTCTGGCTTCGTCTGCACCTCGAATCCATCCCTGACCAATTCACGCACCTTTGCGCCAGCCTTCCGGACCGCTTCGACCAACACAGCCAATTCTCGTTCCATATCGCATGCCTCGCATGAGTGGAGTAGGGAGAGTAGCAGGTCTCGCTAGGATCGGCAAAGCAGAAATACGGCAGTCGGGCGACCATCGCGACGGTCCACTTGACCATCGCAGAGAACCTGCGTACAAGCAGGGGGTCCTGCGAGGTCTCTACCGATGAAGCTGGTCCAGAAACGATCCAAAAAGACGGGGCTCCCCCCCGGCACCCTTGTCCATATCGGCGAGAAAAAAACGGACAAGGTTACGATCACGGCCTTTAACTACGCCGGCGCTCGCTGCGACGAATCCCAGGACCCGTCGCTCGATGAGCTTGCGCCACCGACCGATGAGTCCGTCACCTGGGTGGATGTCGGGGGCGTCCACAAGATGGAAATTCTGGAATCGTTCGGGAAGCAGTTCCAGCTCCACCCATTGCTCCTCGAAGACATTGCCAACACCGATCAGCGGCCGAAACTCGATGACTATGAGACCTGCTTGTTCCTCGTGATGAAAATGCTCTCAGTCACCGACCGACAGGATATCATCGTCGAACAGGTGAGTCTGGTCCTCGGACGGAACTTTGTGCTTTCCTTCCAGGAAAACGGGGCCGACGTCTTCACACCGGTTCGGGATCGTCTTCGGGGGAATAAGGGACGCCTGCGGCACTCCGGAGCCGATTACCTGCTCTATGCACTGGTCGACGCGATAGTGGATCAATACTTCGATGTGTTGGAGGTGTTAGGAGAGAAGATCGAAGCACTGCAAGATCTGGTGGTCAGCGATCCGAAGCCGGAGACACTACACCGGATTCATGCCCTCAAGACGGCAGTTGCTGTTTCTGCGGCGGGCGGTGTGGCCACTCCGTGAAGCGGCGAACAATCTCTCCCGATCGGAATCCCCCTTCTTAGAGGAATCGACGAAGGTATTCTTCCGCGATGTGTACGATCATGTGGTTCAGATCGTGGACACCATCGAGACGCTTCGCGAAATGGTCTCAGCCAGTCTCGATATCTATCTGTCGAGCATCAGCTATCGGCTGAACGCCGTGATGAAGGTTCTGACGATCATTACAACGATTTTCATGCCGCTGACCTTCATCGTCGGTATCTACGGGATGAACTTCGAGCACATGCCGGAGCTGAAGTGGGAATGGGGCTATCCACTGGTGGTCGGGCTGATGGTGGCGATCGCGATCGCCATGCTGGGATTTTTCAAACGGAAGAAGTGGATCTAACAGTTTGGTGAAATAGGCCGCCACGCTTCTGTTCAAAGCCTCCCTCCTATCACAAAATAAACTGCTTGGGGGACGGCACCTTGAATCACGCGCGAGCGTGCCAGGGTCAGACTGCGGGCCAGAGGATAGAGGCATGGGGCGAGAGGGAGAGGGAGCCGGTAGAAAGCTAAGGCTCAGGCTGTTTGCGCCACATTGACGCATCAAGGGAGAGAGCGATGAGGAGGCGACGATTTCTCACCGTTACGACAGGCGCGCTGGTGCTTGGTGGGTTGCTAATGGCAGGCCGTGACAGGGTAGAGGCGCCAGCAGGCGCGCAAGGAATATCGTCTGATCTGCCGGGCATTGCCCAGCAGAACCGGGACAAAGGCCTGCCGGCGGCACAGCGATTTGTCATCCTGCCGACCTTCACCAACGACGCGGTGCTAGATAAAGAAACCGATCTGGTCTGGGAGAAGTCCCCGCAGACGACGAGTGCCAGATGGAGCGTGGCCCGCCGCACCTGCATCGAGAAAAGTGTCGGAGGCCAGAAAGGCTGGCGGCTGCCGTCCCTCGAAGAGCTGGCCAGCCTGGTGGATCCCTCCATAGCCCCTCCAGGCTTGGCTCTTCCGCCGGGTCATCCGTTTCTGGCTATCCGGTCGGCTGTCTATTGGTCGGCGACGAGGGCTGGCGAAGATCCCAGGGGCTCGTGGGGCGTACATTTTGGCTTGGGCGGTGGCGCGACTTTCATCAATTGGGCCCACAGTGTCCAAGTCTGGTGTGTTCGTGATGGCATGAAAACGGATCAGCATTGAGGTTCGGTGATCAGAACGATCTGAGCGCTTGCGGTGTGCTGGCAGCCGGTGCAGGGGAGGTCATCGGCCAGAACGGTTCCCGGCGGACGTCTTAGCCCGCATTATTCATGAATGGTTCTAGTGCGATCATACATGTTCAGGCAAGAGGCGCAGGGCCAGAGGTGACCAGAAGGCGGGAGTTTATTCAGTGACCTCGACGCGATCGACGAAGTAGGGGGTCTCTCCGAAGCAAGTCGTGGGGAGATAGCGATACTCTTTGTAATGCAGGACCAATCGTTTCCCCATGGCCTGCGAGATTTGTGACGCCACTTTCTCATCCCAGACTGAAAAGTTCCACAATATCGGGGCCACGCCCGGCACCGTGGTCATCGCCAGCTCCCCTTCGTGTGTCTTACAGATCCAGCCCTTGCTGGAAAACTTCTGGGTATAGCCGGCTCGACTGCCGTCGGAATAGCTGTAGTTGAAGACGACGAGCAGATAGGCCGCGCCGATGAAGCACAAGAACAGGAGCATCAGAAAGAGCTTTTTCATCAAACTGTTCCTAGGTTATGGTGAAGATCCGTGAACAACCAGGGAGCCTCGACTTTCCGTCGAGTCTCGTAGGCGGCGATGGCTGCCTCGTGTTGCAAGGTCAATCCGATGGCGTCGAGACCCCGATACAAGCAGTCTTTTCGGAAGGGGTCGATCTCGAAGCGATAATGGACATTGTCCGGGGTGGTCACCGTCTGGTTTCCGAGGTCCACCGTCAGTTGGTACCCGGGCGTCGCCAGGACGTTTTTCATCATCGCCAGGACCTCGTCGGCCTTCAACACCACGGGTAGCATGCCGTTTTGGAAACAGTTGTTGTAGAAAATGTCTGCGAAGCTCGGCGCGATGATACAACAGAAGCCCTGGTCGAGAAGCGCCCAGGGAGCATGTTCACGCGACGATCCGCACCCAAAGTTATCGCGCGTCAGGAGAATCGTCGCGCCCTGGAAGCGCGGTTGGTTCAAAAAGAACGCCGGGTCTTGTGAACCGTCCTTCTGCTTACGCCAATCGTAGAACAAGCCTTCGCGGAGCCCGGTCCGCTTGATCGTCTTGAGAAATTGCTTCGGGATGATTTGATCGGTATCGACATTGACCCGGTCCAACGGCGCGACTAGACCCTTCATGGCGGTAAAGGCTTGCATAGGTCCTCTATTTCCAGTTTCTGATATCGACGAAGTGCCCTTCGACGGCGGCAGCGACGGCCATCGCCGGCGACACGAGATGGGTCCGGCCTCCGGCCCCTTGGCGTCCTTCGAAATTTCGATTGCTGGTCGATGCACAGCGCTCTCCGGGCTGAAGCACGTCGGCATTCATCGCCAAGCACATACTGCAGCCGGCTTCCCGCCACTCGAACCCTGCTTCTTTGAACAGGCGATCGAGCCCTTCCTGTTCCGCCTGTTGTTTCACCAGGCCGGAACCGGGCACCACCATCGCATGAACCGTTTTCGCGACATGCTTGCCCTTCGCCAAGTTCGCGGCCAAGCGAAGATCCTCGATGCGTGAATTGGTGCAGGATCCAATGAACACCGTATCGATCTTGATATCGGTCATGGGCATGTTCGGGATGAGGCCCATGTATTCTAACGCCCGCGCTGTAGCCTGGCGCTGGTTCTCGTCCGTGATCGTACGCGGGTCCGGCACTCGTTGATCGATGCCGGTCACCATCCCGGGACTTGTACCCCAGCTGACTTGCGGCGCGATGTCCTCGGCCCGCATCGTGACAGTCATATCGTATGTCGCATTCGCATCGGTCTTGAGCTGCTGCCATGCTTGTACTGCCTGCTCGAACAGCTCTCCCTTCGGAGCCAACGGACGTCCTTTGATATAGGCGATGGTGTTCTCGTCCGGTGCCACCATCCCGGCGCGCGCGCCGCCCTCGATCGACATATTGCAGAGCGTCATGCGCCCTTCCATGCTGAGAGCGCGGATCGCCGAGCCCGTGTACTCGATGACATAGCCGGTACCGCCGGCTGTGCCGATTTTTCCGATGATTGCCAGAATAACGTCCTTTGCCGAACAGAGAGTCGGCAGCACCCCGTCGACGCGAATCTCCATGGTCTTGGGTCGTTTCTGCACCAAGCACTGGGTGGCCAGCACATGCTCGACTTCGCTGGTGCCGATGCCGAAGGCCAGCGCGCCGAACGCGCCATGTGTCGACGTGTGCGAATCGCCGCACACGATGGTCGTCCCCGGCAGGGTAAAGCCCTGTTCAGGTCCGATCACGTGCACCACGCCTTGGCGGATGTCGTTCATGCCGAAGAGCGTGATGCCGAAGTCACGGCAATTCTCCTCCAGCGTCTGGATCTGTTTCGCACTGAGAGGATCGGCAATGCCGAGGGTCCGGTCGGTAGTCGGAACGTTGTGATCCGGCACCGCCAATGTGGCGCCAGGCCGTCGAGGCCGGCGGCCCGAGAGCTTGAGTCCTTCAAACGCCTGCGGCGATGTCACTTCGTGGACCAGCTGACGATCGATATAGAGCAGAGTGGTTCCGTCCGGCTCTGCACGGACGACGTGGGACTCCCAGATTTTGTCGAAGAGGGTCTGAGCGGCCATGGTGACTCCTCAATGATCAGTTTCTCTCGGAGGGTACTTCCGAGAGGAAGCACATTATACAGAGTCCTCCTATGGTTTTTACAAGAGTGATCACCATATTCTTGCGTTGACCGAACGGACGTGGTACATCGCCTGGTCATTGAGTGCGAGGCCCTTTCCCTGCGATTGCGCCGGAGAATTGTGTCGTGACTTCTCAGATATGGACCAATCCCGCCATCATGGAGTGGTCGCAACTGCTCCTCAACAGTTTCCGTCACTGGATCGGGCGTGAACTGCTCGAACGAGCGGGCGATCAGGACTATCAGGCCCACGCACTCTTTCAGTCTCCCTTTGTCGTTGTATCCCACGGGACGGAAGAGGACCCTCTCCTCAATTACGGCAATCAAGTCGCCTTGGAGCTATGGGAGCTGACCTGGGAACAACTCGTGAAGACACCGTCGCGGCTTACGGCTGAGCCGGTCAATCGAGCTGAGCGGGAATGGATGTTGGAACAAGCTAGAACACGCGGTTATCTCGACACCTACCAAGGAGTGAGAATTACTTCAACAGGCCGCCGCTTTCTTGTCGAGAACGCCCTCATTTGGAATGTTGTGGATGCAGGGGGACAGAGGGTCGGGCAGGCAGCCACCTTCTCGCAATGGACCTGGTTGGCCTGACCGGCTGGCAGGATGCTGAAAAATTCGGCCAGCGATGCTCTCCCGTTGTTTCAGATGTGCGGACCGGTGAATCTCTGCTGTTCCCACAGAACTTTTCCATAGCCTGCGAGAGGTCCGTCCCGGGGTCGGTGGGCCCGTGGTCGATCAAAGACGCAAGGCCACAAACTTATGACTGTAGTTATGTCCAGAGTTCGAGTGGGCTTCGGTGGACGATGGCACGGAGAATATCGCTGGTTGTCAGAATGCCGATCGGGTGACGGGAGCTGTCAAGTATAGGAATCGCACTGACCTGTTCATCGAGCATGACGTGGGCGATCTCGCGGATCTCCGTCGTCGGGGTAGCGGACAAGACCTGGCTGTTCATCACGCGGGCGAGCGTGTGTCCGGCGGACGGTCCCGGCGAATTGACGGATTCCAACTCATGAGCGTAGGGCAGCAGGTCGTGGTTCGATATCATTCCGACCAACGTGCCATGGACCGACGTCACAGGGAGATGGTGAATCCCCTTGTGTTGCATGAGGCTCCATGCCTCGAGCAGCGTACTGTCGGACGGCAACCATGTGACGGGCGAGGTCATTAAGTCCTGTGCGAGGAGGGCCGGCTTCGATGTAGGGGCTTGGTGCCCCTGCTGCTGATAGGCCTGTTGAGCGAGGCGTGCTGCATGGTCAGCATCCTGGCGCTCCTGATGATTTGAGCGGTCCTCTTGGCCAGCCGCAATCACCTGAGCGGCAGGTAGACGTGGAGACACCGGTAGGGCAGGATGCATTTCGACGATGCCATTGACCGCACGTATAATCGGCATGGCTGACCTCGTAACGTCTGTATCGGAGGCTAGCGGTAAGTACTTAAGTCCGGAGGGCTTTGCTTACGCGACCGTTGGAGACATATGGGGAGCAGGGCTGGGAACAGAGATGACAGGACCTGAGTGGGCACTAGGAGACAGCAAGGAACTGGAACCGCGGACAAGTGCGACCATCCACGATCACAGTCTCCAGGAACATCGTCGTTGGTCTGATCCACAACCCGCGGTTGCCGTAGAGCGCCCGATAGACCACATACTCCTCTTCTGTTTCTGAGTGCCGAGCCACCCCCAACACCTCATATTCATGGCCTTTATAGTGCCGATAGCGACCAGGTTGTACCATCGTGTATCCTTCCCCTCCTGACTTCCTACTATAAAGGGAACGAACGATGAAATCACAGAGTCAGGTTTCGGCGCGCAAAACACATGATGTCATCATCATCGGCGGCGGGTCGGCGGGCTATGCCGCGGCACGGACCGCGCGCGATGCCGGAGCCGACGTGGCGATTGTGGATCAAGGCCCGCTTGGAGGGCTCTGTATTCTGCGTGGCTGCATGCCGACAAAGGCCATTCTGCGTTCTGCCGAAGTCGCGGCCCTTCTCAGGCGGGCGAAGGAGTTCGGACTCTCCCCGGTCTCGGCCCAGGCCGATCTGTCAGCAATCGTGGACCGGAAGGATCGGCTGGTCCACGAGTTTGCGGACTATCGTATTCAGCAGCTACAAGACCCAAGGTTTACGCTCTATCAATCGCGGGCGGTCTTTCGGTCGCCCCACGAGATCACCGCCGGAGACGTCGTCTTGTCGGCTGGCTCCTTCATCTTGGCCACGGGGTCGAGGCCTAGCGAGGTTCCGGTTCCTGGCCTGGGCCAAGCTGGATATTTCACGAGCGACACGATCCTGGATCTCCGTACCCAACCGGGTTCATTGATCGTCCTGGGTGGCGGGGCCGTTGCGCTCGAACTCGGCCAGTTCTTTGCTCGACTTGGGACGAAGGTCACGATCCTCCAACGGGGACGGACGCTCCTCTCGGAAATGGACGAGGATGTCGGATGCGCGCTTGAAGCCGCATTGATCGATGAGGGGATCGAAGTCGTCACGGGCGCGCAGTTGCTGCGTGTGACCCGTGATGCAACAGGGAAGACGGTGTGGGCGATGAAAGATGGACGTGAACGGTCCTACGTCGGCGAGGAGATTCTCCAGGCCTTAGGCCGACGGCCCAACATCGAAGGGCTTCGCCTTGAATTGGCGGATGTGACAGTCGACGGCGGGCGGATTGTGGTCGATGGCGCCATGCGCACGTCGCAAGCGCATATATATGCCGTGGGTGACGTGAACGATGTCACTCCCATTGTGCATCTCGCCATCCAGCAGGGAGAGATTGCAGGGTACAACGCGACGCATATAGATCAACCGCCGAAGACGATCGATCATCGTCTAGATACAGAAGTCGTTTTTACTGATCCTCAGGTCGCGGTCCTCGGGCTGAATGAAACGCGCGCAAAGGCCGAAGGGATTCCCTATCTCAGTGCCTCGTATCCCTTTGCCGATCATGGGAAGGCGCTCTGTCTTGGTGCGACGCAAGGGTTTGTGAAGTTGCTCGCGGCGCCTCAGACCGGTGAGATTCTTGGCGCGCAGATCATCGGCCCGGAAGCGGGCGAACTGATCCACGAACTGATCGCGGTGATGTATTACCATGGGACCGCGGCCGATCTTTTACGCATGCCACACTACCACCCCACATTGGCGGAAATCGTGACCTATCCGGCGGAATCCATCGTTGAACGGTTGGGCACATCATGAAGAGATTAGATGCTGGCTATGTGATCTGCAAAGCAGCGGAGATCGATTCTGGAAGACCAATGTATGGCGAGCAGCCACTCACGGCTGGCGCTGTGATTGCACCGCTCAGAGGTCGCAAGACGCTGGAGGATCTTGCCAATGCTCTGTTGAACCGGCCTCGCCATCCAGTGTAGCGTATCCCTACTATGGCGATACAGAACGAGCTGACCCCCATCAGCTTGCGCATGAAGGGGATGATCGCGCGATTCGTGGGGATCGTGGCGATTGCGCTCGGGTTCGTCATCGGGATCTACGGACTGGAAGACACAGGAGCACCGTGGCTGCAAACGGCACTGGGCTTACTGGTCACCGGCATGTTGGCTCAAGGCTATGCGCTCTATTGTTCCGTGAAACGCATGCGAGAGACCAAGGACCAGCCGAAGTCATGAGACAAGTGCGTCAGCGTCTGTTCACAGTCGGGATGTTCCTCCTTGCAGGGGCGATGCTCGCCTGCGGAGGTCCGTGGCGCGACGCCTATTTCAAGAAAGGCGTGGATCGACTCACCCAAGACGAGGTGACGGAGAAGTTCGGGCCACCCCATACGGCGAAGACGCCGGCTCTCGGGGGGGATTCGGTCTGGACCTATCGCGTTCCGATCAGTGACAAGGAATTGGCCTCGGTGAACCTATTCAACCTGGGCGAAACGGTGAAAGAAGCGTCCGCATTAATGGGAAAGGCTGTCGAACAAGGTCCCAAGGCCATGTTGTATTGCTATCGCTACACCTTGACATTCAACGAACAGAAGATCCTGAAACAGTGGAAACGTGAGGAGTGCGTGCCGGGAACCCATGATACGCTCAACGCCAATTCCAATTAATGTATTGATGCGGTGATCCATGCCTGCTTGGTTGCCGCACATCGATAGTTCAGTCCTGTTCGACGGGCTTACCTCGCTTCTGCTGCTGCTTTTCCTTCTCATCGTGCGGGCGTTGATTGTCCGAGCGATCGCAAAGAATCCGACTCTCTCGATGGAAGCGAAACGTCGATGGGTGGTCTCTGTCCGCAATAGCGTAGTGTTCGTGTTGCTAGTGGGGTTGGTCGTCATCTGGGCGCACGAACTCCAAGCCTTTGGCCTGTCCCTCGTCGCCCTGGCGGCGGCGTTTGTCCTGGCGACCAAAGAACTCATTCTTTGCTGGAGTGGAGCCGCGCTGAGAGTCGGAGGAAAAATCTACTCGGTGGGCGATCGCATTCAGATCGCAGGTCATCGAGGCGTCGTCTTGGATCATGACATCTTTGCGACCAGGCTCCTCGAGATCGGGCCAGGCCAAGCCTCGCATCTCTATACGGGCCGCGTGACAGTGTTTCCGAACAGCTTGCTGTTTGGGAATGCCTTGGTCAAAGAGAATCCCGGCCAGGAGTATGGGCTCTATCTCCTCGTGATTCCTCTCGGGGACAAGGACGATTGGCGGGATGCCGAACGGCACTTGCTCGACGCAGCCAAGGCCGAATGTACTCCATTTATGGAAGTAGCCGGTCGTCAGATGAAGTTGTTGGAGCAGACGAATCTGCTCGAAGCGCCGTCACCGGAGCCTCGCATCACGATTCAATTGTCCGAGCCGGGACGCATCAATTTGGTGTTGCGATTTCCGGCACCGGATCGCGGGCGTTCGCGGATCGAACAGGCCATCCTGCGCCGGTATCTCACCTCGGCTGCGCCAGCGACCAACAAGCAGGATACTGAATAAGGTCCGCGAGAGGTGTTCTGTATACCTCTGAATCGCGAAGCGATTATCGCAGACCATTCACGATCAATACATTGTACCGATGAATCAATTCATGCGCCGGCTCTCGCATCCACTGTACGTTCGTGAAGCGGGCGACCTTGGGAGCATTGGAGTCGAATTAGCCTGTAGATTAAGGCATGGGCACAGTTACTTGTCGGTTCTCAGGCAAATTCTTGACAGGATTGATAATGGAGTGCAGGCTGTACATTTCCTTGTAGATGAAACCATCACTACTTACTACTATCTATTCCAGGAGGTGCTGCATGCAGAAATTGATCGGCGTCGCGTTTGCCGCTCTGTGCCTGATGGGGACCAGCTCGCTGGTTCTGGCTGACGATGCGATGAAGGGCGAGATGGGTAATATGAATATGAAAGACGAGATGAAGGCTGAGAAAGATGCGATGAAGGGCTCGATGAAGGGTGAGAAAAGCGCGATGAAGGGTGAGAAGAAGGCAAAGAAGGAAGAGATGAAGGCCCGCAAGGATGCAATGAAGGCGAAACGCCATGAAATGAAGGGGAAGGAGAAGGCGCACAAAGTCGCGGGAAAAGCCAAAGTTGGAGAAGCTAAAGAACTCCGCTCAATCGATGGGGCAAGACATGAAAGCGACAGTTCCGGCCGCCCCTTCTTCTGTTACCGCGCAATAAGTTCTCGCGATTGCGTCAGTAGTTTGCCTGGCCCTCGGGAGGTCTTTTCTCCTGAGGGCCATTCTATATTGAGATCCTCTCGGATCGAGACCGGGCGTAGAAGAAATTCTTCGGGGCTCGATTCACCATATGACGTCACGCCCCATCAGTCACGATGAAGATCAAAACGCACCTTCTACCGACCGCTTGATTGACGATATCACTCGTCTTGTTCCCCCGCGGGCCGTTTGCTAGGATGCAACGGCTTGAGTGTCTATAAGGCTCCCATGAAAATCGCAACCTTCAACGTCAATTCTCTCCGCAAACGTTTGCCGATCGTGCTCGACTGGCTGACCCATCAAAAACCCGATGTACTCTGTCTTCAAGAAACCAAAGTCCAGGACAGTGAGTTTCCGCTGCTGGCATTAGCGGAATCAGGATACGACATCACCTACCGGGGGATGAAGTCGTATAATGGTGTCGCGATATTGAGCCGGGAGAAACCCGAGGTGGTGGCGTACGGGTTTGATGATGGAGGCGAATCGGAGGACGCGCGGCTCTTGCGTGTGGTGATCAAGGGGATTCCCATCGTCAACACCTATGTGCCGCAGGGTTTCGAGATCGACTCACCTAAGTATCAATACAAGCTTGGCTGGTACGATCGGCTCCGCAAATATTTCGAAAAGCATGTGCCGCCGAACAAACCGGCCATCTGGTGTGGTGATATGAACGTGGCTCCTCGGCCTATGGACGTGCACAGCCCAGAAAAACATCTCAAGCATGTCTGCTATCACGAAGATGTGCGGCGGGCGTATGAGAACACGTTGGCGTGGGGATTTCAGGACGTGTTCGTGAAACTCTATCCGGACCGACAGCAGTATACGTTTTGGGATTACCGGGCGCCGGGTTCGCTGGAAGCGAATAAAGGCTGGCGCATCGACCACATTCTTGCGACGGCCTCGTTGGCAGAGCGCTGTGTCAGGGTAGAGGTGGACGTCGAGCCGCGGCGAGCGAAAGACCCTTCAGATCACACATTCTTATGGGCGGAGTTTTCGGTCTAACCACGAGCGCAACGTCCACACCTGCCCAGTTCGGTCGGTTCCGTACGTCGTCCGCACCGAACGAACTGGCTCACGATCTCGAACGAACCATTAAGCCGCATTTAGGACCCGCTGCTTTGCAGGCAACGGGGTCACGCGATTCTGTGTAATCAATGGATCGAGGACTAGTCCGCAATTGATACAGCGGAGCACTGCGGCTTCCGGCGAGAACTCCGGCCGCCACTCTTTCACCATCAGCCCTTTGCATTTTTGACAGGTCATCGTGCTCACCTCCTGCATTCGCATGTTCCAGCGCCGACAAGTCGCCTTTGAACAAGTGGAACTCTAGCATCCCAAGATTAATAAGATGTTAACTGGCAGTTAAAACTCTCTAATGTCTATACACGATATGCATGATATTGCGGTGGTCGGTGCAGGCGCCGCCGGGCTGGCAGCCTCGATTTTCGCGGCAGAGGCGACCGCGAAGGGCGATCCGGCGCAGAGGATCGTGCTTCTCGATGGTATGAAAACGATCGGCGCCAAGATCCTCGTCTCCGGGGGCGGTCGCTGTAATGTGACGCACGAGGTCGTCACCCCCACCGACTACTTCGGCAATCGCCGGATTATCAAGAACGTGCTGGCGGCGTTTTCTGTTGAGCAGACCGTGAAGTGGTTTGCCTCATTAGGAGTCGAGCTCAAACGCGAAGAGACCGGGAAGTTCTTTCCCGTCACCGACAAGGCGCGAACTATCCTGACCGCACTTGCAAATCGTTGTCACGAACTGAACGTCACCATCCGTCCGGACCATCGTGTGACGAGCATCGACCGACATTCTAGATTCAGAAGCTGGGTTTACTATCCATCATACTCACGGAACTCTGATGGCGAAGAGGGTCATTCTTGCCACAGGAGGTCGATCGATTCCGAAATCGGGGAGTGATGGATTCGGCTACGAGCTGGCGCGGCGGTTGGGGCATCACGTGAGCGCTACAGTTCCTGCACTCGTCCCTCTGATGCTCGATGGCGCCATGTTCCACAAAGCTCTATCAGGCTTGTCTCATGAAGCGGAACTGACGACGGTTATCAAAGGTCGAACGGTCGATCAGCGGAAGGGGAGTTTGCTCTGGACGCATTTCGGCATTAGTGGCCCGGTCGTGATGGATGCGAGCCGCTTCTGGACGCTGGCCCATGAAACAGGTGAGAGCCTGGACCTCTATGGCAACTTTATTCCAGGAAAGACGCAGGAACAGGTGGGGCGATGGTTCATGGATCAAGCAACCGGCACTCCTCGACGCTCTCTCACGAAGACGCTTGCACAACTAGTTCCGGAACGGTTTGCCGAAGCGCTCTGCCTTCATATCAAATGCGACTCACAGAAGGCCATCGCGCAACTGCCCCGAAAAGATCGAGATCGTCTGATCGAGGCGCTCACGAAGTTTCGGCTTCCGGTGCAACAGGATCGGGGGTGGAACTATGCGGAAGTCACGGCAGGCGGTGTCCCACTGGAGGAAATCAATTTTCGGACGATGGAATCAAAGCTGGTACCAGAGCCTCTATCTGATCGGGGAGATCCTCGATTGCGACGGCCGGATCGGCGGGTTCAACTTCCAATGGGCCTGGGCGACGGGATTTCTGGCTGGCCGTGCGGTCGCGCGCTGTAGCCGATCAGATCACTCGCAAGGCGGCTGAAACGTTCTCTCCGGATCAAGACGACATCCGGCAAGGCTCCTTTCTCTCAGGCCGCATTGGCTTGTGGTCTGGCGTCGTCCTTCAACGTCCCAAACTTGGACTCATATTCGGCGACCACGCGATTGAGCACGGCGGCCAACCGCTTCGCCGCATAGGGGTTCAACACGATACGGTTCGTCAGCTGAACCTGGACATTCGCCTGCGCCCGCTCCCACACGTTATTGACGCCAAAAGCCAGGACCACTTCTTCACGGGTCGAAGACACGTTGCACACGTTGGCGTAGGAACTTTGAAGGTTGGAGACATCAAACTGGACCGTCGGAGTGGCATTGGCTGGCTGGCTTGGCTGTGACGGGATTGCCAAGGACAGGCTCGTTGCATTCGCTGTTGATCCTGCCTCTTTCATAAAGACCTCCTTGGTGATGGATGAAACTGTTCTCAATCGAAAGAAACACATTCCCAACATCTCGTACGCAAGTTACCAAGAAATGTGACGCGCAAAAAGGAAAAACAGGGTTTGTGCGAATGCTTCCGTGCCATCGAGGAAGATCATCGCGACCACGCGGTGAGGCAGGCGTAAAGGTTTAGCCATGAACATACTGATGAGTTGATGTACAAAGGCGAAAAAATGATGACAAATCACGGCAGTCAAGTACCCTGTAGCAATATACGTAGGCATTGAGCCGATCAGTGGTCGGGCAGCAGAGCACTGTTGTCTGGTGCGGTGTGAAACAGGTTTGCCTCAAGGAATGTGGCTGAGCAGGAAGTGATGTGGTGAACGGACCGAATTCTCCAGCCGAACGATCTCGCGGGATGATCGACTCTATACTGGTGGTTCTGACGACCTTCGCCGTCATCGGTCTGAGTAGTTGTGCGATCAAACCCATACCGTTAACGACGGATGAAGTGCAATCGCGAGTGAAAGAAGACCGGGCCGTTCTGACAAAGGATCAAGAGCCCGTCTCGGGCGCGATCGATCTCTACGAAGCGATGGCGCGGGCACTGAAGTATAACCTCGACGCGCGAGTCGAGCTGATGCACAAGATGCTGGCACAGACGCAACTCGACCTGTCTCACTATGCCATGTTGCCTCGTCTCGCGGCGAACGCTGGATTCGACGGCCGGACTAATTATTCCGGCGGGTCTGCCCTATCCTTGATCACGGGGCAACAGCAGATCCAACCCTTTACCTCGTCCGAGAAGAACGTCTTCTCCGCCGATCTATCACTCAGCTGGAATGTCTTGGATTTCGGATTGTCGTACATCAGGGCGAAGCAGGCAGCCGACGACGTGTTGATCGCCGAAGAAGAGCGGCGGCGTGTGGCCAATCGTGTCATGCAAGATGTGCGAAGCTGCCTATTGGCGTGCGGTCAGTGCGGAGCGGATTCTTCCGTCACTCAAGATGCTGGATGAATGGGTGAAGAGCGCGCTGGAAAAAGCCCAGGCCGTTCAGGACGAGAAACTCAGTACGCCCCTGGTTCCCTTGCAGTACAGGCTGGATCTCCTCAACACGCAACGCTACATTCAACAGCTGTTCCGGGAGCTCAACACGGCCAAGCTTCAATTGGCCGCGCTCATCAATCTACCCCCCGGTCAAGAGCACAAGATGATGCTCCTGGTTCCGGAGCGAGAGGCCGGAACGCTGAACCTTCCGCTCGATATGACGGTGCTGGAGGATCGGGCTCTGGAAGCCCGCCCGGAGTTGAGGCAGGTCGATTACCGTCGTCGCATCAATGCGCGAGAGACCAAAGCGGCGATCCTCGAAATGATCCCCAGCCTGAATCTCCAAGCGGGCCAGAACTATAACAGCAACGCGTTTCTCTTCAATCAGAATTGGGCCGCCTACGCCGCACGGGCCAGTTGGAATTTGCTGAACATCTTTCGGTATCCGGCCCGGGCGAAGACCATTGAGGCGCAAGATCAGGTTCTGCACACGCAGAACCTCGCGCTGACGATGGCCATCATGTCGCAAGTGCACGTCAGCGTCGCGCAGGTGGCACAAGCGAAGAAAGAAACCTCGACGGCGAAACTCTATCACGATACGCAGTCTCAAATTTCCGAGCAGACTCGTTTGGGTTGGCGGATCGGACGGCAGAGTGAACAGGCCGTGCTGCGCGAACGAGTCAATCAGGTGGCGGCGCAACTGCGATACGACGCCATAGAATCCGAACTCCAAGTCTCCTGGGCCTCGCTCCTGGCCGCCGTCGGAGAAGATGTACTGCCCAACGATCTGACACGGGAGCAGAGCGTGTCCGACCTTGCCCTCGAAATTCGTACACGATGGGCGAAAAGTAAGGAGTTGCTCAAATGACCCGTACCGGCTGGTTGCTGATCGGTGGCTCGATCATGGGCGTGTGCCTCCTGATGCCGATGTTGTTCGCGACGGCCGGCACCAAGTCAGATCCCAAGCCCACAAGCAGTGCGGCAGAACTCAGCACGATCCGCGGGCTGGTGAAGGCGACCGCACAGGCCACCTTAGCCAGCCAGGTCCAGGGCCGGATCAGCCAGCTGCCCTTCAAGGAGGGACAGCGGTTTAAAAAAGGAGCCATCCTGGTTGCTCTCGACTGTTCGAAGTATGAGGCGGAACTGGCGAGCGTCCAGGCGGAATATCGCGGCAAGAAGAAGACCTACGAGAACAACGTCCAGCTTGCTAAACACCAAGCCGTTGGTGAACTCGAACTCGTGGTCTCTCACTCCGAAGCCGAGAAAGCGTTTGCCGCCGTGAAGGTCGCGCAAGTCAATGTGACCGGCTGCACCGTGCGTGCACCGTTTCCCGGACGTGTCGTCAAAATGATCGTGAACGAACACGAGAACGTATTTCCCAACGACCAGCTCATAAGCCTGTTGGATGATAGCCTGCTGGAGATCGAGCTCATTCTGCCGTCGAAGTCCCTCGCGTGGCTGAAGGTCGGCACGCCTTTCGAGTACGCCGTCGATGAAACGGGGCTTCGGTATCCCGCAGCGGTTCAGGACATCGGCGCGAACGTCGACCCTGCCAGCCAGACGGTGAAGGTGAAGGGCTTGTTCCGCACCCAGCCTGACAATGTGCTGGCTGGCATGAGCGGGACCGCCTCCTTCGCGGAGCTCTCGCGCTGATATGATCGCAGCAGAAAGTAAGTCACCCAGCCTGCCGAAGAACGCGGTTGTCTACACGCTGCTTCAGGTGGAAGGGAAGGTTCGCGCCGTCCAGAACCAGCAAGAACTGCAATTTCTCTTCGTCAATGAAACGCGCCGGTTGGTTCCCTATCAACAAGCCATTTTGCTCAGCCCGCCGTCCCCGTCGACACAGAATTATCAGGTAAGAGCCGCATCGAGCGTCCCGGTGGTGGATCGTACCGTGCCCTTGATGCAATGGACCGAGCGATTGATTGGAGGTCTGCGCAAGACCTCGACAGGGCCGGAGATGTGTCACGTCACGGAAGCGGATTGTCCCGCCGAGCTCAGACCAGACTGGAAGGAATTTACTCCAGGCTATGGATTGTGGTGCCCTCTCAAGCACCCCGGGGGACAGATTATCGGCGGCCTGTGGATGACGCGGGACCAGCCCTGGGCAGACCACGAGGTGCCGATCCTGCAGCGGCTCAGCGAAGCCTATGCCTATGCCTGGCATGCCGTCGGCCGATCGAACAGCCGTCGGTGGAGATGGGGACTGAGCCGAACCACGACGTGGATACTCGCGATTGCAACGCTGGGCGCACTGGCCATTCCCGTCCCCATGTCGACGTTGGCACCTGCGAAGATTGTCGCAAAGGATCCTCTGATCGTGAGTGCGCCGATCGATGGTGTCATCGCCGAGATTCTCGTCCTCCCCAATACGGTCGTGTCCGAAGGCCAAGTGTTGTTTAAGTACGAAGACACCACGTTCAGAAGCGAGTATGACGTTGCGGAACGGAACCTCGATGTGGCGATGGCGCAGTATCGGCGCGCGGCGCAAGGCTCATTCGTGGAAGCCGACCAAAAAGCCGATGTTCCGTTGTTGAAAGCCGAAGTCGAGTTGCGAGAAACCGAGCGGAACTATGCCCATGAACGACTGACGAAGGTCGAGGTGAAGGCGGAGCAGGCCGGGTTGTTGATCTACTCAGATAAGTCCGATTGGATCGGAAAGCCGGTCGTGGTCGGCCAACGCATCATGGAACTGGCGAACCCACAACAGTTGGAGGTGCGGATCGATCTGCCGGTGGAGGATGCCATTGTATTGCGTGAAGGCGCATCGGCGACGCTGTTCCTGAACGCCAATCCTTTTTCCAGCGTTCCTGCCACGGTCAGTCATGCGAGCTACCATGCCGAGGTCTTGCCGAACAATACGCTGGCCTACCGTGTGACGGCACAGCTCGAGCAGGGATCATCGGAGTTCCGCATAGGCTGGCAAGGCAGCGCAAAAATATACGGAGAGCAGGTACTGCTGTTCACCTATCTGTTCCGTCGCCCGATTTCCGCCATCCGACCATGGATCGGTCTGTGAAACCGACAATGCCCTCCACGCAGGATGTCGCGCTGCCGCCGTTGCGAGGAGATCTCCAGCTCGTCGCGGGTGGCTCGGCCGCCGACGGTTCGCCGACTTGGGTCATCGTCGATCCGGTCCGCGGGAAATATTTTCAGATCGGCTGGGCTGCCTACCAGATTCTGTCGCGCTGGGCCGACCAATCCGCGGAGGCCATCCTTGCGCAGATCCACACGGACACGACCTGCCGAGCCACAAAGCAGGATGTCGAGGACCTCCTCCGGTTTTTGTACGCCAACCATCTGATGCGCGATCCGCCGCAGGGCGGGTATCGAGCCTATGCCGAGCAAGCAGAGGCTGCGCGGCCATCTTGGGTGACCTGGATGGTGCATCACTATCTGTTTTTCCAGATTCCACTCCTCCGTCCGGATCGGTTTCTCCGTGCCACGCTTCCGTTCGTGGACTGGCTCTATTCACGGGCCGTAGCCTGGGCGATCGGCGGTATCGGGCTTATCGGGCTGTATCTGGTCTCGCGCCAGTGGGACACCTTCATGGCCACCGCCCTGCATTTTTTCACTCCCCGTGGCTTCGCGCTGTACATCCTCTGTCTGGCCGTCGTCAAGGTATTCCATGAACTCGGGCATGCCTATACGGCGACGCGCTATGGCTGTCGGGTCCCCACCATGGGCTTTGCCATGATTGTGATGGTGCCGATGCTGTATTCGGACACCTCCGATGCGTGGAAACTGCCCTCCCGTCGCCAGCGTGCCGCCATCGGCGCTGCCGGTATGATCGTTGAATGCGCGTTGGCTGCCCTGGCGATCTTCGCGTGGAACTTTCTCGACGACGGCCTGGCGCGGAGCCTGGTATTTATCGTGGCGACCACGAGTCTGATGGTCGGTGCTGCCATTAATTTGAGTCCGTTCATGCGATTCGATGGGTATTACGTGCTCTCTGACTGGCTGGGCATTCCCAACTTGCACGATCGAGCCTTTGCCTTCGGGCGGTGGCAGCTACGGCGACTCCTGTTCGGTTTGGACATGCCGATGCCCGAGCCGGTTGCCGCTGCCAGACGCCGATTCTTGGTCTGGTTTGCCTGGGGGGTGTGGGCGTACCGTTTTATGTTGTTTCTCGGCATCGCGCTGATGGTGTACCAATATTTTTTCAAACTCCTGGGCCTGATCCTCTTTGCTATTGAGATTGGGTGGTTCATCGTGCTGCCGATGGTGGGGGAACTGAAGATCTGGTGGGCTTTGCGCGGAGAAATCGTCGAACGTCGGAGGGGGTGGCTCTCCGCCGGGGTGCTGGCCTGTGTCATCGCCGTACTGTTCGTGCCCTGGTCCGATCGCATCAGCCTCCCTGCGGTGTTGGAATCGACGCCGCACGCGACAATTTATGCGCCGGCGCCCGGGAGGATCGTCGAACTATCAGTGAAAGAAGGGCAGCTGGTGGGGGTGGGGGATAGGTTGGTTGTATTGGAGTCTCCCGTACTTGAAAAGGATATGGCGTTGACACGCAAGCGGATCGAGGTCGAGCGATTGAGAAGCCAGCGGCAGTTCTTCGATCGAGAAGAACTCGCGAAGCACCAGGTAACGTTGGAAAACCTGAGGGCACGCCTCTCACAGCTCGAAGGTCTACTCCAGCAACAGCAGAATCTGTCGCTAACGGCGCCGATTTCGGGAGTGGTGACCGATCGAGTGGAGGCCCTGCACGTGGGTCAGTGGATCAACAAGCAGCTGCCGCTCGCTTACGTGATCGATCAAGCTGGCGAAGAGTTGCATGCGCTGGCTCCCGAGGCAGACGTTGGCTATCTCCACGCGGGTCAATCAGCCCGATTCATTCCAGAAGGTCCGGATCGGTCTAGCTTGGAGGCGCAGGTTGCCGAGATTCGAGGCATCGACGAAAGCAGCTTCACGGTGCCCTACCTCCTCTCCGTCTACGGCGGAGATGTGTCGGTTCGTGAAGATGCCAATCATAGACTGAAGCCTGAAACCTCTGTCTATCGCATCACGCTGCATCTTGTCGAGTCGCCGCCCCGATGGAACCAAGCCGTGCGAGGAACCGTGCTGGTGAAAGGCCCTCGTATCAGCTTTGCCCAACGAGCTTGGGAACAGACCGCCCGCATCTTCATTCGCGAAAGCGGTGCGTAGGATATCTAGCAGGCTAAGGTCGAGGTCAAGGTTGAGCCGAGACCTGACGTTCGTCACCTCAGCCGTAACCTTGGCCTTCTGGTCTGTTTCATCCTGAACCTCAACCTTCTCCGTGCCCCCTCTAAAGTGTCAGACCAGAAAAAGTCTTCCGCGGGCGCATTCTGTAGCCCTCAGCGAACCTCCCTACCAAGAGCACTCTAACTCGGCTGCACAAAAGAAGAAATTAGTAAGGGGAATGGCACCCTCCTTGCTACATTATTGTGGGTAATAACGGACGTGTGGTGTCTCCGGTCATACCATGAAGATACTACGTAAGCAGAAGAAAACGGCGGTCAAACCAGCGCGAGGGCAGCGTCCTGCCTCAGCGGACACGCGCATCACCCTTTCGACGTTCGGAGGCTCGTTGATTGCGCTCGAATCGCGCATCATGTTCGACGGCGCTGCCGTGGCCACGGTCAGTACTGTGACCACCGAGCAAATCGCGCAAAGCCAGGCTGATGCGTCTCTCTCGAATCATGACGCGGCGACAGCCGACAGCGCGCCTGCTGCGCCGACGGGCGAACCGCAACCCGCCACAGGCGACCAGGCGTTGTTTGATGCCATGGCGGCATACGATATATCGGCCGCCCGCCAGGAGATCCTGTTCCTGTCCCCTAGCGTCCTCGACTACCAGCAGCTCCTCGACGGCATCAGCCCCAACGTCGAAGTGCACATACTCGACCCTGGCCGCGACGGCGTGGCGCAGATGGCGGAGATTCTCGCCGGCCGTACGGGCATCGACGCGATCCATCTGATCGGTGATGGCACCGAAGCCGAGATGCATCTCGGCGCGAGCTTCCTGACGCAAGAATCAATCAGCACGACCTACGCTGAACAGTTTCAACAGATCGGTCAGAGCTTGTCGGCAAACGCCGACCTCCTGATCTACGGCTGTAACTTTGGCCAGGGCGTGGACGGGCAACTGGCAATGAACACGTTGGCCGACCTCACCGGTGCCGATGTGGCCGCGAGCACGGATCGGACAGGCAGTGCCGCTGAGTACGCAGACTGGCAACTTGAAGTCACCACCGGATCGATTGAGACCTCAGTCGTGATCAGGGAAAGCACACAGGCGGACTGGAACCATGCGCTGGCGACCTTCACCGTCACCACCATCAACGACGTGGTCAATGGCGCTGACGGCGTGACCAGCCTGCGCGAAGCGATCATTGCAGCCAACGCGGCTGCAGGAACCGACACGATCAACTTCAGCATCGGCGGCGCGGGTGTGACACACGATCAATCTGACCTCCGCTCTGCCGACGATCACGGGCGCGGTCACGATCGACGCGTACACGCAGACTGGCTCATCGGTCAACACACTTGCAATCGGGAATAACGCGATATTGCTCATCGAACTCGATGGCACCGGCGCCGGTGGCGTAGCTGGGCTTACGCTTGGTGCCGGCAGCGACGGCAGCACGATCCGCGGCCTGATCATCAATCGATTCGGTCTCAATGGCATCCAGATCGACAGCACCAACAACCTGATCGTCGGCAACTGGATTGGCGTCGATGCAACTGGCACCTTGGACCGCGGCAACGCCAATGACGGCATCACCATCAGCGCGAACAACAACACGATTGGAACGTTAGCCGCCGCGGACCGCAACCTGCTGTCGGGCAACGACGATGAGGGTGTGGACGTCGATCCCGGCGTGACGGGGATCGTGATTCGAGGGAATTATATCGGGACGAACGCAATGGGGACTGCGGCGGTGCCCGACGGAATCCTGCGTCAGATCCCGATTCGGGCGGGGCGCGGCTGGATGGGGTCGGCACCGTCTTTCAAGGAAACCTCGTATCCGGGAACACGAATTGGGGCGATCTACGTCAACGGGAGCGGACAACGTGCTCTACGGCAACCAGATCGGCACCGATGCAGCCGGCACGGCCAGCATCGCGAACAGCGGGGCCGGCATTCGGATTGCTGGAGGAAGCAACCATAGCATCGGGGGCACCGCCGTTGGGCAGGGAAACACGATTGCCTTCAACACCGACGACGGTATCCGGCTTGAGTCGGCGACCAGCACAGGCAACGCGATTCTTGGTAACTCAATCTTCTCAAACACCGGCCTGGGAATTGACCTGACCAACGACGGCGTCACCTGCCAATGATGCGGGCGACGGCGACGCCGGAGCCAACGCCTGCAAAACTTTCCTGTGCTGACGTCCGCACACAGTAGTGTCCAGTACCCAGGTGAGTGTCGTTGGCTCGTTAAACAGCACGGCCAACAGCCAATTCCGCATTGAGTTCTTCAGCAACACTGCCCAGGACGGAACCGGCCACGGTGAAGGCCAGACGTATCTGGGCTTCGTCAACGTCACCACCGACGGGAGCGGCAACGCGAGCCTTCAACACGACGTTGGCAGCCACCGTCTCCGCCGGCAGCTTTGTCAGCGCCACCGCCACCAGGAGTAACGCCACGTTCACGACCTTCACTGACACCTCTGAGTTCGCCCAAAATGTTGTGGCAGAGTACACCGTAATTGTGGATCTCAACTCCGGTCCGACGACGGTAACGACCGGCCCGGTCGTATCGACGCTGACGTCGACGACCAATCTTGTCACAAACGGAAATTTCGGCACGGTTGCAGCCGCTACTCCTCCGGCCCCTTGGGTCGAATCTGGCACTGCCGGGAACGGCTCAGTGGTATTAGGGGCGGCGCTGGATGGGCGGTATGACTTTATCGGAAGCGGGACGAGGATCACCCAACCGCTGACGATTCCGGCAAGTACGTCGAACACCACGGTGTTAACAACCAATACGGCCACCACCACGACCGTCGTGACGACGACGGTCGATACCGCGGATTCGATCACTTCCATTGCGTTCGGCATGGCCTGGCAGAACGCAGATATCGCCGGGGCGAACGACAACAGGCTGGTCGTCTCTTACAACGGCGTCACTTACGCCACATTCGAGACGTTCGAAGCCGGCGCTCTAAACGCTGCAGGACTTGCAGGCACCTGGACCTATTCCAACGGCGCTACGGGACCAGCTACGACGGCATCGGTGGCGAATGAGGCTACGGGCGCATTGACGTCCATCACCATCAATCTTCCGGCCGGAGTGATCAATTCCGCCAACCTCGTGTTCTTCTACACGAACGGCTCTCACTGGGGCTGGGTCCGACGCAGCTGTACCAGTCGACAATGTGGTCGCCACCAGCACGAAGACCACGACCACCACGGTCACCACCGTGACCACGACAGCGACACGGCCGACAACGGCTGGACCGCTACCTGACACAGAGAACGAGCGCCGGTGGTAGACCTGATCGCGCGATACCGACAGCTCCATCTTCGATAGTGACAGCGCCAATATGGTGAGCGCTGGGCGATGTAGACGCGCTACTCAACCGCTTGACGGTGACGCGACGGCGCGGCCTGATGGCAATGCGGTGGATCGCTCTCGCTCAGTGCGGCGGCGACGGCGAGCGGCCTCGCGGGCGGGCACGGACACGGCAGGGACGGGGTCTGGTTCGATCACGGGCGCAGTACGCGCGGTGTACCAGTCGATTCTGCAGGGGATTCAGTACAACGACACGAGCGATACGCCGACCACGAGCAACCGCACGATCACCGTGGCGGCCCGTGACGGCACGAACGTCAGTAACACGTCGCGGACAGCGACCATCACCGTGACGGCGGTGAACGATGCGCCGGTGGTGGACCTGAACGCGGGCGGGGCGGGCCAGGATGTGACAACGGCGTTCACCGAGCAGACGCCGGTGCTGATCGCGCCGGTAGGGACGCTGAGCGATGTGGATTCGGCGCAACCTGACCTCGCTTGACGGTGACGCTGACGGCGCGGCCCGATGGCAATGCGGTGGAGTCGCTCTCGCTCAATGCGGCGGCGACGACGGCGGCCTCGGGGGCGGGCTTGACGGTGAGCTACACGGCCGGGACGGGGGTGCTCTCGATCACGGGGGCGGCCACGACGGCGGTGTACCAGTCGATTCTGCAGGGCATTCTGTACAACGACACGAGCGACACGCCGACCACGAGCAACCGCTCGATCACCGTGGTGGCGAACGACGGGGCCACGTCAATAGCGCGACGCAGACGGTGACACTGACGGTGACGGCGGTGAACGATCTGCCGGTGAACACGGTGCCGGGGGCGCAGACGGTGACGGAGGACACGGCGCTTTCGCTGGGCGGGATCAGCGTGGCGGACGTGGAGGGCCTCGCCACGGTGCAGCTGGGCGTGCTGAACGGGACGGTGACGGTGACCTTGAGTGGCGGCGCGGTGATCAGTGCGGGGGCGAACGGCACGGGCACGCTGACCGTGGCGGGCAGTCAGGCGGCGATCAACGCGACGTTGGCGAGCCTCGTCTATCAAGGGACGCTCAACTACAACGGGCCGGATACGCTCACGGTGACCACGACCGATACGAACAGTGCGACCGATGTGGACACGGTGGCGCTCACGGTGACGGCGGTGAACGATCTGCCGGTGAACACGGTGCCGGGGGCGCAGACGGTGACGGAGGACACGGCGCTTTCGCTGGGCGGGATCAGCGTGGCGGACGTGGAGGGCCTCGCCACGGTGCAGCTGGGCGTGCTGAACGGGACGGTGACGGTGACCTTGAGTGGCGGCGCGGTGATCAGTGCGGGGGCGAACGGCACGGGCACGCTGACCGTGGCGGGCAGTCAGGCGGCGATCAACGCGACGTTGGCGAGCCTCGTCTATCAAGGGACGCTCAACTACAACGGGCCGGATACGCTCACGGTGACCACGACCGATACGAACAGTGCGACCGATGTGGACACGGTGGCGCTCACGGTGACGGCGGTGAACGATCTGCCGGTGAACACGGTGCCGGGGGCGCAGACGGTGACGGAGGACACGGCGCTTTCGCTGGGCGGGATCAGCGTGGCGGACGTGGAGGGCCTCGCCACGGTGCAGCTGGGCGTGCTGAACGGGACGGTGACGGTGACCTTGAGTGGCGGCGCGGTGATCAGTGCGGGGGCGAACGGCACGGGCACGCTGACCGTGGCGGGCAGTCAGGCGGCAGATCAACGCGACGTTGGCGAGCCTCGTCTATCAAGGGACGCTCAACTACAACGGGCCGGATACGCTCACGGTGACCACGACCGATACGAACAGTGCGACCGACGTGGACACGGTGGCGCTCACGGTGACGGCGGTGAACGATCTGCCGGTGAACACGGTGCCGGGCGCGCAGACGGTGACGGAGGACACGGCGCTTTCGCTGGGCGGGATCAGCGTCGCGGACGTGGAGGGCCTCGCGCACGGTGCAGCTGGGCGTGCTGAACGGGACGGTGACGGTGACCTTGAGTGGCGGCGCGGTGATCAGTGCGGGGGCGAACGGCACGGGCACGCTGACCCTCGCGGGCAGTCAGGTGGCAGATCAACGCGACGTTGGCGAGCCTCGTCTATCAAGGGACGCTCAACTACAACGGGCCGGATACGCTCACGGTGACCACGACCGATACGAACAGTGCGACCGATGTGGACACGGTGGCGCTCACGGTGACGGCGGTGAACGATCTGCCGGTGAACACGGTGCCGGGGGCGCAGACGGTGACGGAGGACACGGCGCTTTCGCTGGGCGGGATCAGCGTCACGGACGTGGAGGGCCTCGCCACGGTGCAGCTGGGCGTGCTGAACGGGACGGTGACGGTGACCTTGAGTGGCGGCGCGGTGATCAGTGCGGGGGCGAACGGCACGGGCACGCTGACCGTCGCGGGCAGTCAGGCGGCGATCAACGCGACGTTGGCGAGCCTCGTCTATCAAGGGACGCTCAACTACAACGGGCCGGATACGCTCACGGTGACCACGACCGATACGAACAGTGCGACCGATGTGGACACGGTGGCGCTCACGGTGACGGCGGTGAACGATCTGCCGGTGAACACGGTGCCGGGGGCGCAGACGGTGACGGAGGACACGGCGCTTTCGCTGGGCGGGATCAGCGTGGCGGACGTGGAGGGCCTCGCCACGGTGCAGCTGGGCGTGCTGAACGGGACGGTGACGGTGACCTTGAGTGGCGGCGCGGTGATCAGTGCGGGGGCGAACGGCACGGGCACGCTGACCGTGGCGGGCAGTCAGGCGGCGATCAACGCGACGTTGGCGAGCCTCGTCTATCAAGGGACGCTCAACTACAACGGGCCGGATACGCTCACGGTGACCACGACCGATACGAACAGTGCGACCGATGTGGACACGGTGGCGCTCACGGTGACGGCGGTGAACGATCTGCCGGTGAACACGGTGCCGGGGGCGCAGACGGTGACGGAGGACACGGCGCTTTCGCTGGGCGGGATCAGCGTGGCGGACGTGGAGGGCCTCGCCACGGTGCAGCTGGGCGTGCTGAACGGGACGGTGACGGTGACCTTGAGTGGCGGCGCGGTGATCAGTGCGGGGGCGAACGGCACGGGCACGCTGACCGTGGCGGGCAGTCAGGCGGCGATCAACGCGACGTTGGCGAGCCTCGTCTATCAAGGGACGCTCAACTACAACGGGCCGGATACGCTCACGGTGACCACGACCGATACGAACAGTGCGACCGATGTGGACACGGTGGCGCTCACGGTGACGGCGGTGAACGATCTGCCGGTGAACACGGTGCCGGGGGCGCAGACGGTGACGGAGGACACGGCGCTTTCGCTGGGCGGGATCAGCGTGGCGGACGTGGAGGGCATCGCCACGGTGCAGCTGGGCGTGCTGAACGGGACGGTGACGGTGACCTTGAGTGGCGGCGCGGTGATCAGTGCGGGGGCGAACGGCACGGGCACGCTGACCGTGGCGGGCAGTCAGGCGGCGATCAACGCGACGTTGGCGAGCCTCGTCTATCAAGGGACGCTCAACTACAACGGGCCGGATACGCTCACGGTGACCACGACCGATACGAACAGTGCGACCGATGTGGACACGGTGGCGCTCACGGTGACGGCGGTGAACGATCTGCCGGTGAACACGGTGCCGGGGGCGCAGACGGTGACTGAGGACACGGCGCTTTCGCTGGGCGGGATCAGCGTGGCGGACGTGGAGGGCATCGCCACGGTGCAGCTGGGCGTGCTGAACGGGACGGTGACGGTGACCTTGAGTGGCGGCGCGGTGATCAGTGCGGGGGCGAACGGCACGGGCACGCTGACCGTGGCGGGCAGTCAGGCGGCGATCAACGCGACGTTGGCGAGCCTCGTCTATCAAGGGACGCTCAACTACAACGGGCCGGATACGCTCACGGTGACCACGACCGATACGAACAGTGCGACCGATGTGGACACGGTGGCGCTCACGGTGACGGCGGTGAACGATCGCCGGTGAACACGGTGCCGGGGGCGCAGACGGTGACCGAGGACACGGCGCTTTCGCTGGGCGGGATCAGCGTCACGGACGTGGACGGCAACCTGAGCACGGTGCAGCTGGGCGTGGCGAACGGGACGGTGACGGTGAGCCTGGCGGGCGGCGCGACCATCAGTGCGGCGGCGCGAACGGCACGGCGCACGCTGACCTCGCCGGCACCCAGGCGCCAGATCAACGCGGCCCTGGGGACGCTCACCTATCAAGGCACGCTCAACTACAACGGGCCGGATACGCTCACGGTGACGAGCACCGACGGCAATGCGGTGACCGATGTGGACACGGTGGCGCTCACGGTGACGCCGGTGAACGATCCGCCGGTGAACACGGTGCCGGGGGCGCAGACGGTGACCGAGGATACGGCGCTTTCGCTGGGCGGGATCAGCGTCACGGACGTGGACGGCAACCTCGCCACGGTGCAGCTGGGCGTGCTGAACGGGACGGTGACGGTGACCTTGAGTGGCGGCGCGGTGATCAGTGCGGGGGCGAACGGCACGGGCACGCTGACCGTGGCGGGCAGTCAGGCGGCGATCAACGCGACGTTGGCGAGCCTCGTCTATCAAGGGACGCTCAACTACAACGGGCCGGATACGCTCACGGTGACCACGACCGATACGAACAGTGCGACCGATGTGGACACGGTGGCGCTCACGGTGACGGCGGTGAACGATCTGCCGGTGAACACGGTGCCGGGGGCGCAGACGGTGACCGAGGACACGGCGCTTTCGCTGGGCGGGATCAGCGTGGCGGACGTGGAGGGCATCGCCACGGTGCAGCTGGGCGTGCTGAACGGGACGGTGACGGTGACCTTGAGTGGCGGCGCGGTGATCAGTGGGGGGCGAACGGCACGGGCACGCTGACCGTGGCGGGCAGTCAGGCGGCGATCAACGCGACGTTGGCGAGCCTCGTCTATCAAGGGACGCTCAACTACAACGGGCCGGATACGCTCACGGTGACCACGACCGATACGAACAGTGCGACCGATGTGGACACGGTGGCGATCACGGTGACGGCGGTGAACGATCTGCCGGTGAACACGGTGCCGGGGGCGCAGACGGTGACTGAGGACACGGCGCTTTCGCTGGGCGGGATCAGCGTGGCGGACGTGGAGGGCATCGCCACGGTGCAGCTGGGCGTGCTGAACGGGACGGTGACGGTGACCTTGAGTGGCGGCGCGGTGATCAGTGCGGGGGCGAACGGCACGGGCACGCTGACCGTGGCGGGCAGTCAGGCGGCGATCAACGCGACGTTGGCGAGCCTCGTCTATCAAGGGACGCTCAACTACAACGGGCCGGATACGCTCACGGTGACCACGACCGATACGAACAGTGCGACCGATGTGGACACGGTGGCGATCACGGTGACGGCGGTGAACGATCTGCCGGTGAACACGGTGCCGGGGGCGCAGACGGTGACCGAGGACACGGCGCTTTCGCTGGGCGGGATCAGCGTGGCGGACGTGGAGGGCATCGCCACGGTGCAGCTGGGCGTGCCGAACGGGACGGTGACGGTGACCTTGAGTGGCGGCGCGATGATCAGTGCGCGGGCGAACGGCACGGGCACGCTGACCGTGGCGGGCAGTCAGGCGGCGATCAACGCGACGTTGGCGACCCTCGTCTATCAAGGGACGCTCAACTACAACGGGCCGGATACGCTCACGGTGACCACCACCGATACGACAGTGCGACCGATGTGGACACGGTGGCGCTCACGGTGACGGCGGTGAACGATCTGCCGGTGAACACGGTGCCGGGGGCGCAGACGGTGACCGAGGACACGGCGCTTTCGCTGGGCGGGATCAGCGTGGCGGACGTGGAGGGCATCGCCACGGTGCAGCTGGGCGTGCCGAACGGGACGGTGACGGTGACCTTGAGTGGCGGCGCGATGATCAGTGCGGGGGCGAACGGCACGGGCACGCTGACCGTGGCGGGCAGTCAGGCGGCGATCAACGCGACCCTGGCGACGCTCGCCTATCAAGGCACGCTCAACTACAACGGGCCGGATACGCTCACGGTGACGAGCACCGACGGCAAGCGGGACCGATGTGGACACGGTGGCGCTCACGGTGACCCCGGTGAACGATGCGCCGGTGAACACGGTGCCGGGGGCGCAAATGGTGAACGAGGATACGGCGCTTGCGCTCGGCGGCATCAGCGTCACGGATGTGGACGGCAACCTGAGCACGGTGCAGCTGGGCGTGACGAACGGGACGGTGACGGTGAGCCTGGCGTGGCGGCGCGACGATCAGTGCCGGCGCGAACGGCACGGCGACGCTGACCCTCGCGGGCACCCAGGCCGCGATCAACGCGGCCCTGGGGACGCTCACCTATCAAGGCACGCTCAACTACAACGGGCCGGATACGCTCACGGTGACGAGCACGGACGGCAATGCGGTGACCGATGTGGACACGGTGGCGCTCACGGTGACCCCGGTGAACGATGCGCCGGTGAACACGGTGCCGGGGGCGCAAGTGGTCAACGAGGATACGGCGCTCGCGCTCGGCGGCATCAGCGTCACGGATGTGGACGGCAACCTGAGCACGGTGCAGCTGGGCGTGACGCAGGGCACGGTGACGGTGAGCCTGGCGGGCGGCGCGACCATCAGCGGCGGCGCGAACGGCACGGCGACCTTGACCCTCGCCGGCACCCAGGCCCAGATCAACGCGGCCCTGGGGACGCTCACCTATCAAGGCACGCTCAACTACAACGGGCCGGATACGCTCACGGTGACGAGCACGGACGGCAATGCGGTGACCGATGTGGACACGGTGGCGCTCACGGTGACCCCGGTGAACGATGCGCCGGTGAACACGGTGCCGGGGGCGCAAGTGGCCGAGGATACGGCGCTCGCGCTCGGCGGCATCAGCGTCACGGATGTGGACGGCAACCTGAGCACGGTGCAGCTGGGCGTGGCGAACGGGACGGTGACGGTGAGCCTGGCGGGCGGCGCGACCATCAGTGCGGGGGCGAACGGCACGGGGACGCTGACCCTCGCCGGCACCCAGGCCCAGATCAACGCGGCCCTGGGGACGCTCACCTATCAAGGCACGCTCAACTACAACGGGCCGGATACGCTCACGGTGACGAGCAGCGACGGCACGCGGTGACCGACGTGGACACGGTGGCGCTCACGGTGACGCCGGTGAACGATCCGCCGGTGAACACGGTGCCGGGGGCGCAGACGGTGACGGAGGACACGGCGCTTTCGCTGGGCGGGATCAGCGTGGCGGACGTGGAGGGCCTCGCCACGGTGCAGCTGGGCGT
>CAVUMA010000011.1:0-35269 GCA_963742465.1 uncultured Nitrospiraceae bacterium | reverse complement strand
GCAACAACATGACTTAAGCAGGGAGTGCCACAGGCGCATTCACATTGATAGAGCTTCAACAGATTGCAAATCCTTCCTGGTTTGAAAACGCGCAGCCCTGTCACTTGCATATCACAAGTTATAGTAGCCTATCGTCTTGCAAAGTGCAAGTATGTGGGCTACATTATTTACTGTAACTCGGTAGTTCTAAATGGGTAAGATGATGGGCAATGTTGGGCAGCTGGGTGTCAAAATGAAATTTAAGCGATCATCTTGTCCGATCACGAATGTATTGGATACTCTCGGGGATAAATGGACGCTGTTGGTTATTCGCGATCTGGTCTTGGGCAAGAGACGTTATCAGGAGTTCACGTCCTCTCCGGAACGAATCGCTTCAAACATCCTTGCGGATAGACTGAAAAAACTGGAAACTGCTGGTCTTATCGCCCGGCAGGCCTACCAACGAAACCCCGTACGCTATGAACCTTCTTTACAGAGAAGGGGGAGGCTAAAGCAGTTGAAACAATCAGTATCTTGGGGGAAAAAGCACTACCCGGGCACCAAGAGATTCCCTCGCGTCGAGCATGTTAAGGAACGGTAAAGCCATACCCCCAATGAGAGGAGGATTAGGAGGGGATTAGAAGTCGTTAAGCCGCTGCCGATGCGGGGGCCAAAGGCAGCATCACCGTAAAGGTCGAACCTTCGCCGACCTTGCTCTGGACCTCGATACGTCCGCGATGGGATTCGACAATCCAGGCGCAGATGGACAGCCCAAGGCCCGTGCCCTTCTTGGTATGGGCCCGCGCGTCATCGGTGCGATAGAACCGGTCGAAGATCCGAGACTGATCCTCTTGCGCGATCCCAATGCCGTGATCGGTCACGGACACCCGTGCGTGAGCCTGTTCGATCGTCAGCGCGATGTCGACTGTGCCGCCGGGGCGAGAGTATTTGACTGCGTTATCGAGAAGATTCAGGAACAGTTCACGCAAACGTAATTCATCTCCCAATACCACTGCCGGCGCGGTGGTTCGTAGCACAACCTGGATGTCCCGTTCCTGCCCCAACAGCGAGGCCTGCCGGTGGAGGTCCTCGACAAGCGTGTCCAGCGGGACCGGCAGATGTTCCATCTTTACCTCACCCATGTCGGCCCGGGAGAGAAAGAGCAACTCATCCACAATGCGCGTCATCCGGTCGATTTCTTCGAGATTGCTCTCCAGGACGACTTTGTAGTCGTCGGTTTCGCGAGGGCGCCGAAGCGCGAGTTCGGTTTCCCCTTTCATGACCGTCAACGGCGTGCGCAGTTCGTGCGAGGCATCGCTGCTGAACTGGCGGATCTGCCGAAAGGAGGTTTCAAGCCGGTCGATCATGTCATTAAACGTATTGGTCAGACGGCCGATTTCGTCGGCCGAGGCCGGAACAGTCAGTCGTTGTGTGAGATCGCCTCCGGCAATGCGTTGGGCAGCCAGCGTGATCGCATCGACCGGGCGAAGGGCTCGGCCGGCCATGAACCAGCCGCCGGCGAGCGACACGGCCAGCGCGATGGGCATACTGACCAGAAGCACTAACAGGAGACGGTTCAGGGTCTCTTCGACGGAGTCCATCGAGGTGCCGACCTGGATGATATAGAGCAGGTTGCCCCGATAGATGATGGGAACCGAAATGAGGCGTAACGGCGGTTCCTTGGGGTATTTTGCGAATTCGAGGAGCGAGCGGCCTGAGTAGGCGACTTCCAAGGCCTGGCGACTCAGGGGCATCTCATGTTGTTTCACGTTCGGCGAACGAATGGTGATGGTGCCGGAGGGGCTGAAGATCTGGAAGAACTTATCGATGCGCGCCAGTTCGGGGAACTGCGACATGAGTTCGTCTTCGTCGATGAGAGGGAGGAACCCGCGTTCTTCCAGCGACCGAACGGCCGCCGCGGCGGTTTCCTCCAGCGATTGATCGACCGCATCGCGGAGGCTTCGAGCCGTCACCACATACAGGATGGTTGAAAAGATGATGAGGATGAGTGCGAGAGCTGTGCCGTACCAGAGAGTGAGCCGGACGCGAAGCGGCATCAGTCGACCTTCAGCATATATCCGCTTCCGCGAATCGTGTGAATCAGCTTCTTTGAGTGTCCCCGGTCGATCTTGTTGCGGAGATAATTCACGTAGACATCGATGACATTGGTGAACGTGTCGAAGTCCTGGTTCCACACATGTTCTGAAATCATCGGACGGGTCAACACGCGTCCCGTATGGCGCATCAGATATTCGAGCAGGGCATATTCCTTCAAGGTGAGGTCGATCCGCTGGCCGCCTCTGGTCACTTCGCGCGTGGCCGGGTTCAATGCCAGATCGTCGATCTGGAGCACGCCGGGACTTTCGGTGGAGCCGCGGCGAAGCAGGGCGCGAATGCGGGCGAGCAGTTCGTCGATGGCGAAGGGCTTGGTGAGGTAATCGTCCGCTCCTGCATCAAGGCCCTTGACCCGCTGATCTACCTGCGATTGGGCGGTCAGAATCAGAATGGGGGTTTGAATCCTGGCCTGGCGGACACCCTTGAGAATTTCCAACCCGGACAATGACGGCAGCATCAAGTCGACGATCAGCAAATCGTAGTTGGTGTGGAGCGCCATCTCAAGGCCCTTCGCACCGTCTTCACAGAGGTCGACGGCGTAGCTCTCCTCTTCAAGCGCGCGCCTGATGAAACAGCCGACTTTGGTTTCGTCTTCAATGACTAGAATGCGCATAGTTGCGACTGGAGGATTATACCAAACCTGTGCTTACAATTGGTCTAGCAGGATGCTGAAAAAGTCGCCACCAGTGGAAGACAGACCTGCTCAATTGGTTTGTCTTGTTTGTTTAGTTCAACGAGACCAACCAGATAAACGAAATAGAACCGGATCAACCAGACAACGGTCTTCTTATGTCGGCGGAAAGCGCGTGACCGTGACAGGCTCATAGGTCAAGGCCGGTCCCTCGGGAGTTCGGCGGATGAGGCTGTGTTTCAACCAATGGTGCATCGTCGCGGACTGGAAAGTCCGACCGGTAATGGGCTCCGCGGCTTTCCTGCCTGGCGAGGGCGCTGGCGACGATGGTCTCCGCGACATCGAGAAGGGACTGGAGTTCGAAGGCTTGCACGAGATCCGTATTAAACACCCGCCCTTTGTCCTGCACCGTGACGGAGGCGGCGCGATGGGTCAGTGCAGTGAGAGCCGAAAGCGCGGCAGACATGGATTCGTGAGTCCGAACGAGGCCAAGATTGAGGCTCATCAACTGGCCGAGTTCTTCCCGAATCTGCCAGGCTCGGACCGATCCTTCCTGTGCCAGCAGTTGCTGGACCCGATGACTGCTCGGTTGTGAGCTGGTCTGTTGTGAGTGCCCGTGGCGCGACGGTTCGAGCATATTCTCCGGCTCGAATTCCGGCGCGCCGACCGAACACAATCGTTTCAAGGAGTGAATTGCCTCCGAGCCGATTGGCGCCGTGCACGCTGACGCAGGCACATTCACCGGCCGCGTAGAGGCCGGCGATGCCTGTTTCAGTCCATTGATTGGTCCGGACGCCACCCATCTGATAGTGCGCGCCGGGGCGGACAGGAATGGGAGTCTCGATGGGATCGAGGCCGGCAAACTCAATGGCGAGTTCTCTGATCTGAGGGAGCCGTTCGAGAATGCGCTGGCGTCCAAGGTGCCGCAAGTCCAGCAACACGCACCCGTCGACCCCGCGGCCTTCGAGAATTTCTTGCCCGATGGCCAATGAGACAGTGGAGCGGGTGGCCAGTTCCATCTGCTGCGGGGCATAGGTCTTCATAAACCGTTCGCCCAGCGTATTCAGGAGGTAGGCTCCTTCTCCGCGAGCGCCTTCGGTGATGAGGATACCAGTGCCCTTGAGTGTGGTGGGATGGAACTGGACAAACTCCATGTCCGCCAACGGAGCACCGGCACGATACGCGAGCGCCATGCCGTCACCGGTGTTGATCACGGCGTTCGTGCTCGTCAGGAAGACGCGCCCGCTGCCTCCCGTGGCCAAGATGACGGCTTTGGCTCCGATCGCGTGCAACCCTCCATGGATCAGGTCCCACGCGACGACTCCCCGGCAAGCACCGTCTTCCACGATCAACGCTGTGACATACCACTCTTCATACACGGCGATGCGCCGCTTGAGCAGTTGTTCGTACATGGCGTGGAGGATGGCATGGCCGGTACGATCGGCGGCGTAGCAGGTGCGCGGGAAACCCGCTCCGCCGAACGGACGTTGGGCGATATGTCCCTGTTCGTCGCGACTGAAGATGACCCCCAAACGTTCTAATTCGAGAATGTCGTCAGGCGCTTCGCGACACATGGTCTCGATGGCATCCTGATCGCCGAGATAGAGCCCGCCTTTCGTGGTGTCGAAGGCATGGGCTTCCCAGGAATCGTCCTCTCCCAGTGCCGCGTTGATGCCCCCTTGTGCAGCCACAGAGTGGCTGCGAACCGGGTGGACCTTGGATATCACGGCGACGTCGAGATCCGGCGATGCGGCAATCGCCGCCCTCATCCCTGCCAGACCGGCTCCGATGATAAGAATGTCGTGTAGTTTCATAGCCTGCTTGTCCGATCCGTGAGACGTGAAACGTCAAAGGTGAAAGGTTTCGGACAATCATACGTTTCACCTTTCACGTCTTACCTTTTACGGCTTTGATGCCTGCACTCATACGTGACTCTCGGTCTGAAGGCAAGCCCAGAAACCTTCTCACAACCCTTGGAGAATGGGGGGTGAGCATGGTATTCTGCGACCCGCGAGTGGGTCAGTACATCGGGGCTCTCAACCGACGAGACAAATCCAAAGGACAAGACGAACGCCATGGCCACACCGGACTTTCTGAGCCCACCCGACACGTTTATCCATCGCCATATTGGTCCCACCGACGCCGATGCCGGCGAGATGCTTGCCACGCTCGGTTTGCAATCGCTGGAGGAACTGAGCAAGGTAACCGTGCCCAGCCGACATTCGTTTGCGGAAGGAATTGGATCTGCCCCTTCACCGCGGCGAACAAGCCGTGCTGGAAGAGATCCGCTCCATCGCCGCAGAAAACCAGATCTACCGTTCATTGATCGGCATGGGCTATCACGACTGCATGACGCCCGGCGTGATTCAGCGCAATATTTTCGAAAACCCATCCTGGTATACCCAGTACACGCCCTACCAAGCCGAGATTTCCCAGGGCCGCTTGGAAGCCCTCGTGAATTTTCAAACGCTGGTGACCGACCTCACCGGCTTGCCCTTAGCCAACGCCTCGCTCCTGGATGAGGCCACGGCGGCAGCGGAGGCGATGGCCATGTGTCTCGCCATTTCCCGTTCGTCCGGCCACGAACGGACAGAGTTCTTCGCCTCGCAGGACTGTCATCCCCAGACCATTGCCGTGATGCAGACGCGGGCTGAACCGCTCGGCATGACGCTGCGCGTAGGACGGACGCAGACCATCGATTTTTCCAACCCTCAGCTGGCCGGCATTCTGCTCCAGTATCCGGCCACCGACGGCTATGTTGGGGATTACAGTGCACTGGTAGCGCAGGCCCACGCGGCCGGGGTTCTTGTGGTAGTCGCCACCGATCTGCTGGCCTTGACCCTCTTGCGCCCACCGGGAGAATTCGGGGCCGATATCGCCGTGGGTTCCAGCCAGCGATTTGGTGTCCCGCTCGGATTTGGCGGCCCCCACGCCGCGTTTCTTTCGACCGCTGAGACATTCAAGCGGCAGATGCCGGGACGCATCGTCGGAGTGTCCAAAGATGTCACGGGAAAGCCTGCCTACCGACTGTCCCTGCAAACCCGCGAACAACACATCAGGCGTGAGAAGGCGACGAGCAACATTTGTACGGCGCAGGTGCTCTTGGCCATCATGGCAAGCATGTATGCGGTCTACCACGGGCCGGAGGGCTTGCGGCGGATTGCCGAGCGCGTGCATGGCTTGGCTGTGATGCTGGCAGCGGGATTGCGGCAGCTCGGATTCGATGTCGTAGCGGAATCGTACTTCGATACGATTCGAGTTCGTCTGACGAAGATGCAGTCCGAGTCCATCTTGATCCGGGCCAACGAAGCCGGCATCAATCTTCGCCGGCATGAGGACCACTCCATCGGAATTGCGCTGGATGAGGTGAGCACGGAAGACGAAATCCGCCGCCTGATGGAAATCTTTGTCGGCCACGATCGGCTGCCTTTTCACGTGCGGGACTTGAGCCACAGCGTCACCACAAGTTTCCCGGCGAATCTCACCCGCACCAGCAAGTACCTGACCCACGAGGTGTTCAATCGCTATCACACCGAACATGAGATGCTGCGGTATATCCACCGTCTCGGAGCGAAAGATCTGTCGCTCGTCCATTCAATGATCCCTTTGGGATCCTGCACCATGAAGCTGAACGCAACAACCGAGATGCTGCCGGTCACCTGGCCGGAGTTCTCACGGCTTCATCCCTTTGCGCCGATCGAGCAAACCAAAGGGTATCAAGAGTTGTTCCATCAACTGGAGGCCTGGCTGGCCGAGATCACCGGATTCTCCGCCGTGTCCTTGCAACCGAACGCAGGCTCTCAGGGCGAGTATACGGGACTGATGGTGATCCGGGCGTACCACCGGAGCCAGGGTGAAGAGCATCGGGATGTCTGCTTGATTCCCGTGTCCGCGCACGGCACGAATCCAGCCAGTGCGTCGATGGTGGGCATGACGGTTGTGACGGTCGCCTGCGATCGACAGGGCAATGTGGAATTAGCCGATCTTGAAGCCAAGGCCGCTCAGCATCGCGATCGGCTATCGGCGCTCATGTTGACCTACCCCTCGACCCACGGCGTCTTCGAGGCGGACGTGCGGCGCATCTGTCAGATCGTCCATACGCACGGCGGGCAAGTCTATATGGACGGGGCCAACTTGAATGCCCAGGTGGGGCTCTGTCGGCCCGGGGACATTGGCGCGGACGTCTGCCATCTGAATCTACACAAGACATTCTGTATCCCCCATGGCGGGGGCGGGCCTGGGATGGGACCGATCGTTGCGGCACGACATCTAGCGCCATTTCTTCCCGGCCATCCGGTGATGCAACTGGGCGGACAAGACTCCATCGGACCTGTATCGGCGGCGCCTTACGGCAGTCCCAGCATCGTGACGATTTCCTGGGTCTACATCGCCCTGATGGGACGCGACGGCTTGACCAAGGCGACGCAGATGGCGATCTTGAACGCCAACTACATGGCCAAACGGCTGGAGAAATACTATCCCGTCCTCTACACGGGAACGTCCGGGTTCGTCGCGCACGAATTTATTCTCGATCTTCGTCAGTTCAAGGAGACTGCGGGAATTGAAGCGATGGATGTGGCCAAGCGATTGATGGATTACGGGTTTCATGCTCCGACGGTCTCGTTCCCGGTTGCCGGGACGCTCATGATCGAACCGACGGAGAGCGAAACGAGGGCGAATTGGACCGGTTCTGCGAGGCGCTGATCTTGATTCATGCAGAGATACAAGACATCGTCGAAGGCCGCCAGCCGCGCACAAATAATCTGCTGAAGAATGCTCCCCACACGGCACAGGTCGTGACGGCCAACGAATGGAATCGACCCTACAGCCGTGAACAGGCTGCCTTTCCTGCTCCCTGGGTACGCGACCATAAATTCTGGCCCAGTGTGAGCCGCATCGACGAAGCCTACGGAGATCGCCATCTCGTCTGCACGTGCCCACCGACCGACAGCTACTAAGTCGGCTGCTGAAAAAAGGTCGCTGACCTCGTTCTCAGTCGTTTGCCCACCTCAACGTACCCGAGAGGGTACGCCTTGGCATTCGAAACTCCCTGCGGCCTTGTCATATGGCCTATTTGAGCAGCCCTGAAGAGGGGGCTCATGACATAGTCCTGCTTGTTCAGCCAGTCACCCTTTCATCTCTTCTAAGGTCGATACCGCGCCATCGCGGACACGTGGATGGGACAATCTGAGGTGGCTTCAAAATAGTAGATACGTGAATTAAGAACTGAGCTACCCCCGATTCCGCAGACACTCACGAATGGGGGCAGGGTTCCGGGTTTCGAACTGTTCGTCGTGGCGCGCGAGGACTGGCTGGTCTCTCTTGTTTATCTGATTGTCTCGTTTGATTGGTTGAACCAGGCAGACCAGATCAACCCTCGCCCGTCCCGCAGGGCTAGAGTGTCCCTTCGGGAATTTGATCCAGCTTATAGAAATCAATTGGGTCCAGTCGGCGCTGGGTCGCTTGAGTCGGCTCGCTGCCCTTGGTAAAGAGTTCGACCGTACTGGCCTGTCCCTCCTGTTCGTCTTCAAGTAACCCCGTCGTCGGATCGACCTTGACGAACGTGACGCCTTCCGGAATGGTAAAGGCCATGACTGGTAGCGGCTTGAGCGCAGCCTGCATGAAATTGATCCAGATAGGCAGCGCGGCATGCGCTCCCGATTCTTTCTCGCCGAGTGCACGTCGATCGTCAAACCCGACGTAGATGCCCGTGACCAAGTTCGGCGCACCGCCGATAAACCATGCATTGATAAACTGGTCCGTGGTTCCGGTTTTCCCTGCAATCGGCCGCCCGATCACCTTGGCAGCCTGACCGGTCCCTTTTTGAATCACGTCTTCCATCATATTCGTGATCAAATACGCCGTTTCTTTGGAAATCACAGGAATGGCTTGGGGCTCCGCCTGTTCAAGCACCGTTCCTGCGTTGTCCTTCACAAACAGGATCGCATAAGGCTCCGCACGGCTCCCTTGGTTGAGCAACACGCCATAGGCGGAGGTTAGTTCCATCAGCCCGACGGAGGATGAGCCCAGCCCCAACGACAGATCTGCCGCCAGCGGACTGGTCACCCCGAGCGTTTTTGCAAACTCAATGACATTCTTGACGCCAACTTTATCCAGCAACCGGACCGTCGCCAGGTTATGCGAGTGGGCCAGAGCATCCCGCAAACTCACCATGCCATGGATTTTCCTTCCATAGTTCTCCGGCTTCCACGTTTTCTCGTCCTGTTCCTGCTCGTAGACGACCGGAGCGTCGAGAATCACCGACGCAGGGCTCATCCCCTGGCTCATGGCCGTCGCGTAGATGATTGGCTTGAAGGCTGACCCAGGCTGACGATGCGCCTGCACAGCCCGATTGTATTCGCTACGACCGAAATCATAGCCTCCGACCATGGCCCGAATGGCACCCTTGCCTGGCTCCAGCGCGATCAATCCTCCATCGACGAGCGGAGTCTGTTCCAGTTGCACATGGACGATGTCACGATCCAGCTTCTTCACCATCACTTCGATGACATCGCCTGGCTTCAGCACCTGCTTGAGATTCTGGCTAACGACGACATCTTTCGCCGTATCCGATCCAGTAAGACGGCGCGTCGCCCATGCCATATCGTCAAAGGTAAGCTTGGCCACCGTTGTGCCGATCTGCACCAGATAATAGTCCTTCGCCACCTTGGTGACGAACCCCTCACGATAGTCTCCTACTTTCATCGCCTGATCGGTCGAGGCTGCAACCATGGGCGGGTTTGGCGCAGTCGCATCGACCGTTCGGAGCGGACCACGCCACCCTTGGCGCTTATCCAATTCACGCAGGCCGGCCGCAAAGGCCGCTTCAGCAGCCTTCTGCATCTCCATGTTCAATGTCGTAACGACCTTGAGCCCGCCCTTGTACACCATGGCCTCGCCATACTTGGCGACCAGCAGCTGCCGGATATATTCCACAAAGTAGGGCGCAGCCTGTTCACTGCCAGGACGGCGGAAATTGAGTATCTCCGCGGCCGCCTGTTCGCGTTCTGCCGCAGTGAGGAACTTCGCCTCTTCCATGCGCGCCAATACATGCTCCTGTCGATTTTTTGCACGATCGTAGGCCTTGAACGGCGAGTAGGAGTTCGGCGATTTCGGGAGACCGGCCAGAAATGCCGATTCTCCTACCGTGAGAGCGGAGAGCTCTTTTCCAAAATACGTTTGCGCCGCCGAGGCGACTCCGTAGGCGCCTTGTCCGAAGTAAATCTGATTCAAATACAGTTCGAGAATTTGCTCTTTCGTCAGGACCAATTCCATCTTGTAGGCCAGAATAAGCTCGCGGACTTTGCGGTCGAAGGTGCGTTCGGACGAGAGGAACAGCGACCGCGCTAACTGCTGGGTGATGGTGCTGGCCCCTTCGACTTTGCCCCCTCGGCGCACATTCGTCCAAGCCGCACGGAGCATGCCGATGTAGTCGAGGCCGGGATGCTCGAAGAACCGGACATCTTCGACCGCGATGACCGCACGTCGCAACCGTTCTGGAATGTCCGCCACCGGGGTCAAGATGCGACGCTCGATGAAAAATTGACCGATGAGCTTCTGATCACTCGAATAAACCTGCGTCACCAGACTTGGCTGATACGTCCCTAACTGGTCCAACGCGGGAAGGTCTTTCGAGAAGTGCCACAGCAACCCGCCCGCTGTCAGCCCCCCTATCAAGACTGCCGCTGCCAGGCCTAGGAGCGAAATCTGCCACCAACGCCATGAGCGACGCGGCGGTGGTTGACGAAGCGGATCCTGTAGATGTGTCGGTCGATCTATCATGGTTACACGGGGTTACCCTAGGAGCCTGTCTGACATTGACCTTTCTACTGCGGCGAACGATCCGCAACCATCTGCGTCGTTCTCGGCCCGAAAAAATCCTCAATGTATTCCAGCGAATACACCTCCGGTTTTTCCGGGCCTGCGCCCTCATCTGGTCGCACCTCCTTCGCCTCGTCACGAAGGCAATGTCGGACAGGCTCCTTGAAGGCGGCTTGGCTTCCTGAGAAGAATACCAAGGTCACCATACCGTGGAGGTCCTCAAAACTCAAGATTCAAGCCGGTACCGGCGCGCCAACTCTCGCATCTTTCGTTTTCGCCGGCATCGCTTGTGCCGGACATCATGCTTCAGGTATACTGCCGTACGACGCCTGGATTCCTGGGCGTCTTTTTTTTGGAGCATGCAGCAATATCTATGGATCAGACAGCCGCATCAGAATCTTCCGTCACTACGCAACTTGAGCCCAAAGAGCGCCGGAGCGATATCCGGAATATTGCGATCATCGCGCACGTCGACCATGGCAAGACGACACTGGTCGACGCCGTGCTCCGACAGACTCATGTCCATCGCAAGATCGACGACATGGGCGAACGGATCATGGACTCGATGGACCAGGAGCGCGAGCGCGGCATCACGATCCGGGCCAAGAACGCCAGCGTCATATACAAAGGCGTAAAGATCAATATCGTCGATACGCCGGGCCACGCCGACTTCGGCGGTGAAGTCGAACGGACCCTGCGCATGGTGGATGGCGTCCTCATCTTGATCGACGCAAAAGAAGGACCTATGCCGCAAACGACCTTCGTGTTGCGGAAGGCCTTAGCGCTCGGCCACAAGGCCATCGTCGTCATCAACAAGATCGACCGACCGGACGCGGTGATCGACGATGTGGTGAATCGGACCTTCGACTTGTTCGTCCATCTCGGTGCGACGGACGAGCAGCTCGACTTCCCGATCGTCTACACCGCGGCGATCAAGGGCACCGCAACGCTCGACGTGAATAAGCCCGGCACGGACATTACGCCGCTCCTCGACATCGTGCTGGACAAGATTCCTGCACCGGCCATCAATGCTGACGCGCCGCTCCAGATCCTGGTCCTCTCCCTCATTCAGGACCTCTACAAAGGCAAGATGGGCGTGGGTAAGATTCAGTCCGGTTCGATCGCCCGCAGACAGAATGTGCTCGTGCTCGGGAAGGATGGCGCACAGTTTCCCGGAAAAGTGTCCGACCTCGCAGTCTACTCCGGCCTTGAACGGACGGATATGGAACGGGCAGAGGCAGGAGAAATCGTTGCGGTGGCCGGCCTGGACGAGGTGAGCATCGGCGATACGATCGCTGACGCGGAGCATCCAGTCGCCTTGACCCGAGTCACAATCGACGAGCCGACCGTCCAAATGACCTTCTCCGTCAACAATAGCCCGTTCGCCGGGCGGGAAGGCAAGTACCTGACCTCGCGGCATTTGCGCGATCGACTCTTCAAAGAGCTCGAAACCAACGTGTCCTTGCGCGCGCAAGAAACGGATAGTGCGGATAAGTTCCTCGTGGCCGGCCGCGGCGAGCTGCATCTCGGCGTCTTGATCGAACAAATGCGCCGGGAAGGATACGAGCTGCAAGTCTCGCAACCGGAAGTCATTGTCCACAGGGAAGGAGACAAAGTCCTCGAACCCTATGAAGAACTGACCATCCAGGTGCCGGAAACCTATCAAGGTACCGTGATAGAAGAACTCGGCAAACGTCGCGGTGAATTGCGCCACATGCGACTCATCCATTCCGATGCCGGACCGAGCGAAATGCACCTGGAGTACCATATCCCCACCCGCGGCATCATGGGGCTCAAAAACCTCTTGGTCGCCAAGACTCGGGGCACCATCATCATGCACCATGTCTTCGTCGCGTACGAACCGGTGGAGGAGCGCGATCTCGCGGTGGCGACACACGGGTCACTCGTCGCACACGAAGACGGAACCAGCACCGGCTATGCCATCTTCATGACCCAAGAACGGGGTGTCATGTTTATCGGCCCTGTCGTGGAGGTCTATCGCGGGATGGTCGTCGGTGAGAACAGCCGGGACGAAGACATGGACGTCAACGTCTGTAAAGAAAAGCACCTGTCCAACATGCGGGCGTCAGGCACCGATGAAGCATTGGTCCTCACGCCGCCACGGGAAATGGGCTTGGAGTTCGCACTCGAATATATCGGCCCGGATGAACTGGTTGAGGTCACCCCGAAAAGTCTGCGTATTCGCAAACGACTCCTCAACCCGGATGACCGCCGGAAAGCCAGAAAATCGAGCAAATAGCCTCACTGCAGCGATGAGAATCAGAAAGAAAATCTCCAAACCTTCCGCCCGTCGCCCCCCGCTCTACTTTGTCGGCTATCGGGGAACTGCGCCGGCCACAGACGAACTGAAGATCTGGTACGAACGGGAGTATGGCGGGCCACTGACCATTCACCATGAAGCGGGCTCAGCAGAATCCTGGCAAGCGACTCACGGCCCCTGGTCGGCCCATGTCGTGATGCCGCTGCCGATGAGCCACGTTGCCGACGTCATGAAGCAGTTGGCTTGGGAGCACGATGTAATGGGCGCAGTCGCGCCTTCCCTCGCATCCCCGCGAGACATGCCGGACACGATACTCTTTGCCGCGCGACTCGCGCGAGGCCTCACACTCCTCACACAAGGCACAGCCCATGACATCATCACCAACCAGTATGTAAACCCGTCGGATTGGCAGGATCGTCCCCTCACCCACTTCGTCGTCGTCGATCACATCCCAATCATGCAGAGCGACGATGAACAGAACCAGCGGAGCTGGTGCTACACCCTCGGCCTCAGCAAGTTCGGGGTGGATGAACTAGAAATATTTCTTCCTCCCGGTCTTCCAGACCAGCCTGGACGCGATCTCCTCAGAGAAACGGCAGACGAATTGACGAGGATCGGACAGTCGCCAAAAGTCGGAAGCCACATCCGTGTGGGACTCTTGGGTCAGAGCGTTGAAATTGCCAACCACCGCACCGCTGCACCAGCCGGGCGCATGCTGAGTTTTCGAGAAATTCGCCCGTTGCCATCTAGTTGATCTGGTTTGTCTGGTTTATCTGGTTGTTTGGTTCATCTAGTTAGTTCGTGCAACCAAACAAACGAGACAGACCAAATGAACAAGATAACGGTCTTGGCGCCTGCGCACTGACTTCGTATCCTCCTAGGCCTTCAGGACCGTTGACAAGATTCCAAGCCGCACGGTACAAAATTGCAGGTGACAGTGTCAGAGGCCGGACTAAACCCAGTGAAGGAGGTACACAGATGAGCGACGTAGCAGCAGAAATCAAGGTGGGCGATACCGCACCGGATTTTAACTTAAAGGATCAGGACCAGAAGGATGTGAAGCTGAGCGACTATCGTGGCAAGAAGAATGTCGTGCTCTGCTTCTATCCGCTGGACTGGAGCCCCGTCTGTCAAGGCGAGAACAAGTGTTTGACCGACGACTTCCCCAAGTTTCAATCGGCCAACGCAGAACTGTTCGGCATCAGCTGCGACAGCTTCTTCTCGCACAAGGCTTGGGCTGATTCCATGGATCTCAAGCATCGCCTGTCTGTCGGACGTGCATCGGACCACGGCAAAAGGCTACGGCCTTTACTTCGAGCCGTTGAACTGCTCGAAGCGTGCGACCGTCATCGTCGACAAGAACGGCAAGGTCGCCTACGCGAAGGTGCAGGAAATCAAGGTGGCGCGGGAAGACAAGGACATCCTCGCGGCCCTCGCGAAGCTGAGCTAATTTCAGTCAGAAGGTCCGAAAGTCGAAAGTCTTCAAGTGAGGCTTTCTGACTTTCGGACTTTTGACGTGATGACTTGGGACTACGAAGATGGCGGGAACAGTCGAAGACGTCAGAGACGAAAATTACAAGGAGTTCACCGACGCGCCCGCGTCGATCGTCGCCTACGGCCTTGCGGCCTGTGAACCCTGCAAGACCTACGACCCGATCCTGGAAGAGACCGCCAGCCAAATTTCCAGACGTGAAAGTCGGCAAGGCCAAGATGCACGTCCCAGGCCGCTGCCGCGAGATTAAGAAGAGCCACACCTTCGAGACCTACCCCACGACGCACTTCTTTTCCAATGGCAAGCTGCTCCTGACCCGTGAAGGGGTAGTGGAGCCGGCTGAACTCGCCGCCCTGATTTCGGATCATTTGATAAAGTAGTTCCTCCTCACCGACTTCTACAGACAGGAGGTGAGTCTCCCACATCCTCTCTCTTAGGTTGCGCTGAGACCGCCTAATGAGGGCGTGTGTTCGACCCGCCTCCCTGTTTTAACTACTTATACCTATGTAATTAATTTTGGTAAGAACGTTTCTGTATTCTATTGGGGTTTTTAAAGAGCATTCTTTAGCTCATTTTTGCACAGTCCGGCTTTTGTCCTCTATCGACGCAAATCGGCGTCTCCTGTTGCTTGGCCTCATATGGGGCCACCCATAACTGTGCGAAATAAATCGCGTCTCCTGCCTGCTAATCGGCATAGCCCTTGCGATCACTTACAGTGACGAGAGAGGAGGCGGATTGACAAAGAAGAGCCAAGGTCTGGTCCTTCTTCTCGACCTAGAACGACTCAGGTCGTTCCTGTGATGAGCAAGGCTTTACATCACAATTAACAAGAGGTGTGTCATGAGAGGATACGCTAAGGTTGCTTCCGTGGGCCTATTAATGATGGGGTTACTCGCTATGCCAAATCTGTCCCCGGCGAGAGATCGGGGATGGGAAGCACCATTTGTTGAATGCGGACCTACGGGCTAAAGTCGAACGTCTTCGTGACAAGATCGAGGAACACCGTGGGGATCAACATCATAATAACCAGGGAGGGATCCCGGGTTCCCTTCAAGCTTTGCAGACCGAGGTCGCCACTTTGAGGGCCGACTTGGCCGCCGCAAAGCTCCAACTCTCAACGCTCTCAACTCTCGATGCTCGTCTCAAGGCCCTTGAGACTGCACCCGCCTCCACCCCCTCCAGCAGTCCCGCTCTTGTGGAGCTGGCCAAATACGTAACAGTCGATCTAAATATAAGAAATGGGGTAAAGGGGCCTCACGTGATATTCCATCACGCGAACGTTCACGTCGAGAGTGGGTCGGGCACTACCTTTGAGGCAGGCGGACTAACGGGCCTGGGCAACTTGATCGTGGGATATAACGAGGGGAATGTGTCACGCGTCGGATCACACAACTTAGTAGTGGGACCATCCCATGCATTTACCTCGACGGGAGGAGTGGTCTTCGGGGAAAACAACTCGATTTCAGCCAAGTCCGCGGCGGTCCTCGGAGGGCTCCAAAACCGCAACGAAGGCGAAAGGTCAAGTATTCTCGGGGCCGTTGGGCAAACGATTTCACCGCTCTACCCGGAATATACAATCCCGTAACGTCCATAACGGTTGCATATTCTGCTCGGCCCTACTGGGCCGAGCAGAATACTCGCCCATGAATCTTTGGTCAGACCGCTCCCATGTTCAGGCGTATTTGTTCCGCATTGGCCCGGTCGTAGAAAGCCCCCAGCACCAAAGCCTCGAAGATACTTTTCTGGTCGTCATGTCAGGTGAAATTTACCAGCCAATTTTGCACCAAGAATTTGTCCACCAGGACTAAGAATGTTATTCAGGACATTTTGCAGCGAATGCTCGGTGAGCAGATTCAGACGGTCGTAGTGCGTTGCCCACAAACCGGATGCACACTTGTCGATTCCATCCAACTCGAACAAGCCATCTTGAATCTTACGATGAATGCCCGCGAAGTCCGGGAACTGCTGCCGCTTCACGCGCCGCGCTGAAGGCAGATCGCTAACTGGAGTAATCAGAGCAGGGTTCTAAGAGCAGTGTGTGCGAGGGTCGCTCAAGAGACACGGAAATGAGAGGCCACCGGTTCAGAGGGACGGCGCAGAGACAGGATGCTATTTCATCGGTCGGGCCTTGGAACAGTGTTCATGCTGAATGAGCCAGGTTGAGCCTTCTTTGCGTAAGAGCGTGGTGCATTGCCCGGAGTCCTGCCCCTCAAGTTCACCTTTTCTGATCGCCTGAAACACATAGTCGTAGGTCGCCCAAGCCGTTGGGCCCGGCATCCGAACACGCAGGTTCGACACGACGCTGATAAAGCGCAGGGTGCTTCCCTTGTTGAGTTCGGACTCATAGTCCGACAACCACTTCTCGATTGACTCCCGCGTCTCCGTCTCGCCATCCTGAATACCGACATAGTCCTTAGTGTACAGCTTCAACACGGCTTGCTTGTCTCTGGTTTCGGAGAAAATCGCGGATGCCATGGCGGCTTCCTTGACAGTCCTCTCGATCGCCTCCCCTTCCTCGGCAGACCAGGCGACCGTTGTCCAAGAGAGGCAGGCCAACATTGCTGCACCGGCAAGTAGTCTCTTCATAAGAGGTGCTCGGATAAGACGGCCATTGACCGATCAGCCCGCATAATCAAATATGAGATCGCGAGACTGGACGACGCGGACGTTAGCGAGTTGTCCCGATGAGATACCAGACTCGAGTGACTTCCAAATCCGTTTGGCAAGCTGTCCACCCGTAACGCGTTCCATGTCGAGGGCAGGGGACACATCCCGACGGTCGAAGCTCTGCACCACATTTTCCTGGACCAAACGATCTAGGGCGCCGATATCCGTCACCATACCGGTCACGGGATCAATGGCGCCATGGACTGTTACGAAGCAGTCCCACTCGAGGCCTTGCCTGCTGGCCTGGATCGCTGTAAACGAGTAGCGTCGCGTGACGCTGGCGACGTCGAGTCCGGTCGCGGCCGTCACATCAGCATACAGATCTTCATCCTCATACAACCGAATCGCGTGGAGCGTGCCGATGGCTTTTTGCGTATCCAACTTGGCCCAGAGCACACGCGCTAGGTTTTCCGACGTGGGAATCCGGCTCTCGAAGTAAGGCATATCCAGGTTCAAATTCTTATGGTCGAATTCTTCGAGCACGTTGAGCAAGATGCGCTTCAAATCGAAGAGATTCACGACCATGCCGGTCTTCGGATCCACCTCGCCTGAGACCGTCACCTCGACCATGTAGTTATGTCCGTGCGCCGGCGGGTTATAGCAGCGGCCGAACACGGCTCGGTTCTTGGCCTCATCCCAGTCAGCCTTGATATAGCGATGCGCCGCCGCAAACTCGATACGTTTTGTCAATAAGACAGATGCCATACTACCTCAGATCTTTGAGCCACTCTTCGCGCATGCTCCCAGGAACAGGCGCCTCGGCGTGGTACTCATGATGGTGCACCGTCAGCGTGACAGGCACATGCAAGTCGGCGAACGCAGCTGTCATCGATGTGGTCGGCCGGAAGCGGACGAAATGCACCGCACTGATTTTTGTTTCATGACTGTGGCCGCCTTCGAACTCCCCGAAGGCCTGCTCGGTTCCGGCGCGGATCGCGACGGTTTCCCCATGATCGAGTCCCATGAACACATCGAGCCATTCTTTCATCCGGTCTTGCTCCGTAATCTCAATCAGCAACGTGGCGCTCAACTCACCGGATCCCGGCATGAGGGCATTGTAGACGTCCAATTCGTCCTGGACTTTGTGGGGGGCGAGGATGTGCTCGACCCGGATCATTTCCTGGGTCTGAAACCGCAACGTCTCGCGATTTTCGAAAATGAGAGTGATGAGCGGCCCGACAGAAATCCTGCGCCGCTGCTTGAGCGCGATGATCTGCGACCGGAATTGCTCCCGCTGCTGTTCATACTCTGCTGCGGGCACGAGGTCTTGGACGGTCAATGGGTTCATGATCGAAGCCCGTAGGCATCGCGCACGATTTGAATCGGATGCTGCGTCGGCCTGCCGCCGGCATGGGCCATAGCCCCGGCCTGATCCAGCTGCAGCCCAGCCAGCGGGCAGTCGGAGGCCACGAGATCGGCCGGAGCCTGCTCAATCACTCGAACCGCCTTCTGCGCGATCAGCATCGAGAGCGAAAAGAACTCCGTCTTGGCGGACCATGAACCATCGTGGCCTGAGCATTTCTCGATCACCTCGACCTGCGCGCCGGCACACTCCATGAGTTCCTTCGATTTGAATCCCATATTCTGATCCCGCAAATGGCACGGCACCTGGTAGGCCACGCGACCAGGCTTCTGCTGAAAGTCGGTGGCCAGAGTGCCTTCCCGCTTCAACTTCATGAGATATTCACAGACATCGAACGTCCGTTCCGCCACGCGCCGCACCTCATCGCCTCCGACGATCTCAGGATATTCCCGCTTCCACATCAAGCTGCAACTGGGCACCGGCGCAACAATGTCGTAGCCTTTCTCCACCCAGGGCAAAAATGACGCGATATTCGCCGAGGCGGCCCGCTGAATCGCCGCCGTATCGCCGATATCGAACGAGGGCATGCCGCAACAGCGTTGTTCAGGGATCACGACATGCACACCGTTTTTTTCGAGGACTTGAATCGAGGCTTTGCCGACGTCAGTCGCCTGATAATTGACCAGGCAGCTCCCAAAGAATGCGACCTTCCGCAGCCGCGGAGGCAGGAACCTGTGCCGACCCTCGACGCATCCACCAATGGATAAACGTCTCCGCAGAAAATCGCAAGACCTGTCGATCCCGATGTACGCCGACCCACGATTCTATCAGCCCGCGAAGAAACCGGAGGCCCAGGACCCAATTGGCAATAGGCGCCAGCAGACTCCCGAGAGCGCCGATCACATCTGTCTTGATCAACAACCGATCGCGCCAGCCCACCCCTCGAGTCGCGGCCAGATGCTTCTTCCACGCGATCATCAAGCGGGGGAAATCGAGGGCGTACTGATGCGGCGGCGTATAGGGACAGTGGTTGTAGCAAAGTTTACAGTAATAGCACTCATCGACGACCCGATGGTGGTCGATGGGTGTGAGCTTGGCGACGTCGCCCTCATACCGGTCGATGCCGTCGAGCAGCGTATTGAACGACGGACAAAGATTGAAGCAGCGCCGGCAGCCATCGCAGACGTCATAGATGCGCTGCGTGTCTTTCTGGAGCTGCGCGGGATCGATGGGATTGATCAGGCTCAGACCATTCACGTTGCTCCGATCAGAAAGCAATCAGCGGTCAGCAACCCTGGTCACGTTTCTCTGGTTCATCTGGTTTATTGTGTTTCTCTGGTTTGAATCGGACAAACCAAATAGACCAAATAAACGAGACAGACCAACTGAACCATGAACTGATCACTGACCGCTGAAAGTCGACTGCTGTCAGCTCTTCTCAGCCTTGCTTCAGGCTATCGAGTCCCTTCGTGAAGCGATTCGCGTGGGACCGCTCCGCCTTGGCAAGCGTCTCGAACCATTCGGCAAGTTCAGCGAATCCCTCGTCCCGAGCCGTTTTGGCCATACCAGGGTACATCTGCGTGTACTCGTAGGTTTCGCCTTCGACCGCCGACTTCAGATTGGCTTCGGTATTGCCGATCGGCACCCCGGTCGCCGGATCCCCGACTTCTTTCAAGAAATCCAGGTGTCCAAACGCGTGGCCCGTTTCTGCCTCAGACGTATCGCGGAACAAGCCTCCGATATCAGGAAACCCCTCAATGTCCGCCCGCCGGGCGAAATAGAGGTAGCGCCGATTGGCCTGGGACTCGCCGGCAAATGCACCCTTGAGATTGTCATGGCTCTTGGTCCCTTTTAAACTTTTCCCCATTGCGTCCTCCTCCCTATGCTAAGAAATCGTGCCGTCACTGTCACTCGGATCTTATCACTATGCCCTCGGTGAATAACATAGTCATCCTCGTGGGATCAATGGGTCCTCGTCATCCGGCCAGTCGATACCGTGGCAACTCCGACTCCATCTCGGCCAAGGATTTGTAGGTGCGGTCCTTGGCTGACAAGATAGGTGTCGTGACCGGCCAGGAAATGGCGAGGGCCGGATCGTTCCAGATGATTCCCCGCTCGTCGCCCGGCGCATAATAGTCCGTGCATTTATACTGGAACGAGGCGCGGTCGCTGGTCACGCAGAATCCATGCGCACAACCTGGCGGCACATAGACTTGGTGCCGATTCTCCGCCGAGAGCTCGGCTCCATACCACCGGCCAAAACTCGGCGACCCCTTCCGGATATCCACCACGACATCGTAGACAGTTCCGTCTGTCACCATCACGAGCTTCCCCTGGGCGTGTGGCTCTTGATAGTGGAGCCCGCGTAACGTGCCCCGCAGAGACTGTGAATAGTTATCCTGAACAAAGGGGCCGGGGATACCGGCGTCCGCGTATCGACGCGCATGGTACGTTTCCAGAAAGAGTCCCCGTGGATCACGGAAGATATCCGGTTCAATCAACAATACACCTGGGATATCGGTAGTCGTAACCCGCACAATGCTCCTCCTCCTGAATAATTCTGTCGTCGTAAGACGGCTGAGGCTCGCTAAGGTTGAGCCTCAGACGAAGAACGTGATCTTCGCTCAACCTGAACCTCGACCTTAGACTGTTTGCTCGCTCGGCTAACCCGACGCCGGGCTTTCGGGATCGACGATTTCTGGAGGTTCGGGGTATAATTGCCCAAGCCGATCGATCAACGGCTTTGCAGCCGGTGTGCTCTCGTGGGTCGGCTCACTCACCGGATGGTCCCATACAAGGGTGCGAATGCCGGCGTCCATCAGCAACGAGCGGATCGTCGACAGACAGGCTTCCAGCGTTAGTTCCGTGCCTTCGCGAAGATCGAGTACGCGCGCCTTGGGATCAGTCGGCGGCGCCTCGGTACGGATGAGCGCCCAACAACGGTCGAAAATAGTCGCTCGGAGTTCCGACGGCACATTCAATGTCGGGAGATCAGCTGTGCAGAGGGCCGACACGAACAGGACGAATTGCAAATCCGGCATCCCGGAATTCTGAATATCCAACGACGGCATAGCCGAGCATTATCGATGGCGACCGGCATGGAGTCAACGGGCACAAGTCTCCCGCTCCCATACGGATATCACGACTGAAGATCAGGAGTATCCGATCATGATTACCATTTCCCTGATGGGTCAGCTTCAAACCGCCGATGGCGAACGGGACCTCGCCTGTGAAGTTCCATCCCCCATGTCCGTCCGTCAGGTGATCCAGCGGCAGGGAATTCAGTTGCGTCATCTCCTCCAGCTCATTCGCGAAAAGAAGGTGCTGGTGACCATCAATAAGAAGATTGCCAGCGAAGACTCACTAGTTCAGGACGGCGACGCGATCAGGCTGGTGGGGCACGACGGGATGGGTGGAACAGGGCTCGGTCCCTCGATGTAACGGGGCCACAAAAAGACAGGGCCAGCGCCCCTCTCGGGAAGCTGGCCCTGTGGTTCTTTATGCGGCGAGAATGAAGCCGGAGGAAGGCGCGACTCGTACAATCTGCGCCGGACGTTCTCTATTTACTTCTTCCCGAGGATTGCGTCCTTGGCTGCTTTGGCCACGCGGAACTTGACCACACGCTTGGCTGGGATCTTGATGGCCTCGCCAGTCTGTGGGTTCCGTCCCATGCGGGCCTTGCGGTTCGCCAATACGAGCTTCCCGATTCCAGGAATCACGAACACGTTCTTCGCTTCCTTGTAGGCCAAGGCGGCAAAGTCGTCCATGAGCTGGACGGAGGCCTTCTTGGTCAACCCGGTCTTCTGGGCCAGATAATCGGCGATCTGCGATTTGGTCATTGATTTAGCCATACGAGCAACCTCCTTAAAGAACAATGATGGTGAAATGTAGTGAACTCGCCCCTCTGTACTCCGCTCAGACTCAATGCATATTCATGAACGAATAGTCCTGTCGCTAGAAGCGGCGAAAACCTGCGGGAGTCTATCCAAGCGCTCCGAAGCTGTCAACCAGAAAAACACAGGCCAGGCGTAGGGAAACACCTTCGCCGGCTTCTTCAGCTTCTTGCAGTTTCGAGACCAGCCAGCGTACAGTACCGGTCTAGTATCGTATTCGTCGAGTCAATGTTGCCGTACACTGGAGTCGCTAGCATGGCCAAAGAACTACCGATTCTGCCATCGACCGCCCAACCGGCCGACGCGGCACAGGCAGAGCAGTATCAGTATTCTCGCGTGTTTTGTCAGAAGGAAAACTCTCCCCCGCTCCGCTTGCTCTTGGAATTTCTCAAGTCACGTGGCCAGGCGCCGATCACTCCGCCGGACATGGACGACAGCATGTTGGATGAATGGGCCTGGGTTCAGGTGACGCTCGGATATGATCGCAACCGAAAACCGATTCAGATGTTCTGTGTCCGTGATCGAGGCACCTATCAGGATGTGTTCGACAAAGAGAAGGCGCAGTTCTTAGACCTCCTCTCCGCTCACGACGATATTGAAGCAGGACTCGTAGCGCGCGTGGGTGGAGCGTGCGCGGTTTGTGCTCACGACCCGGTTCGTCCAGAATGAGATGACCGACGAAGGCTACGATTTCAACGGATGGATCTTGGAGTTCTACCAAGACCAGTGCAACGGAATCGTCCAGATCGACAACCAGGGCTTCTACTCACCCAAAGGCGAACTCATCGTCGATCTCTCCATCAAAGTGGAATGAGCCGCCGTGGCAGACAGGCTCCTAGCTCCACCCAGTCCAACCCTGCTCCGCTCTATCGAAAAACCGACCACTGGTTCCAGCGGGCAACCGCCGCCCTGCTCGGTGAAGTTCCCTGCCGACTCGGCTGCACCAGTTGTTGCATCGGCCCCTTTCCGATCACACTCCTCGACATCCACACCCTCCAGCAGGGACTCGCCGGCCTCCCGCCGGATCACCGCCATCGCATCGAACAGCGTGCCATCGAACAGACCGCCGCAATGGAGGCCGCCTTCCCACAACTGACCCACACCAGATCTGCTCGACAATTGGTCCGATCAGGACATCGACCGGTTGGTCACAGAGTTTCACCATCATCCCTGTCCAGCGCTGGAGACAGACGGACGCTGTAGCGTCTATCAACACCGCCCTCTGGCCTGTCGATCGATGGGCATCCCGACAGAAGATCGCGGTCTGGCCCATGGCGCCTGCGAGGTCCAAACCTTCATCCCGATCCTGCGGCTCCCCTCTGCATTCCGAGAAGAAGAAGATCGCTTAGCGCAGGAGGAAGCTGCTTCCCTGGAAGCGTTTCGTCGAGCCACCGGATCGACAGGAGAAGAAGTATTCCTGCCGTACGGGTTCTTACACCGCGAGACGGATGAAGAAGTTTGAAGGCTGAGGTGCTTGGAACTTCGAACTTCCTGTCATGCTTTTCCCGACCGTCTTGCCCGTCTCGCCTGGGTCAGGCATCGCCGTTGCCGCAGCGGCGAGCATGACTGATGCGGGCTAGGACAACGGGAGAAGATCGCGCAGGAAGCTCAAAAGGTTCGTCCAGCAAGGCCGCAGCGAGCGAAGAGGCGAAGGCGTACTCCTTTCCGTACGTTGAGCCTCTGAGCGAAGTGAGAACGCCGTTGGCGGACCTTTTCAGCATCCTGCTGCTGGACAGAGGCTAAAATCCTGTGCTACTGTCACCCCCCTTGGTTGCAGGAGCGCCTGTAGCTCAGCTGGATAGAGCATCAGCCTCCGGAGCTGAGGGCCACAGGTTCAAATCCTGTCAGGCGCACCAACAAGGGCAAGGGACAGCAGCCGCACACAGATATCCGCCACACACATACCCGGTGGGCCGTTAGCTCAGTTGGTAGAGCAGCTGACTCTTAATCAGCGGGCCGTAGGTTCGACCCCTACACGGCCCACCAAAAATCAACCACTTACATCTCTACATGCCAGTGACTGACCTGTCGGTTGTGCTAATGAAATGGACCCAGCCTTCTTCCCAGACGAGTCTCACACGAGGCACAATGGGTGTTGTTGAGCGCAACGCACACTCATTGTCAGAACGAAGGGAGGGGCTCTCATGCACATCACGACGTTGGGAATCGATGTGGCGAAGTCTGTGTTTCAGTTGCACGGGGTGGATGCGCGAGGGCGCGCGGTGCTCAGCCGACGCGTCAAGCGCCAGCAGTTATTGGATACGGTGGCAAACTTGCCGGCCTGTGTGATCGGGATGGAGGCGTGCGGGAGTGCGCAGCACTGGGGTCGAGCGTTTGAACCGCTCGGGCATACGGTCAAGCTGATGCACCCGAAGTATGTCAAGCCCTACGTCAAGACCAACAAGAATGATGGGCGCGATGCGGAAGCGATCTGCGAAGCGGTATGCCGACCCACCATGCGCTTTGTGTCGATCAAGACGGTCGAACAAGCCGATATGCAGGCCTTGCATCGCACGCGATCGCTCTTCATGAAACACCGCACCGCCGTCATCAATCAGATTCGGGGCTTGCTGGCGGAGTAGGGGTTGGTCATAGCACAATCCCCGGAGAAGGTCCGGCCCGCCGTCGTTCGTTTTTTGGATGACGCGGCGTCGGGATTGACCGCCTTTGCCCGAGACACCTTCTCCGAGTTGTCTGAGCAACTGACGGAGCTCGACGCGCGTATCGAGCGGGTGACGCACCGAATCACGCGCGTGTATCGAACGCATCCAGTCTGCCAGAAACTGGCGGCGGTGCCGGGGATTGGTCCGTTGACGGCCACCGCGCTGCTGGCGACTGTCGGTCGGCCCCAAGCGTTTCGCAACGGACGACACCTGGCGGCCTGGTTGGGCCTGGTGCCTCGGCAATATTCCAGTGGGGGCAAGGAGCGGTTAGGCGGGATTTCGAAACGCGGCAGTCGGTATGTGCGGACGCTGCTGATTCATGGGGCGCGCGCCGTCGTGCAGCGGGCCGCGCGGCGGACCGATCCGCAGGGACGGTGGCTGTGCGCGCTCACACACCGCAAAGGTACCAATGTGGCCGCGGTCGCCTTAGCCAACAAAAATGCCCGAGTGGTCTGGGCCTTGTTGGCCCATGATGAGGCGTATCGACCACCTGCCTAGGTGCAAAGCAGGGTCGCGAGGAGAGGAGCCGCGAGCCGTATCACACCAGGAGGATTCACACCACGGAGTGCAGCGCGGACGATCCGTGATGACACCAGAGGGACACCCAGCGCGTTCAGACCCTGGACAAAATGTCGGCCCCAACCAGGCCGTTGTGCTCATGAGGAGAACGCGCGCGTATTTCATCAAGGCCCGGACACAGCTGTGGTCCACCAAGAGGCCGGATATATAGACGCAACCCTGTGTATATCTGGTGCATCGCGTGACACGCCGTCGTTGCCGCGAAGGCTGGGTCCATATATAAATATGTGCTACCTGTCTTCAATGGAGGCACAATTCCTGTCTCCTAGTTTGATCACTACAAAACTGGATAACCTGTTGATCCTCCAAGAAGAAGTGGGGCAACTCCAAAACATGGAGCCTTCTGGAAGACAACCCGTATCACAAACAAAAAATCAGCGGGCCATAGGGTAAGCTGATCCACATTCTTTCATTGGTTTCTTGCAGGTTCTGCATGGGCCGACCGGCTAGCACCTGCGAGGCGCACCGCTCGCGCCAGTAAGACTGTCACTCCCGCCGCTTATTCCTCTCCGGCACGCCGGCGACGGCCTCTGCCTCACGTTTCCTCCGTGAAATGTGCATTGGCTCTCCTCTTCCTGTGAGAGAGCCAACTTCATTTCAACAAAGGAGGAAACAAGATGGCTACCAACAACAAACCCGCGAACACGCTGCGATGTGGCAACATCAAAGCGACGATCTGGCAGAATGTCAGCGAGAAGGGTCCGTTCTTCTCAACGACCTTCTCCCGCCCGTTCAAGGATCAGTCCGGCGCGTGGCGCAATGGGACATCGTTCGGTCTCAATGACCTTGAAGCCCTTGTCACCGTCGCGCGTGACGCCAAGGAGTGGATCGCCGCTCACGTCTTGAAGCGCTGAGCTGCTTCACTGGGAAGCCTCCGGCCCTCCGGGGGCTTCCTTTCGACCCATCTACTCTTCTAGCTCTTTGCGAGATGATAAAACTCCAGCACAGCGTGGCCTGTTTTTTGGGGGAAGGTTACACTGCCAGACTTGCAACTGCGCCTCGTCTCGAACTCGCTACTTGGAGGCTACCTTCTCGTCAAAGAAGCGTAGGATGTTCCTGGCGATGTAATCCAGACAATCCTCCACCGCGAAGTGACCCGAATCGAGTCGATGCATCTCAGCCTGGGGCAAATCCCGCAAATAGGCCTCGCCACCTTCGCGGGTGAAGAAGATGTCGTCCTGGCCCCAGAAGATGATCGTTTTGGGGTTGCGACTTCGCAGAAACTCTTGCCACCTCGGATACAGGGTGACGTTGGTGCGGTAGTCGTAGAAGAATTCCATCTGTATTCGCCGAGCCTGTGGGCGCTCCATAAAGCGAGCATCCATGTTCCAGTTGTCTGGGCTGATCAACTCCGGCTTCTTGTGCCCGTGGAGATAAATGCTCCGGATAGCGTCCACTTCCAGGAAGCCCATGAGCGGCTTTTCCGATTCGGGTGTCCGTTTCTTCCACAGCGCGTTGCGGAAACCGTCCCAGGCGGCCGTGAAACCCTCCTCATAGGCGTTGGTGTTTTGGACGATCAGCCATTGCAACCATTCCGGGCGGCGCGCGAGGATGCGGAAGCCCACCGGACCGCCGTAATCCTGCACAAAGAGACCGAAGCGGGTGAAGCCTTTTTGGTTCAGAAAACCCTCAACCACGTCCGAGGTCTTGTCAAAGGTGTATGAGTACTCAGTCGGATCTGGCAAGGCGCTGTTGCCGAAGCCGGGGTAATCCATCGATATGACATGGAACTTGTGCGCCAGTGCTGGAATGAGGTTGCGGTATTGATGCGATGAGGCCGGAAAGCCGTGGAGCAACACAAGCTTGGGACTGCCGGGCATACCCGCTTCTCGGTAAAAGATGTTGAGCCCTTGTACCTCGATGGTTCCGGTCCGCACTGTGGTATCTGCGATGGCGGGTACGTAGTTCATTAGAACCTCTCTTGTTGTTGGGCTTGGTTAGGCTACTCGGCGAAGACTGCGGCGGCGGCAGATTCAGCGCAAGCACGGCCACGCACTAGTTGCACATCGTCGCCCACAGCGATTTCGCCGCTCTCGATCACGAAGCAATTGAGCGCGAGTTTGCCCTCAAACCTCCGGTAGATGCCGCGGGTGATTTCTTTGTCTTGGACTTGCGTGTCGGGATCGTACGAAGTCATGATGCACCGGAGGCGCAAATCCTGGACCCCAATGAGCACCGTGCCGATGCGCAAGCAGCCGCCTGGCCACTCGCGCTCGGTCAATCCATCGACGGCACCGATCACGAGGTTGGGCCGCAAGCGGCGATGGTCGTGACCGAAGGCGGCGATGGCGCCGTCGGTGGCCACCAGCAACGGCAATACATCGAAGCGTTCAATGCCATCGTAGCGCACCAGCTTCGCGCCCGGCCCAGCTATATCTGCGACCTCGGCGGCGACCTCTGGACTGTCCCACGGTCGACGGTCCACCAGAGGTTCGCCGTCCAGACCCAGCGTACCCTTATGACCAAGGAAACGCGGATGGGAGCGTGAGGTGATTACCCGTTCCCGTGCGTCCTCGACATGTATGACTCGGTCGCCTTCAATGCCAAGCGGGCCGATGCGTGCCCGTTGCAGTTTCTCGCCTGCCATGGTTTTAACCGGATATCTCCAGATCTCTGTGACCTTCATGGCCCCCTCCGTTCCTGTGGAAAGAACCGCTGAGTCCATTTGCGGTATGACATGATCTATTCGTTCGTCGTCCAAAGGCTGCAATTCTTACAGTCGAATGAGTCCCTGCAAATGCCTTCGAGCCCCCATATAGATAATTTCACTTTGAGGGCTTCGTGATACTCCATCTCTCCCATTCCCAAAGCATTTGTTTTCGACCCGTCGCGACGACAGAGGGAAAACCCTGATAAAACAAACTCACCTTTGGTTAAAAACGGTAGGGATTTTGATCTCAGAGCTTGAAGGACCGTTGTATTGAACTTGATGATCCACCCCGACGAGAGAAATCATAGGAACTTGAACAGAATGCTGATGGATGCTGTTAATCAACGGACCGCCACGCTCCGCTCACCTGTTCCTCTTTCTCCACTCCCACGGCGGCACGGTTGACCAGCCCCCAGTTGTTAGGTCACCGCTCAAGTTCCTTCATGCCGAATAGGATGTTCAGACAGGAATTCCAATGCCATAGCAAAGGAGCTGTGTGTTTCGGACTTGTTTGATCGAACCTCTCACGTTTCACGCTTCACGACTAGATGCCCGCGTACCATTCATACCCTTGATCTTCCCAATAGCCGCCTTTGCCGCCACCGATGTCGGACAGTGTCTCCACCAATTCGATCCTCCTCACATACTTGGCCTGCTTGTAGCCGAGCTGCCGTTCGAAGCGAAGACGAAGTGGCGCGCCATGCGGAATGTCCAGCGGGGTGCCATTCAACTCATAGGCCAGGATCGTTTGCGGGTGATAGCAGTCGGACAGGGCCATGCTCTCGTAGTAAGGCACCCCTTCATCGTCCACATCGGCGCAATGGAAGACGGCGAACTTGGCATTCGGCAACGGCTGAACCTTCTGCATCAGATCGCCGAGCGGGACGCCGGTCCACTTGCCGATGGCACTCCAGCCTTCGACGCAATCGTGGCGGTGATTTGTGTCCGCGATGGCAACTCTTTGAGTGCCGCGAGCGACCAACTCCTCGGGGCCTGAGCCAAGCCGCTAACCTCTACCGTCCATTCGGAGAAATTCTTTGCCACATGCTCAGCATAGTCTTCCGTACCTGGATCGGTATTGCCGTTCGCCGGAAACACCTTCGAGATGTCGGCATCCCCATATTCTCTGGCCAGGGCATTCGTCGGCGTGACGGCCCGTTGGACTCGTTCAGTCAGTTTCTCCGTCTTGTTCAAGATCGAAGGGAACCAACTGCTCTGCGTCAGGTTATCGCAGCCAGCAAGCGCCACAAGACTCGCGGCGCCCAATGTCCCCTTCAGAAACTGTCTCCGCTCCATTGCACGATCATGCTTCATGACTCGCTCCTTCATGCTCATGTTTCACGACGAACCATCCCGTCACCATCGACCGGATGTTGTTGAAGAATCCTGTCAGGATCACTTCCACCACATGAACCACAATGAACCCGACGAAGGAAAAACAGGCGATAAAGTGAATCGTCCGCGCCGCCTGCCGTCCACCGAAGATCGTGAGCAGCCAGGGGAACGCCGTATCGATCGTCGGTGACATCGTGAGGCCCGTCAAGATGATCAGCGGCGCCACCACAAACAGAATCACTATATAGGCGAGTTTCTGCAGCACGTTGTACCGCTTGGCTTCATCCCCTTTGGGATGCCGGAGAACCACGTGATCTTTGACCGCCTTGCCGATGCCACGCAGATCCTTGCCGGTCGGAGCCAGGTCGCGCGTGACATGCCGGCTGATCAACGCATAGGCCGTGAAGAACAGGCCATTGATGACGAGGAGCCACGCAAAGAACAGATGCCACTGCCGTCCCATCGCCAGAAATTTGGCGCTCGGAACGGTCGCCCACGCAGGAAAGGCACGGCGCGAGCCATCCGAATAGCCGAGAACTCCCGTTGTGTCGAACTTATGGCCCAGAATCGTCGTGATGCCGCGCATCTCGCCGCTCTCGGTCTTCATAGGACGAATCGAGAGCAACGGCTGGTCACGATCGGAACGGTCGCCCCAATAGAGGGCAGGATGCGCATTGAAAATTTGGAGTCCGCTCATGATCAGGATGATGAGAATAGGGAACATTGAGCCAATGGCTGATTCGTACGGGTAGTCGATGGCGGTAGACCCTCTCGACCACTGGGGCTGAAGCAGGTCGTGCGGCTGGGACGTCACCCTGGTTTGCAGTAAGACCATCGGAATCAGACGGTTCTTTGGAGTGGGAACTGGTTCGGCCCTCATCGCGAGTTCCGAGACTGGCTCGTCCTCCCGGCCTTTACTGGTTCCAGCTTCTTCGTGAATGAGTGAGGCCATGATCGTGTCTCCTCTGGCTTGGAATCACCTGTCTGCTACTTGGTCGGTGTCCGGCCTCGAATCTTACAGACTGGTGCGGGAGCAGAGACAGGACGGCCTGCGATCGGTATAACCGACCGCAGGCCGTAGGAATCGAAGACAGGAAGGTCGGATGGACGCCTACTTCCCCATGGCTCCCTTCATCTCGCCCTTCATGTCCTTCATCTCGCCCTTCATCTCGTTGTGTTGGGTTTTCATCTCACCCTTCATCTCATCGTGTTGTGCCTTTCATGTCACCCTTCATCTCACCTTGCTTTCCTTTCATTCGCCCTTCATCTTGCCCTTCATCTCCCTTTCATCTCATCTTCATGCCCTTCATCTCATCCCTTCATTTTCCCCATATCCTCGGCAAATGAAAGGGAGCTGAAACCTACCAGACACATAACTGCAACGAGTGACAGCATGATCTTTTTCATCGAAGACCTCCTAGTTAATAGTGAGAAACAATACCCCACGCTTCCTACGCCCTTCGAATATTCGAGTCAACACAGGCGCCCTTCAACCAGCCCAGATCTACTGGTCACGACCATAGCTGTTACTCGTATGCGACATTCACAAAGACCTTAATCGCACCACGTTCCATTCAGGCGAAAACCACAACCAGTTCGTAGCGGGTCATGAATGTTCCCAGTGCCTGCAGTTTCTCGCTCAAGGCGGTATCGGTATCACTCTCCCTTGGCATCGTGGCAGTGGCTGTCGTGATTCATCACAAGTCTCCTTCTTCGATCTGAGGTTAAGATTGCAGCAACCAAGTCTCTCTTCGTTGCCAGTTGTCTTCTTCGCTGCTATCACGTAGTCGCCTGAGTCCCTAGCGTCCTTACATGACGTTCTTCAGATGTATCTGACGAGTCCATTTCATAGTGGAAGTCGTCGGTGAGGATAACAAGTTCTCGTCCATGGACAGTCCTCGGTGAGAAACCCACTGCTAGGGGCGAGTGCTCCAGCTGGTGTGCCTCGCAGCAAACTGCTGGCGCAGGCGAAGACGATTCACCGGCGAGGGACAGAGCTTGGGGAGGCTCCTAAGCGCAGAGGAAACGAGATCGATCTGTTTCACATAGGCACGGCAGTGGGCGCAGAACGTGAGATGCAGACCGACCACGGACTTTGGTCAGGATGGGAAGGCGATCGTCCAGATACTCAGAGGCTCGATCCGTGACATCGCGGCAAGTGAGTCCTCTGTCGATCCCTTGTGAAGCATGGTCTTTCATATAGGGGCCCTCCAATTGAGGTGTCACCCCTGAGTCCCCCCATTCATAGGTTTCTTACAGCGCCTTCTTTCCACTCTCCAGATAGGTCTCGACTGCCGCCCGCACTCGCTCCCGCGCCCGGTGGAGCCGGACATAGAGATTGGTTTCCGTAATTTTCAGCAATTCGCAGACTTCCTTAGCATCCACGCCTTCGACATCGCGAAGGATCAAGACCTCTTTTAGGGTCGCAGGAAGCGCCTCGATCGCCCGCTGCATCGCATTGACCGCCTGTTGGCTGGCCAGGAGTTTCTCCGGCGTCTGGTCGTCCCAGGGCTGTGGCGGGAAGGCCCAGTGCCCGGCCCATTCGCCACTCTGTTGGAAGCGGGACGGATCGACCGCTTCCTCATTGTCATCGTCATAGGACTCGAAAGCCGAGAAGGTCGAATGGCGCTTCTCGCGGACGCCACGATCCTTGGCCTTGTGGATCAGAATCCCGCAGACCCAGGTGCGAAGCGACGACCGGCCTTCGAACCGATTCAGGCTTCCGATCACCGCCATCCAGGTGTCCTGCACGACTTCTTCCGCCACTTCCCGATCGGCCACATAGCCCATGGCCATTCGGATGAGCGTGCCATGCTGTTGGTTAACCAGTTCATCGAAAGCCCCCTCGTCACCGCGCCTGAGCCTCGCGATGAGTGTGTCCTCGCTCTTCGTGGGACCTGACGACCTGGTAGTCTGTGACCTCCGGCTGATCGATGGGCTGTGACCAATGGACTCTGTATTGGTGGTGGCGTCTGCGTTCATGACCGGTCTCCGATCTCCAGCAACTCCGTTACATAGACCGGGAGCGCTCATAAGGGTGACTTGCGTCCGAAGAAGGTTATTCATGACCTCAATCCCCATGGCATCGATGAAATCAACATTGGAGCAATCCAGATGCACGGTTTTCTCCTGTTGAAGGAGCGACCGACATTCGCCGTCGAGGAGGGCGGCCCACTCTGCGGTGATTTTGCCCTCCAACTTGAGGAGTACGTCGCTCCTGGTTTCTTGAATCTTCGTAATCTTGAGCATCGCTTCTCCCGCTCCCTTGTGATCGTCTGTTGACCGGGTATTCAGCAACAGTGATGCCGGGCTCATCGTGAGGCGGACGAGCGATCATAAGTGCTTGATCTGAAAAGGCGAGTCTCGTCGGTATCGACAGAAGAAGCGAACGGGCAGCGGAGGTCAATTCCTAACATAGTGGGACTGTCCCAATTAATTGGGAACTTTCGATGGAAAAAGAGCTGTGGCGTATGGCTGATAGCAGGGAGAAAGAAACAGGAAGGGGGAATGCGTGATGCGAGCGATCAGTGTGTGTTACATCTCACGTTTCACGCGAGTGATGTTGAGCTTCTTCATGCGGGCTTCGAGCGTGGTGGGATTGAGGCCGAGGATTTTGGCCGCGCCCTTCTCGCCGCTCACGCGCCAGTTCGTGTGCTCCAGGACGTCGACGATATGCTGCCGTTCCATCTCTTCCAGGGTCAGCGCCTTCACCGCGCCAGCTTTGCCGTGTGACGGCGAGAGCCACTCGATCGGTTCCAATTCCGACCCTTCGCTCAAGATCACCGCGCGCTCGATCACATGCTCCAGTTCACGAATGTTTCCCGGCCATTGGTAGCGCTGGAGCGCCGACATCATCCGTTCCGGAATCCGGTCGATCTTCTTGCCGAAGTTCACCGCAAACTTGCGGACGAAATATTGCACCAGCAGGGGGATGTCGCCCTCGCGCTCGCGCAACGCGGGCAAATGAATCGGAAACACGTTGAGGCGGTAATACAGATCGGGCCGATAGTGGCCCGTTTTCGAGAGCTGTTCGAGGTCTCGGTTGGTCGCCGCGATCACCCGTACGTTGATCGTGAAGGTCTGCGTCCCGCCCACCCGTTCGAATTCTCCTTCCTGCAACACGCGCAAGCAATTTGGATTGCAAGTCGAGCGGCAGTTCCCCGATCTCGTCGAGGAAGATAGTCCCCTTGTCGGCCAGCTCGAAGCGACCCATCTTCTTCGTCAGCGCGCCCGTAAAGGCGCCTTTCTCATGACCGAACAGCTCACTTTCGATCAACCCGGCTGGAATCGCCGCGCAATTCACCTTGACCAGCGGCTTGTTCTTGCGTGGGCTCAAGTTGTGGATCGCCCGCGCGATCAACTCCTTGCCGGTCCCGGTCTCGCCGATGATCAATACGGTCGAGTCGGTCGGCGCCACGCGTTCCACGTTTTTCAAAACCTTCTTGAGTGTCGTGGACGAGCCGATCAGCTCTTCAAAGTTATGGGTGCCTTTGATTTCTTCCTGGAGGTAGACGTTCTGAGCTTCGAGCCGAGCCTTCTCCTGTTCCATCAACACCCGCTCGGTAATGTCGATGAACATCGTGCGCGTGATACGTGCCGCTCGGGTCGGGCCTCGACCACCACTGAATCCAGAGCGGCTTGCCGTTGTCCTTGCGACGCAGCTCCAGCACGACGCCACTGGTGTCGGTGCCCGCGCCCGATGGAGTCAAACGCCTCCTTCAGGCGGCGCTGCGCATCCGGCGTATCGGGCACCAACGAACTGCCGTAGGTGCCAGCGACTTGGTCCGGCGTGATGCCGAGGCTTCGCATGGCCGCACGGTTGGCTCGGATGAACCGGGAATCGAGACCTTCGTGCACGTACGCGATCGGCGCCTCGTCGAACAAATCACGCAGTCGTTCTTCGTTCTCCTTGAGCTGCGCGTCCATACGCTCCCGTTCCAGTTCGGCCCCAGCTCGGACTCCGAAGATCTTGAACACGGACAGCACGCGAGGATCGTCGTGCATCGGCTTGGTATCCATCACGGCGAGGTGTCCCATCACCGTGCCGGAACGGTCCGAGACGGGAATCGCCAAATAGCTCTCAACGCCTAGCTTGGCCAGATCCTCCCGATGATCGGGAAATAAATCCTGTACCTTCTCCGGGAAGAGGCACACCTCTCCCGCCAGCACCCGTTCGCAGGGCGTATGGAGCAAGTCGTATTCAAAATTGTCGAGAAACCCGTCGCCCTTCCAAAAGGCCAGGGTCCGCACGCGGGCGCGGTTGCCTTCCACGAACTTGGAGACGAAGGCATACTTGGCCTGCAGGGCTTCGGCCAGGCTCTTCACCAGGGAATTGAAAAATTCCGCGCCGGTCGTCGCAGCCGTCCCCTCGTCGATCTTTCGCAGTGTCAGGTCGCTCTTGCGCATGGCGCGTTCGAAACGCAGCCGCTCGAATTCGGCGGCGGCTCTCGTCGCAAAAATACCGAGAATCGACGTCGCGCGCAGGTGATCCGGCATCGGCTTGGAGTCCATGATGGCCAGATGTCCCACAACTCTGTCAGATGCATCCACAATCGGGACACCGCAGTAGCTTTCGACACCGATGTCTTGAATCAGCTGGACGTGGGGATACAACGCACGAAGCTGGTCCGGGTGGTGGACGCATTTGCGCGTCAGGACGGTTTCACAGGGACCGTGCGTCGGCACGTCAAACGACGGAAGCGGTCGGCCCTTGCCCCAGCCCGCCCGCGAGCGAAACGTGGCGCCGTCCTCGCTGAGTTCGGAAATATAGGCATAGTCCACGCCGAGCGCGGTCGCCAGTTGTTGCACGAGCGAGGGGAAACGTGAGCAATACGTACTGGTCGAGCAGGTTACACACAGC
>CAVUMA010000010.1:0-299124 GCA_963742465.1 uncultured Nitrospiraceae bacterium | reverse complement strand
GAACGAGGCTCCATCATCATCGACGGCCGCACGATTGTCCTCAGCGGCCGAGTCGACAACGATCGCGCCAAGGCTGCTGTATTGCGAGAGATTGTCCCACTTACAAAGACTGGGCTCAAGTTGGAAGATCATATTCAGTCGGCTCCGGTCCCGACCTCCTCTCCCTGACTCCAGAAGAAATTGAATGAGATTCTTTCGCACGGCTCCATCGAATTCGATTCGAACACCACAACGATGACTCTCCGCAGTCGAGCCACACTGGACCAGCTGATCACCCAATTACGCCAAACCCTTCGCGCGGCCATTGAGATCGGCGGTCATACAGATAAGTTCGGTGCGCAGGACTATAACGTTGAACTCAGCCGCCGCCACGCTGAAGCCGTGCGGCACTACTTCATCAGCCACGGCCTCACCAATCAGTTCACCGTCCGTTCGCTATGGCGCCTCACGACCGTTGTCGGCGGCACAGACGCGGGCCGGCCTCCAGCACAACCGTCGCATCGAATTGCGCGTGAAAGGAGTTGCGCGACCTATGACCAGAGCTCATCGGCCAGATCCTGGGGTGCCTCATCGTCGCAGCTGGCTATCGGCGGCGCGAGTCGGATGGCTGCTGCGACACCTATCCGCCCGGCCAACGCACGCAGCAGTTCAGGGACGTCACCGCCACCCTGCGGCCGCAAAGAACAGCGGCTCGAGAAGGCGCAGTATGAGCTGAAAGCCCAAACCGCTGAGATGCAGACTTCTCGAGAGCAAGATCATCGAATCCGAGGAGTTCAACCAATCCACCCGGCAGGAACTCCTTACACAAAACGATCGCCTCCAGGCGCTTCAAGAGGAGTTGGCCGTCCGCACGCAGCAACTGATGGTCCTGGAGGCGGAAGAAGCCTCTGTTCGCCGGCGTGCGGACGAGTATGCCGCGGCGGCCGCCGCAGCACAGTAGGAAGAAGTCCAACAACTCCATCTCACCAGCCAGGAGGCTCAACAGACGCTCGAGTCGAATGAGCAAGAACGGCATAACCTTCAGCGCCGCGTCGCCAGTTGGAAGCCACTGCCGTTGAAACCGATCGGTTACGCGCGCGCGTGGAGGAACTCGAACCAGCCCAAGGACGAGTCCATTGGTTGGAAGTACAGCTCAGTGATCGAGATGCCGAGCATCAAGCCGCACTGCACCAACTCGACAGCCAACTGGCCGACCGGGAGCGACGAATCGGCGAACTGGAGCCTCTCACCCGACAGATTCAGGAGCGAGAGGAATCGCTGACGCAGTGGGAAATCAAGTATGCCCACGCCCTCGCGCAACACGAAACACAGATCGCCATGTTACAAAAACAGCTTGCGGCACAGGACCAGCTCCGAGCCCAGCTTCTGGTCGATGAACAACTCCTGCAGGAACGAGCCGAACGGATCGACGACCTGCAACGCCGGATTCAAGAACTCGAAATGCAACAGCAAGGCCTGGTGGATCAGGTCAAGACGGTGGAAGAAAAGCAAGCGGAGATCGCCCATCTCCGCAAACGCCTGGTCGAATTGCGGGCCGCACTCCGCATCAAGACCGATGGCGGGGCCGTGCCTCCTCGCCAAAAGACCCGTCAAAATGTAAGTCAACTAAGCCTGGAAATAGAACAGGCAAAAGCAGCGAAAGATGGACTGAAAGACGATCTCAGTAAGATTCATGGGATCGGCCCCGTCTTTGCGCGGACCCTGAACAAGATGGGATTGCATACCTTTGTCCAAATTGCACGCTGGAAGCCGGAGGACATCGACAAGGTCGCGAAAAAGCTCTACACCGCCCCCGACCGGATCAAGCGGGACAAGTGGATTGACGAAGCAAAAAAGCTCCATGAGCAGAAGTACGGCCAGCGGCTCTAGCCCGCCGAGCTTCTGTGCAAACGCAGATACGCGGCGGTGACGAACCTTTATGAATAATGCGGACTAGCGCGGCGCACGCCCATCGCCCCAGCCCCTCCCGGAATGGCCCTTTTGGACAGTGCCAGGCGAAATCCTTCTGAAACTCCTTAGCGAGCCTCAGCCGGCTTCCCGACAAACCCAATTTGCGGGACGCCCTAGCGGTGACAACACACGCCCGAGTGAATTCAGATCGTTAACTCAGATAATGTTTTCTGCCCTCTGCTGGCCAAGTCAAGGCTTTACCTGAGTTCGCTTCCCTGTAACCCATTGATATTTTTGGCGATGCAATCTGATTGAGACTCAAGTTCTCCTGGCCTTACAGCTCCTGCCAAAAACCAAGACGGAGCTTCCCCATCAGACAGCGTTGTCGCGAATGGCGTGAACTCATGGCTTTCGGAGCCCTTTGGGGCCGCCACCACTCCCACATAGAGACCAGGCATTCCGATCACAGGCTGCGCACGATTCACATACTGGAAAAGTTATTAGGGACAAGAGTGCCTCCTGACACATTTTTTTCACTTATCTGCTAGGTTTTACTGAGGCATGTACGGGCCTGTCCGTCCAAGAGGTGAAGCATGAAGAGTGCAGCGATTTTAGCAGCTGGAATTGTTGCACTTGGCCTCCTTGCCGCGCTCTGCCTTCCACGCCACCTTCCTCCATCAACAGCATCGAGCCCAGCCACCACAGCTAACTTTCATGCACGGGTAGAGCATGGAATGCTAATCCTCGTGGCTCGCTTCCCAGTGAATCCAGCAAGGCCGTAATTCTTCAGCGGGCCCTAGAACTCTATGGAGCAACGCCAGGCAATGTCGTCGATGAGTTGACGGTGGATCCGAGGGTGGGGCCTGTCACCTGGGCCGACAACGTCTCCCAAGTCCTCCCCGTCCTAGCTCACATGACAGAAAGAGGCTCCATCATCATCGACGGTCGTACAATTGTCGTGAGTGGCCAAGTCTACGGCGATCGTGCCAAGGCCACCGTGCTGCGAGATATTGCCCCTCTGACGCAAACAGGGCTGAAACTGGAAGATCGTATTGTGACGGGCCGGCCCACGAAGGCTCCCTCTCCCACAAACCCATCCCAGAAAGCTCCCTCTCTAAAGGCTCCGGTACTAGTGGCAGTCCCATCCCCAAAGGTGCCTTCCACCACCACACTATCCCAGAAGTCTCCCACACCCACTGCCCCATCCCCAACGTCTCCCACCCAGGTGGTGGAGTTAACCCCAAAGTCTCCTCCTCTGCCAGCATCTCCATCACTGACTGAGGCCTCTCCTGCCTCGCTTCAGAAGAAATTGAATGAGATCCTCGCGCGCGGGTCCATCGAGTTTGAATCGAACAGCACCACGATGACTCCCAACAGTCTTGCCACACTGGACCAGTTGATTGCCCAATTACGGCAATCCCCTACCACCCCCATTGAGATTGGCGGGCATACAGACAAATACGGCGAGCCGGACTATAACATCCAGCTCAGCCAGCGCCGTGCTGATGCCGTGCGTCGCTACTTTGCCAAGCACGGTCTGCCCAAGCAGTTCACCGCCGTCGGCTATGGTGCCTCACGACCGCTGTCCGTGGCGGAGAATCGGGCAGGCCTCCAACGCAACCGACGAATCGAGCTTCGAGTGAAAGGACAGACCGACCTATGACCATGTTTATCAACCAAATGCTGGGGTGTCTCATCATCGCGGCAGGCATCGGAGGCGTAGTCGGATGGTTATTGAGAAACGTATCCGCAGGCAAACTCACACAACAGCTCACGGACGTCACCGCCATGATGCATCTCAAAGAGCAGATGCTGGAGAAAGCCCGGCATCAGCTGAGAGACGCCGCCTCGAAATTGCAGGCGATCGAGAACCCGATGACCGCACTCCAAGAAGTCGAGTTGCAACTAGCCGAACGGGATCGGCGAATCCGTGAACTTGAGCAGCATCTTCTGCAGTTGAAGATGCAAGCAGAGGACAACGAGGACCTCAAAGCCGCATACACTCAAGCTGTCGCGCAGCAGATCGACAAAGCGGCCTGATCTTAACCCGCATCATTCCCAAAGACTTCTGCTCAACCGCCGATGTATGATTCTTCCCCGTGAAGCGTCGTTCGTCTCTCGCGCTAAAGCTATCAGCAATCAGCTTTCAGCCATCAGGTCCTATCCGGAAACGAGACACGCTTCACAAGATACTGCGGCGATCTTCTTCTGCTGGGGGACTTTTTCAGCACCCTGCTAAGTGATCGATGTGTGGTTGGAGGAGAACATATCAGCAATCTTCCCTGCAGACTCAACTCGCGGAATTTTTGAAAACGGTTCTAGGCAGCTTCACCACCAAGCTGGGAAGCGAACTCGGATACGCCGCGCGCCGGGTCATAAAAGATAGACTCTCAACCCCGTTGTTTCCTCCCGTGACATTCGAGCTATCGAGGACGACGCTCACTTGTGACACCCGCAGGCCAACACTTGCCGCAACAACATAGCGGCGGTTGCAAGAGAAGCCTTCGTGACTGATGCGGGCTAGGGTGTGTTCCCCTTCATCAGCGCAATCACACTCATCATCGTCACCTGATCGTCGTCGAATCCGCCATGTGTCGTACTTTTCGATTCCTGGCCTGGTGCAGCCCACGTATAGACGTTTGGCAACTTCATCGATCCAATTTGGTCGTTGAAATACTTCTCCATGCCGAGTATCGGCGTCGACTGTCCGTGTTCGAGCGACTGCGACACCAGGTAGAGCAGCGAGCGGCTGTAGCCAAGAATCGGTTTGCACGTCGGATCCTTCTGCTCTATGTCGTCGGATAAATGGAACTGATTGAAGCGCTTGACCTTGCCATTTTTGATGGCGGGGACGACCGTCTCCTCGAAGAGATCGACTCGTACCGCCGGCGCCATGAAAGTTCACACTTTCGAATTCCCAGCCCTGCCCTCCCAGCCGATCGACGACATGACTGTGCAGGATCGATCCGGCTGAATGGCCGACGAGATGCAGGCGCACCTTGGAGAGATCGGCAAAGAACGGCGATTGTTGGCATGCTGTATAGAGCTTCATTCCTCCACTCTCGGCCGTATTGGAAATTGCATCCGCATTCTGTTTCATCTCGCTCCAGATCGCCGTCCCTGGCACGGCCAATAATTTTTCCAGCCGTTCATTCCACCAATCCTTGACTCTGTCGAACAAGCCGCCGGTCGGACGTGGTTGGTCCTCTAAAGATGTCCGCAAGGCGCCCTTTGAGCGTGGACCAGAGGTCGGTTTCCCACATCAGAAAGATTGGAAAGATCTTATGTTCATACAGTGCCGGAATCCATCTCGCCGCGGTTTCTCCCGCAGTATCCTCAGATGTGAGACCGCCATGCGCATAGATGGCGATATCCACGGGATCGTTCTTACCCAAGCCCCATGCTGTCCGTGCCTTGCCGAGATGATGCGTGACAAGCGACTCGATGTCGGACTCCTGTGTGCGAAAATCGCCGGTATTGCTGAGCCGTCCGTTGTTCTCCATGTCGATGATGAACGGGCTGATCTCCCGTGTGCGCAACGAGGACTCGCTGGCGAGCTGCACTTTGCCTGCCTCCAGACGCAAGGTCGTTGACTTCGCGATCGTCAGATGCAGTTCGGTCACCACACCCAGCTGTGCCACCCAACAGTCCATCGCATGGTCAAGCCAGTCTTCATACGGCAACACCGCGCGACCTCTCGTACCCCAGCCCGTCCCCCACGAGTTATGCACGATGAACCCATCTTGGTTATAGCCGACAATCGCAAAGGCATGACCACCGTCGCTGGGGCCTGCTTTCCGTCGTGGAATCATCCAATACCCGCCTTTGGCCTGTGATCTTTTTGAGGATCCTTCATCCCAGCCGGAGTGGCAGACCGCGCTGGCATACAGAATGCCGATCTCGTTGAGTGCGACATGCATATCGGTAATCGAACGCGTGTCGACGCGATAATAGGCCCCGAGCGGGCGCTGTACGGCATCGAGCCACCAGTCATTTGCCGACTTTGTCACTGGGCCTGTCGGCATGTGCTCCGAGGTCCACAACCTGTCAGAACACACGCCGTGCTTATACCAGCCTTTCATTGCGCCGCGCAGACTCGATCCGGTATCGATGTCTGGGTCGCCAGGAAATTCGTCATACCGCCGCGCCATCGAATACAACATGAATGGGGCCACGCCACAATCCAGCTGCTTGCGTTTCGCTGTGTGCTGCAAGTGATACACGACGCTTGCCAGCGCGAAGCCTGTACAGGCGTTGGTCTGTTTCTGATTGAGCACAGGGATGTGAGACTTCGGAACAAGCGTCAAGCCTGGCACCACTGCCACCGGCGGCATATAGACCCTATCGCGCAGATCGAGGCGATCGGGAACCACATTGCGTATTGGAGAAGCCGCAGCGCCAAACTTCTTCTTTCTTCCCGCTGTGATCGTTTTCCTCGCCATGTGACACTCCTTTCAAGATGTAGACAGACACCGATGAACAGTCTGTTCTTTGATATTCATATCGGAGAAAACACAGTCTTGCATTTTCAGCCGATTCACTCACTCCGTCAAGCATCGACATGCCGAATCGCCTTGCACATACCAGTATTTCGAGAAACTGAAGACGAATCACAAATTAATTTCTACGGAGTCATCTTCCATGAGACATGAGAGTGCTGGCCACACGCGTTTCTTGTATATACCAAGCACCCGGTATCGTTTGACTTCCCCTTCCCTTCACTCCTAAAATCGATTCCTCATGAAGATTGCGTCTGGTCGATCTGGTCTTGTCACAGTTGTTTGACTCAGAACAGCATCCTCTGATACAGCCAATCAAACGGACAGACCAAATGACAAGATTCCACGACGATTACTGCGGGCAGTAAGGAGGTGACGTTTTGGCTAAAGAGCGGAAATACAGAGGCAAGGTTCCCCTGCATGACAACTATGGTCCAGAGGCGAAATACGCCGTCGAAGCCGAGGCGCTGCTGCCGACCACGAAGTATGAAGAAGAAATAGCCCGAGGTCTTGAACTGGGCCTACCCGGCGCCGATTCGATTAAGGATCGCCGGATTCCCACGTTCAGTCGGGGAGAACTCCCCCACTTCGCCGGGATCAACACGTTTGTCAAAGCTCCCTACATCGAAGACGTACGCAAGTGCGGCCAGTACGACGTGGCCATTATCGGGGCGCCGTTCGATGGCGGCACGACCTATCGGTCCGGCACGCGGTTCGGCCCTCAGGGCATTCGCAAGATCTCGGCTCTGTATGGGTCCTACAGCTTCGAACTCGGCGTGGATCTGCGAGAGTCTATTTCCATGTGCGATCTCGGCGACGTGTTTACCATTCCCGGCAACATTGAAAAGACATTCGATCAGGTCAGTAAGGGTGTTTCGCACGTCTACGCCAGTGGAGCCTTTCCCGTGGTGCTCGGTGGCGACCATTCCCTTGGTTTCGCGACCGTGCGGGGGATCGCCGAGAATCTTAATGGCGGCAAGCTCGGCATCATTCACTTCGACCGGCATGTGGACACGCAAGAGACCGATCTCGACGAACGCATGCACACCACACCCTGGTTTCACGCGACCAACATTCCCAACGTGCCGGCAAAAAATCTTGTGCAGATCGGGATCGGAGGCTGGCAGGCGCCGCGGCCCGGTGTGAAGTCCGGACGTGAACGCCAAACCACCATCATGACCGTCACCGATTGCGTAGAGATGGGGATTGAGAATGCCGCCAAACGAGCGCTCGAAGTGGCGTGGGACGGCGTCGACGCGGTCTGGCTGAGCTTCGATGTAGATTGTCTGGACGCCGCCTTCGTACCTGGAACCGGCTGGCCTGAACCAGGCGGGTTCTTGCCGCGCGAAGTGCTGAAGTTCCTTCAGGTCATCGCGGACAGCAAACCCATAGCCGGAATTGAGATTGTCGAATGCTCTCCTCCCTACGACGCAGCCGAGATCACTGCCCTGATCTCCACTCGCGTGATCATGGACGTATTGGCCTGCCAGGTTCGCTCCGGCCATCTGCCGAACCGAAAAATCCGTAAGAAGTAGAAATGGCTGAGATGAGGCGTCCCGCAGCACAATGCGGGACGCCTCATTGCGTTTCCTATTCCACGTCTTTCTCCGCATCGATTAATTGAATCGATGAATCCCTACGGACATTCGTGATCAGTACATAGAGCGTCGTGACACCGAGAATACTGCCCAGGACCAGCGGTACAGCCCAGAGCTGCCACCAGGGTGCATCTGGTGCAACCGCGTAGACACGAGGCCAGGCGATGTTGACGAATTCAAACAGCGACCAGAGAAAGGCCGCCGCATTGATCACCAACCCCCAGACACCCAACTTCAACTCACCCAGTGCGGGGTTCCAGCGGCCTGTGAGCCGGGTATAGAGCCCGACCCCGGTGGTCATGGCAAACATGGCGTACAACCCGCCTGTGCCGAACGCGATCACCGTGGCCACTGCCCCATCGTTCAACCCGAACAGCAAACCGAGCCCTGCCAGCAGCACGACGCAGATCACCGCATTGCGCGGAATCTTGGAGGCCGTCACCCGGCTGAACACCATAGGCATATTGCCCTCGCGAGCCATGGAGTAGACAATACGCGACGTGTATTGCACCATGGAGGCCCCGCACGCCAGGAACGCAATCATGACGATCGCCAGAAAAGGCTGCTTCAGCCCAGGCTCCAAAGCTACTGGCGATCACGGGTGTGACGGGATCGGACGTGGCGCTGGTATGTCACCAGTGTGTCGCGATTGAAGCTCAACGTCAGGGCGGCGGAGTTGAAGAGCACCACCCCTCCCACCATGCAGAGAGATAAAAAGATCGCGCGTGGGACCATCCGCTTGGGGTTATGGGTTTCTTCGGCGATGGTGGAGCAGGCGTCGAAACCGATGAAGGCCCAACCAGAAATGGCGAGCGCCGCCAGAAATGCAGCCGTCTGGCTGGGTGCGGTGCCCGTGCCTAGATGCTGGAACAATTCGGAAAATGAATGCTGTCGGAAAAAGAAAAACAGCAGCAGCGCCACGCCGAACGAACCGACGATTTCCGCATACACACCCAGCGAAATGACCAGTTTAAACACATTCACGTGAACCAGGTTGAGCAGCGTACAGAGCAACAAAAACATGGCGCCCCATACGACTAAGGTGAGCCCTCCTCCACTCTCGAATCCAAAAAAAAGCGCAAGCCACACCCCGCCGGTATAGGCGGTCGTGGTGAGCATGGCGATCGTGGAACTGACGTAGATGACTCCGGCATACTTCCCGGTGGTGGCACCTCCGAGCTGCCGTGCCCACTTGTACGCACCCCCCGCAATCGGAATCTGCGAGGACAGCTCAGCATAGACGGTAGCCACCAACATCTGCATCACCAGACAGAGCGCCAGTGCGCCAAACCAACCGCCCCCCGTCACCACCGTCTGCACGCCAATAATGGCATAGAGCCCCGCCACCGGTGAAACGGTCGCGAAGCCAATGGTCAGGCTATTCCAGAGTGTCAGGCTGCGGTTGAGTGTCCCGGCATCACTCGTAGTGTTTGTGGGGGAAAGAATATCTAGATCCTCTATGGCTGGTATACCGTTACGCACTAACTTGGATACACGTTAACCTGATTCGGCATGAAAAATATACATGGAATGGAAATGCATCACGAAGTCTTCTTGCTCAGCAGGTTAAATTCCTTATTCGGTCACCACTGAATCAACCAATTGACCTTCTATACTTGCGCCCAGGCGACAATGATACCGGACTAGTCAACCTGGGCTAATAGACTACATAACCAGGAGGGACAAGATGGTTGGCCTCGCCTGCCTGTCGCTACCATGCTTCGGGAAACCCGCATTTCGGGGCTGAGCCATGTTTCGAAAGTGGGGTTTTAGGCGGCTCTTCGCGCGTGACCATCTGGTCAATCTGACTCCAATTCATGAGCGGCACCTTCCTCATTTGGCCAAGGAGAGAGGACCGGCTAGCTCCTTTTCAGTCAGCCCCACACCGAGCTCTCGATGAACAAGACCTTTTAGATTCACAGCGGAATTCCTTTTCTAAACGTTGGCAACTTCTGGAGTGGAGCATTCCAGCCTGCTAGAAACTTGCTCACACCCAAACCGGTCAGGGGGTGTTTGACCAGCTGCTGGAAATTCAAAAATGGCATGGTGAAGATATGGCTGCCGGCCAGAACCACTTCAACCATATACTGGGGATGCCACACTCTCGCTACGAGCTACGGGTTTGTCGTCACCCCGTCCAACAGGCCAAGACTGGCGGTCTCTTGAATCTCTTATACGTTCGTGGTGCTCAGCAATAGTTTTATAACGACCTCCTCCGATATCGCCCTTGGCGCGAGTCTTCTTCCTCTGTTTCAACGGATTTCCTTCCTCACACAACGCATCCGTTTTGTTTACCCACTGCCGCGTGTTTACAAGGCTCATCTCGTTCCCATGCTGCAACCGTCTCTTCGACAAACGTATGGAAGTAGCGGGGAAGATGACCGAGCACTTTCGCTTGCAGGGCAAAGTCCTCATCACTTGCTCGGAGCCCACGCTGTTGAAAGAATTCGTACATGAGGCTCAAATCCTGGACCAACCAGCCCGGCAGCGTATCTCCAACCTTATTCCCCCAGACATCGAGATTATTTCCGCCGTATCGGACTTTGCGCCCGAGAACGCGAGTATAGGTCTCTGCCACGTCCTGCCCGGTCAATACTTCCGCGCCGATCAACGGGTAACAGTGGAACTCATGCCCGGTTTGGGTAAGGGTCGCGACCACAGCATCCGCAATATCGCGCACATCGACACGATTCAGTCCGATGTCTCCGATCGGCTGCGGATAGATCCCTTCCTCGAGAATCGACTCGCGATACAGCAGATCGTTCTGGAACAAGTTATTGGCCATGATCAGCGTGAATGCCATCCTCGAAGCTCTGAGCGCCTTCTGGATCTCCATCTTGGACTTGAAATGGGGAATCTGCGGAGCCCGTTCTGCATGATAAATCGTCAGATAGACGAGGTGCCGAACACCAGCGCGACTCGCCGCCGCCACAACCGCCACCCCCTCTTCTGTTTCCGACGGGCTGAGGGGTGTGACTAGAAATACACGATCGATTCCTCTCATGGCCCAGCGCAGTGTCTCTGGCTTGTGAAGATCTCCAATAATGCCGCTGGCTCCAAGTGGGAAGCCATCGGCCTTGTCAGCCGAGCGGATGAGGACATGCACCTGTTCTCCTTTGGCTACAAGACCCTGCACGACATGACTTCCAAGCAATCCGGTCCCGCCAATCACAAGAATGTTCATCGCGTCAGGTCTCCTTCGTTAGAGAAATGTACTGAACAATCCCTCACCCCACGTACAGGAACGGGCGCGGATCTTCCGTCATCGCCGGTCGTTTCCCGAACTTCTCGAGGCCAGACAGAATACGTTCCGGATTTCCCCAGTCACTCCAGAGGACATCCTGCATCTCCATACACCGCAAGCCGCTCCGGCATGCACTGGAGCAAGTGCGAGGAGAAGTTCCGACGCGGCATGGCTTCATAGATCATGTCAAGAACCTTCAGTGCTTCGGCGGTATCGATCGCCTTTTCAGCCGTTCGAAGAGGGACATCATCTCGGGGAAGCACTGCCATCCCAATTTCCAGAGTTCTTTTCCTTTGGCTGCCAGGACCATCGTATTCCACAGGCTGCCGGTGGCCCTCGCTTCCCGAGCAGTGCCCTCGTCTGGTTTTTCAATAGAACTTCTCCACAGCGTGGAGGACAGCCTTCCCTACCCGACCCAACACTCGTCCCGGCTTGATCCACCCGTATTCCAGCTCCAGACTATCCGGCTTGGCCGCAAGCAGGACCGGTCGGCCCCCCAGTCCGATGCTTCCCTCGCACCGCCTGTTTCACGGCCGACAGAAACGAATCTTCCGGGGAGATGAAATGATCCGATGGATAGATCACGACAGTCGCCTCTGGATCGCGTGCAAGAATGAAGGTGAGGGGCAGAAAAATGCCGGCCGCTGTGTCCACGTTCTTTGGCTGCAACAGCACCATGCCTGCGGGCCTTCCATCGAGCTGGGGCCAGACTTCATATTGATGGTGCCGGGCGGCGACCACGACCATGCGCTCCCAGGGGATCAGTCTGGCCGCGCGGTCGAGCGTATGCTGGAACATGGAGCGAGAGCCGACGAAGGTACAGTATTGCTTCGGTTTCTCGTGGCCCAGCCAACGCCGAATGAATTCCTTGGTCCGCACCCCGTCACCGCCTGCCAGGACAATCGACCACACATTCCCTCGTTCAGCTCCATTCTTCATTTCATCCTCCTTTCACGACATCCCGTACCGATTCCTTCTATGCCGTTGTTGTGGCTCATGCGAGTTCGCTCAATATGCCTGCCCTTGTGGAGTACCTTGGCCGCGCCGTCCGTACTGGTTGGCTTTCGACCGGTGGCCGGATTTGGTTCTGTAAGATTACAGGGTCAATACGGTACCCGCATTGCACGCAACGGAGGGACTCGATGTGGTGTTCACCGGTGTTATGCAAGTCGTAGTACCACTCGCTCACGAGCAGGCCCGCGCAACGAGCGCAGGATCTCGTGGAGAGCTGCTCGCTCGCGGGAAGGGGCCGAATGGCATCTCCACTTCCGTTCTGTTTCATCGTTCCGCCACACTCCGGTTCTTTTGGCTCTATTCTCTGTTCCATGATTCAGCCTCCCGGTTGTTGGTTCGATGCGATGTGTAGGTGGCTTCAGAAGGTCACTGTGTCCTCAGTCGTTGATGTCACTGTAGCTCCGTCACATGATCGATCCATGAAGGGATCATGAAAAATTCTTCATCAATGGTTGTGCTCCACCTGACGGCGTAGCGCGTGCTCTAAGGCCCGGTTAACGACCGGTTCCACCAGCTGGAGGTCCACGGTCTTAATGATGAAATCATAGGCCCCCGCTTCATCGCCTCAACGCCTTCGACTGTTCGTAGCCGGTCCGCAAGACTACCACCGCATCTTGCGTTATTTTGCGAATGGCCTCCAGGTTCGATCCCCGTTCTCCCGGCATCTTCACGTCGAGGAGAATCGGATCAGGAACACTTTTCTCAACCGCGGCCAGTAGTTCATCTCCTGACTTGGAGACTACAAGACAGTCAAGCCGTGCAAGACTCGATAGGAGTGGGGTGCAAACCCTTACCCTTTAGAAGGGTGTCAAGCTGCGATTGACGCACTAACGTACAAGCTTATGAGAGACGGTTAAGGAATGGACGGCTTGGTCAAATCGTTATTCACCCGGTTGTTGGCCGCGTTGACATCGATTCCCCCAACGGCAGCGGCTTGTCGAGGTTGGTATATTGGAACGTGTCGAAAGGTTGGATCTGCTCGTCATTGGGCAATTGCCTCCGGTTCCAGCCCCCGCCGAGCGCGCGGATGAGAGCAACAGAGGATTTTAGCAGGTCGGCCTTGATGACGACGAGATCGATGCGTGCCATCAGTGTGTTGAGCTGTGCGTAAATGACTTCAAGGCTGGATGCCAGGCCGCCCCGATAGAGTTCCATGGTCATGTTCTGTGCTTTTAAATTGGCTCCGACGGCGGCGTCTTGTCGATTGACTGCGACCGTCAGGCGGTTCGTCAAGCTCAAATTGTTCTCGACCTCGCGAAAGGCGTTGAGCACCGTCGAACGGTAGAGGTCTTCCGTCTCGCGATAGGCCGACCAGGATTGTTGCAATTGGGCGCGACGATAGCCCCCCTGGAAGACCGGCAGCGAAACGGCGGAGCCATAGGACCAGAAACTATTGGCCAGCTTGAACAGATTGAAGCCGCCATCCTCGTACCCGCCGCCGAGCCGGAACGACACATTGGGGAAAAAGGCGGCGCGGGCGATGCCGATGGCGCGGTTCGCCTGCGCCATCCGGCGTTCCATCGCGGCGATGTCGGGTCGACGCTCAAGCAGGGTGGAGGGGATAGTCTGTGGAATCGTGAACGTCGCCACTCGAAGATCATCGACCGGTTCGAGCTTAAAACTGGCCGGCGCCATGTTGACGAGGATGGCGATCGCCTGTTCCGTCACTTGGCGTTGGCCTTGAATCTGGGCTAATTTCGTCTCGGTGCTGAACAGCAGAGATTCGACGCGGGCGACGTCGAGTGCCGACGCGATCTTGCCGGCGAACTGCCTCTGGACGAGGTCGAGCGACTTTTTGTAGAGAGTCGATCGATTGCGTATAGATCGCGACCTGCGCGTCGTAAGCCGCGTAGCATGAAATAATCCGACGCAATCTCCGCTTGCAGGCTGAGGCGCGCGAGCCCATAGTCGGCAGCGCGCTCTTCGGCGCGGTAGATCTCAACACGAGTCGCATTGCGGAGTGCCGACCAGAAATCGGGCTCCCAGGATGCGATTCCTCCAAGCTCCACGGTATGTTGCGTAAGGTGAATACCCTCAGGACGAAATAACTTCTCGTTGGATATCCGATTGTTGGAGGCGCCGAATCCCAAGCCGATCTGAGGAAGGTACTGCGACCGGGCCTTCATCATCACATCGCGGGCCTGAACGAAGCGCTCCGCGGCCGCTTGCAGATCCGGATTCGCCGCCATGGCCTGCTCGATGAGCCTATTCAGCACCGGATCGTCGTACAGTTTCCACCAATCCGGACGGAGTTCGCTATCGGCCGGCGTCGCCTCCACAAAGGGACTCGACCCATGCCATGAGGCAGGGACGACATATTCAGGTGGAGTATACGTGGGCGACAAATCGACTGCCGGGAACCAACTGCAAGCAGGCAGGGTGAGCGCCAGCAACACGAAACTGGCGCACAGCGCCGCGGCGCGACTGGTATGCGACACCTCCGCTCTCGATGGTAAGCGCTTGCCTGTCATTTGGACGCGGCTTTCGTGGTCGGTGACTCCTTTGACCGAACGGTTCATCTGTCAATCTGATATCCAGGTGCGGGCGTGACGATGACCACCTTGTCGCCTTCCAGCAACGCGGCGCTGGGGTTGTTGATAATGCGGTCGCTTGCGGAAATCCCTTCTGTGACCTCCATGGCATTGTCGAGGACTCTGGTCACGGCGATGGGTTTGAAATGCACGCGGTCGTCCTCACTCACCATGGCTATTTGCGCGCCGTGCTCCTGGAAGACCAACGACGTGGTTGGAATGGTGAGAACGTTCCTGTCGACCGGAGCCGTGAGACGGACTGTGGCGTAGGAGCCGGGCCACAGCGCTCCGTCCTCGTTGTCAATCTCGAAGACGGTGATGGCCGTACGCGTGCTGACGTCGAACCCACGAGCGACGGTCAGAAACTTGCCGGTGAAATGACGATTGGGAAATTGTGGCACCGTCACGTCGGCCGTCAGGCCTGGCTGGAGAAAGGGCCCGAACGCCTCAGGCACGCTGACGAAGAGGCGCAGCTTACTGACCTCGGCCACGGTAAAGAGGTCCCTGATTGCGCCAGAGCTACCCTCTCCAGAGCTCGCTTCTTTATTGACGTAGTTCCCGACGTTGATGTTGCGCACGGTCACCACGCCGTCAAAGGGCGCGACGATCGTCTTGAACCGGATCAGCGCCTCGAAGTTCTTGACGTTCTGCTCCGCGGCGTTGACTCTCGCCGCTTGGGCTTTCGCCTCTTGAACCTGTACCGAGATCGCCTGTTCCGAGACCGCCTGGTGCTGGCGCATCGCCACGTAGCGTTTCGCGGTCAGTTCGGCCAGGACATTCTTGGCACGCTCGGTTTCCAGATCAGCCTTGGCCTGGGCATATTGGGCGTCGAGAGCCGGCGCGTTGATATCAGCAAGGACATCGCCCTGCTTCACGATGTGCGCCGTAATCCTTGTACCACATCTTCACATAGCCGGAGACCTGCGCGTAAATCTGCGCCTCATACCAGGCCTGAATATTGCCGGGCAGCGTAATCGTCTCGGTCGGCGGCAACACCGATGGGTTGATCACGGACACCCTCTGGATAGAGCGCGTCAACCGCTTCCTCCTGCAGAACTGCCGCATCGAGTCCTGCCTCATAGATAACGGTAGCCGAAATACACCACGCACACGACAATTGCCAGAATCGCCAGGCCTTTCCCACGCAGGCTATTCATATCAGACTTGCTCCTTTTGGCGAGCGGTTCGCCGGTTGTAGATCATGGCGTACATGCAGGGCACAAAATACAGGGTGAAGAGGGTGGCGACCAGTAAGCCGCCCATGACGGCGCGACCCAGCGGCGCATTCTGAGAGTTCGCCATCGACATCGGCAGCATGCCGATGATCATGGCCGCAGCGGTCATGAGCACCGGTCGGATGCGAGCCTTTCCGGCCTCCACCGCAGCCCGCATCGCGTCGCCATGGACGGCGATCCGCTCGCGGGCGTAGGACACGAGCAGGATCGAATTGGCCGTCGCCGTGCCCATCGTCATGATCGCGCCCATCAGCGCCGGCACGGAAATGTTCGTATGGGTCACGAACAATGCCACTGCGATGCCCGCCAGTGCGCCGGGCAAGGCCGTAATGATGATGAAGGGATCGACCCAGGATTGGAAGTTGACGACGATCAGCAGATACACCAGCACGACCGCGGCGATGAGACCGAAGAGCATTTCACGAAGTGCGGCGCGCATCACTTCGGCCTGGCCGCGGATTTCGATCGATCGCGCCCCGGGGGAGCTCCGACTCCATGCTGTGGATGACCTCCTCGACATCTTCCAGGACGGAGTTGAGGTCGCGTCCCTCGGCGGACACGTAGACATCGATCAGCGGCATGATATTTCCGTGCGTGACCGCACCGGGCGTGCCAACGGCTGAAATTTTCGCCAAATTGCCGAGAAGCTGCACATTTCTCGTCGCTCCCGAGGATTCGGTCTGCTCCCGACCAACCGGGACGGTCATCAGATCGTTGATGCTCGTGAGCTGCGCCTGCGGCGTATAGACATTGATCCGGTAGGACATGCCGGTCTGTGCGATCGAGCCAGTATTTCTGATCGATCTGTTGGCTGCCGGTGGTGGTCACGAGCACGTTGTTGCCGAAGTCCGTCTGGTCCATGTTCATGCCGAGCGCGAACTTGCGGTCGGATTCGGCGAGCAGGGTCGGCATGCCCATCGGCTGCTGGACCACCACGTCGCTGGAGCCGGGGATCTGTCGAAACTTGCCCGCCAATTTACGGGCGAACTCATGGTTGGCATAGAGATCCGGGCCGTTAATCTGCACGTCGATCGGCGAAAGAGAGCCAAAGTTCAGAATCTTCGCGGTCAGATCGGCCGGCTGGAATGTGAATTCGGTCCCCGGATAGCGCTCCGGCAACCCCTTACGGAGAATGCGTCGGTATGTCCCACACCGGCGACTTGTCATCCTTCAACGAGATCGTGAGGTCGCAATCCTGGGTGCCGACCGTCGGCGTCGGAATGAAGGCCAGGTTATGCGCCCCGACCGGTATGCCGCAATTGCTCACGATGTCTGCGACCTGGCCGGGTAGCAACCGTTCGACATCCTTCGCCACCAGGGACGTGATACGCGCGGCAACCTCGATGCGCGTGCCGAGCGGCGCCCGCATGTGCATCGCTATGATCCCTGACTTGATCTCGGGGAAAAACTCGCGCCCGTTGAAGTAAAAGAGGACGAGGGAGCCTGCCGCAATGGCCGAGGAGACGATGACGAAACGGACACGACGTGCGACCACCCGTTCGAGCTGCGCAGTGTAGCCTTCACGAAACTGATCGAAGCGCTGTTGGAACGCCAGCTGGAAGCGGGTAAAGACATTCTTCGACGGTTTCGCTTCGTGCTGTCCGCCGTCCGCAGGCGGGTGCAGCGTGTCGTGAGCCTTCAGAATATACTTCGCCATGGTCGGCACCAGCGTGTACGTCAGGATAAATGAGGCGACCATCGCGAAGATGACCGCCTCTGCCATCGGCGGGAACACCCAGCCGGAGATCCCGCTCAGATGGAACAGTGGGACCCAGACGATCGTGATGGCGAGCGTGGCGACGAACGTCGGGAAGAAGGATCTGATTGGCGGCGTCGATGATCGCTTTCTCCAGCGGCTTACCCGTTTCGATGTGCGTGTCGATATTTTCGATCATGACGGCGGCGTTGTCGACGAGAATGCCGACGGCCAGCGCCAATCCGCCCAGGGTCATGACATTGATCGACTGTCCGAGCGCGTGCAGAGCGATGAGCGAGCTGAGGATTGAGAGCGGGATCGAGGTGAGGACGATGACCGTCGGCCGCCAGGAGCCGAGCAGCAGCAGCACGATGAAGCCGACCAGCGCGGCGGCGATCACCATTTCGTGCACGACGTCCGCGATCGCCTGCTTCACGAAACCCGAGGCGTCGATGAGGAGCTTCACCTTCACGCCCTTGGGCACGATCTGCTCGATGCGCGGGATGATGTCCTTGATCCCCTGCACCACCTCCAGCGTCGACGCCTCACTGCTCTTCATCACGACGATGATGACGGCCTGCTGGCCGTCCACCACCACGGCGTTCGTTTGCACCCGGCCGGCGAGACGCGTCACGCTGACGTCGCGCAGATGGATCCAGGCATTGCCCTCCTTCTTGATCGGGATGTCGTCGAAGTCCTCGATCTTCAGCGGTTGCGCGTTGGTCAGGACGATCCAGTCGGTTGCCTTGATCTTGATGTCCCCCCCGGGCAGCACGAGATTCTGCCTGTCGAGGGCTTGGTGGATGTCCGACGGCGTGAGGTGCCGGGCGAGCAATTTCTGCTGATCGAGATTGATCATCACCTGCATGTCCTGGCCCCCGTAGGGATGCGGCAGGATCGCGCCCGGTATCGTGACCAGGAGGGGTCGGATTCGCATGATGCTGAGGTTATAGAGCTCCGCCGGTGTGTGTGAATCGGAGGTGACTTGCAATGTGGCCACCGGCACTTGGGATGGGAACAGACGCATGACCATGGGCGCGTTAATATCCGGCGGCAGTGCCTTGACAGTGGTCTGCGAAATCGCCGCGATATCGGCTTCGGTGCCACCCAGGTCGACTCCGTCCTGAAGATAGATATTGATGATGGAGTTGCCGAATAAGGAATTGCTCCAGATGTATTTGATGCCTTCGACTGTCTGGGTCAGGAAGCGTTCAAACACATAGGTGATGCGCCCTTCGACATCCTGCGGCATCAGGCCGTCGTAGATCCAGACGACAGAGCTGACGGGAATTTGAATAATCGGAAAGACGTCAGTCGGTGCTTCCTGACCACAGCCATCGCCCCGAACACCAGGATGAGGATGGCCAGCACCACAAAGGTGTACGGTTTTCGCAGGGCAACGAGGACGAGTTTATTCATATGCGAAACCTCCTCCAAGCGTTTTGACGGTCTAACCGTTCACGAGCAGCTCCGCGTAACACGTGCAGGATCTCGTAGCGAACTGCTCGATTGCCGGAAGAGGCCGAATGGCATATATACTTCGACCTTCTTTCCACGATTCAGCTCCCAGTTGTTGATTCGACGCGATAGGCTCTTCACTTCAGAACGTCACGGTGTCTTGTATTTCTGTTGGCACTCTAGCTCCATCACATGATGGGTCCATGAAAAAATCATGAAAAATTCTTCATCGACGTTACGAGTCCCACGTTCTTGATTCGTATTCCATATCGAGAAGGAACCAGCCCTCGCAGCGGCATGCGTCGTTTTCACGCAGCTATCCTACAGCCAATTCGGTGAACTAAAATACTCCCCTAGTAAATTTTCACGGTAGACCTGTAACTTTCCCCAGTAGGGTCCGCTCGTGCAAACCCCTATCCTCTCTCTTAAGGCAAGATCTTCGAGTGGGAATGGAGGTTTCCCGGCCTGAAACCTTTTGTTTCGATCGCAGGACACTGTCCGATTTGCCTGTGACCGGCGTGCACGCTCTTGCTGCCGGTTCCTTCGCGGATGGATAATGGACAGAGATGAGAAGAGCTTCAATGGTGTTGGCGTAACCAGTCACAGAAGAACTTATTCGGGACTCCTAATTGAGCCATCGAGTCTTCAATCCGCTCAAGGTAATCGGTGTAAACCATGTATCGTAAACGGGACGCAAAGAGTCACAATACAACCAGACGGCTGCTGATCCTTATCATCGGTTTGGGCATCGGCGTCTTCTTCCTTGATCTATCTCTTCCTCTGGGAATCGGAAATTCCGTGCTCTACGGTGGGCTCGTCATTCTGTCCTTTCTCTTGCCATATCGGAAAGGCCCCCTGATCACGGCGATCATTTGCTCTACGGATCGATATGACCGATATATTGCTGAAGCCTACGCTCGATGGCGTGCCACTGTGGATGGGCGTCACCAATCGGTTGTTCAGCCTGACGGCGATTTGGCTGCCCTTGCTGTTCTTCCTGCATCGGCGACGGGCCGAAGACCTGTTACAGCGGGCGCACGATGAACTCGAAACGCGGGTGGAGGCTCGCACACATGAACTCGCCGCTGTGAATCATATCGCTCGTCACGGAAATCAAAGAAGCATATGGAAACCGAGCAGTCGCTTCGGACGAGCGACGCCGTGTTGCGGGCCAGTCAGCACGAACTCCAGCAGAGTCGTGCGGATTTGCGGGCCTTGGCAGGCCAGCTGTTGACGGCACAGGAAGCAGATCGGCGGAGAATATCCCGCGACCTGCACGACGACATCAATCAACGTCTCGCGATGCTCTCGATGGATCTTCGGCGGATGGAGAAAGATCCGTCGAAGGATCCGGAGCCTCTCCGGGATGGGATTCGACGGGTATCCGACAGCCTGGCCGCTATCTCGGACGATGTGCGACAAATGGCCTATCGCTTTCATCCGTCCATTCTTGATGACTTGGGGCTATTGAAGGCCGTACGCCGCCTGGTCAATGAGTTTTCCGACCGCACAGGCATCCAGTGCTCCTATGTGCATAAGGACCCGGTGGGCATCCTGCCGCCCGACGTGAACATTTGTATCTATCGTGTCGTACAGGAATGCCTCAGCAACATTTCCCGGCATGCCCAGGCCTCACAGGTGGAGGTCGAGCTGATTTGCGAGCACGATGGGGTCAGCCTCTCAGTCCGTGACAATGGCGTGGGATTTGATGCCTCGCACACGGAGATCAGATGAGCGGGCATCTGGGCTTGCTGAGCATGAAAGAGCGTGTGCGCATGGCGAAGGGAACGTTGGAGATAGAGTCTACACCCCTGCACGGCACAGAGATCCGGGTGGATATTCCGTTGGATCCAGGAGCAGCTCCATGCCTAAGCCACGCATCCTGCTGGCAGACGATCACGCCCTTGTCCTCGAGGGGTTTCGCCGTATCCTGCAAGAGCACTATGAGCTGGTCGGGACGGTCGGAGATGGGCACGCGCTCCTGGCTGCCGCGAAGACCGTCCAGCCCGACATTGTCATCCTGGATATCTCCATGCCGTTGCTCAATGGCATCGACGCGGCGGCACAGCTGAAAAAGATCTGTCCAACAGCCAAGATCATTATCGTGACGATGCACGCCGATGCGGATTATGTGCGATCGGCCTTCGAGGCAGGAGCCTCGGCCTATGTGCTCAAGGGATCGGCAGTCGATGAATTGGAACAGGCAATACGGGCCGTGCTCGGAGGCCATTCCTACATTACGCCGCTGATCACGAAAGAGCTGGTGGACGTCTATTTGTCCGCAACCTCTGAGAAACCGAAAGGCCTTACTCCTCGCCAGCGCGAAGTCCTGCAGTTCCTCGCCGAGGGACGGACGGCCAAGGAGATTGCGAATCTCTTGCATATCACATCACGAACCGTCGAGTTTCATAAGGGACAGATCATGGACCACCTCAAGCTGAAGACGACTGCAGACTTGATCAAATACGCACTGACCCACGGCATCGTCAACACACCGTAACCGACATACTCGCCCTTCGATCCCCTCAATGGAAACGCTCGGCTGGCAGACCCAGCCATTTGATGATTCAGATTGGATCTATAAAATTAAACATGATGGCTTTCGAGCCGTAGCAATCAGTGAGCGTGGCAAAATGCCGCTTTAGGTCACGCAAACACCAGCCACTTTCTGGATTCTGATGCTTGGGGAGTCTTTACTTGACCCAAAAGTAGGCCAGAGGGAGTGGCGAGATGGAGTTTGAGGAAGGCCCAAGATGTGGGCTTCTTGACCCAAGGAGGACCCAACGATGGCACGACGAGCGGACATACCGAGGAACAGATTCTGGCTGTCTTGTGGTAAGTGGAGGGCGGTACGACCGCGGAGGTCTGCCGGCACGTCGGGATCGCCGAGCAGACGTTTTATACGTGGAAGCGCAAATATCTGGGAATGGGGCTCAGCGAGCTGCGTGAATTGCGATTGGCCCCCTGGGTACAAACGTTGGCCTGCTTTGTGGTAACGATGCCTTTCTCTCGCAAAGACATGGTCATTGCTTTTATCTCGCGCTAGCCGCAGCAGCGCGCGCAACTTTCTGGTTGCCACGTGCACATCATGAATCGCTTCGTTCCGGTTCTTCCCCCCTGGGTCCGGTCAATGGCCTCTTCGAGGTGCTCTGGAACCGAAGGAATTATTCATCACAGAAAACGACTGCGCATCCAACGATGTTATCCCGGCGACGGCAACGTCTATGACACCGACCGCATCACGTTTCTACGCGCATACTTAACGCAACTCCAGCGACACGAGCTGGTCAAGCCTCGCTGCTTTTGTTCCCGAAATACTCCTTCCGGCTGACCGCCACGTCCGTGACGAATAGGACCCCGGAGTGTCGATCGAACAGCGGCCTGAGTCCGGCGAGGATCGGATTCACTTTTTCTTCCGGGACGACCGTCATGACTATTTCGAGGCTTTCCTGCTCGCTGAACATGAAGTGCGCTTCATGCATGCCGCCATGGCCTTTCCCCGACACGTTACCGATGATCGTGTAGCCGGTCGCTTTGACTTGATCCAGCAGCTCGGTCACGAACGACCTGTGTTCTCCTGCCACAATCACACGAATTTCTTTCATCGGATGCAATGTCAACGTACCCACAATCGATCTCCTTCCTTGGCGGCTTGGTTCATTCCGGCTCCGATAGCCCGCTCAGTTTAGCCCATTCGCCCGTCGGCCGATAGCGATAAAATATACTCTCCTCCGGTTCCAGTGCGACGACGTGCACCCACTCGTTGCGATAGAAGTATTTCAGCACATCGTGTCGCTCGATCAGCTTGTCGAGCCGTTCGCGCGGCGCTTCGACGATAGTGAGCAACCGCATCGGCTCGTGGTAAGGCACCTCGCCATTCATGACGGTTTGCTTGGCCAATCCAAGCCGGAGATCGCTCCAGGGTCCCGACATGATACCGAGTCGCCCCACCACGTTGTGGTAGATTTTACTGCCGCTGCCGTACACATCATTGTCAACCGCGGAGAAGTAGTGTTCCATGTTGATCCATTGGCCTACGACTTGTGGACCGGTCAACAGCACCTCGAGCAGACGATTGCTGGGATCTTCCCGATAGTCGTAGGAATGAAGAAAAACACGTCCTCCTAGGTCCAGGCCCTTTGTCAGCTCGCGCCGTCCGATCACGAATGCCGTATTGCTTGAGAGACCCCACTCAGGCCTGACCTGGCTCCAGTCGGTGCTCCGTCGTCTGACGAGTGTTTCGGCCTTTTGTCCCTCCATGGTCCGCTGCATCTCTGGAAAACGACCGCAGCGTTCTTGGCTGGTGAGCGCAGAAGCCTTCTTCAGATCCTCCTGGAGTCGGGCTAAGTCTGCACGGTGCGTCGGCGGTACGTCTTCCAAGTCGAAGAGTTGTACCTCGTCGGTTGTCGTGTCCATCTGGCCGGCGAGAAAATGCGTATCTGGGGGAATGTCGATCCCAACCTTGCCCAACCGTTCTCTCATTTTTTGGTTGTTCGCCATCATCGCAAGGACGCGGGCGTTCGGCTTGCCCTCATTTCCGCCGCAGGCGCCGCAATCCAGGGCGGATTCGTAGGGATTGTTGTCAGATGTGCTGCCGTGAGCGCAGAACAGGATGATCCGTGCGAAGTTCTTCGTCATTCCCATCATGCGCAGGGCCGTGTCCACAGTGAGCACCTGTTCTTCGAGCGTGAAGCCGGTTCGTGTGATCCGTTCCTTCTGGCGGGAAGCCGACCGCGCGTTAAGCGTGTAGTCGCGGCGCAAGGTTTCGACAATGCCGCGCATTGCCTCGCTCGAAAGGCCTGCTTGGTTCGCTGTCTCGATCAATGCCGGCTCCGCCTCGCCCGGGTCACTCAAAGCCCATTGCCGTAACCCCTCGACCAGTGCAGGCGTGATGCGCGAGCGGCGCAGCCCGACCCGTTCGGTCAGCGCCTTCGTGACCAGAGCCTGCTGCTCGGCTACCAACATTTTAGCGGTTTCGGCCGGCTCCAGCTTCTCGACGGTGAGTGTGGTGGCCAGCGCAGGCACGAACAAGCGCTGCAACCGGGAGGTCCAGCGCCGGTAGAGGGCCGGCAGCAACGTTTTACCGAAAATGGGGAGGCCGTAGAACCATCCAAGCGATTCCACCATGACGTACGGCGTCACCACGTTTTCCTTTAGATCGTGCAATAGCGTGTGGCCTGCTTGTGACCACTTGGTCCAGGCCTCGTACTTCTTAACCTTGTGGTCGAAATAGCTTCGGGGAATTTCTCGTACTTCGTTCTTGGCACGCATGATCGCCGGAAACTGTTCGGTGTCATGTTCCTTTCCCCAGGCCCGATATCGAATGAATGCAGCGAAAAATCCGGCGAATCCAAAGGTCTCGTTCGGACCAGTGGATTCGAGATGGCGCCGGAAGGGCTCACATCTCACATCGATGCAGTAGACCGACTGCGAATTGGGGCGGGGCGGAGACGCCACATTACTGCTTGTGTTCCGAGAAGAGATCTTGATCTGACTTAACAGACGCTCTTGATAGCCCGTCTCAAAGGCCTTGAGCCACAGCGGCCCATGGTCCGATTCGGGGAAAGCCTCTATCCACTCGATCAGTCGCTTCAGGGCATCGGGGGCGCTGTCGGCGAGTGCGATCGCATCGATGTCGGACGCTTGAGCCAACGCCAGCAGTCTCTTCGCCATCCCACGCCTGGCTGTTGCCAGTTGGCGCGGGACGACCTCGGTTCGGTAGCGTTCGATCACATTGCCCCAGCCGTTTCGTTTCTGGTGCCGCAGCCGATCGACTTCCTCGGCGTAGAGGGCCGGCAATCGGCCGGCGACCCTTTGCCGTCTCAGATAATATTCTTCCGGATAACTCCGCATGTAAGCCGTTACGGCATCGTAGCGCCCTTCGATGCCGAGTTCTTCGAGACAGGTCTTCTGAACCAGCTCGCGCGCGTACCAGAGTCGGATGGCAAGGAACTTCACGAGTCCGGCAGGATAGGCTTTCTGCCACGGGTACTCCCGTTCCTCTCCGCGCCACTTGATAAAGCCGGCCCAACCGGGCAGTGCGGTCAATTGCAGCGACAGATAATCCTGCCGGAGCTCTGCTGGAATGCCGAGTGCATCTAAACTGTCGAGGAGCGCGTCTTCAGGATGGTCTGGAAGTTGTGCGATCTTTCTGCAGCTGTCCTTGATTCCGCAGGGAGACCATTCGTGAGAGGCGAGCGCCTTCCAGGCCCCGTAGAGTCCCTTTTCTCGCTCCGGCATAGGCCAGGCCGCATGGTCTTCGTCCAAGAACGCCTCGCACCACCTGATCAATTGATCGTTGATCTGCCTGACGACCTGCGTGCCGAACGTGTCGTCGCACCAGTGCGAGAGTGTCAGCCAGCGCCCCAACGCCGCCTGATCGCTCGCTACGATCTTGTCGATCCGCTCGCGCAAGTCCGGTACCGTAAGAGTAGAAGACAGCTTCGCCGAAATTCGCTCGACCGCCTCATACGAGGGGTCCGGCAGCGCTGCATCAAGTGACTCCATGATTGGCGTACAGAGTCCTTCGGCCAGACAGGCGCGCAACACATCGCCGTGTTTCAGTGTATGCGATCCGATGCGCACCTCCTCGTGGCGGGCGAGCGGTCTTAACACGGCGTCCAGATCTTGGAGTCGAATGCGTCCCGATTTGAGGTAGGCGCGATAGTGATGGCTGGGCAGGTAGCCGTTGCCTCCCAAGAACTGCTTGCCGCGCCGGACGGCCTCCTCGAACGGAAGGTATTCAAGGCTATGGAGCGGATTATGGTGCACGAAAGTCCGCATCGGCCAATACTGCGCGACGACTTCGCCTGCGAGATGGACAATCCCTCGCAGTTCCATTCGCCTCGTTTCGATGTCGGGTCGGTTCTCTATTTGTTCCATACAAACAATTCCGTGATGGCGCCGGTTGCCGTCATAACCATGCCCGTTTCAAGCAGATGGGTCGGGACCACGCCCAACGCCAGCAACACCACAACGAGGATCGTGAGCGAAGCCAATTCGCCCGGAAGGAGATCGGTGTAGCGCAAATCGTAGCGGTGCGTTCCGAAGAGCCACTGCTGCGCCATGCCCATGATGTACCATGAAGCGGCAAGCCAGGCCGTCACAATGATGACGATCGCGATGGAGAAGGAAACCTCGGACAACAGAAGCAGGCCCATGAAACTGGCAAAGAGGCCGAACGGCGGCAGGCCGGTCGCAGCCAAGACCAAAAGCGAGAGAAGAACAGCATAGCGCGGCATCGTCGCCGCCAACCCGCTGATGGATCGCGGGTCCACGTCGTCTCCATAGCGCGTTCGGATGACCTGCCAAGCGAGCAGCAGTCCGCTGGTGGTGAACCCGACTGCCCCGACGAAGACTGCAGCGCGTGGTGTCGTGGCATTGGTCGAGGCACCAAACCACCACAGCATCGAGTAGAACGACAGGCTGCTGTATGACAAGAGGAGTCGAGCGCGCGATTGCGCCAGCGCCTTAACCGCACCGTAGAACGTGCCTGCCAGCGCAAGTAGGCTTATAGTCCAGGCCGCCGCATCAGGGACTGTCGGCATGACCGATGTTGCGCCGTGCAGTCCGATCACGGGCAAGAGCAACACGATGAATGAAGGTAGGCTGCCGGGGAGCCGCGTAAGCGCAGTGATATGTCCCTGGTGAAACGGCATAAGCGGCAACAAAACCGCGCAGGGCAACAAGGACGCGACGGAAGAGAGCGGCGGGGCAGCCACGAAAGAAATCGTGACGCATCCAACGGCGAGTGCATAGGCGCCGATCCCCAGCCAGGAAATCGGCCACAATGGCGTGTGGTGGCGGTAGAGCAATGCGACGAGTGAGCTGAGCAGCACGAGCAAGCACACCTGCCCCATGACGTTTTGGCTTGTCAGGATGACAAATCCCAGTCCGAGAAACAGCAGGGTCGTGATCCACGACAGTCGCAGACTCTTGTGAACCGGCTGTCCCAGGAGAGATGCACAGGCGGCGACCGGCAGAAGATAGACCAGCAACAGATTTTCAGGTGAGGTCGCGAGGGATCCCGACATTCCGGCAGCCGCGGCAAGGCTCAGGATAGACACGACGACCGACCAGTTCCTGAGATAGTCCGGTCGCGACCAGACCGCGAAGCCGAACGCTGCTCCCAGCAGAGGGATACCTGCCAGCAGCCATGAAGCGACGGCATTATCCATCACCGAGACCATCCTCGCACGCTTTTGTCGAATCGGTCCAGGAGTCGGCCGACGACCCCGCCCAGTTTTTGATAGACCTCATCCGCATAGAGCCGGTTCATGAACAGGACGTACAAGCGAATCCTCACACCCTCGACCCACGACGGCATCCAGACAGTACGCCCATGGGCCCGCATGTAGAGATAGAACCATACGGCGATCGTCGTCAGCGTCGCCATGATGATCATCAGGTCGAAGAACCAATCCGGGAGAGCGGCCGCCTTAAAGTAGGACGCAACTTCCTGCGGATTCGGGTAGAGGAACGCCGTAAAAGATTCCACGGCGAATAGATAGACAAACACGACGAACAGCAGGGTCAGCAGCATCACGGACGACACTTTCCACGAGGCCACGGCCTTCAATCGTGTAAGTGTCATGATGGCCTGCGAGGAGGTGATCCAGATGAAGAACAGAAAGATCACCGTGCCCTGCGACTCAAGCAGTGGAATATGCAACACGCCGTGCGTGACGAGGAGAATCAGCAGGGGAATCAAGAGCGTCGTCACAAAACCGGTCGACCAGGTGAGACGGGAGAAGCCCTCTTCCTCGTCCTGATGGTCATGGTGGGGGGAATGAGGTTCCTGCCGGGCCTTGTGGATGACGTTGCCACAATTCAAAAACACGGTCGCCTTGAATAATCCGTGCGCGATCAGGTGGAAGACTGCGAGAGAAAACGCGCCCAATCCACATTCCATGATCATGTAACCCATTTGGCCGATTGTGGAGAAACCGAGCGTTTTCTTGATGTCGTTTTGCGCCAGCATCATGCTGGCACCGAGGATGGCTGTCAGGGTGCCGACGGTGAAGGCGACATGGAGGGTCGTCGAACTCAATCCGAAGAGCGGCGCCAACCGATTGATCAGAAACCCGCCGGCATTGATGATGCCGGCATGGAGCAACGCGTGCACCGGCGTGGGGGCATAGAGCGAGCGGGGCAGCCAGACGTGGATCGGAAACTGCGCCGACTTGCTCATCCCTCCGATGAACAGCAGCAGCGTGACGGCTGTGGCTCCATTGAGTTCCCATCCTGGCAGAGGCGAGAGCGTGACCGGCGTCTCAGCCGCCTTGACGAACAATGGCTGGAACTCCAATGTGCCATAGAGCGAATGGGCCAGGACGATCCCGGAAAGAAACGCCACATCGCCGACGCGCAAGAGGGTAAACGTTCGAAAGGCCCCTTCCAACGTCGCTGCATGCGCATGATTGTGGGCCAAGATATAGAGCAGGTAACTCAGGAGCTGCCAAAAGATAAACAGCATCATGAGATTGCCGCTCGAGACCATGCAAAGCAGTACGAAGGTCGTAAATCCGATCAGCGAAAGGTACCGGGTTTCATGCGGGTCCTGGTACAGGTATCCGACGGAATACGTGTAGATGATGGTTCCGACGCCGGAGATTAACACCATCATGATCGCACTCAGCCGATCGATGTAAAAACCAATGGGAAAAGCCAGCGTCGCAGGGGACGATGGGTCGTAGAACCGAATAGTGATGGCCCCCTGTGTCGCCACATACCAGAGGGTCACGATGGCTCCCAGCAAAGCTGCGCCGATGGGATAAGCCGCGATCCTGGCGCGGCGCTGTCGGGAGTCCTCATCGCCGAACAGCACGATGAGCGCCGCGAGGAGCGGGAAGAATGGAACTAGGATGACGGAGAACACTGGTACCTCATGATGGTCGACGCAGGAAACCAAGAACACCAGAAAGCCAACCGGCTTCCCTGACGACCGATCGAGGCAATCCGGTTGGCTTGCACTGCGACCGGCCTTTCTCCTGAATTGCCGGTCGCTCTAGTGAAATCCGGCTCAATGACAACTATGTAGATAGAGCCGGCTGATGCATTGACATCGGTGCCCACTGTCCCTGCGACTCGTAGCGAACAAACTGATCGGTCCGAATGTCCAACACGATCAGGTGCAGCCATAGATTGTCGAAGAGTTTCTGAAGCGGACAGTGTTTTGCACAATCTGGCTGACAATGGCAAGAAGGCCCTTAACGACGAAGATCATGTGCATCGGTTCATGCACCCAGACCATTTGAAACGGCAGGCCAGTGCGAAGATCGCTCCCGGCTCCATCCATCACGCCCACGAGCCCGCTCACATTATGCAGTATGTTGCTCCCGCTCCCGTAGCGTCCATTGTCAACCCGTGAGAAATAGTATTCCAGTCCGCTGCCGGCGATGACTGGGCCAATAGCCGTGAGAATCCACTCTAGGATTTATCCTTCCGGATCGTCGTAGGGATCGTAGGATTGCATAAATGTCTGCCGATCAAGGAAAAGTCCCTTGGTTAACGCACGCCTGCCGATCACTGCCGACGCATTCGTCGCATGTCCCCACTCCGGATGCACCTGAGTGAAACGACTGAGCGTCGTACCATATGACGAAGTGCCTGAGAGGGTGATGGGTCTTTCGGGGCCAGTGGCAAGAGCCGACATCGTTCCTTGGTGGTGTATTCATGGTGGTGGGACGCGGGAACGCGTTCAGTTTCAAAATAGGTCATACCATCCGAGGCGGTATTGCGGATCGCCCCGATGAAGTAGATGTCGCCGGGAATATCGATGAATGCAGAGCGCGGCGGCGTCTGCATATTACGGTAGCCAGCCGGTGCAGTGCCCGCGTCGCTCATATGCGAGCGATCTCCCTGTGAGCGATCTCCCTATAGGCTCTTAGTCGAGCTGATTCACTCCCCATCGTGTTCGCCGCAGCGAGCGCTCCTGGGACGTCATGGCCTCTCGCTCGGATCAAGACGACCCCGAGCAGTACCGCATCTCTTCTCGATGGCGCCTTGATGCGATTGATTGTCTCGATCGCGCCATTTACGTGTCCCGATCGTGCCTGTGCGAACGCAACGTGCATCAAGACACCATTACGATTGATGTCATGGGGAATCAGGTTGGCTGTGTGCAGGGCGCCACGCTGGTCTCCGGCCTTGAATTGACTGATGGCGATGGCTTCCATCGCGGCTGACCGGACTGTCGCATCAGCAATCCTGCTCATCGTGTCGAGTGCCGCATCGATCTTATTCAATCGCAACTGCTGCTCGACTACGTCGAGGACCGTGAACGCCAGCTCATCGCATGCGAAGAGGACGATCTGTGTTCTCGGGTTCATTCCCCATACATATACCGCCATGGCTCATGCAGAGGAACTCGGAGAAATAGCAGGCGTACAGGAGAATTTCTACGAGGGAAAGAGCAGGTAAAGTACCTGTGGCAGACTCGGAACATTCCCATCAACTGCAATACGATCATAGTTTTCTGCAGACATATACCCTCGGAGCCACTCTTACTAGCAGGCTGTTGACAAAGTCCTCAGGCGGCATGCTCGCGGCACCAGAACGTTCGCAATATGGTAGAGCTGACGTTTCGTCTCACTACAGGCAGATGCCTCGTCAGATGGCCAACTGCAACGATTTACGGACGAACCTGAAAGCAGCCGTAAGTCTCGCAGGCACTACATTTCCCTGGCCCGCAAGTAGTTTGTCAACAGCCTGCTAGCAGATTGTGCGGCGGTAGTAGGATTGTTACCTCCAACTTCTTTAAGAAGCCGACGAAATCCTCTGCATGCTACCCATGCCTTCGAGGCATCATCGAACAGAGTGGTCCGCACCCCGTTACCGCCTGTCAGCACAATCAACCATGGGCTTCCTCGTTTATCTCCGTTCTTCATTCCACCCCCCGTCACAACGTCCCATACCTATTCCTTCTATACCCGTTGTTGTGGCTCATGTGAGCTTGTTCAACTTGTGATTCCCCGTAGCTTGCTACGGGGACAATCGTTTCTGGTACCCTGTGGAGTATGGCGGACCAGAGGGAGGACGCAGTCAGAAAGGGAGCGCACTGTGCGTGGCAAATCCACTACCACAGTGTCTTTCCTGTGAAATATCGGAAGTCGCTGCTGGACGAAGTGGTGACGACGATTATCCAAGAAACGGCTGCCGAGATCGCGGAACGGTTTCCGATCGAGATGGAAGCGATGGGGACGGACCAGAATCACATCCATCTGCGCTGCAGTGCGCATCCGAAAGTGGCGCCAGGACGGATTGTGCAGATATTCAAGAGCCTCACCGCACGGGAGATTTTTCGCCGAAAGCCTGCTGTGAAGCGGGTATTGTGGGGTGGGGAGTTTTGGAGCGACGGGTACTATGTGGCCACGGTAGGGGAACGGGCAAACTGGCAGACCGTCGAGCGGTATGTGCAGCGGCAAGGGCAGCCTCAAGAAGATCTCCGGCAGCTCCTAATGTTTTAGTTCTGTGATACCCCACAGCTTGCTGCGGGGAGCTTCATTATGCCTGTCCTTGTGGAGTACCTTGGCCGCACCGGCCGTACTGGTTGCCTTTCGACCTGTGGCTGGATTTGGTTCTGCAAGATTACGGGATCTACACGATACCCGCATTGCACGCAACGGAAAGTCTCGGCGTTGTACTCGCCGGTGTTATCCATATCATAGTACCACTCGCTCACGAGCAAGCCCGCGCAACGAGCACAGGATCTCGTCGAGAGCTGCTCGCTCGCGGGAAGGGTCTGAATGGAATGCCCACTACTATTCTGTGTCATCGTTCCACCACACCCCGGTTCTGTTGGCTCCATTCTCTGTCCCATAATTCAGCCTCCCGGTTGTTAGTTCGACGCGATGTGCACCTGGCTTCAAACCGTCACTGCGTCCTTAGCCCTTGGTGTCACTGTAGCTCCGTCACATGATCGAACCATGAAGGAATCATGAAGAATTCTTCATCAGATTCTGAATGACTGGAGACACACAGCCAAAGCATGGCCATGTCCGGCTACACCCAACGGGAGTTGAACGCCATCGCCCATCGGTTGAACACACGCCCGAGGAAATGCCTCGACTTTGCCACGCCCCTGGAAGTCTACGCGCAACTGCGCCATCATTCACCCGTTGCACTTGGAACATGAAACCGCCCCACTAATACCACAAACTCCCCGCTCGGCTCTTGCGCCCTCGTTCGTATCCCTCCTACAATACGCCTCTCTGCGAGACCTCTATGCCCTTCTCGATTCATCCCTTCCACTGCTTGCCGCTGGCCTCCATCTTGGGTTTCTGGTTGCTGCTAACACTCCTATTGCTGAGTAGTGGACCGGCGGATGCGGAGTGGGTGAAAATTAATGAAAATGACACATTTACTGTGTACGTCGATCCAGGCACCATTCACCGCAAAGGGGATCTGGTGAAGATGTGGATGTTGTACGACTACAAGACCCTTCAATCAGCGACAGGCGTGGCGCATTTGTCTGACTCGATACAATTGGAAGCCAACTGCATAGAGAAACTGCACCGGAGACTTGCGTATACGTGGTGGTCCGGCAATATGAGAGGCGGCAATGTGGTTTTCAATCATTCCGGCGAAGGGAACTGGATACCAATTGGACCAGGTACCGTTGGTCACACTGTGTGGTCATTTGCCTGCGGCAAGAAGTGATCGGGCCGTGCTCGAACGGCTGGGATGGTTCATTGATATGGGACAGCGGGTAGAGAAGTGGGCGGCACACTAACAAGGAAGCTGAATATGTGGCCAATGTTCGTGAGGTGGACACTCCGTATAGGACTAGAGAGTATGCTCTTACTGACACTCCCGTTGTTTCCCTTGGCCGTGACCAATTCCTCTGCAGAACTACCACGCCCACCGATTGATGTCCCTGACCTCCTCGACATCAACACCACCAGTGCTGATCAACTCAAGGCTCTCCCTGGTATGGGTGATGCCTACTCAAAAAAGATCAACAAGGGACGACCGTATCAGCGGAAGGATGATCTGGTGCAGAAAAAGATTCTTCCGCGAGCCACGTATGAGCAGATCAAAGACAAGATGTCGCGAAACAGAAGTAATGTGGGAAGCGACTGATGCGACACCTCGCGGTCTGCCTTCTTCTCTTCTTGCTCCACCCTTCAGGAGCGTTCGCTGGCTTCACCGGCCCCGTCGTCTCCGTTCTCGACGGCGACACCATCGAAGTCCTGAACTACACCACCTGCTGAACGTATCCGCCTCAGCGGGATCGACTGCCCTGAGAAGGGCCAAGCCTACGGCAACAATGCCAAGCATGCCGCCTCAGCGCTGGTCTTCGGAAAAGAGTCACGCTCCAGACGCACGGCATCGACAAGTACGGGCGCACCCTTGCCGATGTGCTCCTGCCCGATGGCACGAACGTCAATCACGCACTGGTCAAGGACGGCTGGTGCTGGTGGTATCGGAAGTATGCGCCTGGGGATACGGTGCTGGAAGGGCTGGAGACGGAAGCACGAGAGGCGAAGAAAGGCTTGTGGGCCGATCCGCAGCCGGTGCCGCCGTGGGAGTGGAGAAAGAAGAGTCGTTATAACAAGCGGGACATCGTCTCTTGCCTCCTGCCTATGCGTTCTGCACACCGTGTTCAAAAACCTGTCTATTGACCGAGAACTGAGAAGTCGATTTTTCGAGGGCTTTGACGTATCATTCCGCCTGTTCCAAAAACAAATGAATGAGAAGGAGGCCTGGTGCGCATATGAAAATGCTATTCATTGTGACTCGGGATTCAATGTTAAGCGAGTTGGAAGCGCTCTTGCGAGACAATGGCATTAGTGCGTACTCCATAATCAGCGACGTAAAGGGTACGGGTCTCACTGGCAGAGTGGATGGGGCCTTCCTCAAGCCTGACATCAATTCCATCATTTTTTCGGTTCTCCCATCTGATCAAGCAGACCGGGCAGTCAGCGCGCTCACGGCGCGTCACACAGCCCAGGGGCAACCGGTTCCTCTCAAGGTGTTTACGCTCCCTTGTGAAGAACACGTATAGGGCCATGAGCTTTCTCGCGTCAGGTCGACATCGGCGTTCTTTCAAAAACAGTTAGTTCACGACCTGTTCGGCATTATTGGTTTGCGAGCGCGGCTATCGGAGTCTAAGAGCGCATCAAGTCACAAGTAGAACAAGAAATGGAGGACGCATCGTGATGATGAAAGGGCTTTGGTTGGGGCTCGTTGTTGGAATCACCTTCACTTGCTTACTCGGTCAGTGGGTGTTCTCTGCCGCGAGCAAGGAGACAGATTCACCCAAGGGCATATCTCCCGAAATTGTCGCCGAGTATGTGCATAGTGTGGTCCAGGCGGATCGAACTTTTTACCAGACCGAGATTGTAGATCGGATGCAGGAGAAAGGTATGGTCTCTGCCTCGGAGCACTGGAGAACGGACGGAGGTCTCCCGTTACCCGCCCAATTTTTACAGGAATCGGGGCGGCTCATGGCTAAACAGGGGAAAGCGATTCGATTCCGCCTGATCAGCAGTTGGGCGATCAATAAAGAGCATCGCCCAACGACAGAGTTCGAGCGGACCGGGCTGATGAAGATCCTCGCGACTCCTGATCGTCCTTATACAGCCGTGACAACCGAGGGCACGGCTCGCATCTTCCAAGCCCTCTATGCCGATAAAGCTGTGTCTCAACACTGCGCCGATTGCCACAATGTGCACCCGAAAAGCCTAAAGAGGGATTTCAAGGCAGGAGACGTAATGGGTGGGCTACTTGTTACAATTGCACTCCCCCAAGAAGGAAAGACCAACTGAAGGTAAACGACTTTCATCGACATTGCGTATGGGGGTGAGCAAGAGCGAACCGTTCCCCTAGGTCTCGCTTGGTCGTTTGATGAGGCAAAATCAGTTGATTTTGACCCCTCCGATTTCCACTCATGATCCAGAAGTAAATCATAAGGTTACTCGCTAAAGATTTCACAAGTCTTCTGAACCCTCCGGTACCCCTCAAACATACAGCTATCAGATTTATGCAATGAGCAAAAGCGGATTCTAGTCCTGCCTGCGAGGTCTTTTGCCGGTCCGAACCATGGTTTCTTTTGATGAATCCGCTACTGCCAGATACGCTTCAAGATGGACATCCTCAGGATGTTATTCCTATAAGGTGATTCTTCCGCAAGATCACTTCAGCGGCAAGCTTGCTGAGGTCTTTCCCTGCGTTCAACGCCCGCGCGACGTCAAATTCATTCATGGGGCAGAGATACTTGTCCTGGCGCGATCCATGACTGGGTCACCTTGCGTATGGCCGGCACCAAGACCACTGCAATCGCCATACTATCCTGGCCCATCTGAAATGTTAAGGTATTCATGACCATGATTTTCCCAACGGTCTTCAATCCTCCAGCTGGTATCCATTGACGGCCATCGTTTCCTCTATCTTTCTTCAAAGATTCTTCCGCATCCGCACGACCCTGCCCAAGATACGGTGTTGGTTTGTCACAGGGAGATCTTTATACAGTTGATTGAGCGGATGAAGTATGGCCTGCCCGCTGATTTCCTTAAGCTGTCTCAAGAGGGCCTTCTCTGGGAGGCCATCTTCACTATCAACCATCACATAATGACCGGGCTCACTCGGAAGATCAGGGTTGACGAAAATGACCTCGCCCTCGCTGAAAAGAGGTTGCATGGAATTGTCTCTCACCTGCATGGCAAACGTACGTATCCCTGGAACGTCTGTTTCGAGCATCGCTTCAGCTTGGATGACACGAGATGGCTCTTCGGGCATGACCATCTGGTCGATTTGATCCCACCGCAGAAGCGGCACCTTCCTCATCTGGCCGAGGGGAGAGGGAGTAGCGCTCTCTGTGAGGTCGAACAGTCCCTCTGAGTGTGGCGGACCACCGATTTGCAGGAAATCTACGTCTATACGAAAATACCGCGCAAAGTGTTCCCAGTAGCGCGGTCTTGAGGAAGTTCGTCAGCTAAAATATTCTCGATTGTCCCCACCGAGACCCCGACTGTAGAAGCCAACTCCTCTTCAGTCAACCCCTCACCAAGCTCTCGATGTACAAGGCCCTTCAGATTCATAGAGATCGCTCCTTACGGTGCCACATCGGCTCGTTTCAGCACTGACGTTGAACTCATCAGCGGAAAAATCCGCTGATCTCCCACCGGTATCACCCGCAGGCATCCTCACTGTCCTGATTGTGCATAGGATAGAAAGAGCCGGTTCCATGCCACGAGAAAGTTCTTCTCGCTCCGTGAGCGTCAGCGCCCAGCGCAACAGCTTGCGAAAGGCAAGAATGAACCCTCCGTTCGATGACAACACACCATAAATCGATCCGATGTGCTTGCCGAGTGCCCGGCGGATCTCGCTCAACGACTGCCTCTGCTTCCATCGCTGCCACAATTCCACTTTCTGGGCCACAGACAAGCCCGGATGTCCCATGCTTGGCATGACAATCACCATTCCAACTCAACTTATCTTATCCCAGATGGTGTTGCGTTGATCGCTTGAACCCACCACGCCTTACTTTTTGTCCTTATGAATGTCGATGACCTCTCCGATTTCATTCACTTCGATCGTGACCTCAGAGCCAACAGCGATATCCCTGAACATGCGACTCTCGGGTCTGAGGCTATAACCCCTCTCCCCTCCCGACGTCGACAGCGTCATCTGGGACTTGCCATTATCAATCGATGAGAGCGTACCGGTGATGAAGCGAGGAGCCTTGCCGGGTTGTCCTTTCGGATTGGCAGCCATAACCATGTTGCCTTCGTTGACCCAGAGCGTCATTTCATCACCGACTTTCGGAACGGCCTTGCCTTGACGAACAGGCCGCCGCTTCGGTCAGCGTGAGCGTGGCTCCGGTAGACGACTTGACGATCATGAGACCGGACTTGACCTCAGTCACCACCCCCTCTACCTTTTTATGGCCGGCTTTCATATGCGCGACCTCTTCCGGGTCCGCCGGATCCGATTGGGCGGCCAGAGGAGTCATCAGCACGACGGCGGGTACGATGAAGAACGAAAATATCGAAAATATTTTACGAAGCATGATATCCCCTCCATTTGTTCGACGGGACTCTAGATGTTCATGATATTGGAATCATCATGCCGTGAATATATAAAAGGAGACACTTTCCCCTCTCTTCAATTCACAAATGAAACGGTGCCAATCCCAATCTCTAGCGAGGTCGCGCACCGCAATGTGTATTCCCTTGGAATCGACGCATTTGACGACGTCCCTCACCCATTCATGAGAACTTCTCAGGAAACTGCTTCGCCAATGCCGCCGTGAGTGTATCGGCAATGACATAGACGTGCTCTCGCATCATCTTCCAGGTTTCCTCTAGATGCGCATAATCCTTTTTTTGGTATTGGTTGATTTGGAGGACATGGTGGGCGCCATGCGCCGCGATCAACCCCCGAACAGTGGATTTAGACAGATAGGGGTTGATTCCGCTCAAGAATGCGCCGAAGTCGTCGCTATTAGTGGCCAAATGGGCAAGTGCGGCATCCTGCTGACTCTTATTCCCTGCAACAGTGGCTTCCGAGTATTCTCTCACTGCTCCAATGTTGATATCCAGCAGGCTCAAGAATTCCTGCGACCGGGCTTCACCGTAGAATGGCGTAAGCATACTCGCGATCTGTTTCGTATTATCGTCGACCCTCTTCTTGGCGGCATCGCGCTCCGCCAGACTGCTCGTCGCGTCGGTCAATACAGCGTGCTGTACCCAATAGATGTGCCCGAGCCAAAGTTCTCGATAGGTCTGTTTCATCTCCGCCACACGGGCTGGATTCGCAGCCCCGGCTGCATGAGATTCAAAATCACAACCCACCAAGCCGGCAAGCGCGAGTGCCAACACTGCCACAGACAGAAATTTCTTGTTCATAAAGTTCCCCATCACGGCTTGTTCCAAATAGATGTTGAATTACAGTTGTTCAAAATACCCGAGAATGATTTAGGCATCCTGTGGGGTACAGTACGACTATAACAGTCGTACATGAAGAGATCGTGAACGGATGATGAAGAAATCTTCATGATGCTGAAGAGTTATGACAGGATAATTCATGGCGGTTCGTTATGAAATGGAACAGCGCGCGATAAACGATACGGGTGAGGCGGTCTGAAGTCTGAAGTGTTCGGAGCTTCGAACTTCGTGTTACGTCTGTCGCGCTTTTCCCGCCAGTCTCGCCTTTCTCGCTTGAGTCAGGCATCGGCGATTTGAGTAGACATTATTTTAAATGATGAGAGCTAGACTGGGATCGCCTGGTGGGTGGGGACCGGTAAACGCAGGGTAAAGACCGAGCCCTTCTCAACCTGACTTGTGACTGAAATGGTTCCGCCGTGGGCCTCCGCAATTTCCTTGACGATAGGCAGTCCAAGTCCGGTCCCACCGGCATCCTTCGCCCGGGCCCAATCGGTCCGATAAAATCGCTCGAAGAGATGAGGAAGATGTTCCGGCTCGATCCCATGGCCCGTATCCTCAACAGCCACAGTGACCCCCTCCCCTGCCGACTGTAATCTGACGGTTACAGCACCACCGGACGGCGTGTAGTGAAGCGCATTGTCGAGAAGATTGATCAGCGCCTGCTTGAGCCACTGTGCATCGCCGAGGATCGGGTGGGACTGATTGGGATTCAAACGACAATGTGATTCGACGGTCATCGGCAAGCAGGGTCAGTTCATCCACCATATCTTGAATCAGGGGTTCCAGGGCGAGTGGCACGAGGTGAACGGGAGGCTTGCCGCTCGTGAAATTCGCAAGGGTCAACAGGGAGCGTGTCAGGGCGATGAGCCGTCCCACCTGCTCAAGATTGTTGATGAGGGCTTCGCGATATTCCTCCGAGGTCCTGGCTTTCATGAGGGCGACATCCAGGTTGCCCTGCAGGATGGTCAAGGGAGTTTTCATTTCATGGGCGGCAATGTCGCAAAATCTCCGCTGAGTTTCACCACTCCGTTGGAACCGGTCCATCACGGAGTTGAACGCCTGCGTGAGTCGACGGAACTCCTGGTAGGGTGAATCCAGAGTGAGTCGTTTCCCCAGGTCAGCTTCGGACATTGTTTCGGCGCCAGTACTCAACACCTCGATCGGAGTCAGCACTTGCTTGGCCAGCCACCCACTGCCCACCCAGGCGACGAGAAGGATTGTCCCGGATCCAACGGTCAGTAGAATGACAAGACCATTGAGTGTCTCCCTATGAAGGAGCATGGATGCTTCCGCATGCAGAATGTACCGTACCTGACCTTGCCGGGGGATAGGGAGGAACAGATGGCGAATGGGCGCACCATCCGCCGACTTGACGGTTTCAAACACCGTGTTCCCATGACGAACTCGTTCAAACACCTTATCGTCTGGACTCGGATGCTCTGCCACCCCCTCGGCACCTTTCCAAAGCACCCGACCATCCGGCGAAAATACTAGAAGAGAGTGGCTGGCTTCCTGCAAGTCATGCTGTTCCATTCCGCTTCGGCTCATCTCAGCAGCAAGCGTAAAATCCTCGACCGGATTTCTCGATGATGTTGGGATTCTGCTCAACGATCTTGGCCATCGTCTCCGCCAAGGCTAACAGCCGGCCATCCACAAAACGGTGCAACAATGCTTCGCTCCCGAAGTACACGAGAACGGAAAACACCAGGAGAAGTCCTGCCATCAGAATGAGCGCAGACTGGCGGATCAAACTATCGCAGAGACTTCATGCGATCGATTCCGGCTCCTCGAGCATGTAACCTGCGCCACGTACCGTGGCAATCAGCTGGGGGTGAAAAGTCTCGGTCAATCTTCGCGCGCAGAGGCCCGAATATGGGCGTCCACGATGTTTGTCATGGGGTCATAGCTGATGTCCCACACGTGTTCGATAATCGCCGTTCGCGTCAACACCCGATTCTTGTTTCGTAAGAGGAACTCAAGCAGGGCATACTCTTTATTCGTCAGTGGGATTTCTTGCCCTGCCCGCCACACACGGTGAGAAGCCGGATCCAATTCTAGATCGGCTGCTTTGAGACGGATCAATTGTTGCGGCCCTCCTCGGCGCAGCAAGGCCCGGATTCGAGCCAGCATTTCTGCGAACGCGAACGGCTTCGGCAGAAACTGATCCGCGCCGGTATCGAAACCTGAGATCTTGGCCTCTAAGGTGTTGCGCGCGGTCAACAGCAGTACCGGAGTCATATTCCCCTTTGCCCGGACACGGCGGCAGAGCGTGAGGCCATCGAGCTTAGGCAACATGATGTCGAGGATCAACAGATCGTACGGATTCCCCAATGCCAACGCCAACCCTTCTTCGCCATCGGCCGCGAAGTCCACCGCATACTGTTCCTCCTTCAATCCTTTGCGGATGAACTGCGCGAGGTTCAGATCGTCTTCAACCAATAATATTCGCATGAGTTTCCTTACTCCGATCTAGCCGTTCCGTCGACCCTGTCATTATGACAGCTCTTAATTGGCCGGTCACTCTCTCGCAGACGTGAGCGAGACAAGCAAGAGATGCGCGTTACACGAGCAGTATGACGGCAGGCGCCCCTCCCATTCTTCCTCGCTTGCTGCCTCCTCTTCAGGGATGGGTGCTGATTGATCTTCTACTGCGCGCGTCCAACGAGGGCCTTCTCAGGCCGCGCGTTGCGCGAGCACAGAAGATCATCAGACTCCATCCCCTCCCGTTTGACTTCGCCTTCCCTGCCCTCCTAGAATCCCGCCATGGCTTCGTCCTTTGTTCATCTCCATCTCCACACCCAATTCAGTCTGCTCGACGGTGCGAATCAAATCGAGCCGCTCGTCCAGCAGATCAAAGCCTTCGGCCAGCCGGCTGTGGCCATGACCGACCACGGCAACATGTTCGGGGCCATCGAGTTCTACCGCAAAGCCAAAGACGCCGGCATCAAACCCATCATCGGCTGCGAAGCCTATATGGCCCCTGGCAGTCGCTTCGCGGCCAAAGACAGCGGCCTCGCCAATAACGACTACTATCACCTGATCCTCCTGGCTCGAAATCTGACCGGCTATCAGAATCTGATCAAGCTTGTCAGTAAAGCATATCTTGAAGGATTCTACTATAAGCCACGGATGGATAAGGAAATTCTGAAAGAGCACCACGAGGGACTGATTGCCCTGTCCGGCTGCTTGAGCGGCGAGATCCCGTACCTCATCGGCCAGAAGGACATGGCCGGCGCCATGGCTGTGGCTGGGGAGTTTCAGGAAATCTTCGGGAAGGAGCACTTCTACCTTGAGGTGCAGGCGAACGGGCTGGATCACCAGCGAGTCGCGAATAGTGGCCTGCTCGAGATCGCCAAGAAAATGGACATCCCTCTGGCCGGCACCAACGATTGCCATTACCTCAAGAAAGAAGATTTCCGCCCGCACGAGCTGATGCTCTGCCTGCAAACCGGCAAGACGATCAGTGACCCGAATCGCATGAAGTTCGATACGGATCAGCTCTATGTGAAATCGACAGAAGAAGTCTCGGCCGCCTTTATCGAGTTCCCTAATGCCGTCGCCAATACCTGCCGGATCGCGGACAACTGTGACCTCCAACTGGCGCTGAACAAGACGTATCTCCCGCAATACAAAGTTCCCGAAGGATTCACGCGTGAAACCTATCTGGAGCGCTTGGCGCTGGAGGGATTGACGGCCAGACTAAAAGAACGGCCCAGCCAGATCCTGCCGGCTGCCTATGAGCTGCGCCTGCGTGAAGAGCTGACGATCATCTGCTCGATGGGGTTCGCCGGCTATTTCCTCATCGTGTGGGACATCATCAAGTTTGCACGCTCGCGCCATATTCCGGTCGGACCGGGCCGAGGCTCCGCCGCCGGAAGTCTCGTCGCCTATGCGCTGCGCATCACGGACCTCGACCCCCTCGTCTATACGCTCTTGTTCGAACGGTTCCTGAATCCCGAGCGCGTGTCCCTCCCCGATATCGACATGGACTTCTGCATGGAACGCCGTGGCGAGGTCATCAACTACGTGGTCGACAAGTACGGCAAGGACCATGTGGCCCAGATCATTACGTTCGGGACGCTCGGAGCGAAAGCCGCGATCCGGGATGTGGGCCGTGTGCTGGAGATTCCCTATGCCGAAGTCGATCGCGTGGCCAAGCTCGTCCCGAATCAGCTCAACATCACGCTCCAGCAGGCACTCGATCAAGAACCGAAACTACGCGATCTCGTCGAGACCGATACGCGGGTAAAAGAGCTGATGGGCATCGCCCGCTCCCTCGAAGGACTGGCCCGCCACGCCTCGACTCACGCCGCCGGTGTGGTGATTTCGGAAGGGCCGCTCACGGACCACGTGCCGCTCTACAAAGGAGCCAACGACGAAATCGTCACCCAATATTCGATGGGAGACGTCGAAAAGATCGGGCTCGTCAAATTCGACTTCCTAGGCCTCAAAACCCTCACGATGATCAAACGCGCCGAGAATCTGATCAATGAGCGGCATCCCGGTGATCCACCGTTGGTCATGGAGCAAGTGCCGTTCGACGACCCCAAGACCTTTGCCCTCCTCTCCTCAGGCAAGACGATCGGCCTCTTCCAGTTGGAAAGCTCCGGGATGCGCGATCTCCTGACCGGCCTGAAACCGGACCGCTTCGAGGACATCATCGCCATCATCGCGCTCTATCGCCCTGGCCCAATGGATCTGATTCCCGACTTCATCAAACGCAAGCAGGGCAAGATTCCGATCGTCTACGAAGTGCCTGAACTCGAACCGATCCTGAAGGACACCTACGGGGTCATCGTCTATCAGGAACAGGTGATGGCGATTGCCAACAAGGTGGCGGGCTTCTCGCTCGGCCAAGCCGATATTCTCCGGCGCGCGATGGGCAAGAAAAAGCCGGAGGAGATGGAGAAGCTGCGCGCGCAGTTCCTGGCCGGCGCCAAGACCAACAAGATCCCCGACAAGAAAGCGGACAAGCTCTACGAACTGATCCAGAAGTTTGCAGGCTACGGGTTCAACAAATCTCACGCCGCAGCCTATGCCGTCGTCTGCTACCAGACCGGCTATCTGAAGGCGCACTATCCGACTGAGTTCATGGCCGCCCTGATGACCACCGACATGGGCAACGCCGACAAGATCGTCGGCTACTTCACGGAATGCCGCGACCTGAACATCAAAGTCCTGCCTCCGGACGTGAACGAAAGCCATAAAAACTTTACCGTGGTGGATCACGCCATCCGGTTCGGCTTGGCTGCCATCAAGAATGTCGGTGAAGGCGCCGTTGAATCGATCATCGAGATTCGGAATAAAACCGGCCCGTTCAAATCCTTCTTCGAGTTCTGCCGCCGCGTCGATCTCCATAAAGTGAACAAACGCATGCTCGAAGGACTGATCAAGACCGGCGCATTCGACTCGACCGGCGCGAAACGCTCTCAACTGGCCGCGGTCCTGGATCAAGCCGTCGAGGACGGTGCGGCCGCGCAACGCGAACGGGATCTGGGTCAGACCAATATTTTTGGCGACGAGTTGAGCGGACAGACTCGGCGGAACATCCGGCTATGCCGCCGCTGCCGAACATTCCTGAATGGGACCAAAGCGAGCGATTGAAACACGAACGGGAGCTGACCGGCTTCTATATTTCCTCCCATCCGCTGGCGCGCTATGAGGCTACCATCCAGACGCTCGCCACGGCCTCGACCATCGGCCTGCCAGAATTGTCGGACGGTCGGGAGGTAAAGCTCTGCGGAATCATCACGACTGTCAAAAGCATGCTGACCAAGAAGGGCGATCGAATGGCCTATCTCACCCTGGAAGACCTCCAGGGGGTGGTCGAGATCATCGTCTTTCCGGATCTCTATAAAAACGCCGCCGACTTGGTTGTGCCGGAACGTCTCGTGCGCATCACAGGCACGGTGGACCGGGGAGATAAAGGCACGAAGATTCGAGGGAGCAAGATCGAACCACTCGCCGAGGTGCAAGCTCAGACGATTAAGCGGGTCCAGATTCGACTGACTGATCACCCAAGCGTGACAGAACAGTTACCGCGCCTCCGCGAGGTCTTTCTCCGTCACCCAGGCGGCACGACCATCTCGCTCACATTGCAAATGGATTCAGCGCTGGAAGCTGAAACGGCTCCCCTCCCTCGCCTGACTGTCACCCCCAGCGAACGCTTTGTTGCAGACGTTGAAGAAGTGCTAGGCAAAGGGGCCATTTTTCTGTTATTGTAGCCCCTAGTTCCTGGTAGGTGTTTGTATTTCCACCCTGCGAATCGATGTTCTTATAGGCCATATGCGCGATTACCTCGATTTTGAAAAGCCGATCCGCGAGATCGAAGAAAAGATCGAAAAGCTCGCGGCCGTTCCTGCCGGGAAATCGGCCCCCCAGGATGAGATCCGCAAGCTGCGGATGAAGCTGGCCCAGGTCGAACATACGCTATACAGTAAACTGACTCCCTGGCAGCGAACGCAACTCGCCCGGCATCCCCAACGGCCCAGCACCCTCGATTACATCAGTTATCTATTCAGGGACTTTCTTGAGTTCCATGGGGACCGCACGTTCGGCGACGATCGTGCCATCGTCGGAGGTTTCGCTCGATTCAACGACCGGTCGATCATGGTCATTGGTCATCAAAAAGGGAAGACCCTCAAAGAGCGGATGCAACGGAACTTTGGGATGTCGAATCCCGAAGGCTATCGAAAAGCCCTGCGTCTCATGAGGATGGCCGAGAAGTTTGGGCGCCCGATCGTGACCTTTATCGACACGCCTGGCGCCTACCCCGGCATCGGTGCAGAAGAGCGCGGCCAGGCTGAAGCCATCGCCCGCAATCTGTTTGTGATGTCCCGGCTCGCAGTCCCGATTATTTCCATCGTCATCGGTGAAGGCGGGAGCGGCGGGGCACTCGCATTGGGCGTCTCAGATCGCGTCCTCATGTTGGAGCATGGGGTCTATTCGGTAATCTCGCCGGAAGGCTGCGCCGCCATCCTATGGGACGACCCGGCTAAAGTTCCCGATGCCGCTGCCGCCCTGAAAATGACGGCGAAAGACCTGGTCGACCTCCATATCGTGGATGAAGTGATTCCTGAACCGCTCGGTGGCGCCCATCGGGACCTCAATGCCATCACCGATCGAGTAGCCAAATCCCTCAGCAACCAACTCTCCCAGCTCAACGACCTCTCCCTCCCTCAATTGCTGGCTCAACGCGATCAGAAATACCGATCCATCGGAGCCGTCAACGGGCTGGTTGCCACTCCCCAGTAAGCCAGAGCGAGACAGTGCGGGACACGACCAGAAGGCTGAAGGTCGGAGTTCTGAATACTTCGGCCTTACCCCCTTCAGCCTGCCCCGCGCTTGTTGAGCCAGGCAACAGCCCCGGCGCCAGCCGCTCGTCCCGTGGCGAAACAGGCGGTGAGCAGATAGCCTCCGGTCGGTGCCTCCCAATCCAACATTTCTCCCGCACAGAAGACGCCTGGGCAGCGTACGGATCATCAACCGTTCGTCGAGCGCTTCGAATGGAACTCCACCGGCCGTGCTGATCGCTTCCTCCAGCGGGCGAGGTGCAATGAGTCGCAACGGCAACGATTTGATCGCGGCAGCCAGACGAGCCGGGTCCGCAAAGTCTTCTTTCGAGACCACCTCACGAAGCAATCCCGCCTTCACGCCATCAATATGTGCCTGCCGCTGAAGATGTGTTGCCATCGTGCGTTTGCCGCGCGGCCTCGACAGATCATGAGTCAGCCGCGGCATGTCTCGGTCAGGCGTCAGGTCGAGGCGCAAGGTCGCCACTCCCTTCGCCAGGATCTCGTCGCGAAGAGAGGCGGACACCGCATAAATCACACCTCCCTCCACGCCAGTCTCCGTGATCACGAATTCCCCAGGATGCCAGGACTCCATGCCCGTATAACTCCGCACAACAATCGCCACCGACTTGACCGGATGCCCGGCAAACTTCGTCCGAAAATGCTCGCTCCAGCCCACGTCGAATCCGCAGTTCGCCGGTTGCAACGGCGCAATGTGAATCCCGCGTCCTGCCAGCAATGGCACCCACGAAGCATCGGAGCCGAGCTTCGGCCAGCTACCGCCGCCGAGCGCAAGCACCACCGCATCGGCCTGGACAGAGCGGTTTCCCTCTGGCGTGGCAAAACGCAAAGCCCCCTGCTCGTCCCAGCCGGACCACCGATGACGCATGTGGAATCGCACGCCGGCCTTGCGTAACCGTCGCAGCCACGCGCGCAGCAACGGGGCAGCCTTGAGGTCGGTTGGAAACACGCGCCCGGAAGAGCCCACAAATGTCTCGATGCCGAGTCCACGGGCCCAGGCTCTGAGCGCATCAGGCCCGAACGACGCGAGCAGCGGCGCGATCTGCGAGCGCCGTGTCCCATAGCGCGAGAGAAATTTCTCGGACGATTCCGAGTGCGTGAGATTCAGGCCGCCTTTCCCGGCCAGGAGAAACTTACGACCGACCGACGCCATGCCATCATAGAGATCGACCTGTGCGCCAGCGGCACTCGCTACCTCTGCGGCCATCAGCCCGGCCGGTCCTCCGCCGATAATTGCAATCTTCATATGTATTCCGGTGAATGTGGGCTGGACAGGCGAGACCGGCGCGAAATGCGCGACTTGAAGCATTAAACTGTTCGGCAGATCTCGCTTGTCCTGCTAGTCCATCGCGCACGCCGAACACATCGCGGACCCTACACGCAGAACTGAAATGGGTCAAGCACCGGCATAGCATCACAAGATTTCACAGCCCGGAAAAGGCTATACTCTCGTCTAACGATGGATGAGCAAGAGCCAGTACAGGTGGTTGAGCTTCGGATCAGCTACCGCTATGCCATCGCGCACCCCTGGGTTGTCCAGGCTATCGGAGGATTCTTATCGGCTTATTTCATGGAGCATCCGGGGTTTCGTGTGCAACGATACATGGAAGAACTGGAGTCCGGCACCCATCTATGGATATGCGAGGTGCCTCCCAGCATGAAGGTCCCCAGGCTTCTGAAGCGGCTGAAGGAAGATATCCCCCCCTGCCACGACCAACAGATCGCCACCGATCTGCCCGCGCGACCTCGCTATCTCATCGATTGCCCAAGTGAGCCAGAAGGATAAAAGCGCGAGACAGGCTGGACGAGCGAGAAAAGCAGGATAGGTGGGTAGCCGAAAAGCTGACGACCGAAGGCTGAAGTGGTCGGAACCTCGAACCCAGAACGTTGAACTTCGTGTCGCGCCTTTTCCGCTAGTCTCGCGCTTCACGCGTTATGGTACATCATTCATATGCGGGCGAAACTCATTCTCGGAACGATTGCTCTGGCGCTGGCTATGGGCGCAGGCGCCCTCTCTGCAAGGTCAACACTGGGCAGCAGCGTACCTCCCCTCCCCAGACCCGATCACATTGTGATGGTGATTGAAGAGAACCACTCCTACAGCCAGATTATCGACTCACCTGATGCGCCGTACATCAACAGCCTGGCAGCCCGTGGCGCAGTATTCACACAATCCTTTGGCGCCGCCTACCCCAGCCAACCGAATTATCTCGCGCTGTTTTCAGGATCAACGCAAGGCATCACCGATAACTCGTGCCCACACACCTTCACGACCGCCAATCTTGGACACGCATTGATTGCGGCGGGGCTGACATTCATCGGGTACTCTGAAGATCTCCCCTCGGCCGGCTCTCTCATTTGCAGCGCAGACCTGTATGTGCGCAAGCATAATCCCTGGGTGAATTGGCAGAACAGTGTGGCCAATGGGATCCCGGCATCAGCCAATATACCTTTGACGGGTTTCCCCAGCGAGTACAGCAGGCTCCCCACCGTAAGCGTGATTGTGCCGAACCAGATCAACAACATGCACAACGGAAAGGATCCGGGGGCGATTCAAGCTGGTGACCGCTGGCTTCAGCAACACCTGGATACCTACGTCGAGTGGGCACAGGGGCACAACAGTCTGCTGATCGTGACTTGGGATGAGGACAATAAGAAAGAGAACAACCGAATCGTGACGCTCTTCGTCGGACCCATGGTGCAAGTCGGCCGCTACGAGCAGCGAATCACTCACTACAATGTCTTGCGCACGATTGAAGACCTCTACGGCCTTCCCCATGCCGGTGCAAGCGCTGACGCGGCACCCATCATTCAGATCTGGAAACCAGCCCCTCGCCCCTGACTGGCTCCTTCCGTACTGCCACCTCCATGACCACCGGTGCTCAAGCGCAGGACGAACGGGAATCAGCCCACATACCCATTTGGATTGCCACTCTGCCAACGCCAGGCATCGGCGCACATCGCGCCAATCCCGCGCTCCGCCTTCCAGTCCAATAACTCAAATGCCCGTTGCGGATCAGCATAGCAAGAGGCAATGTCGCCCGGACGCCTGGGCGCAATCTTGTATGGCACTGACCGCCCGCTTGCCTGCTCAAATGCCCGCACGATATCCAGCACGCTGTACCCCGTGCCCGTGCCAAGATTCACGGTTAGACACTCGGCCTTTTCCTCTAGCCGCTCCAGTGTCTTCAGTGCTTTGAGGTGCCCCAGGGCCAAATCCACGACATGGATATAATCCCGCACCCCGGTCCCATCCGGAGTGGGGTAATCGTTACCCCACACATTGAGACAGGCTCGTCGCCCAACAGCCACCTGGGCCACGACGGGCAGCAAATTATTAGGGATGCCCTGAGGATCTTCCCCGATCAAACCGCTGGCATGGGCACCAGCCGGGTTGAAATAACGCAGAATGCCGAGCTGCCAGGAGGCATCGCTACGGTGCAGATCGCGCAGGATCTCCTCAATCATCAGCTTCGAGCGGCCATAGGGATTGGTGGCGGAGAGCGGGTGGTCTTCAGTAAGCGGCAACCGAATCGGATCGCCATAGACGGTGGCGGAGGAGCTGAACACCAGGGTTTTCACCCCGCACTCCCCCATCGCCTCCAGCAAGCGCAGGGTGCCGACCACGTTGTTGTCGTAGTAGGCCAGCGGCTGTGTCACCGACTCCCCCACGGCCTTGAGACCGGCGAAGTGAATTACCGAATTGGCCCCGCTCTCACGCAGAGCCGCCACCAAGGCCGCACGATCGCGGATGTCGCCACGCACCAACCGCAGTTTTTTCCCTGTAATACGCTCCACCCGAGCCACCGCCTCGGGGTGGCTATTAGAGAAGTTATCGAAGACCGTGACATCACAGTTCGCATCGAGCAGCTCCACGCAGGTATGCGAACCGATATAGCCTGCACCTCCGGTGACAAAAATCATAGGCTCCTACCTCAATAGGTGATGACAGCAGCGTATCCAGGCGATAGTGACGAGGTCAAGAAATGACCGAGATCGTGCCAAGAACCTGGGGCTCGAAGTCCCAGCCAAATGGGAAGGCACCTAATCTCACAGCACCATCTGACCCTTCCTCGCTCAAACCGTTGACGCAAGGCGTGCTCGCAGATACCGGCCCGGCTCCGGCAAGAGATGTCTGGGAAAAACACGATCACTGCGATCACGGACGGCACTACCACGCTCGCAATGACCGTTGTCACCAATATGAATACGGTTCCTGAGTCACAATGCCATGCGAGAGGACGAAGAGGGAGGAGGTCATACCAGAGGTGTCTTGGGCGCGGATGATTTATCCTCGCGGTAGAAGCGGACCTCGATCTTTTCCATCGTCGCCAGCAGGCCCGAGTGAATGTGCTGTTCGACAAACGAGAGAAAGGCCTCGATTTTGTCAGTTGCATCCACCAGTTCAATGATGATCGGGAGGTCTTCCGACAGCCGTTCAATCTTGAAGGTGTGAATGACACGCGTATTGGCACCAAATCCCATCAGGCCACGGAAGACCGTGGCTCCTGCCAGTCCCTTCGCTTTGGCTTGGGTGACGATCCATTCATAGAGCGGCTGTTTCTCGTAGTCTGTCGCTCTCGCCAGTGTAAATCCGAAGTCGAGAGCCGTCTGCAGATAGCATGGGTCACCTCCAGATCACATAGGCCAGTGTATAACCGAGCCAGACCGCTCCAAGCCCCAGCAACACTTGCGCGCCGACATTCATCAGTGCGAGAGCCGCTTCTCCTTCTCGGATCAGATTCATCGTCTCATTGCCGAAGGCCGAGAAAGTCGTAAACCCTCCGAGAATGCCGACAACTAGAAAAGCTCGCGTATCAGTGCCGATAATCGAGCGGGCGTCAAAAAGCTCTGACAGGAGTCCGATGCAGAAGCAACCGAGGATATTCACGGCCAGCGTGCCGTAGGGAAATGCGATGCTCTGGCTGAGCGTTTGCGCTCAGCCACTGACTAGATAGCGAAGGACAGAGCCAATGAATCCACCGGCCCCGATTAGTAAGAGTTTGGTCATCGTGTGATGGTAGAACCAAGTGGCAACAATGTAGCTGAAGTGTTTACCATCCCGTCAATAATCGCACCTCTCACAGAAAACCTGCATGGGCTCTCACCCACATCTTAAAGCCAAGTCCAACAGGCAAGCATGCCGAGCATCGGCACAGGAGAACGTAATTCAGGAACATGCCAGCGAGTTGGCTACGGACCAAGGCGTGCAACAACTACCCCGACTACGATCCTCTGTTGCACCCTTCAGGCTTGAGGCTTCTCTGATGCTGGAGGCGTGAGTTCGCCGGAGAATTTCTTGTGGAGAAGTTTTCGTCCGAGGATCGTAATCCCCAATGCGATACCGAGCGAGAGCGGAACGAACAATGCGGCGGCAATATCCGCACTACGGAGCCACCCCATCTCCTGAAACCCCTTGAAGATATAGGCCATGAGCCCGCTGAGATAGTAGGCAATCACGATAACCGACAAACCTTCGACCGTGTACTGGAGGATAGCCTGGCTCTTCGTCGTCTTGTCGACGCTCATCAAGAGCGTCAGGTTCTGGGATTGCAGCATGAGATCGACGCGGGCGCGAATGATAGAGATCGTCCCTTCAAAACCGCTGCGAAGAGTGTCCATCCGCTTCAGGAGTTGTTGATAGCCCTCCGCCACCCCGGTGATCCCGCTGAGGACATACTCGGACATCGGACGGTAGAGGGGGAGCGTGCGTTCGTCGAGTGACGCCAGCGTCCGGTGCACAATCTTGTCGTAGGGAACAGAGGCGGACAGTTCGAAGTGCAACTTACTGGACAGCCGAGTGGTTTTTAACCAGTCTTGCGTCAGCCCATTGAGCCAACGCTGTAGGGCCAGGGCGTCGGCGTGGCCGATATGTTCGCTGATGATTTCACGCTGCTTCAAGTGCACCTGCTCGAACTTGTAGGCCTGATCGATCGCAGCCGAAAACAACGGCTTTTGCATGAGTAACAAGTGGTAGTAGGTTTCGATCCTGACAATGGCATCGACGATGTCTTTCAGATGAGACTTGCTGGACCTGCCAGACCCTACACTAACCCAATAGCGCTCGCGTCCATGCTCGTCCGGTGTAAAGCTGGTGACCAGCGAAGTCTCTTCATCGAGAATCCGGCTGCCATATATGACCGGGCCGGGAAATTGTGGGCGCAATGCCTCACTATCTGGCAACGGCTCAACCAGCAGCACGATATCCAGATGGCATACTTCTGCACCGAGCGGTGTGACCGCAAACCGATAGTCAGGAAAAGTCATCGGGCCAAAAGCCACCCCCCCAGCCTGGTCGGATGGAATATGCCAGATTTGATAACTGTAGTACTCCGTGTGCGTTTGCCAGATCACAATCAGCCGATCGCCGTTCGCCGCCGTCTTCATGCCATAGCCAAACGCGTCTCGAATCACCATCGCGTCGGCAGAGATCTTCAAGGCCTCCAGAAGAGACCTGAACTCGTCACGACTCGCCGGCCGCTGCACCGGTGGGTCGCTCATGCGAAACGTTTTGTAGTGCACGTGTGCAGGGGCGTGCAGCCACTCGGCCCAGAGCATCTGTGGCCGCTCGTGCAGCTTTCGGATAAGGTCGCCGGTATCCGGCTTGATAGTCTTAGGCTCAGCCATGCAATGACCCTCAGCAGTGAAGAGTAATATGGGAAACAATGCCAGGCTACTGACTTGCCGACAACCCTGTCAACTGATCGTCAGTCAAATATATATTGAGCGGGGCTTGCTTGACGAAACCCTCATGTAACGGACGTTTCAATTGCGGGCTGGGAATCGCACCCCTAGCGTGCCGAGACGATCCTTTTCCCATGAGGCGTTCTCGACTCCAGTGAAGCGTGAATCGTATCTCGTGGGACGATCGATCCATCGACCATTGAATCAATTCATGCACCGGCTGACGCTTCACGAACGACATACGAAGGAGAGGACTTTCCCAGCATCCTGCTAGTGTGCGGAGGGAGGACGTGCTTCCCACGTTTACGATTCGGCCTCAGGCTAGGAAGGGAACTCGGATATCCCGTTCGCCAGACCGTAAAACAAATGCTCACGACCCCTTTGTTTCGCCTTATCCCACCAAGCCCAGAACGTCAGACTCGCGGACGAGAACGAGTTCCTTACCATCCAGATCCACTTCGGTCGTTCCATATTTCTCGTAGAGGACCTGATCGCCTGGTTTGAGGACTGTGGGCTTAAAAACCTTTTCCTCTTTTCCCTTTTTCATTTTGGGTTTACTGCCCGGCTTATTTTCCAGGGTTTCCCAGCGCCCCTTCCCCACGGCCAAGACCTTTCCTTCTACCGGTTTCTCCTTGGCCGTATCTGGGATGAACAACCCCCCGGTGGTCTTTCCCTTGGCCTCCGACGGTTCGATCAATGCCCAATCCTGTAACGGTTGAATTCCCATGGTGACTCCTCCTCTTGTGGTTCAAGTGCCAGCGGCAGGCTACGTCGTTTTGCAGATGGCGTCAACTCGCCGAGACGGAGAGGGCGGCCTGTTCAGTGCCCTGCGATATAACGGTGCGTCGCGAAGGTGATCGGTGTTTGGTGGGAGCAGAATGTAGTGATCAGCTTCCCGGCAGGTGCAGAGCCCTTCCCTCCAGCACCTCCCGGAACGGCCCTTTCGGACTGTGCCAGGTGGAATCCTTCAGAAATTCCTTCCTGCAAAGTTTCGATGGGCGTTCCATCGTAAACCATCTTGGTGTGGTCATGGCTGTTCATGATTTTTCCTCAGAAGGAAGCTTAAGTGACGTGTCCCTTAAAATCATCTTGCTATCCGTTGTTTCTGGCCTTACAAAAAGTTTGAGCCATAGAAACCCAATGGTCCCTGCTATCAGAGACGCGAAAAGAATTGCCATTTTTGAGGCGTTTGTGGTCTCCGCGTTTCCGACAAAAGCGAGATTGGCAATGAAAATTGACATCGTAAATCCGATGCCGCCAAGAATCCCAGCGCCAGAAATATGCCGCCAGTTCAATTCGGGCGGCAAGCGGCATAGGCCGCTTGCAACGGCAGAAAACACAGTAATGTCACCCCCAAAGGTTTGCCAAGAATTAACCCAGCCATAATGCCGACGCTGTTCGTACTGGTCACCTGATGTATCCAGTCCGTGCCCACAAAGATGCCCGTATTTGCCAGTGCGAAAATCGGCAAGATGATGAACGCAACCGGTTTGTGTAAGAAAAGTTCGAGTTTGTGTGAGGGTGACTCTTCGTCGTCGTCTTTGGCAGAGAATGGGATTGCAAAGGCAAGCACTACACCGGCAATCGTCGCGTGAACGCCTGACTGAAGCATGAGAAACCACATCAATGCGCCGCCAAGCAAATAAGGAACAAGGGACATGACACGGAAGAGACGATTCAGCGCATACAACAGGGCCCAAACTGCCTGCAGCACCGGCAAGATACCAAACCGAAAGTTGCGTCGTGTAGAACGCGGCAATCACGACGATCGCGCCCAAATCGTCTATGATGGCAAAGGCCACAACAAACACTTTCAGTGACGCAGGAATATGGTTTCCAAGAATAGCCAGAACGCCAAGAGCAAACGCGATGTCAGTAGCCATCGGAATCCCGATTCCGGCTTGCGTTGATGTGCCCGCATTGACCGAAAAATGAATCAGCGCAGGCACGGCCATTCCTCCGATGGCCGCAAAAATCGGAAGAAGTGCGTTCTTAACCTGTGCCAATTCACCATTGTACAGTTCGCGTTCGAGTTCCAAGCCGATGAGCAGGAAAAAAATTGCCATCAGTCCGTCGTTTATCCAATGCTCAAGAGCTAAGACCACCGACATATCCCTGCCACACACTCAAATACGTTGCGCCGCTTGAGGAATTTGCCATCAAGAGCGATACTACAGTGCAACCTATCAGCAAGATCCCGCTCGACTTCTCCGAAGCGAAAAATCTATTGAACATGTCTGATAAATTTTGCTGGACAATGCCCATGGTCGTTATTTAGATGAGGAGGTCTGCGATCAAAAGGGATGACGCGACAATAACACAAATAGAGAAATCCGCTCAGCCAGTATGGACACTCAGAAAAACGGATGGGCGGGGTGGCAGAGCCATTCGCTCCAGCGCCTCCAGGAACGGCCCGTTCGGATGATGGGGCGGCCTGTTTACTCCCCTTGGTCGCACAACACGCGGTCGCGGACTCCCCTGGCTCGGGCTACTGGCACGTCACGGGAAATAGATTGCCCTACAATCGGAGGGTCGGGCGGGTGAAAATATCTGCCAATGGGTGGGCGGCTGAACTATTTGCGCGCAGTTAGGGAGTAAACCAGATCGCCCTAGAGGGAAGTGTAGAGAACCTACAAGCCCGCACCCTTAACGATTCGCCCTGTTCAGCGTCCTGCGACATAACGGTATATCACGAAGGTGATCGGTGTTTGGTGGGAGCAGATTCTAGCGTCAGCTTCCCAGCAGGCTCAACACGTGGTGATTTCCGAAAACGATTACGGTGCTTTTCTCCCGCAAACAACGGTTCCTGACACTATTTTCTTTACCCCGATATATAGATAGAATTGACTCCAATATTGATTAGAACTGATTCCAGAGCATTTGGTTTGTGACTTCGTGGTGAAAGAGCACTTCCGAAGCCTTCACCCTCGTGCCGAGCTCATGAGGAGAACGATCTGCCACCAACTGTTTGAAGCTCGCATACTTTTGCTGGCTGTCCTCGCCGAGGATCTCGGCGATAAATTTCGACGTTTTAAACAGCGCGATCGCATCATTGATGTAACTCGGAAGGAATCGTATGCGGTCATGTGCGGTCTCGTCCCTTTCCCGGCACTCCCCTTCAAAGCCGGTCATGAGCATCGTGTACAGCACGAGGTAGGGGTTGGCATCGGGGGCGACTGAACGCAGCTCGATGCGCGCAGTCTTTTCGTTGGCCATTGGAATGCGGATCATAGAACCGCGATCGATCGCCGAGACCTTGATCTGGTTCGGTGCCTCAAAATGCGGATCCAGACGGCGATACGCATTCACCGACGAATTAAACACGAGACAAATCTCGGGCGCATGATGAAGGAGTCTGAGAATAAAGTCCCAGGCCACATCAGAAAGACCATTTTTACCCTTCGCATCGTAGAAGATATTCTTGCCATTCTTGCTCAAGGAGAAGTTGGTGTGCATGCCTGAACCATTGATCCCCACGAAGGGCTTCGGTAGGAACGTGGCAGTGTGCCCCATGGATCGAGCCACTTGGCGACAGATCAGTTTGTACAGCTGCACATTGTCTGCCGCACGAACAACATTCGCATAGGAAAAGTTCATCTCGAACTGCGAGGGTGCGACCTCTGGATGATCTTTTTCGTTCTTGAAGCCCAGCGCACGCTGGGCCTCCGCCGACTTATCAATGAACTGGCGAAGCGTGTCCATCGGGAGCGAGTGGTAGTAACCACCCGTTGAGATGAGTTGAAACCCATTCTCGCCGTAGCGTTGCTCGGCGTTCTCCCCGTCCACGAGAAAGCCTTCTACTTCGCTGGCCGCGTACGCGGTCATACCCTGCTTTTTCTTGAGATTCTCCGCATACGATTTCAGCATGCCACGGAAGTCGCTATGATACGGCGTGCGATCACCGTTTAACACGGATGCAAAGAAGATCACCTTTCCTGCCCCAATCACGTCGGCCGGAAAGTAGCGGATGGACGACCAGTCAACTTCAAGACGCAGGTCCGACTCATGTTGCGGCGTAAACCCGCGGATAGACGACCCGTCAAATGTCAGATTCCCCAGCGAATCCAGCAGGAACTTCTTGTCGTAGTCGAGCATGTGAAGACGACCTTCAATATCCGAGAAACACAACGTCACGGCCTTGATCTGCTTCTCCTTTTTCAGCCACGCCGTATATTCCTGCTCCAGCTCTTTTGCGCTGGCCTTCTCGGCATGCTGCGCTGCTTTTAGATTCATTTCTTCAAGCTCGTCATACGGTATCTCGAGGAAGGACTTCAGGTCAGCCGATTTATCTTTAGCCATGGTTCCTCTAATTAATAAGTTCTTGGCACGAAAGTGAGGGCCTGCATACAACACGAAGCATCTGATAGGGTCTGCTTCTTGGGTTCACGATTACCCTTGCTCAGAGAGCCCCAAGAAGCGGCTACCGGGTGCGGACTCAGTCTGTCACGTCTATTCTGGCCATGCAAGGGTTCACGATCACGCGCATCGAGCACCCTCAGCCGGAAAGGTCGAAGCGCCGTAATCGTATACCTGGTCCGGACAGACAGGGAATACCGATGCTGAGCTATGGCCAGATAAAGATGCCAGCACCACTTCGACCAGATCGGTCAGTGCATGGGTGGCTGCTGGTTCAAGAGACAGCGACAGGCTACGTCGTTCTGCAGATGGCGTTAACTCACCGAGGGATGGAGCTCCAAATGAGGAACGGTGCTTTCCCTTCGCCGATGGCCTTCTCCAGGCGGAGTCGTTGGGGGTGGTCTCCACTGCGCGCGTCGAACAAGCGCATTCCTATCGTGCGCATTCCGCGAGCATAGGAGACCAACAGGCTACCCTCTTCTCCCCTCCCCGTAGTTTTCTGATGTGCCAGATGCTAAAACATTCCCTGACACCTCCTGTGGTGCCTCGAACTAGATAAGGAACGGTCTATGTCTTTGCCGATTGAGAAGTCGTCGTCCGATGAATTGGCGCGAGAAGTCGCCCGGCGGCGCACGTTTGCCATTATTTCACACCCGGACGCAGGGAAAACCACGCTGACCGAGAAACTCCTCCTCTACGCCGGCGCAGTGCACCTGGCCGGGGCGGTGCATGCGCGGTCGCATCAGCGTGCGTCGAAGTCGGACTGGATGGAGCTGGAGCAGGCGCGTGGAATTTCCATCACCTCCACCGCGCTCCAGTTCGATTATCAGGGTGTACGGGTGAACCTGCTCGATACGCCGGGCCACCAAGACTTCAGCGAAGACACCTACCGCACCCTCATGGCGGTGGATAGCGCGGTCATGGTGCTCGACAGCGCCAAAGGCATAGAGCCGCAGACGAAGAAACTGTTCGCCGTCTGTCGCAAACGCAATATCCCCATCATGACCTTCATCAATAAGATGGATCTACCGGGGCGCCATCCGTACGAACTCCTTGAGGAGATCGAACAGACTTTGGGCATGACGGCGGTTCCGTTCAATTGGCCCATTGGGGAAGGGTCTGGCTTTCAGGGGCTCTACGACCTTCAGGACCCCCAAGTTTTGTTCTTCCAACGGACGCTGCATAACCAGCGCCGGGCGCCGATGAGAGTGGAGACCTTTCCCCATCCGAGTCTGGCGGAAACGCTCGGAGATGCCTATGGTCCGCTGCAAGAAGAAATCGCTCTGCTGACCGGCGCGGGTACGAAGTTCGATCGCGACCGCTTTCTCGCCGGACAACTCACGCCGGTCTTCTTCGGGAGTGCACTGACAAACTTCGGCGTCGAGCCTTTTCTGAACGGATTTCTCCAACTCGCGCCTCCACCGGGACCGCGCATGAGCTCGGAGGGACTGGTGCAGCCTACGGACGACAAGTTCTCTGGTTTTGTATTCAAAATCCAGGCGAACATGGACCCACAACATCGTGATCGGATGGCATTTTTGCGTATCGTGTCTGGCCGCTTCGAGAAGGACATGATGGTCCATCATGCGCGGCTGGACCGGAAGATCAGAATGACGCGACCGCACCGGCTCTTCGGCCGTGACAGGGAGACGATTGAGGAAGCCTACCCTGGCGATGTCGTCGGGCTGGTGAACCCCGGCCTCTTTGCCATCGGCGATACGCTCTGCTCCGGCAGTCCCCTCGCCTTCGATGCGATTCCGCAATTTCCCCCTGAGTGCTTCGGCGTGCTCCGAAGCCAGGACCTCACCAAGCAGAAACAATTTCAGAAGGGACTTCAGCAGCTCGAAGAAGAAGGAGTGATGCAGGTGTTCTATTCACCCGATCATGTTCGCCGGGAGCCGGTCTTGGCTGCAGTGGGAGAACTCCAATTCGATGTCGTCGCCTCACGCCTCGAAACCGAGTACGGGGTCAAGACCCTCGTCGACCGGATGCCCTTTGCCCTGGCTCGCTGGGTGAGTGGCGATCCCGACGTGATCGCCCGCATCTACTGGCCGCAGGATACGCGCCGGCTCGTAGACAGGGACGGCAGGATGGTGATGCTCTTCGGCTCCGATCGGCTGCTCGCCTACTGCATGAAAGAATATGCCTCCCTCAAGTTTCAGTTGCGGGAAGAAGTTGGAACAACAGCAAGCTAATTGGCACAGCCGACCCGCCGTTCTACCTCACCCCGCTACACATCGATGGGTCGTTCGTCTCAATGATCTAGTTTCTCTGGTTCATCTGATAAGTCTGATTCAACCAAATAGACGGGACAAACCAATCAGCGCAACGCAACCATCGTCCTCACTTTTCACTGTTGTATCTGTAGGCAAACGACTGCATCGTCTATCCTCCGAGAAACGCTAGGATTGACTCAGCGATCTGCCCCCATCTCCTACAGTCTCGCGGCACGTCACCTTCGATATTCCTCTCGTCACGGCTCATTATCAGGGTTTTTGCGCTGATCATCCTCCTCCTGCGACGGCACGCACATTGCTTAGTGACCACAGTGAAGGGGTGAATGTTCACCTCTTCGATCTCTCCTCGGAATACCGAGTCAGTTGAGCAATCCGACATAGCAGGCTTGCGGGTGAGAAACTGGCATCTTCGGGAAAAGTGTGCCTGCTGCCGGAGAGAAAACAAGGGAGTAATTGCATGAACTGTGTAAAAGCTATCGCCGCTGTTCTCGTGTTGTGGTCGAGTACTGCGTGGGGCGCCACGTTGACATGGAATGCCAACAGTGAACCGGATCTAGCGGGATATCGCGTCTATCAATGCAGTCGGCAACCCTGCACGCACACATCCGGCACAGCCTCTCCTCTGTCCACGTTGGGAAAGGTGACAAGTTTCAATATCGGAACGCCGGCAGTGATCCAGTACTACTTCATTACGGCGTATGACATTGGCAATCGTGAGTCAGGCAGTAGCAACCTCGCGACCTTCATACCAGCTGGATCTCCCCCTCCGCCTCCCCTGAAAGTCCCGCCTGCTCCAGGCGGCCTGCGATTCAGTACCGTTCAGTAAAACCTGTTGGATATTGGAACTTGGAACGTGTCGTTGGCAGGATAGCCGAACGGGACAGGCGGGACGGTTCGATCTGGTTGTTTCGTTCCAGGTTTCTTCGACCGAACATCGAACCGCCAAACTGGTCGGATCGCGCTTTTCTACCATCTCTCGCAGCCCGGCCCCCTCAAAACCTGAATCCCGCCACTTTTCCAGCAGCGCAATGCGGCGCTCCAGTTGCGCGACGGTCGCCTGATCGACTCGGCCGCCGGTTCGCTTGATGAGTTCTGCATTGAGTTGGCGATGATCGATTACGGCCTTTCGCGCCACGATGCCGACGAGGGCACGATGCTGGTCTCGCAATTCGTTCTTCTTGTCATGGAGCGTCTACTACCGGCTCTGCTCCGCCCTTGCCTCCGCCGACTGGTTCCGCCTCATCTTCCCCGATTAAGGTATCCATCCGGGCCACCCCATGCAAAGGGATGTACTCTTTCAACGAGGTGGCGGCCGAACCAAAGAGCGTTCGCTGCACGGAGGGCATGATCTCTTCCAGCACATGGTCGCGTTCCGCCTTGATCTGTTTGGCATAGTGGACGAGGGTGGCGTCCTTCGGCAGGTAGAGCCAGGCCCGCTGAGGCTTCGGCAATCCCTCCTGCATCCTGACGAATCGCCCGACGACCTGGCGGAAATACATCTCGGTCAGCACGTTCGTGGCGTAGACACCGACACGAAGCCTCGGAATATCGACGCCTTCACTCACCATGTTCACCGCGACGAGCCATTGCTGGGTCTTATGCTGCGCGAACGTGGAGATCGTCTTGGAAGCCGACGGATCGTCGGAAACGGCCACGTGCGCGCGGCTGCCCGTGATACGCCCCACCAACTGCCGCCACTTGCCGAGCATGGTCCTGATTCATCGCGACGATGAGCCCGCCGGCATCCGGCTGTTCCTGCTTGCGGAGCCGGCGTAACTCGGCGTGGGCATCCGTAATGACAGGGCCCAGCCAACTGTCTTGCAATAGCGCGGTCTTGAGCCGTCTCCCGCTGTAGCTCGAAGGTGAGTCCATCCTCGAACGTCGCCCGATGTTCGCGACCCTCCGAGAGCCACGTCAGTTCTCCCTCGTAACTCGGAAAGAGAATCGGGCGGCAGACGCTTTCGCGAATCGCTTCGGCATACCCATAGGTGAAATCGGCCTGGCTCTCGCCCTGCTCATACCGCACGTAGGGAATCGGATTATTATCTGAACGAAAGGGGGTACCCGATAAGGCCAGGCGAAAGACCGCCTCTTCAAACGCTTCCCGCAACGCGTCGCCCCAATCCTTGCCCTCGCCTGCATGGTGCAACTCGTCGAAGATAAGCAGCGTGGGCCGGCTCCGGCAGGCGCGCTTGAAACACCTCCGGTGCGAGACAGACTTGTTGATAGGTCACGACTGCGCCATGGTAGTCGCGAGCTTCGATGGCCTGCTCGTTTGTCAGCGCAGGATCCAGGTGAATTCCTACCAATCCGGCGGCGGCCGCCCACTGTGTACGCAGATGGTTGGTCGGACAGATAACCAGCGCACGACTGGCCACTCGATCGGCCAGGTACTGATGGGCAATCCGCAGGGCAAAGCGCGTTTTCCCTGAAGCGGGTGTTGCCGTAGCAAGAAAGTCAGGACGCGCATGGGTGAGAACGCCGGACACCGCGCGAGCCTGCCACTCGCGCAGCTTGGCCGTCCAGGGGGACAAAGTCACTGCAGCCTCTTCTTAATAGTCACTGTTGAATGGATATGGGAACGGCAACGAGGGACTCTGATTCATTCTCAACACACAGTACTCTCCACATGCAATGATGCTTTTCTCACAGAATGGGCGGCCCGTTCGATCCCCTCCTGCATACGTCCCACAGCCCATTCTACATGTAACCTATTATGATGTCCTGACCATCGTGTGTTTCGCGCCACAGAAGCTGTACAATACTCTCTCGCTTCATCTTCTAGTCAAGCGATGTGAGCAAATTAACCGTAACGACAATCAGCACTTTTCTTGCATCGCCTATTCCTTACTTTATGATCAACGCAGCCATACGGAGAACATCTCGCAATAAAACGCCGCCGCCTGACTTGAATGAAAAATCAGATCCACATCGCCGCCACCACTGACCCTGCCAGGGTACCACCCGCTCACGGGAGTACGCCGCCTCTTATCTCAATCACGACAGACCAACTCCCTGTGTGGATGAGCCATCATCCCATCAGATGGATTGTTTCTGTGGCCGCCGTCATTGCACTGGTGACACTGCTCTGCTTGGGATGGATCGCCTACACCGTCCAGCTTGGATTAATCCAATCCAGCGGCCACCGCCTGGTACAAGCAGCCACGGATGCCGCCAGCAAATTGGATATGATGATTCTGGAGCGATACCGCGACATCCAGTTACTCTCCACGACTCCGATGGCCCAAGGTCAGAACCCTGAGGCGCTGACAACCTATCTCCGTGAACTGGCACACACCTATCCGGCCTATCGATGGATTGGGGTCACTGACTCGAGTGGAAAGATTATCTCGGCGACAGATCCGTCGGGCGCCTCCCACGATCAGAGCCAGCAGCTCTGGTTTCAGCAGGCACGTACACTTACCAGCCCAAGGATTCTGAATACGCAGGTGAGTGAGAGTCCCGGAGAGGCCCTGGCGATCACTGTAATCGCTCCCCTGCACAGTTCCGACGGACAGTTTATAGGAGCAATCGCGGCGATTGTGGACATTCCGTCCTTGATGAGCGTCCTTGACGATACAATACAGCGGCTCAAGAATTCAGAATGGACAGAACCGTCGCATATTGAATATCAAGTCATCGATGAAAGGGGAGGCTTGATTGCCGACTCGACATTGCGAGAGGAAAGCAACCTCAAACAGCGCGACATCCCTTCGGCAACGCTTGTGGTCAGCCCGGCGAGGGGATTCGTTGAAGAAACGCATCTTCGCCGCGGGGTCTCCGTCATCACCGCCTATGCGCAGGTCACCATCGCCCATGCCGACCCGACTCAGCGCTGGAGCATCTTGATTCGTGTAGACCGTGACAGCATCCTTGCCCCCATTCGGTCATTTCTCTGGGAATTGTCGGTTCTGGCCATTCTGATCCTCCTTCCCTTGCTTGGTCTTGTGCTTGGAATGATCAAGACATTTCACGAAGAATTGAGAACCACGAAACAGGAATTCCAACGAGCAGTTGACGCAGAAACGGTGCTCAAAAAACGGACAGAAGCCCTCCATACGTTGGTCGTGGCCGCACAGACATTATCCGAACAGCAGGACCTCGACGGGCTGCTGCACCAGCTCCTCCATCTCGCCAAGGAGAACACCGGCGCGCGCTATGCGTCCTTACGGGTCTACGATGGCAACACGCGATCAGCGATACAGTTCTTGACCGCCGGAATTGATGATGCCGCGGCCCACGCCATCCGGCTGCTTCCGCTTGAGCAAGTGTCATGGGAATCTCTTGGACAAGGGGACGGCGCCCTCCGCCTGACTCATCTCACAGCACACTGGGCCGCCCTCGGATTACCCGAAGACCGTGCCCCCATGACGTCGTTCCTCGGCGTGTCGATTCGATGCCATGACCAATCATTCGGCCACCTTTCTCTCGCGAACAAAATAACACCGCACGGCCTCGCGAATGACTTCAGCGAACTGGACGAACAGGTTGTGCTGACTCTTGCCTCTCAGGCGAGCACGGCCATTCAGAATCTGCAACTCCTCCACGACTCCAAAGAGCAGGCCAGCCACGATTCCTTGACGGGACTCCTAAATCATTCGACGACGCTCACGGCTTTGACGCAGGAACTATCGCGGGCTGAACGAAGCCATCAACCTCTTGCGGTCCTCATCGCCGACCTCGACCATTTTAAGCAAGTCAACGATATCCATGGTCATCTCGTAGGCGATGTCGTCCTTCAAGAAGCCGCAAAGCGCCTCAGCGAAACCGCGCGCCGCTACGATCGTATCGGACGCATAGGCGGAGAAGAATTCTTGATTGTAGTTCCCAATTGCGATCTGGACGCATTACGAGAGTGCGCCGAACGCTTCCGGTCGTCCATCAGCGACCTGCCATTTATAACAACGAGCGGGCCACTTGTCATTACGGTGAGCATTGGAGCAACAGTCTGGTCATCCGAACACCCCTTGAGTTCTGATCTTTTGCGCAAGATGGCCGACTACGCCCTCTACCGCGTCAAAAGCCATGGGAGAAACGGGATAGACATCATTCCCCACCCCCACACACTAGTAGGAGAGCAGATAAAGAAACCAGGATAATGCCTCACGGATCCTCCACTGCGCGCGTCCAACGTGGGTCTTCCGAGACCGCGCGTTGCGCGAGAACAGGGGACCGTCAGCTACCTCGCCCCTCTTGGCTGCTCCAGAAACAATCTCACTGCCACCTTCTGTCCCTTGATTCTGGTTCGACTGAGGGTCTCGATGATCTCACGGGCCAGGACTTCCGGCACTTCCACCAGCGAGAATCGATCCATCACTTCAACGACGCCGATGACATTCGAATTGAGTCCGGCCTCGTTGGCAATCGCCCCGACGAGGTCGCCTGGCCGGATCCCTGCCTCACGGCCTGCGCCGATATATACCTTGGCCATCCCCGGCGTTCGTCCGCCACGACCAGGCGCGTTAAACGGTCGTGCCCTGTCCCTCTCTCGGCATCATGCCGCTTGCCCGCCCTCGTGGATCTTCCATGGGGCGCCGCGCCATCGATGGTCGCTCCGGCGGTCTGCTCGATACTGTCGGAATATCGTGTTCCTTCCGCTCCCCACCCTGCATGCGAAAAACAAGCTTCATCGCTGCCGCCGCCACATCCATGGGATCTTCCTCTCCGGCAAGCGATGCGACCACGGCTCGAAACAGGTCCAGTTCACCGGCCGCGAGCACTTCTTCAATCGCGCTCTTAGTGCGTGCGAGCCGTTTTGTGCGAAGGTCGGAAACAGTCGGCACTGGCGTCACGACAATTTTGGCTTTCGTAAGCTGCTCGATGTTCCACAACAACCGCTGCTCGCGCGGATCGATGACGGTGATTGCCGCCCCTTCACGCCCGGCCCGCCCGGTCCGTCCTATCCGATGGACATAGCCTTCCGGAGATGTGGGCAGATCGTAGTTCACCACATGCGACACGGATGGAATATCCAGCCCTCGCGCTGCCACATCGGTGGCAACGAGGAGTTCGGTCTGCCCGGCCCTGAACGAACTCATCACGCGATCGCGCTGGGGTTGATTCATACCGCCATGGATCGCTTCGGCCCGGTGCCCACGGCTGGTTAACATAGCGGTGATCTCATCGACTTCAATACGCGTGCGGCAGAATACGAGGGCCGACTTCGGAGCCTCCATGTCCAAGATACGAGCCAGAGCCGCTTCCTTATGCTGCCTGGCGACGATGTAGGCCGTTTGATGCACGCGAGGAGCGGCGCCTGCCTTGAGCGGCTCCTTGGCAATCCTGATCTCGACCGGGTCCTTGAGATGACGTTTGGCAATGGAGGCGATCCGGAGCGGCATGGTGGCAGAGAACAATGCTGTCTGACGCTCTTTGGGTGTCTGTTCCAGAATGGCGTCCAGATCCTCGGCAAATCCCATGTCGAGCATCTCATCGGCCTCGTCCAGCACGACCGTCTGAATTGTCTTGAGCTGCAGCGTTTTCCGGCGGATATGATCCAGCGCTCGCCCAGGCGTCGCCACGACGATATCGACACCGCGCTTGAGCGCATGGAGCTGTTGACCGATGACCTGTCCTCCATAGACCGGGAGCACGGAGATCTTTAATTCTTTGCCATAGCGCGTGACGGCTTCGGCGACCTGCATGGCCAACTCTCTGGTCGGTACTAGGATGAGCACGGAGGGACAGCGCCGCGCCGAATGAGCGATGCGCTGGAGCAGCGGCAGCGTGAAGGCTGCCGTCTTGCCGGTTCCGGTTGCCGCTTGGCCCAGGAGATCGCGGCCTGCCAGCAACGGGGGGATTGCCTCTCGTTGGATCGGCGTGGGCTCTTCATAGCCTAGCGTGTCGAGCGTGGTGAGCAGGGCGGCTTCCAGGCCCAGCGCCGCGAAGCCGGGAGAAAATCCCTTCGCCGACGTTTCCGTAGATGGGTGAGTGGTTTCATGTTTCATAGAATGTTTCGATGGCCTTTCCTGATGGTATCTCGAATGGTGCGTTCTCTCTATCCCCCTACTCTCCTACCGCAAGAGGGATTACCTCAATTCAGCTATCGAGCGAGCAGAGGTGCGCACCTGGCCCTACTCGCCTCCATCTTCTGGGAGTTGGATCGGTCCCGCCCAGTCCCCTTTGGCTAGCGTCACTTCCTGAAAACCTCCGTCCGGCCATTGGAACTGGCCAACCTCGTCCACTTGAACAATAAAAGGGTCTGCCTCATGCGCCTGCCCTCGGAACCAGTACCAACCGGCAGCGCTAGGTTTCGTCTTGGTCCATCGATGGCCCGCCATTCGCTTCGTCCTTTTCGTGAGTGCGTTGGTCTGCTACAGTCTACCCCGTGAAAGCCAAACCTATCATGTCCAGACTCCCAATAGAAGATGTGCTGCCGGCCCTTCGTCGCACGCTGACGGATGGGCGGAATGCGTTGCTGACCGCGGCGCCAGGCGCCGGAAAAACGACGCGGGTACCGCTGGCCTTGCTCGATGCCCCGTGGCTCGATGGAAAAACGCTGCTCATGTTGGAACCGCGGCGGCTCGCCGCCCGTGCCGCAGCCCATCGCATGGCCGCCACGCTGGGTGAATCGGTCGGCGGAACGGTCGGCTATCGCATGAGGCTCGACACAAGGGTGGGGCCCAAGACCAGAATCGAAGTGGTCACGGAAGGCATCCTCGCTCGCCTGCTCCAACACGATCCTGCACTCAGCGCGTACGCGATCGTCCTCTTCGATGAATTCCACGAACGGAGCCTGCAGGCTGATACGGGCCTGGCCCTCTGTCTCGAATCGCAACGGCTCTTTCGCCCGGATCTTCGGCTGCTCGTGATGTCAGCCACGTTGGACTGTGGACCGGTCGCTGATCTCTTGGGCAACGCGCCGGTCATTGTCTGCGAAGGCCGGATGTTTCCGGTAGAGACCCGTTATCTTGATCAGCCACTCTCAGGCCGTCTCGACGTCGCAGTCGTCCAATCCATCAAGCGCTCGCTCGCGCAGGATCCAGGCAGTCTCTTGGTCTTTCTGCCGGGCATGGCAGAGATTCGTCGTGTCGAACGGAAACTGCTCGATCTGAATTTGGATTCGAACATCCTCATCGCGCCGCTCCATGGAGACCTGCCGCAAGATGCGCAGGACCGCGCGATCGCTCCCGCTCAACCGGGCATGAGAAAGATCGTGCTGGCCACCTCGATTGCTGAGACCAGTTTGACGATCGACGGAATACGCGTCGTCATCGATGCCGGTTTGTTGCGCGTGCCTCGCTTCGATCCGCGATCGGGACTCACGAGACTGGAAACGATTCGCGTCACCCAGGATTCTGCCGAGCAACGTCGTGGTCGGGCCGGCCGTCTCGAACCGGGCGTCTGTTTTCGCCTCTGGACCTCTACGGAGCATCACTCGCTCGCCCCTCGTCGCCCGCCGGAAATGCTCGACGCCGACCTGGCGCCGCTGCTGCTCGAATTGGCCCTCTGGGGCACAGCCAATCCAGCCGAATTGTCCTGGCTCACTCCCCCACCGGCCGGGGCTGTGGCCCAGGCAAGAGAGTTACTCACCGGCCTCGGCGCACTCAATACAGAGGGACAGATCACCGCTCATGGAAGACAGATGGCCGAGCTGCCGCTGCATCCACGTCTCGCGCACATGCTGCTCAAGGCTGTGTCCTTGCAGCACACGAGTCTTGCCTGTGAACTCGCCGCCCTGCTCAGTGAACGAGATATTCTGCGAGGTCCCTCCGGCTGGCGTAACGCCGATCTGCGACTCCGCTTGGATGCCTTGCATGGACAGCACGATCACGCTGCCGATGCGACCATCGACCGTGCCGCCTGCCAACGAGTGAGACGCACCGCCGACCTCTGGCAACGACAACTTCCACGATCGGCTCGTTCGGATCGGCAGAACAGCCTCGATGAGGTCGGTCTGTTGCTTGCCCTCGCCTATCCGGACCGCATCGCCCAACGCCAACGCGGAACTGACGCACGCTATCTCATGGCCAATGGCCGTGGCGCCCTCTTTGCGAACCCTGATCCGCTCGGGTCGGAAGACTATCTGGTCATTGCCGACCTGGACGGCGGTACGCAATGGGCCAGGATCGATCTGGCCGCGCCGGTACAGCTCCGCGATCTTGAGATCCTCTATGCAGACCAGATTCGAGTGGTGGATGAGGTATCGTGGGATGATACAGCACAGGTGGTTCGTGCGACGAGACAGCGCCGATTGGGTCAGCTCATTCTGTCTGAGCAGGGACTCTCGAAGCCGGATCCTTCACTCATCACCACTGCCTTGTTGCAGGGCATTCGTCGGGCGGGACTCGACAGGCTGGCCTGGACTCCGGAGCTTCGTCAGTGGCGGGCGCGAGTGGCATTTCTACGCCGGATCGAAGGACAAGAGTCACGACTGGCCCGATCTGTCGGACGAGGCTTTGCTACAAACGCTCGGCGACTGGCTTGCTCCCTATCTCACAGGACTGACGACGCTCGACCGTGTCGTGCGGCTCGATCTCACCCAGCCGTTGCATGCACTCCTCTCCTGGGAGCAGTCACGCCAACTCGATCGATGGGCCCCCACTCACCTGACGGTCCCGAGTGGATCGAACGTTCGCGTGGAGTACGAGACGCCTGATCTGCCCATCCTGGCTGTGCGGTTGCAAGAAATGTTCGGCTGCAAGGACACGCCACGCCTCGTCGATGGAAAGATTCCGGTCATGCTGCATCTCCTGTCACCAGCGCGCCGGCCAGTTCAAATCACGAAGGACCTCTCCAGCTTCTGGAAGTCGGCCTACCTCGAAGTAAAAAAGGAACTCCGCGGCCGCTATCCCAAACACTCCTGGCCCGACGATCCGCTCACCGCCCCGCCGACTGCCAAAGCCAAACGCCGGACGCGCTGAGCCGAGCCAGACAGTCCGAAGGCTGAAGGTTGGGATTCGAAGCTCCGAGCACTTCAGCCTTTCAGCCTTCAGACCGCACCTGTTCACGCCAGTCTCGCTTGTCTCGCGCGTCATGCAGGCTCGCTAAGTAGGGAGGTCTCTCGTCCCATCATACGACACCCTCGATTGGTGCGTGAGCTTCACGATATCGCTGTCCTTAACCACCGTATCCTCGCCGCTCACTTTTTTATTCACGGCAATCAACAGTTCTCGATTCAGCAGGAATTGCAGCAATGGACCCATGCGATCCTGGTTCGATTCAATGAGTTTTCTGACCGTGGTTGGCTCCGAGACCTCAAACTCGAACTCTGTTTCTCCGACCGCATCGCGAAGCGTCAATCCAAAAACCAATACTGTGACCATTAGCTTCCTCGTTGTTTGGTCTATCTTGTCTGTTTGGTCTGTCTGGTCTATCTCGTCTAGTCTAATTTACTTGGTCTTTTACCTAACAAACCAAATAGACGAGAAAGACCAAATAGACCAGCACCTACGCCCTGTCTGCGGCCTCGTAGGCCTCTTGAATAAGCTGAGCCACGTGTTTGACCTCCGCTGCACCCTGCAATCCTGTACGCAGTTGAATCATACAGGCCGGGCAACTCGTGGCCACAACCTCGGCACCGCTCTGTTCGACAGCCCGCCGCTTGCGCTCGACAATGCGCTGCGACGTCTCGAAATCCTTCACGAGATAGGTCCCGGCTCCACCCGCGCAGCGATCGGCATCCGGCATCTCCACATACTCGACGCCCGGCAAGCCTCGCAGAATCGCACGAGGCTCCTTCGTCACTCCCGCAGCTCGCAGATGGCAGGAAGAATGATAGGCGACCTTGCACTTCGTGGGCTGCTGACTGGCCATGGCCGGCTTCACCGGCGATTGTGACACAAACTCCGAAATATGTGTGACCCGTTTGGCCAAGGCCTGGGCCGCCGATTGCTCCGGTTCACCGGCAAACAAGGTGGGGTAGTCCTTCAGCATGAGGGTACAGGAGGCGCACCCGGTCACCACCTTGTCGTACCCGGCCATGGAGGCGAGATTGACCCGTGCCCCTTCTTTGGCCAGCGCGCGATGTCCGTAAGTTTCAATCGGCGTCCCGGAACAGCGTTGCGGCGGCAGATCCGGCTCGACCCCATGTTTTCGCAGCACGGCGATCACGGCATCCCCCACCCCATCGTCGAAGTAGTTGGCCGCGCAGCCATGGAAATAGGCCACCGGGGAGCGAGCCGCTTGCCCAGCCTGGGGAATCAGTTCGGGATAGCGGTCCCGGAGATGTCGCCGGGCCAGTCGAGGCAGCACCAGCTGAGGCGACAATCGTGCCGTCTCGGCGAGACGACGCATGAACGGCTTCGTCAGACGATCGAGTAGCCGTCGCATCAGAGGCCGATCCCATATCGACTGGTACCTCGCGAGAAGCTTTAAGAATCGCTCGAACTTCGCTGTTTGTGCATGGAAACGAAAGATGACGCCAGCCATCTTGTTCGGATGCTCGGCGCGCCGATCCAGAATGAGCTGGGACACATCGACGCCGGCCGGACAGGCAGTACGGCAGGACTTACAGTTGAGACAGGCCTCCACGACTCGCTTCGAATTGAGATAGCTATAGTTCTTATCGGTGACGATCTCGAACCAGCCCCGCGAACTCATGTCTTCCGATTGAAACACATCGTAGACCGGGCAGACGGCGTTACACTTGGCGCAGGTCGCGCAGGGTTTGGACAATCGCACATAGTCGATATGGTCCGTGAAGGGCCGGTCGCTGATCTTGATGCCGGGGTTGAGCACCCCGGATGGATCGAAGCTCTGCTTCACACGCACAAACAGGTCGTACAGCTCCGGACCGAACATCGTCTTCACGTATTCGGCGCGCACCCGGCCATCCCCGTGCTCCCCACAGATCGAACCGCCGAAGCGACCCAAGACCGTTTGGTGAATCTCGTGATAGCCCTGCACCATCTTCTGAAAATCGTCTTGGTCGTTCACATCGAGCAAGGGAATGATGTGGGCGTTCCCATTCCCGATATGACCGAAAATCGCAACCGGCACGCGCTGTCCGGCAAAGAACTCTTCCAGATAACGGATCAGTTCGCTGATTCGTTCAGCCGGCACCACCACGTCGTCGACAAAGTTGATGGGCTTCTTCCTGGGATCGAATCGATAGAGCGTCGGATAGAGGGCCTTGCGGGCCTTCCACAATTGCTCCCGTTGCTCAGGATCGAAGGCGATCACGGGATCGGACGTGAGGCGATAGCGGCGACAGATCTCGGTCATGCGCTCGGCCTGTGCGCGGAGATCGGTCCCTGCCCCGTCAGCATCCAACTCCACCAGCAGGGTGGCGGCCGCATCTGCCGGGATGCCGTGCTTCGCCCGCCCGATCAGATTGAGCGTGTTGGCATCCATCACTTCCAACGCGCTCGGACTCAACTCCAGCAACTTCGGCACCGCATCGCCCACATCTTCCAAGCGGTGAAAATGGATGAGCGCTGTGAGGGTCGCGCGAGGTTTCTCGACCAGTCTAATCGTCGCTTCGCTGAAGAGACCGAGCGTGCCCTCGCTGCCGACAAAGAGTTTGGGAAGATCGAAGCAGCCTCGCGCCAGCCCATCAACGAGACCGAAGAGGTTGTAGCCACAACTGTTCTTGCTGACCGTCGGACGTTTCTGCGCGATCAGCGCGGCATTTTCCTGTAGCAGCAACTGCAAATCGCGAAGCGGCCTGTGCGTCTTCAGCAGATCGGCGCAGATCGGATCGTCGAGCCCATAGGCCTTGGCATCCAGCCACTCGCCGGATTGCAGGCAGACACGGAGCGCCTCCACATTATCTTTGACGGCGCCGTACCGCAGCGTGTGGGGACCGGATGAGTTGTTCGCCAGCATCCCACCGAGCTTGCACATGTCGCCGCTGGAAGGATCGGGGCCGAACAATAATCCATGCCGCCCCAGTTGCTTTATTCAATTCGGCCAGAACGATCCCCGGCTGCACCCGAGCCCAGCGCTCTTCGCAATTTAACTCCAGCACCCGATTCAAGCGCGAGACGTCCAGAATAATCCCGGACCCGATCGCCGAGCCGGTCAGATTCGTCCCGGCGGCACGCGGCGTCAGCGGGATGCCTCGCTGTACGGCATACCGCATCGTGGCAGCAATGTCCTCCTCGGACTCGACAAGCACGACGGCCTTCGGCGCCATCCGATAGATGCTCGCATCCACCGCATAGGCAGTGAGCGTCGAATAGTCGTCCTTGACTTTATCGACACCTATCGCAGCTCGGAGGTCCGAAGCGATGGCGTGGGAACGTTCAGGCAGAATGAGAGTTGGTGCGGTCATAGTTGAAGGCGTGTTTCATTCTAGACGGACTCTTGAGACCAGCACAAGTCTGGTTGTTGCGCACTGCGCGACCAGCTAAGATATAAATCGCAGATAGGAGCCAGCGCTTGTGACCGAGACACATCCCACGCTTTACCTTTCACGTCTTCTCCCCGATCCCGTCATGGCCATCGTGCGGGAACGGTTCCAGCTCGTGCAGGAGCCGCTCGATGCGTTGCCCGCTCCGTCGGCGCTTCGTGAGGGACTCTGCCAGGCCGACGCCGCGATCGTGACCCTGGGCGATCGCATCGACGCCGAAACTATTCATGCGGCCACTCGGCTGAAAATTCTGGCGAACTATGCCGTCGGGTACAACAACATCGATCTTGCTGCCGCGCGACAGCGTGGTCTGATCGTCACCAATACCCCGGACGTCTTGACGGATGCCACCGCGGATCTGACCTGGGCGTTGACTCCTGGCGACGGCACGCCGCGTCGTCGAAGGCGATGCCCTCGTTCGATCCGGCCATTGGACTGGGTGGAGTCCCACACAACTCTTGGGAGCGGAAGTCTCAGGCAAGACGCTGGGAATTATCGGCATGGGACGGATCGGGCAAGCGGTGGCCCAACGTGCGGTGGGGTTTCGCATGCCGGTGCGCTATCACACCAGCCACCCTCCTGCCACCTCGACTCTCCCCTGTGAGTGGGAGTTCCGATCGTTACGGGATCTCCTCGGGGAAGCGGATATCGTGACGATCCATGTGCCTCTCACGCCCAGCCACCCATCATCTGATCGGCGCGCGCGAATTGGCCTGGATGCGCCCAACCGCCTTCCTCATCAATACCGCTCGTGGTCCGATCGTCGATGAAGAAGCGTTGGTCGACGCCCTCAAGACAGGAATCATCGCCGGCGCAGGACTTGACGTCTATGAACAGGAACCGGCCCTTCACCCAGCGCTGGCTCAGTTGAAGCAGGTGGTGCTGCTCCCCCATCTGGGCTCTGCCACCGCTGCACGCGAGGGTTCAGATGGGACTGGTCTGTCTGGAGAATATTCAAGCCGTGTTGGACGGACGTCCGGCCCCTAACCAGGTTCTCTAGCAGGTTGAGGTCGAGGCTAAGGTTCAGATGTAGGACAGTCAGATCCCCGCTCAGCCAAACCTTAACCTCAGCCTTCTCCAAGCTAGCGGACCTTTTCAGCTTCCTGTTAGTTTCCGTAGCGGAACGTCGGGAGTAGGCTCAGACTGGGGCCCTTTGTGCACGAGCTGATTCGAGTCGTTGCGGTACGTCGTGGAAGGTCGGAATCGATTCGTAGATTGCGGCAGCCTGACTCCACTTTTCTTGGACTTCGTAGAGCAAGCCGAGTTCATAGCGAATGGCTTGCGCCTTGGTCTCTTGGCACTTCGGGTCCTGCAGCAACCGCTCGAGCTGTGCACTCGCCGACTGGCATTCTCCCTGCTCTTTCAAACAGATCGCGAGCATGAGACAGGAGTCCGAGAAAAAGTCGCGGCTCTTCATCGAGAGACTAAATTCTTCCTTCGCTTCGTCCAGCAAACCCATGTTCTTGTAGGCCACTCCCAGTGTGTAGTGCGTCTCCGGGTCAATCTCGTTCCTGGGCGGAGCAGAAACCGTCGTCTCGGCGGCAGGGACTGCTTGGGGCTTCGGCGAAAACTTCGAGGCCCATTTGACGACCAATGGGCTGGCCGGGGCTAGTTCTTTGACTTTTGCATAGAGGCCTGCCGGTTGGATCGGACTCTCATCGTTTGGATGAAGCCAGGAGTAATTCGAGGGCACGGGAATATTGCAAGGCTGCGCCGGCGGTATCGCCCTTGGCTTCAAGCAGAGAGCCGAATAAGTTCTCGGACCTCCACATCGTCGGGCAGCGCCATTACCAACCGGCTGAGCCATGCTTCCGCCTCAGCCTGCTGGCCGGCCTTCACATAGGCCTGGAACTGCTCGTTCGTTGAGAGGGCAGGCGAAAGAGAAGCCACCGAGCCTGCCGCTTGCGACAATGCCCCCCTTTGCTGGTCCGGTTCGGCATTCGACAACGAAAACCCACTTCCCGGCGTAGCCGGCTCTGATTTTGCCGACTGTGGCGATTCCGATTGAGCTGACGCAGGTTCCGGCTCGGTGGATGAGAATTTCCTATCTTGTGGCGGGGTGATCTTGGATCTCGCACTCCAGGGATCGTCCGGTGCCGCTCCGGTCCATAAAAATTGGGACGAACTCTGCGGCACAGAAGTGGTCGTTCCTGCCACCGCCTGAGGCGCCGCCGGCGCGGATGCTTCAACGGAACTCTCGCCGTTCATCAGTGCAGAGAGCTTCGCGACAATGGGATTGTCCGGAGCGAGCGACTTGACCTTCTCAAACAGTTCATCATGGAGAGTGGGCATGCCAGGTTCTGGATGCTGGAGCAACAGCTCAATCGCCTTCCCATACTGGAGCACAGCGTTGCCGGCATCGCCTCTCTCTTCGTAGAGCTCTCCGTAAAGTTCAAGGATCGCAACCGACTGAGGTTCGACCGCCAAAAATTCGGTAATCAGCGACTCGGCTTTCACATAGTCTTGTGCCCGCAAGGCCGCCCCTGCGAGGTACCGATATTCGCCGAACGCCACCTGAAGATCTCCGCGCCGCAGATGCAACTTCGCAAGCAATTGACAGACTTCCGGATTACCTGGCTCTTTGGTCAACAATTGATTGAGAATGGCCTCAGCCCCGGCAAACTGTTTTTCTTCGATACGGCGGGTAGCTTCCGACAACAGATTGGGCGGCTCGACAATCTTGGGCAGGCCCGTTGCAGAGCCGACATCCAGCTTGACGGCTGGGCTAGGATTCCCATTGGTCTTTTTGAAGTGTTCGATGAACTGGCCGGCCTCACTATTGGCAGGATCGATCCGCAAGACGGCTTGATATGCATCCTTAGCCTCAGCATAGCGCTGTTGCGCCGACCGCTCCCTCCCTAACTGCAAATAGACCTTTGTGGCTTCATCCTGCATGTTTTCTTGCAGGCACAATTCTGCCACCCGCTGCTGGGCATCCAGATTCGAAGGATCCTGGCTGACAATCTTTTTGTAGATGTCCAGCGCGTCTTTGCTTTTTCCCGCTTTAAGGTAGTGTTTCCCGAGTGTGAGATAATCTTGGACCGCGCTGCTCAGCAAACCGCGTTCGGCATTAAGGTCTCCGAGATGTCGGAACACATCGTACCGTGAGGGGTCGAGCTTCAAGATCTTCTTGAATGTGGCGATGGCCTTGAGAGTGGCGCCTTCGGCACGGAAGGCATTGGCTGCCTGCAGAAAGGCTGCTACGGCATCGTTGACGGCTTGACGCTTGAGATGTAACTCCCCGATTGAATTGAAGATACTCCCATCACCCGGCGACTCGACAGAGAGCCTCTTCCATTCATTAATGGCCGCGTCAAACTGACCCCGTGACGCAAAGAGCTGTGCGCTATGCAACACACTGCCGCGGTCGATCGCCAAGTCAAACCTCCCTCACCCCCATGACTCATGAAGCTTCTGCCACAAGCAGAGATACGCAGCTGCAACGGGCAGTCTCGTGTCGCGACTGCACGCTTTAGCGACGAACCTTCATGAATTATGCGGGTTAACGCTCAAACGCTAACAGTGCCAATGGGTATTGTCAACGAAATGGGGCATTTTGATGCAGGCGTACCCATCAGAAACACGAAGGCCTGCCCCGACATAAATGGCAGGCCTCCCTGCGACACGATCCCACAGAATGCACACTTAAGACGCGGCTTCGACCGTCTTCAAGACGTTCGAAGCCTGAGGCCCCTTTGCGCCCTGCACGACCTCAAACTCGACGTTCTCTCCCTCTTTCAATGTCTTAAATCCTTCCCCTTGCAGCGCGGAGTAATGTACGAAGACATCATCCCCGCTCTCAAGGCGAATGAATCCAAATCCCTTCCGATCGTTGAACCATTTAACTGTACCTTTTGTCTTCACAAAACACTCCTTTCCTCAAGGGCCACGACTAGTTACGTGGCCAGCCTCGGAACCCGGTTGGCGACATACCCAATGAAGAGAATAAGACAGAAAGAAGAACAGGTTGGAATGACGGGTTCATTGGAGAGATAACATCAATCACGAAACCCATCTCGGTTGCAACTCGCGCAGCATGTATCACGACATTTCAAATTTTGTCAAGCCATTCTTTGGCCGCATGTTCGCCGGGCGTGAGGTAGACAAGCTTCGCCCGCTCGCCTATAGTATCGAACCGGGCCAGGAGCCCGTCCGACATTGCTTTCGTAACGAGGCAAAGGAGATGCGGCCAGATGCGAGGCCGCAGGTCAGAAAAACCGGAGATGTATTCACTGAAATACATTGAGTTTTTTTTCGGACCGAGAACGACGCAGATGGTCGCGGATCGTTTGCCGCAGTAGAACAGTCAATGTTGGACAGGCTCCTAGGAGCGTGATTCTTCGAATGTTTCTACGAACGCTGCTGGATCGCTACATCTTCACCGAACTCCTTTCCCCCTTTAGTATCAGCCTCGGTGCGCTGTGTTTTGTGATGCTGACGCGGGAACTCCTGCGCTTAGTGGAACTGCTGGTCTCCAAAGGCGTCGGGATCGTGGCAGTCCTGCAAGTCTTCGTCCATCTAATGCCTTCGTTCCTCGTGTTGACCCTCCCGATCGCCGGGATCATCGCCTCGATCACCGCCTTCGGACGACTGTCCTTCGACAAAGAATTGGTGGCGATGCAGACTGCGGGCCTGAGCCTTATGCGATTGGCTCGCCCTGTGCTGCTCTTCGCCTTGCTCGTGTTCGGGCTGACCTTGTGGCTGGCGCAGTGGGGGCAACCCTGGAGTTCCACAAATCTAAAGAAAGTGGCGCTGAACCTTCTTCGGGATCAGCTGGTACTGGCGCTGGACCGGGGAACATTTAACGAGCCCATCCCCAAGATGATGATCTATGTTCCGGATGGGAGTCCCGAACAGGCCACAACCGGTATCTTTGTCTCCGACGAGCGGAATGCAGATAATCCCCGCATCATCGTGGCACAGCAATACGAGGTCATCATGGATGCCTCTACCGATCAAGTCGCCTTACGCCTGCAGCACGGAGCCATTCACAGCCGACCGAATCAGGCTGATCAATACGAGTACGCGTCCTTCGCCAGTTACGATCTGAAATTCCCGCTCAACCAAAGCGGCTACTCAGCCACGGAGGAACGTCCGTCGTACGACGCCATTATCGCCCAGCTCGCACAATCCCAATGGCGCGATCCTTCTGCGCTCCGACGATTAATGGAGTATTACAAAGATCTGGCCTTTCCAACGGCCTCACTGGTATTTTGCCTGTTAGGCGTCCCGGTCGGCATCGCCTCGAAACGATCCGGTCGAATCGGCGGATTTGCAGTCGGCGTGCTGGTCGTCATCGTCTACTACATGCTGAACGTCGGGTGCGAATTCCTGGTCGCGACGGCAACTCTGCCGCCCTTTGCCGGGGCCTGGATACCCAACGGCATTTTCTCTCTCACCACCGTCGTGTGGTTTTATATCATGAGTCGACAGTAACCCTATGCCAATACTCTTCCGCTATCTCCTTCGCGAGTACGGCAAAATCTTCACAATGTGCTTCAGCGGGCTGATGACGATTTATCTCGTCATCGACTTCTTCGAAAAAATACGCCGCTTCTTGCGCTACGACGCCGACTGGCTCGACGTCCTGACGTATTTCCTTCTCAAAACTCCCGCGATTTCCTTCCAAATTGCGCCACTGGCAATACTCATGGCCACACTCTTAACATTTGGATTGCTCTCCCGAGGCCACGAAATCACGGCCATGCGCAGTTGCGGCATCAGTTTACTCTGGATTACCTCCCCCTTTATCGCCCTTGCCATGGGGATTTCTCTCGTGCTCTTGCTCTTCAGTTCCACTGTCATCCCGCTAGCTGCGAGCAAGTCCGAAGAGATTCGGACCACCCGCATCGAGAAAAAGCCGCCTGCCGCAGCCGTGAAACTCAAGCAACCCTGGACGAGAATAGGTGCCGACAGCCTCATGCAGGTCACGAGCGTCTCCGTCGGCGGGGAACTCTTAGGCGGCGTACGTATCTTTCAATTCGATCGTAATTTTCAATTGGCCGATATGACTGAAGCCGGCGAAGCCCGCTATAGCGACTCCACGTGGACGCTATTCCAGGGGCAGCACCGACGATTTTCCCCCGATGGAACAGTCTCGACCACCGTATTCGACCGGCAAGCCATCGCGCTGACACTCATTCCCGATGACTTCACTACTTGGCTCGCCGGCGACTCCGAATTGATGACGTTCCATGATATCCGGGCCTACTCCAGACGTCGGGCTCAGCAAGGCGCCCAAGCTGCAAGGCTGACGACAGACTATTACAGCCGAATCGCGTTCCCCTTTGTCGCCGTGATCATGGCCCTGGTCGGCATTGCGCTAAGTCTGCGCCGGAGTGGGACCAGAGGGGGCAGCATGGCGATGGGCATTGGGCAGGCGCTCGCCGTCGGCTTCTGCTATTGGACGACACACTCCATTGCGATCGCGCTCGGCCGTGGCGGAGCCTTGACGCCCCTGATCGCCGCCGGGATGGCGAACGTGCTCTTCATGAGCTTTGGTCTCTATCTGATGTTCAAGGTGAGGTATTAAAGCCAGCGCGACGCGAAAGGCAGGCTGAAGGCTGAGGGGAAGACTGAAGGATGAAGTGTTCGGACTCCGACTTTCAGCCTTGGGCCCGCCTATCCCGTACCTGGTTGACTCATCCCGGCGCTTCCGGTAAGTAGAGACCAGCGCGTTACCGAAAGGATTTCAGGAAGATGCGGGCACGTGTTGTCGTCACTGGAATGGGAGTCGTCTCTCCGATCGGTATCGGAGTGAGCGAATTTTGGAACGCCGCCCTCGCCGGCCAATCCGGCATCTCGGCCATTACATCATTCGACCCGTTTCCCATGGACAGCTATCGCTCCAAGGTCGCAGGCCAAGTGCATGACTTTGCGGTCGAACGGTTTTTCGACTCAGCCCATGGCGAACGCGTGGACCGCTACGCCCAGTTTGCCTTTTGTGGCAGCGAAAGAAGCGCTGGCTGACTCGGGCCTCCAGATGGCGAAGGAGAACCCCCACCGCGTCGGGGTCATCGTGAACGCCGGCATGGGCGGGATGGTGAAGGACGAGCGTGAAATCACACAGCTCTACCAGCAGCAAAAACCCCATCGTGTCCATTCGAACTTTATCCCCGTCATCACCCTCAATTCGGCCTCCGGCATAATCGCGATGGCCTAAGGCAAAAAGAAATCCTAACCCCTATGGCGACACGTCCACGCACTCCTATCACACTGGCACAGATCCACCGCATCGTCGGCGGAAAACTTGTAGGCTCACCAGAAGCCGCCGTCATAAGCCTGGCAAGCTTTGAAGATGCCGGCCCGAACGATCTGACCTTCGTCACCGGGGATCGGATACTCAAGACGGGCGGGCCCACCGCTGCCGGAGCACTCCTCGCCCATCGGCATCTTGCTGAGATCGCCAATCCTCACATCGTCGTCGCCAATCCCGCACTGGCCTTTGCACAGGTCGCCAAAACATTTTTTTGCCAGGTCACCCCTCCCCGTGGAATTGATGAAACCGTTGTCCGTGGCATTGACACTCAAGTTGGCCCGGATGTCTCGATCTGGCCGGGAGTCACATTGGGAGACCGGGTCACGATCGGCTCGCGAGTGACACTCTATCCCGGTGTCTTTGTTGGAGACGATACGACGATCGGGGACGATACGCTACTCTATCCCAACGTCGTTGTCAGGGAAGGCTGCACGATCGGAGCGCGAGTGATCATTCACAGTGGCACGGTGATCGGAAGCGATGGATTCGGATATGTGCAGGACCAGGGACGGCATTACAAAATTCCCCAGCTCGGCGGAGTCATGATCGAGGATGATGTCGAACTCGGCGCGAATGTCACGGTCGATCGGGCCACAATACTTGGCCAAAAAACAGTCATCCAACAGGGTGCCAAGGTCGACAATCTGGTCCAGATCGCTCATAACGTGACAATCGGACCCCATTCAATCCTCGTGGCGCAGGTCGGGATTGCCGGTAGTACACGCGTGGGGCATCATGTCATGATCGGTGGACAAGCAGGGCTGGCAGACCATATCGTCATCGGAGATCAGGTCATGATTGCCGCTCGCGCGGGTGTCAACCGAAGCCTCAAACCCAACCAGATCGTCTCAGGGGCGCCCGTGATGCCGCATGAAGTCTGGGTGAAGGCCCAAGCCGTGATTCCACGGCTTCCTGAAATCCGACAGGTAGTCCGCACATTGGAAGAGCGGATGAAGCAGCTCGAAGCGTCGCTCTCGGCTCCTCCAGCCTCCAGAGACAAAGACCAAGAAGCGAGTCCGATAACGGATTGGCCCTGGCTAAACCTAGTCCACGACTCCACGCCAACTAAACAACTTTGCCCAGTAGAATCCAGCCCAAGGTACCAATACGGCTGGAAACGGGTCTAGGTCGCCATACATAATGGCCGCGGCTGATGCGCCGAAGATCAAGACCGCTCCGGCGATGGAGATCGCGGTGACAAAGCCACGCCCTGGGTGTTCGATCGACGGCGCCTCCGGCTCGGCCTTGGCCTTGGCCTTCTTGCTGCGTTGAGCCACAGCTGTCCGCATCTTTGCCGCATACACCTCGGGAAAGGTCTTAAAGAGATAGCGGTGATACCGTGCCTGCCCAAACCCACACAACGCTCCGACCGCGATCAAGATTGTGCTGGTGAGAAATGTCACCCAGCTGTAGGTATGGTTGACCAGTAGTTGATAGGCGAGGGCCCCCACCCCACCGACCATGCAGATCAGCCCTATCGTCCCGGCAGGGAGGAGAATATGGGACCGGACATAGTAGCGAGCTTGCTCATCAATTTTTTCCGGTCGTAACACCGTCACAAGTTTCGGCATCGATGCGTTCTCCCACCACATAGACCGCCAGCCTTCTCGTCCTCGACCAAAGAAGGCAGCAAGACGGCGGCATCATAGCATCCTTCCGCTGCTTGTGACATGGACGAGGAAAGGAGATTGGGCGTCTCTGCCGGGTCTGATCGAACAGGACGTTCAATCCCCCTGATTAAATGAGAAATTGTGGATGACAGATGCGCAACGGTAGATGGCATACCTAGTTTTCATATCATGGGCACTCATCCGCTCACTCCATGGTACACAGGGAGTCGTCGGCGCCGAAACAACGCTTCCACACAGGCGTTTCGCCGCAGCCGGCATGAAGCGCCACGTAGAGAAAGGCGGCAGTGGGGCAGGGCATCGCCCCCTCACTCTAGGTGTCCACAAAAGATGTGCATGGCGTGTGGATAATCATGTGGATAAACGGCCTATGCCATGCCGTACCACAGCACCTCACAGATTGCCCAATCGGTAGGCAGCACAGTCCCTGCAATTTCATCAAGATGCAGTTTTTAGCGAAATGCTCGTATGGAAGAAAGAGGCAGATTCCGCATGATCTGGAAGATTATTCTACGATCGAGCGTACAGAAGTGTGCAGATTGACAGGGCCGAGCTAACACAGATTACTCATCGGGGTTCGTTGAGAGACCATATCGATGACAGGCATGGGGCACGGGCGATTGGAAATTGCAGAAGCGCGCGCTTCAATCATGTGGGTGAAGACAAGAGGAGAACTTCGAGTAGGGCGCCAAAATGGCCGCCCTCTTCCGCCGTTGGTTGTGGACCGATTCAAGATTTGTTGACCTGTGAGTGTTCTGAATTCATCAGAACTGCAGATAACTTCTACTTCACGGGTGTTAATCACACCGCCAGGATATCACTAATAGCAGATCGTTCGACGCGCCCGATATTACCCCACTGTTCCGCCATCGGAATCAATGCATGAATCCTCGTCTCGACAGTTCCCAGCCGCTGTGCCAAGGTTGCCGTGTTTCGGTAGGCCGCAACCATGAGAAAGGATCGCAGCCCTTGCAAAAACATCGTGATCATCGTCGCTTGCACATGGCTAGCCAGATCGTAGAGAGCCTCGACCTGCTCTAGAACTGGATCGAGCTGGGATGCCGTCACGAAATCTGGTCCCCCTTGCGCTCGTAAATTTGCAAGGGTGGAACTGATGATCGGAACTCGCCGACGAACTTCTTCAAGAAACTCTTCGTCGAGCCGATCAAGTTCAGTTAATATGCGCCCGACATCGGCGACATCTAGATGATCGGCTTCCCGCTCGGCTCGCTGGATCACCGCCTCCAACACATCGCGGGCCGGCTGCATCGACCGGGCACGCGCTTGCTGCAGATCGCGAAGAGCCTGAATGAGCGGGACGCTGGAACTCAGGGTAAGCGGAGCCTGCAACTGGAAAACATCGGGCGACTCAGTCACGATGGCAGGAAGAGCCTGCACGGATTCATTCACCGTTTCCACATGAATGCCATCATATCCGGCACGTTCATCCTCATGGTCTCCTGCTAAGCGACGCACGGCCAGACTGATCCGATCCAACCCCTCCTCAAGCGACTGGAGCGCTGCCGTCATCGCACGTGGTTCTTGTCGCCCCACATCGTGGAGAATCGGAAGCAGATTCGAGGCCATCTGCTCGATAGTCTGGAGCTGCACCGTCGACGCAGATTTCGCGAGATTGGTAATGCCCTGCAAGAGAATCCCGTAGAGCTTCGGATGCAGCCGTTCGGTTGGCCCCGTTAGCGAGCTGTCTCACCGCCATCTGAATTTGCGCCAGCCATTCGTGCGCTTCAAGGGCGAATAACCCGATCACTTCCTTTTCAAAACTGGCATCCACAAGGTCCTGCGCAGGAGGCCGATCTATCCATCGATGCTCGCCTGACAGCGACACAGCCTCACCCTCTGGCATCGAGGTCCTGGACTCGACGGCGCCTTGGATCGCACTCGCTAGCGCGTCCAAACCTTCCAAGAGCGACGTAAACTGATCGGATGCCGAGGGCACGACATCAGATGTCTTCGCCTGCGTCCCATTTGCTGGAAACCATACGCGTGCAACGTCAGGAGGCTCCAGTGTTTCGATGACCGACACGAGCGGGGTACGGCTCAGATCGAGCTGCCGCCCCTCCTGGCCATAGGCCGCATCGCCCTCGATCCATACAACCGGGCGAAGTGGATAGCGCGTATTGACGCGCATGACCGATCCGACCTCTCCGGTGGTCAATCGTACCGATGTACCCAATGGATAGGCCGACAGCTGTTCGACCAAGGCTTTGACGACCTCGCGAGGAAACGCCGTCCGTTCCGCCACAATCAATTCCCGCACCGCTTCGTGCGGAAAGAATCGGCGGCGATACCCGCGCGGGCTCACAAGGGCATCGAAGATATCCACCACGCCGATGATTTGGGCAAACTCGCATATTTGCCGCCCTTTCAACTTGTTCGGATAGCCCTGTCCGTTCCACCGCTCATGCGCCTGGCTCACCGCTTGTGCCAGCCAGTCGTATTTCTGACCCGCCTTTCGAATCGTTTGATAGCCGAGTTCGGGATGTTGCTCAATGAGCGTACGTTCATCATGGGTCAACCGGCCCGACTTCGTGATCAGCGACTGCGGCATGGCAAAGAGGCCGATGTCATGCAGAAGCCCTGCGAAGGTAAGCCGTTCAAGCTCTTTCCCATGATATCCCAGCCTGGCGCCAACCTTCGTCGCCAAAATCGCGACATTCACGAGATTCGTAATCAGCGGAGGGCCTGCGGGACCGCTCATAGCCTGAACGAGCAATTGGTCGCTTCTCTTGAGCGACTCCGCAATCTCCGTCGCCAGTGCAGACAGGGCCTCCAAGTCGAGTTGCTCTTGCCGCTGCACGGCAAGAGCCACGCCCGTCAATTGCTCCTGCGCAATGCGATACCAGTCTGTCGCGCTGTATTCGTTCATGGCCTGATGCCGTCCTCGCAGAACATTCGACCGTACATCATATGACTTGCCCGATCCGCTGAACAAGCCGATCATCGATCTGTACGACGTGCTCGATTGCTCCGGCAAAGAGACATTGATCACAGAGTGCATTAATGAGCCGCCCGATCCCCTTGCTCTGTTCGTATATGATTGTCATCGCCTCTTTGGTAAACACGTCTGTTCGATCTGTCGCGGCTCCCATACGTGCCGTAATATACGACATCGTCTCCTCTGCCGTGAAGGGACCCAGATGTGCACGGACCGCGATCCGCTGGTTCAACTGTGGAATTCCCGCGACGCGATGACGCAATTCAGGCTGGCCGATCAGCACAACGGTCAACAAATATCGATCGTTGAACTGAAAATTCGTCAGCAATCGGAGTTCTTCAAACCCTTTGACGCTTTCAATCGCTTGCGCTTCATCCACGACCAACACCGAGCTGATCCCGCGCTGCGCATTCAATTGCAGGCGCTCATTGAGCGCCTGCAGTCGAGCGGCTTTCGATCGCACGAGCCCGATTCCGAACTGTGACAACACTTCATCCAGCAATTCGGATGGAGACAACGCGGGATTGGCGACAAGTGCGACATCATACCGAGCAGGCGGCAGCCCGACGATCAGCCGACGACTCAGCAACGTTTTTCCGCACCCGATGTCACCCGTGAGCAGGAGCATGCCTTTGCGGGTCTGAATCCCATAACTCAGCCACTTGTGCGCCGCGTCATGCTGAGAGCACGGGACATAGAATCGCGGGTCCGGCACGTTGTCGAACGGAAGGGCCCGGAGTCCCCAATATATCGTATAGTCGACTTCTGAGTTCATCGTGCCATCATCATCTGTCATAAGAAGCGATTTCACCACGGGCCCCTATGAACCGATCATGGGTCCGAGACATCGATTATGAGTGACCGGCAGGGAGCAACTGATCGATCGCGGCACGCTGCGCTCGTCCATGTTCTACCCACTGACGGATGGCGCCGCCCATCACATGCAGCCGCGCCTTCACCGAATCCACCCGCGTGGCAGCCAGAAGCACTCGATGCTGCGCCACCACAGTCAGCAGACTATGCAGGCCGGTGAAAAACATCATGGCCGAGATCGCATTCACCTGCTGAGCTTCTGTGCGCAACTGTGCGATGTCTTGAAGAAAGGCTTCGAGTGCCATCATGCGTGAGGAGGCTTCACTCCCATCCATCTTGAAGGCACTCATCTTCGTTAGAATATCGGGCACCCGCTCGTCAATCACCTTCAGAAACGACTCTTCTGCTTCGGACACGCGCGCAAGATATCCTTGAATGATCGTGGCATCGATACGTTCGACACCAGCCTGAACCTGTCCTTCCACCTGCTCAATTAGACTGCGGATGAGGTTACGCCCTGACGCGGCGCCGGAGAACTGCTTCTCTTGCAGTTCCTGAAGCGCTTGCAGAAACTCCCCCGGAGTAAGACTCTCGTCAACCGCCTCAGCCGCCGTACCACTCCCATCCTCTTCAAAGGAAATGCCCGTCGCACGGGTCAATGCGGCATGGATCTGTCCCAGCTGTTTACAGAGCGAGAGAAAGTCCTGAACAGAGAACGCTTTCTGCGGGTCCTTAAGGGCTTCGACAAAGGGAATCGCCTTGAAGCTGGCATGCTCGACGTCTGAAAGATTGAGCGTGGCAGCAGATCCGCCGAGATTTGTCACTCCGGTCGAAATCGTCCCTATCAGCTTGGCATGCTCCTCCGGCGCTGGGCCCTGCTGGAGCTCATCTAGGGCAACGTGAATGTTCTGGAGCCATTCATGTGCTTCCTGAACAAAGAGATCGATCAACTCTTTCTGAGAATCGTCTGAGGTGCCGGCAGCCATGACATCAGTCCTTCACGACAGTAACGGTTCACGGGAAGGGATCATACAGGATCAGGACCGTCGCTTTCCGTTGCCCAACTGAGAAGCCAATCCCGCGATCTCGCCAAGCTTTATCGCCATCTCTTCAAACCGCTTCGTGGCTTGCTCGGCTGCTTGCTCAGCCTCAGATACGCGCCTCGCAAGAAGGCCATTTCGTTCTCGTTCCGTCTGAAGCAGGGCTTCACCCTCCGATGCCTTCTGCGAAGCGCGCTCAGCCTCGGAGAGACGAGCGGCAAGACCCTTGCTTTTTTCCTGTTCAGCAGCGAGCGATTGTTCTACCGCGCTCACTCGTGCAGCAACCTGTTCACTCTCGGCCACACGACGAGTCAAGTCATTCGCACGCTCCTGCTCCTGCGCAAGCTGCTGCGCCAATTCTTGAGACCGAGTCATCGACTTTTCCATCTCGGTCATCTGCTCAACCAGTTCCGTGGCGGCTTGGCGCTCAGCATGCAGAGACGCCTCCAGTTCTTGTACACGACTGACGTTCTTCTGCAACTCGGTGATATACGCTGCCTGTCGCGCACTGCCTTCCTGTTCTTTCTGAAGAGATGCCTCCAGTTCCTGCACACGCCCGCCCAAACTCTCTGCCAAGGATGCCTGGCTCTTGGCTTCAGCCGTCCGTTCTCGTTCGGCCTTGAGTGCAGATTCAAGTTCATGCACCTGCGCGGCAACGCTGTCGACCTCTGCAAGTTGCATCTTCAGCTGGGCAGTCTGCTCTCGCTCACTTGCCAACATCGACTCGAGTTCCTGAACACGACCCAGCTCTCCTTCGAGTTGCGCCACTCGCTGAGCACTACGTGTCGCTCGATCTCGTTCGGCCAACAGTTCTTCTTCCAACGGCTTCAATCGCGCAACGGCTTGCCGATAAATTTCGGCTTGTTCGCCGCTCACACGCGCACTTTGAATCGGCTCGATGGACTCAGCCGCCTTTTCAATGCTCTTCACAACAGGCGCGGCAGGACTTTGCCGCTTGGCCAATAGCTCGATCACACGATCCTTGAGAGAGGTGCCCTGAAACGGTTTTTTCAATACCCCGTCAGCACGACAGGACTCAGCCTGCTTCGTGACCTCATCGTTCACTATACCGGAGATCAAGAGCACCGGCGTGTTTGCTAATGCCCTCTGCGCACGCACAAAGGCGCACACCTCGTAGCCGCTCTTATCCGGCATAATGACATCGGACACGACCAGGTCAGGCGTCTCTTTGGTCAAATAGGCCAATGCCTCTTCGCCGTTCGCAGCAAGAGTGACCCCAAATCCAGCCTCGGTCAGCAGCCGCTCGGCAACTTTCCTGACTGCGATACTGTCGTCGGCAATCAATACTTTTGTCATGGTAGATGCCTTCCTCCAGAACTCTTAACTTGTGACGTGTCCTGCATCGACCGGCCTAGTTGCTGTAACGCCACGATAGCCACATCGTTTCCGCCAATTGTGACTGACCCGAGCGATTCAATATCCTCTCTGCCGTTCGGGCGAATCGCCGATCTATCCACAGTCTCGAGAGACGGCACAGCGGCGTCTATACAGATGGCCATCGGCCCGTCGAGATGGCGAACCTCCAGGCACAACAACGGACTTCCGATCAGTTTGCGACTCATTCTGGCTGCCAAATCGTAGACCGGCATCACATAATTGTCCCGCTTCAGCATGGCCTGCACGAATGGAGTCCGACTCGGCACCGGAACAGTCTCAGTCCAGGGCGATACCCCCCCCACATCTTCGGTCCGTGCGGCCAACTTCACTCCGCCAATGGAAAACACCACCATGCTCCACGACCGTTTCGTACTCTGTGCTTGCTGCTGAGCACGAGCAGCCCTCAGCACGCTTCACCGACCGCTGCCGGATTTGCCTCAACCATCTGTTCCGCCTGCCCAACGGATACAGGCACTACGCCGGACGGCTCTCCCAGAGCCCACGAAGGATTCAGGATCAACACCAAGTGACCCTGATACAGCATCACCCCCCCAAACCAGTTCCGTTCATCGCATTGAAACTGTGGCGGCAATGGAAGACAGTCTTTCCGTTCTACGTCCGTCAAACCCACCACTTGTTCAACGCAAATCGCGCCCTGTGAGCGTCCCGATCGAGTACAACACCGTTCTTATCTCGAGACCGGACAAGTCGGTGATCAGCGAGAGTCGTTGAGCAAGATCCACCGGTTGGTAGATGGTCCCCGCCGCAGTCACGGCCTGCTCATGACCTGCCTCTTCTTGCGTGAGAATCCCACGAACACCAACTGCAGGTAGAGCCAAATAGCTGCCCCCCAGACGGACGATCAAGAAACTAGCCGTCTCTACGAGCTGGTTCGCAGGATTGTGACGACCTCGTAAACTCATAATCGATACTTTCTGTTCGGCTGTCTAATGCCAGGAATCTAGTCCAAGGATCCGATGCAATAGATCCTTATTGACGCACAGCGGCTTCTTTGCCGATCAAGCGTTCAATTTCCTGGATCAGGGCCCGTTCTTCTACCGGCTTGGCAATATAGGAGCTCGCTCCGATATTGAGCGCCATTTGCCGGTGCTTGTCACCGGCTCGCGTCGTCATAACGATGACCGGTGTCTGCTGCGTTTGCTCCCGACTGCGCAGTCCCTGAATCACTTCATAGCCATTGAGCTTCGGCATTTCGAGATCTGTAATGATCAGCCGATAGTTTTGAGCGGACGCCTTACGGAGACCTTCTTCTCCATCCACCGCCGTATCGACTTCATACCCGGCCGACTCCAACATCCGGCCCACGAACTTTCGGATGCTCAAGGAGTCGTCGATCAAGAGAAGCAACCGCTCCGACGCTTTTGGTTCTAGAGCTTCGACGTATGGAACCAGCGAGTCCGTCGACGCCGTTGCGTTTGACGACAAATCCTGTGCCACAGCGGCTTGCGCCTCTCGTGCCAGCAAGCGAGCAGGGTCCAACACAAGAACTACACGCCCTTCCGGATCGATGGTTGCGCCACCGAAGCTGGAACGATCCAACGACTTAAGCGACCCCAACGGCTTAATGACGATTTCCTGGCGACCGAGCAATTCATCGACCACAATGCCGATCATTCCGGCGGCCGTTCGCACGATGACAACCGGCTTCCCAATTTCCACTGGCACACTGCTTCGATTGAGGAGCTGCTGGAGCGGCTGCACTTCGATCGTCTCGTCGCCGATATGCAAGATCGATCGTTCGCCCATCCGTTGATGCGCGCCGGTGGTCAACATGGTGACTTCACGCACAGCCGGCAGAGGGATCGCATAACGCTCACTCCCTGCCCGCACCATGAGAGCCGTGGCAATCAATAATGTGAGCGGGAGACTCAAGGTAAACTTCGTCCCCACGCCTCGAACGGATTCGACGTCGATGTGGCCGTTCATGCTTTCAATGACACGCTTGACCACATCCATGCCGACTCCTCGCCCCGCCTGATCGCCAATCTGATCGGCCGTCGAGAATCCCGGCATGAATATAAACTTGATGACTTCCGATTCTGGCATCGAACGGGCCACCTCGGGGAGAATCAGTCTTCGCTCAACCGCCTTGGCCCTGATCTTTTCGACGTCGAGCCCAGCCCCATCGTCTTCGACTTCAATCAACACCGCATTTCCGCGATGCGCCGCGTGGAGATAAATCGTGCCGGCCGCCGGCTTCCCCTTCGACACGCGAACAGCCGCAAGCTCTATCCCGTGATAGACCGCGTTGCGCACGAGGTGAATCAACGGATCGACCAGCCGCTCCACGACTCCCGTATCGACTTCGGTATGTTCACCGGAGGTGACCAACGTCACTTCTTTTCCTGTCGCACGCGCCATCTCGCGCGTGGCCCTGCGGAATCGTGTGAAGGGCGTACCGACCGGCACCATGCGGGCCCTGGCGATTTCATCCCGCATACCGAGGGTTAGCTGTGCCAGGTGACTCATGTCCTCATGTGAACGACGAATCGACCCGCTCAACTGCGTCATCGACTCTGAAATATCCGCCGTCACCTCGCCGATGCGGCGAGCCAAGATATTAAAATCGTCGTACTTGTCCAATTCAAGGCTGCCGAAGTCAGTGACACCGGCAAATCCTTGAGCTGGGGCGGTCGGTGGATCGGAAGAGGCGGTCGGAAGTGTAAAGGTATGTTTATCCGCAAACGAATGGACCGATTCCACCAGTCGCCCTTTGTAGGACAATACTTGTTGCGAGAGTTGCTCCAGCATATGCAGCCGCTGCTCGAGCCGCCCTCGACCGATGACGAGCTCACCGACCAGATTCAACAACCGTTCTAACCGATCGCGGCTGACGCGGATGACTTCGCGATCTTCTACGGATTTACCTTCCGTCGTTTTACCTTCCGCCGCATTGGCAAACTCAGCTTCTTCTTGATCCCCTGGCTCTTGGCTCACCGGTGCATCGACGTGATGGACAGCTGAACCAGATTCCACCGACTGAGTCGCCATCGGCTGATCCAACTGTTTGAGTCCTTCCATCGCGACGGCAAATCGCTGGCGCAGGATGTCGAGAGACGTGGGATCCCGTCGCATCAACAGCCGCACCATATCGACCGATCGTAACAGCACGTCCGTATGCCCAGGGAGAATCTTGACGCGGCCCTCGCGCACCGCCATCATGAAATCCTCGACATAGTGCATCAGATCGCCGACCGACTGGAATCCCACGGTATAGGCGGACCCCTTAAGCGTATGAGCCGTCCGGAAGAGTTGGTCGATCACTTTCGGATTGTGCTGTTCCTTCTCGAGGCGAAGCAGCTGGGCTTCGAGAGACTTCTAGGTATTCCTGTGCTTCAGGGGCAAAATAAGACAGCACTTCGCATCGAGAGGCGGCACGAGATAGTCCAGCCCGAGCAATGTCGTTTCAGATGAGACCACGGGAAGCAGAGACGGAAACAATCCGCCAACTTCACCTTTCCATCGCGCACTGACCGATGGATCTTCAGCGCCCCCACTCGCGACGACTTTCAATTGAGATTCGAACGAAGTCACCATCCCACGCAAGATCTCCAAAGCCTTCGGCCAGAGCGAAGCCTCTATAGACGGCGCCTCTTCCAGGGTCGATTCAAGCAACGATCCCATCAAAGCCAATCCTTCATAGCCGTAGAGCGCTGCACGCCCCACGGATCTTATGTGCCCACACATACTGCTCTTGCAGTTGTGTTGGAGTTGGCGTCGTTCCATCGGACGGTTGGAACGCCTTCGTCAGCACATCCAGCGCTTCCGACGCCTCGGTAACGAAAATCTCAACGAGGCCCTGCCGGTCAAAATCTGAGCTCATCCCTGTTCTTTCTTGCCCGGAACATCCAGATCATGCTCCGGGAAACCCGCCTAGGCCAATTTGAACTGGGCGACGGAGGTCGTCAACCCTTCAGCGAGTTTTGCCATGTCTTCGACGGTCGCGCGAGCCGAGTCCGTCGCTTTTTGTGTCTCCAGCGTACCGCCGGCAAACTCCTTGATCGAGCGGCCCACCTGGTCCGTTGAGGCAGTCTGAGTTCACCGCGGCACTGGCGATGATCTGTGCCAGCTCCGATGAGCGCTGGGCGATCCCTGAAATTTCTTTAAACACTTCGCCCGTACGCAGCGCGGAGGCTGATCCTGCTTCCACCGCCTGAGTTTCATGCTCCATGGCCACGACTGCGTCTTGCGTTTCCGTCTGAATCACTTTCACGAGGTCCGCAATTTCGCGGGTGGCACCCGTGGAGCTTTCGGCCAGTTTTCTGACCTGATCGGCAACGACGGCAAATCGAGCCCCGGCCTCGCCGGCACCGGCTGCCTCGATGGCCGCGTTCAGCGCAAGCAGGTTGGTCTGACTGGCGATCTCGCGAATCGTCGACACGATCTGCGAAATTTCTAGCGATCGATCACCCAGCGCTTTGACTTGTTTCGACATGCGTTGCACCGACGAGCGAATGCTCTGCATGTCCTGCACGGTTTCTTGCACGGCCACGCGGCCTCGCTCCGTGGCCTGCAACACTTGCTTCGCAGACTCAGACGAGGCACCGGCGGTTGCCGAAACCTGGCGCATGGAGGAGGCCAACTGCTCGACCGCATTCAACGTCTTCGTGGATTCGTCTGCCTGTTGCTTTGCGGTACCCGCCATCTGTCCTGCGCTGTTTCGGAGAGTCCCAGCCGACTTGTTTACGCGTTCAGCTGCTTCTCGTACCTGTTTGAGCAGCTGTCCAAACCTGGTCACCATGAGGTTAAACCCGTCCGCAAGGTTGCCGAACATGTCGGCGGTCACTTCACCACGCTTCGTCAGGTCTCCCTTACTAACATCCGAAACCAAGACCAGAAAGCTCATCAACCGTTTTTGCATATCGTCGCGTTCGGACTCTGACGTCACCAACGCCGTGATGCGATCCAACATGGTATTGAACGATACGGCCATCTGACCGAGTTCGTCCTTCGATCCGACCTTTGCGCGGGCCTGGTAGTTACCGTTTGCCGCCATCTGCGCGACATGTGCGACTTGGCTAAGACCAAGCGCCAACTTACGCGCCACCCAATATCCGATGCCCAACCCCAAGAACACCGCGAGACTACCGCCGATAACCAGCGCCAGGGTGCCGGTCCTGGCCCATTGTGCAGCCTCCGCAGAAAGGTCTTTTGCGACTGCCTGCAGCGTCTTAATCTGTTCGCTGTGCCGGTACGTGACCTGCTCGAACGCCGGAGTAATACCCACGGTCAGAGCTAACTGTCCCAACTCGTGCATTTGCTGAACCTGCGAAGCGTTCAAGGTTTTGGATTCGAAGCTCTCTGCAAGCGCGGCAATGCCGGCCTCAGCTTGACCGAAGAAATTATCGAGGGAAGCTTTGAGTTCCACAAGGTCCTTCGTTTCGTCACGACCTGTGCTCGACACACGCAAGAGCGTTGCTTCATAGGCGACAATCGTTGCTTCAACCCCCTTCTTGTACTGATCGAGTTTGCCGATGTCGGCTTTCAAGTCCGAGGCATGAGTCGCCTTCGCAAGGTCCTGCAGCGTCTTGTTGTATTTGCCGACGTTTAACAACATCGTATTGAAGTCGATGAGCGGCACGGTGTAGTCGACGTATATCGCTTCGGCCTGTTGCCTGAGGCGTTCGTTCGTCCACACACCCAGCGAAGTCATGATGATGATGATGAAGCTGACTATGCCGAATGCCGTCAGCAGCTTCGACTTAGTTTTTAAGTCTTCAAACCGCTGCATGGGATTGGACCTTAACATGAGAATCTCCTCCTTCTAACTAGCGATCGATGCAAGCAGGTCGTACATTGAGATGAATACCGACAATTAGCCTGCACCCTCGAAATGCGAGAGCACGGCTGAGGTTTCCAGGACCCCTCGCAACCGGTCCTCGAGTTTGACCACCTTTGACATAAAGGGAAACGTCCTCTCCCCCGTGCCGGTCGGAGCCGGTAAGAATTGGTTCTTGGAAAGGATGCGAATTTCCGGCACCGTATCCACCAAAATGCCGACCTGCCAATTCCCGTGCTTCACCACCACGGCATACTGCAACGGCTCGTCAGCATTAAGGGCAAACATCGGCCGCAGATCGAGCAACGGAATCACGGTCCCGCGCAGGTTCGTGACCCCTACCAAGCCGGACGGCATTCCGGGAACCGGGGTGATGGACTCCACGACAAAAACCTCACGTACGCTTTTCAGCTCGATCGTAAAGATCTCTCCAGCCAGAGAGATGATTGCTGCACGCATGGTCGAGAATCCGTCAGTCTGGGCATGACTGGATCCTGTCGATGAGGTCCCCTGAGAAGTCAGGGCACGATCTGCAACCGTTGAACGTTGTGCGGAATTCATCAGCCTTAGCTCATCACCTTCTTGATAGCGGCCAACAGGTCTTCCGTCTTAAATGGCTTGACGATATAGCCGTTTGCCCCTTGCTGCTGCCCCCAGAACTTGTCACTCTCGTTGCCTTTCGAGGTGCAGAGAATGATGGGGATATTCTTGCAGCGGTCATCGCTCTTCAAGTCACGACAGGCCTGAAACCCGTTGCGCCCAGGCATCACCACGTCCATAACAATAAGATCCGGCTTTTCGCTGGCCACTTTGTCTTCGAGTTTCTCAGAACTGGGGAAAGACACCACTGTGTGATTGGCCGCCTTGAGGCACCCTTCGATCAACTGCAGTTCGGCGTACGAATCGTCGACAACGATAATCTTGCTCATCTGGCTCACTCCTTTGATAAGGTAACTTGACTGTGCGTTCTCTCACACTCTGTCTGTCCGGGCTTCTGGTGCTATTTCAACGGCAACACAATACTGATCGCCCCAGCAAAATCGCCCTCTTTCCATCCTTCCTTTTTCGTGCCGGCCACATTGCGCTCGCCTTTGGGTGCGCCATGGCAAACCAAGCAAGTTGGGGCGGCATATTCCGGGCCCATCATGCGAAGTACCGGTCGCCCATCTGCCATCAAACTCCGCACATAAGACTGCCCCTTGGGGTGGCGCGAGTCGCTGAACATCCGCAACACCTCCGCCTCGAAGTCATCCGGCTTATTATTGGTATTCCGGTAGTCGATCGCCGTGAGCTTCATACGGACACCGGACTTCTTATAGAACTGCTCTCCCACTCTCTGGGCAAACACTGCAGGGAAAAATCCTTTGAAGGAGATGCCTGCCCTGTTAATAACCGGTTGGGCTTCATCCACCACTTCTTTTTCCGATTGAACTAACGCGAGGTAGAGATTCGCCTGTGGTACGACGTTGGGAATCCGCAGATCGAGTTTTCTGATTTTCCTAAATCGTTCCAGGATCTGGCTGGCCATGTAATCGCCGGTAAATCCTTTGTCTGCCTTCGACGCATCATTGATATTTTCCATCTGCTCCGAGACGATCACACGGCCGATCTTGACCAGCTCAATCAAGTGGCCTGCCACTTCTGCCTCATTTTCAGCTCTCGTAGGCACACTCCACACTAACGAAATCGCTGTCATCCCCACTACCAGCAACATGAAAACCTGTCTACGCATACCTATTTCTCCTTGCGTCGAATCAGCAGGTTGTCACGATTTGGTCGCTGTATGATTAAATCATCATCGGTCGAGCTTGATTGTAGCCGGTCATTCCCCATTGGCAAGAGAATCAACAATTTCGACGCCTCTTGAATCACATGCCATCATTGGCTCTTGGGTCTTCACGAAAGAAGCATCATCAACCACGGCACACACTACCCTCCCTAAGTTCCAGCTCTTTACGGGCTGCTCAAAGAGCCTGAGAGGGGCAAGAGAATTCCGATCCTGTCGATTCGTGGCTACAACTGCTGTTAATGAAGCTCCCCGCAGCAAGCTGCGGGTATTCAGCAAAGGAGAACTATTGGCCAGCAGGCCGAGTAAACAGCCGACTGCAAAAAAACTACAAGGTGGTAGTAAAGTGACGGCCGCCTTGAAGATAGCGAGACTTCGATGCAGTTGAGAAGGAAATATAGCGCGGTGGAACCGATGACGAAATCGTCACATTCGATGCCATCTTATCAATGATAAGAACTGAGGTGATTCACGAATGAACGATTCAGCACCCCTACATGTCCATCTCCCATACTATGGAGGGTGGTGACGGAGGAGACGTGAGGTCGGCGCGAGGAACTCTGAGGCCTCAATTCATACGTATGTGGTACAGAGAGGGTTCGATGGGAAAACCAGCCTGGCGGAGGCTCGTCTAGCAACTGATCAGCCTGTCTGCGTTAGGACACGCATAGGCAGGCTATAGCAACAGAAGCGCTCATGAATAATGCGGGTTAGCCCCTCCCGCCCTGACAAGATTCGGACAGCCGCGATTGTGTTGACAGGTATCACTTGTGCGCTACACTACGTATTGAAAGACGCCTAAGAGCCCATCCTACAAAGGAAATAATGAACTCCGTTACCACTCATACCAGAGGGAAGATAAGATGAAGATGCACAGGCTTAGTTACGTTGCAGCAGTCGGGCTCGTACTGGGGATAGCAGCTCCGGGGTTTTCAGAAGACGGCGTCATCCTGCTCGCCCAGCTCGGCAGCAAAGTCGAACAGCTCATAACCAGAGACCAGGCGATCGCCCGAGCCACCCAGACCAAACAGGGGAGCATGCTTAAAGCAACCCTGGAGAAGCGAGATAACCAGATTGTGTGGGAAGTGACGGTCCAAGATAATAATTCCAATATCTCAGTCATTCGAATCGATCCAAAATCAGGTAATGTTATCCGGTCCATCGATAATGCCGGTGGAAAGTAATACAACGTTTTAATAGTGTTTGTCCGTGGCAGAGCGGAGAAATGCACTGCTCACATTTCTCCCATCGCTTGTCCCAAATCACGTGTCCGTTTCATCCTGATCCTCCTGCCAGAACATCTCGTCCCGCCCCTCCTTCTTTAATACCCACAGGGCCAAGACAAACGAAGAGTGGCTGAGGCGATTAAGAAACCGCGCGCGAGCTGGATCCCGAGTCTCTTTCCTCCCTAACCGTACACACCTACATTCAGCGCGCCGACATCAACTGCTCGTTCTGCATCTTCAGTTCGTCCACATCTTCTCTTTTCTTCATTGACCTTCACATACAGAATAGATCGCATCCATATTCACATACCGCTCCAGGTGGTCTGCCCAGCGATCTAGTTCAGCGCACAGTTGTGCCGAGACGAATTCAGACTCCCTAGTCGAAATGGGAGAGAACCCCTTCCGGCCACGCACACGGTTCAGCCAACCCCTGCGGAACCCAGCCTGATCAAACAGACCATGAATGCTGGTGCCCCAGACACGACCATTCTCACTTGCAGCGCCTTCGTCGCCCCTCGCGCTGGCCTCCCAGACTTCAGACACTTCGATGTGAAAACACGGGTCGGCGATTCCACGACTGGTGCGCCCCATGTGGATTTCATAGCCTTGAACTGGCGCGTGCTGTTCCACGCCATGAAGCAACGACGTGGCACGAACTTGCCGGCAGACCTTTGGCGCATCAAGTTCCGTTGTCACGTCGAGAAACCCTAATCCTACTGACGTTCCTCCCCGCTCCAATCCCTTGGGATCGGCGATCTCTTGCCCAAGCATCTGATATCCCCCGCAAATTCCAACCAACTCACCTCCTCTGTGCAGATGCGACTCCAAGGCGCCAGGGAATCCTGACGTCACAAGATAAGTCAGGTCTTCGAGCGTATTCTTGCTCCCAGGAAGAATCACCACATCAGCTCCCCTGAGATCCTCCGGTGAAGCGGCAAATCGAAGCGCTACATCCTTTTCAGCAGCCAGCGCATTGAAATCGGTGAAGTTGCTCATACGAGGAAGCAGGACCACAGCTATGTTTGTGAGATCCGGCTTGAACTCAACCGACCGTGAACAAGCGAGATCGAGACTATCTTCCTGATCGAGCCGAAGGTCTCTCAGATAGGGAAGTACTCCAAAAACCGGGAGTCCTGTGCGGGCTTCAAGCATGCGAACACCGTCATCAAACAGGCGACGATCTCCACGGAATTTATTCACAATCACACCGAGCACTCGCTGGCGCTCTTGAGGCAGTAACAAGTCGAGGGTCCCGATGATCTGCGCAAAAACCCCGCCCCGATCAATATCCGCCACCAACACGACAGAGGCATCGGCCAACTCAACAATAGGCCAGTTCACCATATCTCGATCGCGCAAATTGATCTCCGCGGCACTCCCCGCCCCTTCGATCACCACACACTCGTACTCGCGGGCCAGTCGCGCATAACAGTCTCGAACAATGTTGAGCAGCGTATCTTTTCGCTCAAAGTACGCGAGCGCATCCAGCGCCTCATAGACCTTTCCTCTCACAACCACCTGAGAGCGTGAGTCTGACTCGGGCTTCAACAGAATCGGATTCATGTCCACCGTCGGCTCGATTCCACAAGCCTGAGCTTGCAATGCCTGCGCACGGCCGATTTCCCCACCATCGAGCGTCACGAAAGAATTCAACGCCATGTTCTGCGCTTTGAATGGCGCGACCCGCATGCCTTTGCGAGACAAGAGTCGGCAAACCCCTGCAACAACAAGGCTCTTTCCGACATCGGAGCCGGTTCCAAGAATGGCAATGGCTTTGATTGGTGTACCGGGCATCGTCATGGATTCTTCACGCGGCTGCGTGCGGTGCGACGAGCATGCCACCGCACATAACGGGCAAGCCCCTTTGTAACCGCTATCCCTACTGCTCGCCCAACGAGTTCACCCAGCACCGTGTGTGTTCCGCTATACCGCAGAGGAGGTCCCTTCCCACTCACAACCACGACCGCATCTGTTCCGGTTCCAGTCGCGCCCGAGCGACCGGTCCAACTCTTTACCTTCGCGCGCAACAGGACCGCAGTCTTGGCTTCAGTCGCCACCTGCACCATCCCAACCATCGCCGAAGCTGATAGACGTGCATTGGTCACGAGGATCAAATTGATCGTCCCAAGATGTGCACTGCTGTTTGTACGCTGTCTCGGCGTCACAGGTTCTCCTACCTGCACGGCATTTGAAGTTCCGACCGTAACAAAACCTTCGACCCAGATCTGGTCATAGGCTTCCCGCACCGTGACTAAGTCCGCGAGCGACACGGCCGTCATGAGGCCAACAAACTTATCGCGGATGCCGAGCGAGATGGCCAGCTTGCTCAGCGTCCTGGCGGGATCGGCGCATCGCACGCCCACACCCGAATCACAATCATCTCTGCCGATCGGCTTGGCCGCTACCTGATGGTTCAAGATATACTTAGCCCGCGTGATCCCGCCGGCCCTGGGAGCGGAGGAGAGAACTGACCGGAGGCCGCCTAGTTCGACGATGAGCGTCTTTCGTTTGACTCTAAAGGCAGTCTGCAGCGCGCGCGCGCGTAGCTTCTTCATGACTGTCTCTTGCTCAAGCAGGCGCCAAGGGCTGCAATCAATCGTCGATTTTCTTTTGTAGCCCTGATCGCCACACGAATCATCTGCGTGGTCAGGCCTGGCAACTTCGAACAGTCCCTGACGAGCAGCTTCTCAGAAGCCAGTCGGTCAGTTACCTCGACGGCGCAGGTCGAGGCAGGAAGCTCAATCAGCACAAAATTCGCGGCTGATGGGTATATCCGCACGGAGGACAAGGAGCGGAGCCCGCACATGAATCGTAAGCGTTCACGCTTCATAAATGTGCGGCTATGTGTCGCATAGGCATGATCCTGCAACACCGCGCGGGAAAACTCTTGAGCCAGTGAATTGACTGACCAGGGTGGTTGGAGATCTTTCAGTCGATCCACGACTTTGCTTGCGCCAACCAGATAGCCGAGTCGCAGCCCCGGCATGGCATAGAATTTTGTCAGACTCCGCAATAGCATCATGCGGGGAAACCTACTCAGCGCAGAGACGACAGACTGATTCTGACAATAGTCGATAAAGGCTTCGTCCACGATCAACCAGCCCTGCTGTCGATCGACGGCCTCTGCAAGCTCGAGCACAGCCCGTCGGTTCATGACTTGGCCGGTTGGATTGTTGGGATTGCACAAGAACACGGCATCGAATCTCGGCCGAATAGTAGAAAGTTGTCGCAAGGCTTCTTCTAACGGAGGACGAAATCGTTCCTCTCCCCTGGCATGAACGTACTGGACCGAGCTCCCTGCATCCGTCAACGCGCGTGCATACTCCTCAAACGTGGGGCCTATAATAAGGGCGGACTTAATCGCGAGCGCGCGAGGCAGCAGATGAATCAGTTCTGTCGAGCCGTTACCGACAAGAATCATGTCTGGATCGACGCCGCACTGTTGCGCCAATTCCTGTCTGACCTTCCAACAATCGGGATCTGGATAATGCGCGATCTGCTTGAGCGCTGCGCGAATTGCGCGGAGCCCCGCAGCGGAAGGACCCAGCGGATTGATACTGGCGCTAAAATCCACGATCCGCCCGACGGGGCTTCGTTGTTCCCGAGCGACCTTGTAGACATTCCCGCCGTGAGTGGGTTGCGTCATCCCTTCACCATAGCAACCACCCCATGCCCAACAGGACTCCGATGAGACTTGTCCAGAGCATGAGCGTGAGCGCCTTGTCGATGTGAGCCCTCGTCAGAGTCTGATCCGGATCGCCAAGACTTGGCCGTACAATAGGAAGGCCATCGTAGCGATTGGTCCCGCCCAGTTGTACCCCGAGCGCGCCGGCCATCGCGGCTTCAGGGCGTCCGCTGTTCGGACTTGGATGTTGTCCACCGTCACGAAGCAAGATCTTCCAGGCGCGCTGCATCGCGGGCCATGATCGAGAAACGATTCCCGCTGACAGAACCAGCAAGAGCGCGGTGATGCGAGCCGGAAGATAATTTGCCACATCATCCAATCGTGCCGACGCCCAGCCGAACCACCGGTATCGGTCGTCCACATGTCCGATCATCGAGTCCAACGTGCTGACCGCTTTATACGCAAGTGCCAATGGAGCTCCCCCGAGGACCAGATAGAACAACGGCGCCATGATCCCGTCAGCCGTACTTTCTGCAATCGTTTCCACCGTTGCGCGGACGATATCGGATTCATCCATCTCCTCCGTATCGCGTCCGACAATCTTGGCGACCGCTGATCGAGCTTCCGTCAATGAGACGGATCGGAGCGCCCGTTGTACGGATACAACATGGTCCATAAGATCCCGAGCCGCGAGCGTGGTCCAAGCCAGCAGGACAGTAGCCGCGCTCCCCCACAGGGAATCGATCGAGTTGCCAAACCAGATGAGCAATGCCCCAACCCCATAGACTCCGGCAGGCAAGGCGACAGCCAGCAGCACGCCCGCCATCCGTTGTTTGGCGGGAGACAGGAGCAGCTGATGGACTTGCCGGTCGTACCAATTGACGATAGATCCCATCCACCGAACCGGGTGTGGGAACCAACGCGGGTCTCCGACCGCCGCGTCTAAGAGGCAGGCCATCGCCAGTTCGCCTCCGGTCATCGAAAGAGCACCACGGGAACGATCACGATAAAGAGAATCTCTGCGACTTCGTTCGTCGCCCCTAGCAAGTCACCTGTAACACCACCGAACATCTTATGAAACCAGGCCGTCGAAAGACGAACAAGCGCCGTGCAGATGAGGAGACTGCACAAGGCCATCCATGGTCCCAACAACAGCGTCAATACCAGTCCTGCCGTAATGGTTGCCAGGCAGAGATGCCACCAAGACAAATGGGCGAGGAACGGTTGGGCTAGTCCTCCTTCCGACCTTGCATAGGTCACATGAAACGCCCCCATGACCATGGCCCATCGACCGACCACCGGCATGCTAATCAGCAACGCGATATGCTCGCCCGCCGGCAACGCATTGAGCCCGGCGTACCGCAGGCCAAGTGCGAGAAAGAGTCCCGTTGCTCCGATCGCACCGATACGCCCATCTCGCATGATGGCCAGACGAGCCTGAGCGGTTCGCCCGCCCGCCAGACCGTCCACCATATCGGCCAGACCGTCTTGGTGAAGGCCTCGCGTGATGGCAACAAGAAGTAGGATCAATACTATATTCGTGACCTGGGAAGAAAAGACCTGCGCCAGGACCATATCTGCTGCAGCCAGCAATGCCCCAAGCAGGCAGCCGACCACGGGATACCAACTCATGGAGGCAGCCAACTCCTCCGGCTTGGCATCGTGTGTCGAACGGCTGAGCGGAATCGCTGTGAGGAACTGCCAGGCAAACAGAAACGTTCGCAGCACTGCGGTCATGTATTACACTCGGACACACCGGCCTCGTCGAACGTGGCCATCTCCGTGAGAATCTTGATCGCAGCAAAGACCAGACTCATGCCGAGACAGGCGCCGGTCCCTTCCCCCAGACGAAGATCGAGATCGAACAGCGGCTTCAATCCAAGATGGTCCAGTATCGCCTGATGGCCCCGTTCGACTGACCGATGGGACGCAATGAGATAGTCTTTGCAGCGTGGTTGCAGACCCACGGCGATCAATGCGGCAGCGCCGGCAATGAATCCGTCCAGCACGACCGGAATACGAGCCGCCGCTGCGCCAAGCATGAGTCCAGCCAGCCCACCGATTTCCAGCCCGCCCACTTTGGCGAGTACCTCCATCACATGTGTCGAATCCAGCCGATGGAAAGCGAGCGCGCGCTGAATCACATCGATCTTGCGGGCATGGCTGGCGTCGTCAATACCCGTTCCTCGTCCCGTCACCTCGGAGGCCGGTCGGCCCGTCATCACAGCTGCGATTGCCGAACTGGCGGTCGTGTTACCAATCCCCATCTCACCGGTCCCGATCAAGCCGATACCCTCCTGAGCAGCCTCGGCTGCCAGCTCGATTCCAACTTGAATCGCTTGCTCTGCCTGCGTGGTGCTCATCGCTGACTCCACCAGCAGATTCTTCGTGCCTGGCATGATCTTCTTATGAATGAGTCCTGGAACCGCTTCAAAATCGAAGGCCACACCGATATCCACGACGCGAACGTCGATGCCGACATGGCGTGCGAGCACATTGACGCCGGCGCCACCGCGCAGGAAGTTCAAGACCATTTGAGGAGTCACTGCGGATGGATAGGCGCTCACCCCTTCCACCGTCACCCCATGATCGGCAGCGAAGGTAAAGACCGCTCCACGCGGGACCTTCGGCTTCATCTCACCCGTGATCATGACGTAGCGCGCAGCCAATTCCTCAAGTCGGCCCAGGCTGCCGATCGGCTTCGTCAATCGATCGAGACGCGCCTGCGCCTGCGCCAGGAGACGAAGATCGACCGGCTGAATCCGGTCAATAGTTCCCTGAAACCCCATCCTTGACACTCCTCTTACTTCAATCGCAGTGGAATCCCGCTGATCGTGAGGTAGACTTCATCTGCTTCTGCTGCCACCTGCTGATTGACTCGCCCGGCCAGATCGCGAAATGCCCGGACCGCCTTCGTCGCCGGCACAAGCCCCAGACCCAATTCGTTGCTCACGACCACGACGCGAGCCCGCGTCGTTCTAATCGTGCGGAGCAGGACGGCCGTAGCGTCAAGAATGAGCAAATCAGCTACATTCTTCGCCTTAAAATTACTCAACCATAACGTGAGGCAATCAAGTACAATCGATTGATAATTATGCCCGCTTTCACTAAACCATGCAGCAATGTCGTGCGGGACTTCTGCTGTCTCCCAATCAACTGAACGCGTGGCCTGATGGCGTTTAATCCGCGTCTTCATCTCCCCATCCAGCGCCTGGCCTGTTGCCACAAACGCCTTCGGCCCAGCCGGACCTGCCAGATCGAGCGCCGCCTGGCTCTTGCCCGACGCCGCACCGCCGAGTACGAGAATTAACTTCGAGCGTTCTTTGCGCGCCTTCTTCATACGATCAGGTTGCCGCCTTCTTCACGTCACGCTGCCAGAGGAATTCCGGTTCCCCTTGGGTCTTGGCTGCCCAGCGAGCCAACACAAACAAGGCATCGCTCAGACGATTCACAAACTTAATACTCACCGGATCGACCGGCTCTTCCCGCGAGAGATGCACACACATCCGCTCTGCCCGTCGGCAGACCGTCCTTGCCTGATGTAGAAATCCCGACACCTTTCCCCCGCCAGGCAAAATGAACTCTTTGAGCGGAGTCAAATCTATTTGACAACGATCGATGATCTTCTCCAGCTTTGTCACGTCTTTCCCCGTCACCTGCGGCATGTTCTTGAACTCTTGGCCGGGCATTGTCGCAAGAATCCCTCCGAGATCGAACAGTTTATTCTGGATCCACCGGAGATCCCCTTCGAGCTGCTCGGCCTGCGCATGACTCCCGGACAACTCGGCATTCATCACCCGCACCACCCCGACCACCGCATTCAGCTCATCGAGGGTGCCGTAGGTCTCGACTCGGAGACTGTCCTTCCATACCTGCTGCCCTCCGGCCAGCCTTGTTTTTCCCGCGTCTCCCGTTCTCGTGTAGACCTTCGTGATGCGCATCGCCATTCCTCCTGTCACCCTGTATGGTGTTTCCCCACGATTCGTAGTGAATGAGTTGGTCAACCGGAATCCTGGCTCGCCACCCTGCCGTCTCCAAGTCAGGCTGCGTCGCAAAGTCGGCAACGTAGCCGAGGCAGAGATACGCCAGCACTTTGACTGGCCTGGGGATACCGAGCACCTGTTTCAATGCTCCATGGTCCAGGATACTGACCCATCCAACCCCGATACCTTCCGCTCGTGCGGCCAGCCAGAGATTTTGGATGGCGCAGCACGTACTATACAAATCCGTATCGCGTACCGTGGAACGGCCCAGTACATGACGTCCACCACGCTGACGGCTGCAGGTCACACCGATATTGACCGGCGCTTCTTCAATCCCTTCGAGCTTAAGGCTCCGATAGAGACTCGCGCGAGCCCCTTCATAGCGCATGGCTGCCTGCGCATTCGTCTTCTGGAACAGCTGCTTCACGGCGCGCTTCGTTGCACGTTGACGGATGACCACAAAATCCCACGGTTGCATAAACCCAACAGATCCAGCGTGATGCGCCGCGGTCAAAATCCTCGCAAGCACATCATCTACGATCGGCTTCCGCAAAAAATTGCGTCGAACATCCCGCCGTTCGAAAATTGCCCGGTAGACGGCCGCCCGCTCATAGTCGGAGAACTTCCCGTTACCGGGAATCAAGATGTCAGGCTGCAGACTCATACCACGCTCCTTGAGCAGAAGCTCACACTGACTGTCATGGGCTGTGCCTCACTCCACGCCGGTCGGACTCATCGGCTTGATGGGAAACGCTTCGAGTGCACCAGTGCTGACCATCTTCAAGCAGGCAGAACAGAGGCAATCTTGAAAGCGAGCGACAATCCAGTCCATCTGCTGTTCAGTAATTCCCACTTTCCCGCACCAGCATTGGTATCCGCCGCATTCGAACGCCTCCCCGCAGGCCGCACAGATTTTTGTGACCGGCCCCCTCAAAACTCCACCCCCTGTTGTGCCTTCACGCCTTTTCGAAAGGGATGTTTGATCTGCTTCATCTCCGTAACAAGATCGGCCTCCTCGATCAGCGCCTCTTTCGCGCCCCGACCGGTAATCACCACATGCTGCATGGGAGGCCGGCTGCGGAGAACAGGCAACACGTCTTCAAGTCGAACATAGTCGCGCTGGAGGGCAATATTGAATTCATCGAGAATGACCATCGCATAGGAGGGGTCGCGCAAAAACCCGCAGACCACCGCCCAGGCCTGTTGGGCAAACTTCGTATCCCGCTCACGATCTTGGGTTTCCCAGGTGTACCCTTCGCCCATGCGAAGAAAGGTGACGCGATCGCCAAAGGATTTCAGCGGCCGTTCCTCTGCCGTATCGATCGCGCCCTTGATGAACTGCACCACCGCCACCTTCATATCATGGCCGATGCAGCGAAGCGCCATCCCCAGGGCGGCAGTCGTCTTTCCCTTTCCGGCGCCAGTATAGACAATCAACAGGCCTTTCTCTTCTTGCGCCGCCTCAATACGCCGATCCACCGACGCTTTCAACCGTCCCATCTTGGCCTTGTGGTCGTCCTGCTCCGTCATCTCATACCTTCTGAGCCAACATCAATCGTGGAGAGTTCCGACGCCCAGACGCCACTAGAGATTTTGCAATCTTCGGCTGACTAGCAAAATGCAAATGAGTATAGAGCGCCAACGTGTTGCCCACAATGAACCCGTCTGAACCCTTCGACTCCTCCCGCACATCACGGAGTGTACCGGCATAGTCGAGTGATCCTCTCGGAACAAGCGTGGAGTAATGGAACTCATGCCCGCGTGCTATGGCACCAGAAGCGCCAAGTATGCAATCCTGGGAGAGTTCCAGCGTCCGATACCCCAACGTTAAGCATGGCTTCTTCATAATCGCTTCAGCGGGGAACAGCCCGACCATCTCATGCGAAGTGTCGCCGAAGTCACGATATGGATTGCGTGAGATACATCATCCCCCCGCATTCTGCGTAGATCGTTCCACCCCGCTCAGCAAATTTACGAATTGCCGCTCGCATGGTGACATTCCCGGCCAACGCTTCGCCATGCAGCTCTGGATAGCCCCCGCCCAGATACAGCATATCCACGTCGGGTAACACTTGATCCTTCAAAGGCGAAAATCTCACCAACTCCGCCCCCGCTGCTTCAAGCAGCTCAAGGTTGTCTGGATAGTAAAAGCAAAACGCCTGATCACGAGCGACACCGATTCGAACCGTACTCCCGTGATTCCTCATTACCGGCTGCGGTGCCGCCTCCGGCAACTCTCTGCACGAACCGGCCACTACCTCGATTCGGTTCAGATCGACCGTTTCTTCTGCCGCCTTCGCAAGCCGACCGTAGAGTTCGCCTGTCTCCTGCTCCATTGCAGTCACCAGCCCGAGATGACGATCGGAAATCGTCACTGCAGGATCCGGTCGCAGATACCCCACCGCCACCACATCACTCTCTTGCTCTACTGCTTCCTTGAGCAGCTTGTAGTGCCCTTCACTGCTGACCCGATTGAACAGTACGCCCGCTACTCGTAGCGCCGGATCGAACTTCGCATATCCCGCCACCATGGCTGCAACGGAGCGGGCCATGGCACTTCCATCGATGACGAGAAGCACCGGAGCATCCAATTGCTTCGCCAGTTCGGCCGTGCTCCCGATCTCGTTCACCGGCGAACTGCCGTCGAACAGACCCATCATCCCTTCGATAATGGAAAGGTCCGCGTCAGCCGAAGCACGTGTAAAAATCTCACGATTGACGGACTCCCCCAACATCCAGCCATCAAGATTACGAGACGGACGACCAATCACAGCACTGTGGTGGCCCGGATCGATGAAGTCTGGCCCCGCCTTAAAAGGCTGTACCTGGCAGCCCCTAACTTTCAAAGCCGCCAAGAGTGCCAAAGTCACCGTGGTCTTGCCGACTCCACTGTGTGTACCCGCTATGACCAGACGGGGGATTCTCATCTTCCTCACGCTTGGTTTAGTATGTGAACTTTACGCCGCCATACACCGACCGGATTGGCGTGCCAAAATAGAGAATTTCCTCATATTTTTCGTTCAAGAGATTATCGACCCGGCCGAAGGCCTGCCAATTCTTCGTGACATCATAGGTCGCTGAAACATTGACGACTCCAAAGGACCCCTGCCGTTGGTTTGGCGTGTTATCCACATTGTTGTTGCGCGCCCCCACGAATCGGTAATCCACATTGATTCGGACAGGGTCGATCGGCTGATAGGTCACGCCAAGGGTCGCCTGATCGTAGGGCCATCGCGGAAGTCTGGTGTTTTCTGGACGACCTGGCACCCCATACGCTCGTGTCACCGTCATGGTGTATTGCCCTCGGAAATCGAGCCCTTTCATGAGTTCATATTTGAAACTCATTTCCCAGCCTTCCGCCTTGGCCGATGCGATATTGATGGGACAGAAGCCGAAAGAGGAGGCCGGGCAATTGGGACTGGGGACCGACAGAAACGTGATCAAATTATCGAAATGGTTCCAGAAATACCCGACACTCAGTTTCAGCTTTTCCTGAAACAGACTCTGATCGACTCCCACGTCTGCACTCTTGCTTTTTTCCGGCTGGAGATTCGGATTCCCGAACCCTTGGAAGAAGAGATCGTTCAGCGTGGGGGCTTTGAACCCTGTCCCGTAGCTCGCACGAATCTTCGTGCCGGTTTCTTTATGCAAGTAACCGCCAGTGAAGCGATAGGTGGTCGCATCTCCGAAAACATTATAACTGTCCTGGCGTACCCCGCTCGTAAACAACACGCCGATCGAACAGATTGACTTGAGCCTGGGCAAACCCCGCATTTGATGAGATCAGTCTATTGGGCGACGCGCTCCATAAAATCCCGATGCATCGCCTTGCTCTTGACGAAATTGATAGCCGGCAGTGAGAAGAAGTTCCTTCCTCACTTGAAAATTATGCTGCCATTCCAGCCGTTGATTGAGGGTGTCTAGATTGCTCGAAAATGGTGTGAAGCACGTATCAAAATTGGGGAAACAGGACGTGGGACTAGCGGTTATGTTCTGCCCAGTGTTGACATTGTATCCGGCAGTTCCGCTGTGGCTGATGGATTGTTCATTCGCCTGGGCCAGCGTGAGTTTCTGATTCCACCAGGACGTAATCGGCTGGTCGTAGGTAGCGCTGAGAATCAGATTCCGGGTTGTCTGTTTTGCCCCAAACACGTCCGCTGGCGCACCGCTATCTGCAAAACCGTCGAAGTTGAGATCCGAGTTATACCAGCGAAGATTGAACTCCAGTCGACCGTCCTTCGGCAATGAGATACCGAGCTTTCCAGAGGCTTGCCAATTATGAAATCCGTCTCGCTCGTACGCTCCGCGTCGAAAGTTGATCGCGGAGAAAGCTGCTGGTGTCCCAGCGAGATAGCGACGCAGAAAAGTCAAAGATCCCCTTGGCACCGGATGCCTGGACACCTTCACGGATCGAGGCAAAGGAGCCATATTCAACGAAGGCGCTTGACGTGAATCTGTCTACTCCTTTTTTGGTAAAAATATTGATGACTCCGCCCATGGCATCTGACCCGTACAGCATACTCTGAGCTCCGCGAACAATTTCAATACGATCGATATTTTCCGTCGTTAGATTTGCAAAGTCATAGGTGCCAGTCGTCGGGCTGTTCACGATCACACCGTCGATCAGCACCATGGTATGCTTCGCAGCGGCACCGCGAATTTTCACAGAAGCTTCCGTGCCTGGACCACCGCTTGACGTGGCAAACAGGCCCTCTGCGAGGCGCAACGCATCGATAACCATCTTGATCTTCTTTCTTTCAAGTTCTTCTCCGGTAATGACTTCGACCGCGCTGGTCAATTGGGCGACCGGGACAGGAGTCTTTGTTGCGCTGACCACGACCTCTCGAGTCTCGATGACATCAGTTTGCTCAGCCAATGCAACCTCTTGCGCAGCAGCCTGATGGGAAGGAAGCAACCAGATGAGAACGCAGATACGCACCAACCAAGGAACAACAAACACCGGCATGACCAACCTCCCCTTAGCTCGAAGGGTTGAGTCGAACCAACTGCGGGATGGGTCTCCTGACTTGCGGATCGTCGCGTCTCTGCGCCTTCCCATCTGAAGACGTGAACCGTGAATCGTTATGCGTTAAACGTGAAGATTTCTTCCTGCGTTTAACGGTTCACGAATAACGTTTACCGTCCCACAACAGTGGCATTCGTGCAGAGTTACTCCCCGCTTACAGTGGCGGCACCGTGATGGACTTGCACCATCTTCCCCGTCACCCGCGTCGCTTCTCCAAAACGCCCTTTCATGAAAAATTGACTGTCCCCCTTGTACCACACAGCCAGGCCGGGGACAGGACTCTGGCTGCCTTCTACCCTCGAACCATATTCATCGGCATGGTTACGCGCGGCCGGCCCGTCTGGGGATGGGCATCGACGACCACGTCACATCCGTAAACCATTCGAAGAACATCCGGACGAATCGTCTCGTCCGGCGAACCGATGCGGCAGAGCCTGCCTTCCTTGAGCATCAACACTCGGTCGCAATACTGACTCGCCACATTGAGATCGTGCGACACCAAGACAACCGTCAATTGGCGATCAGCCCTCAATCGCCCAATGAGTGAGCAAATGTCGATCTGGTGATTGATGTCGAGAAATGCCGTGGGCTCGTCGAGGAGTAAAATATTCGGCTCTTGAGCCAGGGCTCTGGCAATCATCACTCGCTGCCGTTCGCCTCCGGATAGGTCTGACACTAACCGATCGGCCAGCGACAGGACGTCGGTATCGACCATCGCATCGTGGACATGGGCAAGATCATTCGCCGTCTCATCCCCAATCCCCATGCTCCACCACCGCATAGTCCGATGTGGAAAGCGTCCCATCAACACCGTCTCGGCCACAGTAAATGGAAAAACCTGGGCGTATTCCTGAGGCAAGACTGCTAGCAAACGGGCGATATCCGTCTGACTTCGTTTCCCGAGCGAGAGGCCGCCCAGCCGAACATCGCCTTCGCCTGCAGACAAGAGGCCGGAAAGAATTTTCAACAGCGACGACTTACCGGACCCGTTCGGTCCCACAATGCCAAGAATTTCTCCGGCATCGACATGGAAGGAGAGATGGTCCAATGTCCACATTCTCCCTCGCCCTTCCGTCGTACGGTATCGAAACGACAGGCCCTCGACCTCGATGGCAGGACAGCCCACAGGCAACCAGGAACACGTTGCTTCGTTTATATCGGTCGTCATCTCACAACATCCGATCTTTTCGCCACAGGAGGAGATAGAGGAAGAATGGTCCGCCGGCAAGTGCCGTCACGATCCCGACCGGTATTTCCGCCGGGGCCAAGATCGTCCGAGCCAACGTGTCGGCCAACGCGAGAAACATGCCCCCGACCAATGCAGAAGCGGGAAGCAGCAATCGATGGTCCGATCCAATGAGCAACCGCACAGCATGCGGAACGACCATCCCCACGAACCCGATCATGCCGCTCACCGACACAATCGCGCCAGTCAACAATGCCGTCAGGGCAAAGAGCTGTTTCTTGACTCCTTCGGTCTCTACGCCCAATGAACGGGCTGTTTCTTCGCCCAGCGTGAGCACGTTTAACATCTGCGCCTTGTGCATGAGGACCGCAAGGACCAGCACGGCGTAGACGGCAAATACGCCCAAGGCTGGATAGCCAGGCGCGGTGAGTGACCCCATTAACCATGCCATCAATCCCGCTGAACGATTGGGCTCCATGATCGAGGTGATGAACATGATAAAGGCCGTCAAAATCGCATTCAAAATCACGCCCGCCAGTAACAAACTATGAATTGGCAGCCGGCCTTTCGACTGGGCCAACCGATAGATCAACAGGAGCGCCAGCAGTCCTCCGACAAATCCAAAGAACGGCAGCACCGGCAATAGCAGGAAGGTGGAGCCAATTCCGAACAGGATGGCCAACGAGACGCCCAGTGCAGAGCCGCTCGATACGCCCAGCACATAGGGATCAGCGAGAGGATTTCTCAGGAGCGCTTGGAGCGTGACACCGACCGCCGCCAGACTGGCTCCCACGAAAAAACCCATGAGTACTCGGGGGAAACGAATCTGAACCATGATGATCTCGGGCGTTCCCAGGGTTGCAGAACCTCCTTGGTCGGCACGCAACAAGTGCATGATCGCCGTCGCGACAGTTCTCACGTCTACCGAAGTGGCGCCAAACTGCAGACAGAGCACCAGCACAGCCACGCTAGCCAGCAGCAATCCACCGATCACCGATACCCATCGGTGGACAGTCAGCACTGCACCGGCATTCGCCCATGATGAAGCAAAATCTGCCATACGCTGCTCAGCTTAACGCTCGGCTCGACTGCTCGTCACACTGTCCGGATGTAAAATTGCCGCGAGCGATTCGAGTCCCTTGCCGATTCGCGGACCGGGCCGATTGAGCCAATCGGCCGCAATCTGGTGAAGCCGTCCACGCTTGACCGCTGTCATCGTCGACCACTGACGCCAGGCCTGTTGTTCACTTTCAGAAATGCCTTCTGCCTTGCCGACAGGAAACACCAACACTTCCGGATCCTCCTGGAGCACAGCCTCCATGCTGAGCCGCGGATACGGGGTAACACTCTTTGCGGCTATGTTGACCCCTCCGGCCATTCCAACGAGCTGATCGATGAAACTCCCCGGCCCGACGGTAATCAGGGGTTGACTATTCAACACATAAAGCATCCTCACCGGTGCGTTGCCCTGGACTCGCTGTTTGATCGCCGCCACCTGTTCCCGAAGCTGCATAGCCACCGCGTCGGCCTTCTGCGATCGCCCGACGATGCGCCCGAGCGTTTGGATATGGACGAAGATGCTCTCGACGTTCTTGTCGGCCAGAATAAACACTGGAATCTTCAGTTGCTCGAACTTCATGATGACATCGGGCTTGAGAAAATCGTTGGGTGCCACCACCAAATCGGGCTGGAGTGCCACCAACGATTCCATGTTCGGATTGGAATAACCGACCTTCGGCTTCTTCAGCGCCTCAGGCGGATAGTCGCAAAAGTCCGTCACGCCGACAAGCTGATCTCCGGCCTCCATGGCAAACAACATCTCGGTGATACTGGGTGCGAGCGACACGATTCTTGTGGGAGGCTTGGCGAAATATATGCGTCGGCCAGCGTCGTCGACGTAGGCCTGTGCCGAAACGTGCGCCATGAACGGCATGCCGGTGAGAATGCCTTGCTGTCGACGTTTCATGTTCGACGTCTCATCGTCTGTATTCGGAAAAGCTGCCGTTGCAACGATGAGCACACTTACGGCCATCAGCAGCCCAGCCCACCACCGACCATGCCGTGGAGAGGTGCGCATATAAAAAATCCTCAAGGCCTGACAGACCCTGAGGATTGCACCCGCAACTCATCCTCGCCTGTTCCCCAGCCCTCGAGGGAACGATGGTCAATTCTCCAGGCAGGTCTTCTGGCTCATGGTTCACCCTACTCCCCGTGCCTTCCCATCTGAAGACGTGAATCGTTAATCGTTATTCGTTACTCGAAGATCTATCTTGCGATTAACGATTACACGTTTAACGTCCCAAAGACAGTGGCATTCACGGGTTTCGTCCCCATTTACAGCGGCGGGACCGCGAGGGACTTGCACCCTCTTCCCTTACCCAGGAGTCACAATGTGGAGGGCACTCTAGGAGACCGGGAAGAGGGTTGTCAAGTTCATTAATGTCCGTCTACCCATCGCCTGCTCATGTTCTGACAGATACGCCTGCATACCCATCGACAAACAGAGCGAAAGACCAAGGCTTTTCAGGTCACCTCCCGGCATAGGCTTTGCTCACCTTTATAGGTAGATGACTCTCGAGAGATAGGATACGAGCTCACATGAATTACCGGCCCTACATGCAACCTCTACTTACCTATCTATGAAACACCTGATCATTATCATCGTCGTTATCTGGGCCTTCTTCCAGCTATCGAGCCTCATCTGGTCCTCAAAGGGACAACCTCCCAGCGCTACCTTCACCCGACTCCTGGAGCCACCACAGCACCGTCTCGCCACCCCCTATGAGAATGGCTACTTCTATCTCCTTGGCTTCGCTGCAGATGCTTCTCTCGATCCGGCCAAGGTGGGCCATGAAATGTGGCTGGAAAATACCGCCACTCCAGGCGCTAGTGATTTCAACTACGATATGTCGGGGCGTTCGGGGCTACAGATACAGCTCCCGATGGAACAGATCGTTCCATCCTGGAACTCCAAGAATCCAGTGAGTGAGTTCCGTAATATGCACTCACGGCTACAGACAATGACTTTTCGCGATCACACCTTGTTGACGCGGTACGAACACTGGCTCTCGATGCCTTTTGAGGATATGGGATTCGGGCACCAAGGCACGCCCCGCTTTGTGGAAATATTTGTTGGCCACCGCCTCTATGTCGCTGACGGATTTTCTCGCCAGACGGCCCTGGGCATGCAGCGACTGAAGAAAGATATGCACATGTGGCGAAGCGTGCTTCGAGACGCAACAACCATCGCCACCAAAGTCATGGCACAAGTCGTCATCACCGACGATCTCCGCCTGCTTTCGACTTTGTTGTCGCAGCCCATCGTCAACAAAACCGTGTTGGCGATGATCCCCAACATTGCCCCTCCACTCACTGCAGCAGAATCCTCGCTCCGCTGGCCGCTGCAACATCAATTCACACTCGGCGTTCGTGGCGAGCATACGGGTGAACTCACCACAAAGGGACAGACTGAATCCCTTGATACACACGAACAGTGGTTGACGAGCGCTGCCGGTCTTCCCAAACAGGCCTTTCGCCAGATCGCGCATCCTCACGGGCGCTCATTCCTTGGAATCCCACTACAGACGCGAGAGACCTGGGAAATGTATGCAACATACTACGACGCAATGATCCATGCGGCAGAAGCAGGACAGAACTCCTTGCCAAAACTTCACGAACTTGCAGGTACCGCACGACAAGGCATCGTGGAAAGCCTCGTCAACCCAAACTCCTTCGAACCGGACTGGGATTCCTTCCACTATCAACTGAGGGAAACCGATGCCAGATTGCGACTCGCATCGCTGCAGGTCGTCTTGCGGCGCCCGAGCGCACAGAACACCGTGCCGAATCGACTCGCTCAAGTCGGCTCGTCCTACTATGATCCCTTTAGCGGATTGCCGATGTTGTGGAGCCCGACGCAACAGAAAATCTATAGCGTGGGAAAAGACCGATACGACGATGGAGGCGACTCAAGCTTCGATATCAGCGTGCCTGCGATTGTCACCCTCACTTCCGAGCCTATAAAGTCGCAGGCCACTGCTCCAACCCGCCAAACTAACCGCCGTTAGTCCGATAGCGCAGTCCCCGCCCGCAAACCCCAGCAGATCGATTCCCATCATTGTGAGGCACCCCTCCTCTGGCCTACCCCCATCAAACCTGCTTGTCACGACGAATAGCCCTGTGGTAGGTTGCTACCATCGTAATCGTGCATCAATTCGGCTAGATAAAGGAGTGTACCCGTGGCATTTACCTGCGATCTCTGTAGCAAGCGCCGCCAATCCGGGCATAACGTCAGTCATGCCAATAACAAGACCAAGCGGATCTTCAATCCCAACCTACAACCGGTCCGGGCACTGATCAACGGCCAGCCGAAACGCATTCGGGTCTGCACACGCTGTCTCCGCAGCGGCAAAGTCCAAAAAGCCGTTTAGCAGGCTGTTGAAAAAATCCGCCAGCAGGAGAAGGCCCTTATTGGATTGTCCAGCCTGTCTCGCGTCCCAACCTAATTTCCCCCTAGCCTCCTACGGGGCCGACCACAAGACGCGGCCGCTCTGGTCGGACAGCTTCACGGCAAACTGATCGTCGGGAGAGATGGCCAGTTTGCGATTCCCATCACGGCTCATCAACACAAGACCCACCTCGCCATTTTTATCGAGACCTAAACCGGCTCGCGCCTTTCCATTTCTGTCCAGCAAGAGAAACTCTTCTGCTTTCACTTCATTGATCTTCTGTGCCTTGACTGTTGAAGGCGCCAACCACCACCCGCTTAAAGCCCCGCCGATAATGCTTCCGACACACGTCACGACAACCAAAAACCCAAACTGCCCTCGACTCACAATGCCTCCTTTCTGCAACGCACAGGACTATCGCCATTGCTGCTGTCTCTGCTCAATTTCCCGCTGAGATTGAGCAACGGTCCACATAGCTCGTTGATCTTGGGAGGCTAGACCATGAGATACAAAAAAGGACTTGGAAGCGTATGCCTCTCAAGTCCTTCATACTTACGCGTGACATTTCACGTCTTTTTGGAGCGGGCGATGGGATTTGAACCCACGACAACTTGCTTGGGAAGCAAGGACTCTACCACTGAGCTACGCCCGCTCGTTGAGTCGAATCCTACGCTGGCCTCTATGCCAAGTCAAGAAACCCCCGGCAACTACCCCCTCAGTTCAACCAAAGCAAACTTTCGTCGGCCGATCTTCAGACGATAGGCTCTCCCGGTCACAAGCGGTAGCAGAGCATTCGCATCGTTCTGCTTTTGTTCATCGACCTCTAAACCACCCTGAATAATCAGTCGCCGGGCTTCGCTCTTACTCGGCACAAGCCCTGTCTTGATCACCAGATCGACAAGACTGATCGTCTGCCCCTCGCGCAGATCTGCCACAGTTAAGGTCAAGCGTACATCCGGTTCGCTCGGAAATTCCCGCTCCTGAAATTTCTGCTGAAAGGTCGCCCTCGCCTGCTGGCCGGCTTCCGTTCCGTGATACCGAGCAACGATCAACTCCGCGAGCATTTGCTTCGCCTCCATCGGATGAGCGGCCTTGACTCCAGCCAAATCCTCCGTCGTGAGCAGCTCGTAATACCGGAACATCAACGTGTCGCTGATCGACATCAGTTTGCCGTACATGTCGTTTGCTGTGTCTTCCAGCGCGATGTAGTTGCCGACACTTTTACTCATTTTCTTCACACCGTCCGTCCCCTCGAGTAACGGCATCGTGATGACGACCTGCGGTTCCTGCCCATGGCCTCGCTGGAGGTCGCGCCCGACAAGAAGGTTGAATTTCTGATCGGTGCCGCCTAATTCCACATCAGACTTGAGTGCGACGGAATCGTAGCCCTGCACAAGGGGATACATGAACTCATGGATGCTGATGGGCTTCTGCTCTGCGTAACGCTTCCGGAAATCGTCCCGCTCCAACATGCGAGCGACACTATATTGCGCGCTCAGATGGATCAACGCTTCCGCCGTCATCGTGCTCATCCACCGGCTATTGAACTCCACCAGGGTCTTAGCAGGATCGAGAATTTTGAAGATCTGCCGCTCGTAGGTTTTGGCATTCTCTAGCACTTTCTCCTTCGAGAGTGCGACGCGAGTCTCCGACTGGCCGGTCGGATCGCCGATCATGCCGGTGAAATCGCCGATCAAGAAAATCACTTGATGTCCGAGTTCCTGAAAGTGCTTGAGCTTGTGGATCAAGACCGTATGGCCCAGATGCAGATCCGGCGCGGTCGGATCGAAGCCGGCTTTCACACGCAGCGGCCGGTTCTCTTTCAAGGAACGCGTCAGCTTCGATTCAAGTTCGGCCTGCTGAATCACCTCCACGACTCCGCGAAGAATCAATTCGAGCTGCCGGGAGAGTTCGCTCATGTTGCCTTCTTCCGTCTATCTGAAAGTCCGGTAGCCGGCGTGACCGTGACCAATGGACGAATCCGTTCTAACTTCTTTTTTCCAATCCCTTTGACCGCTCGCAATTCATCGAGAGATTGAAAGCCTCCCACCGACTGCCGATACTCCATGATCCGTTCGGCCAGCTTGGGACCGACCCCCGGCAGCGCTTCAATATCCTGGTCCGTCGCCCGATTCAGATCGAGGAGACCTTGGTGAGAACGTTTCTGCGCAGCAGCATGGGATGGCTGATCCGCCAACGAGGCGACAGGAGATGGACTCACCATGAGTACCCGTCCACTGCCGGATGAAATTTCAGACGTCGATCCCTCAATCGATTCAGCTACAAGGTCGTGCTCACGATCGAATGAGGTCGGCAGGGTCCACCCGATCCAGAAGACGACTCCCATGGTCGCCGCGAACATCCCGAGCTTGAGGAGGAGCGATTGCCACATTATTGCGTCCGCTTTCTTACTTGATGTATCGCCTTCCCTTCGACATCTTCAGCCGCTTCCATCAGGCCCTCGGCCAGCGTCGGATGGGCATGGATCATCTCCGCCAGCTGCGTCACCGTCGCGCCGACTTGCATCGCCAGGGCTGCTTCATGCACCAGATCGGCTGCATGGGCGCCGACGATATGCACGCCCAGAATCCTGCCGCTCGGTGACTCGGCAATGACCTTGAACAAGCCTGTCGTATCCCCTGTTGCTTGCGCCTTCCCCAACCCGGCATATCGAAACCGTCCCACCTTGAGTGCCACGTCTGGATTCTGCCCGGCAGCCTGGACTCGTTCACGGGCTTGCTGTTCCGTCAGGCCCACTCGACCGATCTCCGGCAGGGTAAAAATTCCGGCAGGGATGACGTCGTAGCGGATCGTCGTCTGATGCCCCATGATATTTTCGACTGCAACTTTCCCCTGCGCCGAAGCCACGTGCGCGAGCATGGCCTTGCCGACCACGTCGCCGATCGCGTAAATCCCGGGCACAGTGGTTTCCATCCGCTCATTGACGAGAATCTCCCCTCGCCGTCCCGTCTGCACCCCCACCTGCTCTAGCCCAATCCCTCGACTATTCATTCCTCGTCCTACGGATATCAGCAGCTTCTCAGCCGTTACCTGCGTGCCATCTTTGAGATGCGCGGTGATAGCCACGGGTGACCGCTCCAGTCTCTCGACAGTGGTCCCTGTCAAAACCTTCACGCTGCGTTTCTTCAGCTCACGCGCCGTCGTCGCTGAGATGTCTTCATCTTCCAGAGGAAGCACGCGCGCCATCAATTCAACCATCGTGACATCCGTCCCTAGACCGCTATAGAGCGCCGCGAACTCGCATCCTTCGACACCGCCACCGACGATCAGCAGACTGGCAGGAATGCGATCGAGGTCCAAAAGATGCTGGCTAGTGAGCAACTGCTGTCCGTCGATCGGAAACTGCGGCAGGTTCGGCCAGGACGACCCGGTGGCAACCACAATCGCATCAGCCTGAATGTCCCGCGTCGCGCCATCAGCTGCGGTCACCGCGACCGTCTGCCGATCCCGTAGTGATCCAGTTCCCTCCACATGCTCGATATTCCACGCCTTGAAAAGCGTGGCAATGCCCTTCACGAGAGTCGCCACCACCGTATTTTTTCGGGCGACCATTCGGGCCAGATCGTACGTGACTGGTCCTTGGACGAGCAGCCCCATATCTTCGGCTTTTTTAACCTTGTCGCCGAGTTCGACGACCGACAGGAGAGCCTTACTGGGAATGCAGCCCCAGTTCAAGCAGACGCCGCCAAGCGCATGGGACTCGATAACAGTCACGCGGGCGCCAAGCTGGGCCGCCCGGATCGCGGCGACATAGCCGCCAGGTCCCGCGCCCAGAATGGCAATGTGCGTTTGAACTGACATATTCAGGTTGAGGTTCAGGCTGAGGTCGAGGGCAGAAAGTTTGAGGTTAGAGGTACGAGGGTAGAGGTAACTGCGTTGCGCCTCAAACCTCCAATCGTCCTCTGCTCAATCTCAGCCTTAGCCTTGACCTTAACCTTTCTTCTGGCTGGCAAGAAAGGCTTCATACTGCGCCGCCGTCATCAGTTTTTCGACTTCGCCGGTGTTCGACAGATCGATCACCACCATCCATCCCTTGCCATAGGGATCGGAATTCACCACTTCCGGGTGGTCTTTCAGGTCAGCATTGACTTTGGTAATGGCGCCGCTCACGGGTGTGTAGATCGTGGAGGTCGTCTTGGTCGATTCAACCTCACCGATCTGCTGCCCGGCCTTGACGACGGCGCCAGGCTTCGGCATATCGATGAAAACGATATCGCCCAACGCATCTTGAGCAAAATGACTGATGCCGACAGTCGCCTGCGTGCCGCTTACGCGCACCCATTCATGCTCTTGGTGGTACCGGAGGTCTGGAGGAATCATGCGCGCTCCCCTTTGGAGAAGGTTGAGGTTAAGGTCAAGTAAAAGCTGCCACCCTCTTGTCGCTTCTCGACCTTAACCTTAATCTCAACCTGCAAATTTTTGTTTCGGGATCGTAGTGGTCTGGCGCCTCTTTTGTCAAGGAAGCGTTGGCCGGTTCATCAACAGCAAATGAGTCCCTGTTTGCTCATCTTTCTTCGCGAGTATGGCTCTCACAGCCATGACCAGAGACGATGGATCCGGGGCGCCCAGAGCCATGCTCAGCCAGAGTTGCCGTTCATCTCCAGCCGTCGGGGCCAATCGTTGTCGCATCGTCTCCAGTTTCGTCCTTTGCTCATTAGATCGTTCAGACATGCCTGGCTCTGGCTGGACGACCAGGTGGAGACCCCGTTGCTTCGTCTCAAGTACGTCTTCTCCATATTCCGTCAAGGCATCCGCAGGCGAAAAGACCGCACGTTCGTGCACGACCACGGCGACCAAGAATCCCGGTCGCGTCTGCCGTACCTGCTGAGTGAGTCGTGTCACAAAACCAAGATACGCCCTCGTCTTCCACCCGGCCCAGCGCCAGGCGTCCGCTGAGCCAGACCGATCGAGGCTAGCAAATGACGTCCCAAATGCCCCTTCAAACATCCGTCGAGACGTCGGGCTCCATTCCTCGGAGAATCCCTTGGCCCTCCTCGCCTCAACCACCAGCCCATCGACATCTGTCCGCAACAAATCCAGTGCCACCTCTCCGACCAGACGCTGATAATCGGGGTGGAGTACATCGACAGGACCAGCCAGCTGCCCCACCTGGTCTTCGTTGCCGGCCATCACAGTGCCCCACTCCGGATTCACCGTCATCCACCCAGGCTCATGCAGATTGAGGGACGCCAATACTGCCATCCCTTTGGCATGAGCGGCCGGCACGATCACCGTAAAAAGATCCTCGACGACTGGGACCTTTAACGTCTGAAAATACACCCCCGTTGATCCTGGCTGCACTGACTCACGAAGCGGAGATCCCGCATCGACAATCAACGCCGTCACTCCTGCGTCAGCGAGCTGCTCAATCCATAGCCCGACATCGCGAATCGTGTGCCAGTCTGTCGGCGTAAGCCAGAGTGCAACCTGCCGCCGTACCAACAGAGACGATGGGCCGAGACTGCGGCGAAAAGCGTCCAGCCGATTGAGCGCGTAAACCTCATAACTATCGGCGAGCGTGGTAGATCGCGGTGCCTCTCCAACCATGTCGCGATAGGCAGACAGTGCGGCTGAGAGGTTCCCGCTCTCCTCGTACGAGCGCGCGAGCCACCAACGAGCTTCGCTCAACCTGGAAGAATTGGGATTGGAATCGACAAATCGTTGGAGGAGTGTACTCGCGAGTGGATAGCGCGCTTGCCCATAGGCACGATAGGCGGACTCAAGGAGCCGCGTCTGAGCGTCCTGTGCCGGATCGATACCCGACGTGGCAGGCGGCACCGAAGGAGGAAACCGGGGCGCCAGACCGGCGCAACCAGAAAGGACCACGAGCAGCACACAGGTAATCCATCTCACAACATGCGGCCAACGATGAACGGAAACAAGCACAGCCGTTCACGCCCAACAAGCCAGGTCTGTCTGGTTCATCTGGTTTGTTTTGTTTATCTGGTTGATTTGGTTCATCTGGTTAGTCTCATTCAACCAAACAAACCAGACAGACCGAACAGACCAAATGAACAAGACAGGCTGGCGGACTTTTTCAGCATCCTGCTACACGACAGGCGTCTCTATTCGACAAGATCCATTTCGGGAAAGAAATATCCAATCTCAAACTTGGCGGTCTCCGGCGAATCGGATCCGTGCACCGCGTTAAATTCGATATTCGTCCCATGGGCCTTGCGAATCGTGCCCGCCTCCGCCTTGGCCGGATCGGTCGCACCCATCAGCTCACGATTCTTCTTGATCGCATTGTCGCCCTGCAGCACCAGCACCACGACCGGACCGGACACCATAAACGTGCAGAGGCTATCAAAAAACGGACGGGACTTATGCACCGCATAAAACCCCTCGGCCGTTGCTTTTGAGAACTGCATCATGCGTATGGCGACAGGCTTCAGGCCGGCTTTTTCATAGCGTGCAGTAATGTCGCCAATCGCGTGCTTCTTCACCGCATCTGGCTTGATGATGGCTAATGTTCGTTCACTCATGGGCTCTGAGATTCCTCCAACAGTTAAAGAAAAGATTTAATACCGCTGGGGCATTATAAGTGGCTGATAATAGGCTTGCAAGGGCCGGAGAATCGACGAACTCCTAGACCTCGGTCAATCAGTGTTCCGCGTTGGAGGTCTATGGGTGAAGTGGCTCGTCGCCAAGAACGTCTTGTTCGACAGCTTGCCCATATCGTCGGGGGCATAGCGGGAATAAATCGAGGGCGAACCAGCAGAGAAGGCAAGAGCTCAGGCCAGCCCGGTTGACATCATCGCTAGAACCGTTACACTGGGCACATGCTCCACGAAAAACTCATAGCTCGGCCTCGACAGATTGCGCAAGAGGTTGCCCATCTGGCCAGATTCGTCCTAGGCGTCGACATCGAGGTGATCTGGTTTGGGTCCTGGCCCAAAGGCACCGCCAGGCCTCATGCTGACGTGGACATCGCCATTTCCGGTGCCGAGGCGTTCCCGCCTGAGCAACTGGCCAAGCTCCGAACACTGACGGACAACGTGGCGACGCTTCATGAAATCGACATCGTAGGTCTTCACCCCGTGGGTGAGGCGTTCAGAAGTGAAATTCTTCGTCATGGAGTCCGCGTATGACCGCACGACGCGACAGTTTCAGCCACGCCATCGTGCGCTTGAACGAAGCCCTTGTGGCTCCGGAAACAGACCTCAGCCGAGATGCCGCCATCAGAATCCACCCCCTGAGCAGGTCAACCATCGCCAGTACATATCCTCCTTCGTAAGCTGTGGTGTGAACGGACTGTCAAGAAAGGAACCGCCCCGCTACGACGTCGTCGCAGAAACCCTTAGCACGCTTCAGGCACTCTTCTAGCTCAGTCGCCCAAGGGGCACATACCTACATTTGAGCGACGACGAGCCTCCCAGCTCGCCGCCAAAACTGCAATGTTAGATTGCAAGACCCGACCCCACAGCGGGACTCCATATCTCGTCAGGATCACCCGGCTCATCGATAAAGACTCGCTCCTCGATCTCCATAGGTTTCGTAGAAGTGCTCGAACACGGCGGAGCATTTCTGCTGGTAGAGATCGGGGGAGTATGCGCGAGGGAGTCCCTGATCCAGTACCTCTTCGATGGCCAGTTTCACTTGTGACCGCGCACTTGCCTTTTGTCGCCATTCGAGCACCAGGAGCTGCTTGAGTTTCTCCAGCAACTCTTTCGCCACCTTCTTCACCTCGGCACGCTCTTCCGGGCCCAGCTCCGGTGCAGGCCGAGTCAGAATGTCGAACACTACCAGCTCTTCTTCGGACAGACGTTCCCGTACATGTCGCTGTTGCTCGTCGTTGAGGGTGCGGCTGAGAGCCAGGAGTTCGGCAAAGAGGTCCTCGATGTTCCGGCTGCCCGCGTTGTAGGACTCGATTAGCTCCTCAAACTTCGCGAGGTAGTCGGCACGAGTCCGGTTGAGACGAATCAGCTTGTCGAGGTGGGCGCGGATGGCAGCCTTCAGTTGCTCAAGGTCAATGTTCTTGGTCTTCGACTTCCCAAAGCGCTTCGCAAGAGCTTCGAAATCAATCTTCGTCAGGTCGATGACGCCGTGGCCTTTCTTGCCCTCAGCGATGTGAAAGCCATCGGCGGCCACGGAGGCATCGAGAATCTTGTTCAGATCGGTCATCACGGTGGAGATATCCGCCGGACCTTCGCCCGTACGCTCTCGAATCGTCTCGGCAATCGTCGTGAGGCAAGCGACGCGCGAGGAAAACTCCAGGACAACCGGGTCGGGCTTCACGGCTTGAAAGAGCGTCCGTACCCATCGCTCCTGGGCGAGGAAGTCTTTGCGGAGCGGGTCCGGCGAAATCAGGCGTTCAACGGCATCGACAATCTTCGTCAGTCGCTCCAGACTACCGACCGTCGTCCGTTCGACCTCTTCGAGGCTGACGCCATGCTGGCGACAGAAAGCCGCGGCTTCCGTTATGGCCTGCCGCAGGGTCTCCACCAGCTGCTGTTTGTCGCGCACGGGATGCGCGCCGCCCTGCCCGTGGCATAGATGGCCAGCGCCTTCTCCAGCGAGGCGAAGACGTTGGCGTAGTCCACGATCACGCCGCTGTGCTTGCCGGGAACACGCGGTTCGCGCGCGCGATGGTCTGCATCAGCGTGTGGTTCCGCATCGGCTTGTCGAGATACACCGTCGAGCAGCTCGGCGCGTCGAAGCCGGTCAGCCACATGGCGCAGACGAAGACCAGGCGCAGCGGGTCTGTCGGGTCCTTGAACTTCTCGTCGAGCCGGCTGCGATCGTTCATCCGCTTGCGGTGCGGCTCGATGTCGAGCCCGAGCTGTCTTCATCTGCTCGATCTCGTTCTGGCCGGGCGAGACGATCAGGGCCATGTCGGTCGTCGTCAGCACGTCGAGCCGGCTCACGCAGCTCCGCGGCATCGTTCCGCGCCTGTCCGGCTTCGCCCCGTCAGGTCGTGAGCCGTCGCCAACTCCTTCTGCACCCGCTCCGTTTCAGCCTGCCCAGTGCTTCCGCACCTTGTCGTGCATCCTGAGCGCCGTGGCCTTGTCGATGGACACCACCATCGCCTTGCCCGAGAAGCCGCGGCCGAGGAAGTGCCGCACGATGTCCTTCGCCACCGTCTCCAGCCGGTCGTCGCGGGTGATCAGGTGGTACTGCCGGCCCAGCTCCTGCTCGAGCTTGCTCTCCTGCTCGTCGTCGAGTTCCGCGGCCTCGATCAGGTGGTAGATGTCGTCGTTCAGGTCCGGGTTGACGAGCTGCAGCTCCGGCGTGCGGTTCTCGTAGAAGAGCGGCACCGTCGCGCCGTCCTCGACCGACTGCTGGAAGTCGTAGATCGAGACGTAGTCGCCGAAGACCTCCTTGGTCCGTTCCTCGCCGGCGATCAGCGGCGTGCCGGTGAAGGCGAGGAAGAGCGCCTTCGGCAGCGCCGCCCGCATGTTCAGCGCCAGCGTGTCGTACTGGCTGCGGTGCGCCTCGTCGGTCAGCACGATCACGTCCGAGCGGTCGCAGAGCATCTCCGGCGTCTGGAACTTGTGGATCAGCGTGAAGACGTAGCGGTGGTTCCCGCGCAGCAGTTCGCGCAGGTGCGCGCCGCTCTGGGCGTGGCACTGGTCGCCCTCGGCCTCGCTCACCGCGCCGCACGGCCTTGAACGTCTTGGCGATCTGGTCGTCCAGCTCGACGCGGTCGGTCACGACCACGAAGGTCCAGTTGCCGGCGACCTTGCGCAGCACCTTCTGCGCGAAGAAGACCATCGAGAAGCTCTTGCCGCTGCCCTGCGTCTGCCAGAACACGCCGCCGCGCCCGTGGCCCAGCTTGCGCGCCGCCAGCATCGAGGCGATGGCGTTGTTCACGCCGAGGAACTGGTGGTTCTGGCCGAGGATCTTTGACCAGCCCGGCCTTGTGCTCGGAGAACAGCGTGAAGTTCTCCACCAGGTCGAGCAGCCGCGGCGCGGTCGCAGGTGCCGCGCAGCATCACCTCCAGCGACACGCGGCGCGGCTCGTCCTCGCGCTCGATGCGCTTCCACTCGAAGAACCGCTCCCAATCCGCCGTCAGCGAGCCGACGCGGCTGTCCGTGCCGTTCGAGGCGATCGAGCAGCGCGTTGAACCAGAAGAGCGGCGGAATCTCGCGCTTGTAGTGCGTGAGGTTCTCGTCGAACGCCGTGCGCGCCGGCACGCCGGGCTTCTTCAGCTCGATCACCACCAGCGGCAGGCCGTTGACGAAGCCGACGAGATCCGGCCGGCAGGTGTAGAGCGCTGCCCGTCGACGCTGAACTGGCTGACCAGCAGGAAATCGTTCTGCGCGGATTCTCCCAATCGATGACGCGCACCCGCTCGGTCTTCTGCCCGCCGCCTTTGGTGTCCGGCACGGAAACAGGAATGCCGTCCTTCAGAAGCCGTAGACCTCGCGATTCGCCGCCGCGAGGCTCATCGCCGAACGATCGCGGACCAGCCGATCAATAGCTCCCGAAATGGCTTCTGGTGGGAGCGAGGGGTTCAAACGCTCAAGTGCGGTACCGAGACGAGGACCCAAGGTCGCCTCGCCTTTCGTCTCACGCCCCAGCGTGCCGCCGACACCAAAGACTTCCTCAAGAGCCGACACCGTCTGCCAGCCCATCTCAGATAAAAGCTGGATTGCAGGCTGTTCGACGAGTTGGTTTTCAGAGTAAGAATAGGCCATGGGAGGAATAGCTTATCGCTGATAAGCAGTTCGGCTCTGGTGTTTATGACGCAGTGTCATTCACCTGAGAATTTTCACCCGTGTGCTCAACGATAAATTTTGCCCGCTCATAGAGCTCATCAAATGTCAGGATCTCGGGATTGGTTATGCTTTGCCTGAACAGCTCAAAGGTGTTTCTCTTGGCAATGTCGTTCAACTGAGTCGTTCCGCCGATCACGAGAATGCCTTTGGGGTGCACGGTGTAAATTTTCTTTTGCTGCAACACTTCTCGATTCTGTTCAGCCTGTGCCCCCTCTATTTCCCAACGTCTACAGTTCGCCTGAAGCTGCGAGACGCCACCAGTGAGATCCTCACCGAGTTGCCAAGCTCCGTTTCTGTAAGACTTGCTACCCAAGAGTAGGGAATCAGTCCTCTTGATCTCCACTAGAACTGTAAATTTCACCTCGGCTTCCGTTCGTACTAGAAAGTCACCCTTTTCGGTTCCTTTGCCCGCAACATTTGTTCCACCGAACCGCGGCTGTGGCTGGACGGATTTTAGAATCTGGTATTTCAGGCCATATCCAAAAATCCAGGTATTCCTCTCGAAGAAGTCTTGCCACCAGTTTTCCTGCTGAGTTTTCCCAAGAGAGAGACGAAATGTTTCTAGTGCCCTTTTACGCTCCGTGTGGATACGAGCGTAGGACAACTGCGTTGCCAAGTCTGGATTCACAAGGACAAGTGCCTTCCAAATGTCGTCGGAATATCCCTTGGCAAGTAGCAGCTTGATTACCTTTGCGCGACTAGCATCTGCCTGGATAATTTCTTCCTCTCGGCCTACTACCAAACTGGTCTTTCCAAACCCGATCTTCCCCTTCGTCGCGATGGCGTAGAGGTTGCTGAGTTGCTGAAACAGTTGCAAGGTCGGCTCAGTGTGCAAACACAACTTAACGTCCTCTCCAGCTTTCATGGCGCTGAGAGGTTTTGAAGACACATCTTCCCATGTGGCCTTCGGCGTCTTGCGTTGATACACAAAAGTGATGTTCACACATGCGTCGACATTGTGGGGGTTTTCGACGATTCCTGGCCGCAGGACAAGTCGTGTCGTCGAAGTTTCGTACAAAACTTTGTCGGACACTGCAGCTGATTGCAGCGAAGTTCTGTTCACTTCATACTTTTCCGCCATAGGCTATCTCTCTAAAGCAGGGAGTTCTTTCATGCCCAATCACCAGAAAGCAGCCTCGGGAGCAGCAGGTCGCGGGTGCATCGGAGGTTCTGGGCTTGGCACTCTAGCGTTTCTCTTTGAGCATGGACCGCACCGGCGCACTTTCCATATTTATCGAGCAGAGGACGGGGTGGGAGCATGATAGGAAAGTTCTCAATCGTTTCCTTCGTCAGTGCCTCGCGTGTGGCTCCGCCTTGGGCAAGAGCGAGAAGTTGCTGTTTATTCTGGTCGCTGTTGATCGTATCGAGAACATAGTGAGGATCGGCTCGGCCTGGATCACTGCGCACGATGGCCACGTGCTGATTAACACGAGCGGGCATCAAGTACGACGGCACCATGCAGCAGCGTGCAACGGACGCTCCAGTAATGTTCAGAAGAATGTCTCTGGTGGCTACAGTAACGTTGTCGAGCTCCGCGGCCTGTGCTTCATCAATAAAGGCAAGGTTTGAGAACTCGAAACGGTAGTCATAGACATTGAGGCTTCGAATAAGCCTGATGCCCTCCGTCTTATAAACTTCCTTACCTCCCCGCGGCGTAGCTCCGCTGCCGATTTTGCTCGTCACATCTTTCAATGTTACAACCTCCCAGCCTTGGGGGATGGGGCCGAGGGAGGAGGGAACCATTTTGACTTTGTCGTGGCCGGGGAAGCGGAAGTGGACAAACCACTCGCGGTAGAGGGAGCGGGCCATCTCTTCCAGAATCTTGATGCGTCGATGGTTGTTCTCGATTAGCTCGTCGTAGGTCGACAGAACGCCAGCGATTCGCTGCTGGAGGGGAAGCGGTGGCACTCGAATGTCGAACGTAAGAAGCTTGTCAACACTCAGATTGTCTTGCGTGGTGCCACGAGAAACATTCTGCAACTGCAGTTTGATTGTGTCGATATAGTACTTGATAAAAGCAACATCCGCCTTCTCTGAATCTGGAACAAAGCCCACGACACTATCTGGGAAACAACCAGGGATGCCGAGAATTGCTGTCTCAGCAATGTTTGCGGCGATGGTGATACAGAGAGTACCAGGCTGCCAAAGCTTGCTTTGTGCAAGGCCTTTCTCATTATAAGTCTGAGAGTATTTCATCAGGTGGAAGGTCGCAGCCTTGATGTCACCAGTTTGAAAAAAGGATGCTCACCACCGTAGAGCGACTCATCATTTCGCGGACGATGCTTCGACTTTCCACGGCCTACGAAGCCGAGTTTGTCTAGTTTGCACACCTTCCATTCTGTTGTGGCATTCGTCACGATTCTAAAATCTCCGCCACGTTTCGCGCGATGGTTTGTTCGAAGTCGTGCGCCTTGGCATTGAGGGTTTCGAGCTCTTCATTCAAGGCTTCAAGTTGTTCCTTGAAGTCCTCGTCGCTGAGATCCTCCCCTGGGGCTATGCCAACGTGACGACCCGGACTGAGGCTCCAGCTCTGCGCTTCGATCTGCTTGATCGCGGTGGACTTGCACAGACCTGGCACGTCGGAAAATTTCAATTTCTTACCGAAGACTTCTTTCAGCTTGGCCTCTGCTTCTGCCCCGCCAAGGGTGAAGTCCGGTTCTTCGCCACGATACAAGCGAACCACGTTAGCTAAGAAGCCGATCTGGCCTTCGGTCCAGTCACGATGCGCCCGGTCCACTCTGTCGGATAAATATGTCGCGCATCGAGAAAGAGAACTTTGTCAGCACGTGGGGTCCGCTGCTTCCCCCTGTCGAGAATCCACAACAGCACACCGCCACGTGACTGTGTAGAACATTTTCGGCCCAACGGCGACCATTACATCTACAGCGTGGGCCTCAATGAGCTGGCTGCGGATTTCTTTCTCTGAACCCGATGCGTTTTCAGCACCGGACTTGGCCATAACGAATCCGGCACGACCATTCCCGTTGAGCGTCGAGTAGAAGAGCTGAATCCAGAGATAGTTCCCATTGTCTGTGCGCGGCAGGCCGAAGGGATAGCGGCGGCCTTTCCCGACCTCGGCTTCCAGCCGTTCCTTATCGACGGCGTTCACGTTGAAGGGCGGATTAGCGAGGACGAAGTCGAACCGTCCGGTGCTGTTGTGCAGATCCTCGTAGTAGGTAATGGCTTCTTTGATATCCCCTTCAAGGCCGTGCATGGCCAAGTTCATGCGGCAGAGCTTGACGGTATCAGCAACCTTCTCCTGCCCATGAATAGCCAATTCCGAGGAAGGGTTCTTCTTGTGTTCGGCCACGAAGCGGGCGCTCTGGACGAACATGCCGCCTGAGCCGCAGGCCGGGTCCAGGATGCGACCGTGGTAGGGCTCCAAGACTTCGACCAGGAAGCGCACGATGCTGGACGGGCGTGTAGAACTCGCCGCCCTTTTGATCCTTCCGTCTTGGCGAATTCGCCGAGGAAGTATTCGTAAATGCGACCGAAGGCGTCGTAGTCGATGGTAGCCGGAATCTCAGAGACGCGCTTGAGGAGTTCTTTCAGCAGCGTGCCGGTGAAAATTTCGTACGTCTTGGGCAGCACTCCGGCAAGCTGGGGATTGTGCTTTTCGATATCACGCATCGCCTCGTTGATCGCCTTGCCGGCATTGCTTCCCTCTGGCAGATGCAGGAGCTTGTCGAAGCAGGCGTTGGGTGTGAGATAGAGCACCCCTTCGGCATGGTAGGCGGCTGGATCGTCCAATTGGGAGCCGCGGCGAGAGGAGGCTGCGGTCTTTTCCAGCGTCGCTCGCCGTTTGGCGAATCGAGTGTCGGCGAAGCGTAGGAAGATGAGGCCGAGGACCGGGGTCGAGTATTGCGCAGAGGTCAGGCCGCTATTGGCACGAAGCTGGTCCGCAGCGGCCCATAGGCGATTTTCCAATGTGTCGGTGGAGATGTCTTTTTCGGAGGGAGCGATCCACTGCATCCGGTTACCTCACTAATAGGCTTCCCAAGAGGCAAGAGAATACCCCTTTCCCTTAGATAAATCACCCCGCCTTTCAGGGGACATGGGGACGTGAAACGTGAAGGCTAAAACGTGGGAGGGTGAGGGCGAAGACGGTTGGTCTGATCTGTCTCGCTTGCCTAGTCTATTTGGTCTGGCTTGTTGGTCTCGTTGTTTGAACCACAAAAACCAAACAAACCAAAACGACCAGAGAAACCAGATAGATGAACGACGGGAAGCGTAACGAGTGAGCCTTAGCGATTACCGGCCTTGATTTCGTAGGTCGGGATCGGTGTTTCAGTCACACGAGCATAGAGGACAGCGGGATCGAGGTCGGCCCCGTTCGGCCAATAGATGGTGCCCAGGTCCGGATGCACGCGAAGTTCTCGAAAGCGATTGAGGTCTTTGAGAGGGGCAAAGACGCCCTCAAACCGCATGGTGGCTGAGAGATCAAGTCCGCCCGGATTTAAGACGCCCCGCTCAGTGATGATGCCGGTGATCAATTCAGCCGGGGTTACGGCGGTTTCGTTACGAACTCTCGTGAATGATGCGGACTAATACTTGCGCACTGGCCTGACCGTCATCATTCTTTCAATCTTCCGGCATCCGATCCACAACGCGATCCCATTCCTTTATCGCAGGCTTTACATGGTGATCGAGGTGCGTGAGAGCTGCATAGAGCCGACCTTCGTACTCGTCTCGTTTAGAATCGGCAGGAGACAGTGTTTTCAAGATCGCCACCAGCCCAAGAACCTCCTCGGTTGTCTCCACAATCTCATCGAGGTGATTATCAAGCATGGAACTCGACGGCATAAGGAATGAATCCTTATCAGCGAGCACCGACTGTCGTGTTTTCTTAATCATGGCGCTTTCCTTTCTTCAACCGTCGCTCAAGATTTCCTACGGTTTGCTCCCACGCTTTGATCTCAACCTCCCAATGCTTGATGAGTCTCCGATCTGGGTGCGCACACTGTTGCTGGAGTGCGATCTTGATTCGATGATCTGTAATCCGCCTTCTCAGGCTCTCAAGGCGGATTCGCAACTTCTTGTTTCGCCCCATATTCCTCCCAGAAGGTGTAACCGTACCGCTGACCTATATAGGCTGTCAATCAATGCGATCCGATGGATATAAATCTTCCCTCCAAGCTCGTTCGTACCTTCTCTAGGAGGGTGGCCTGGCTTGGTCCACCACTGCGCACGTCGAACGACCACAGTTTCATCTTGGGGGTTCCGTGAGCACTGGGGACTAACCAGGCCGCTCTCCCCGTCTCTCTGGAATTTCTCCCCTCCACAGGAAACAGGGCTCAAGTCTTGCAATCCACAGTTCGCCTGTTCGACCCGCTTCACTTGACCACTGACAATGGCGATCACGATGGACGTTATGTAGCTTGGACTATACGAAAACGAACTATGACTGAAACTGGGCGGCGAGTTCACCCGGCTTGAAGACGCCCCGTTCGGTGATGATGCCGGTGATCAACTCCGCCGGGGTCACGTCGAAGGCGGGATTGTAGACTGCGACTCCGGCTGGTGCGATCGGGATGGCTGCCGTGGATGGTGGTGACTTCTAAGGGGTTCCGTTGTTCGATCGGAATGTCCGCCCCTGTTTTGGTCTTCAGATCAATCGTGGAATAGGGGGCGGCCACGTAGAAGGGAATCCCGTGGGCTTTCGCCAGCACGGCGACTGAGTAGGTCCCGATCTTGTTCGCCACGTCCCCGTTTGCCGCAATGCGATCAGCCCCCACGATACAGAGATGAATCTTCCCCTGCCGCATGAGTGAGCCGGCCATATTGTCCGTGATGAGCGTCACAGGAATCTTATCCTGCATCAACTCCCAGGCCGTGAGCCGCGCACCTTGCAGCACCGGTCTGGTTTCGTCGGCGATGACCTGAATCTTCTTCCCCTGCTCCCAGGCGGCGCGAATGACGCCCAATGCCGTTCCATAGCCGGCTGTCGCCAGCGCACCGGCATTGCAATGGGTCAGGACCGTTTGACCGCTCGCAATGAGTTTCGCTCCGTGCTGTCCCATCGCCTTACAGAGGGCGATATCTTCATCGAGAATCACTTGTGACTCTTTCAGCAACGCGGATTTGATGGATGCAATTGGCTGCGTGCGTAACGAGGCAAGCAGGCGCTTCATCCGTTCGATAGCCCAAAACAGATTGACCGCCGTCGGCCTGGTCGCCGCAAGGTGATCGCAGATGATGAGCACCGATTTCTCGAAAGCCTCGTGGTCTGACGTCGTGACAGTCTGGGCGCCAAGGGCGACCCCCATTGCCGCAGTCACACCGATCGCCGGAGCGCCTCTGACTTTAAGACTTCGAATGGCCTCGGCAACGGTCTGATAGTCGCGGCAATCCAGAAACTCGACGGACTCAGGCAACCGGCTCTGGTCGAGCAGCCGTACTGCGCCGTCTTTCCATTCAACGGTAGGGACCATGAGGAATCTTGTAGCGGGAACTGCGGCACAGTGCAAGCCCATACCCGTATTTTCAGAAGAGTATCTGCTGCGATCGTGCTGTTTAGGGGCAGGCCCGCCTGCCCTAGGGAACGTGGTCTTCCTTCTAGCTTCTACCGTGGTTGAATCTTCCTCGCCACATACCGGATGTATTGCAGCCGATTGACTCATCCTTCAGGTCTCGCGTAGTATCTACACCGTAGATACTCACGGAGACCTTGGCTATGAAAACAACCGCTCAGAAATGGGGCAACAGCCTGGCCGTCAGAGTTCCGAAAGGCATCGCCCAACAGGCCGGCCTCAAGGTCAACGATGACTTAGACATTGAAGTCAAGAAGGGCGCACTTATCCTTAAGCCCCATCTTCGACGCGTGTACCGGCTCGATGACTTGCTCAAACGCATGACCCCTCAGAATGTCCACGATGAAATCGATTTCGGCGCTCCCATCGGTCATGAGGCCCTCTGATGGCAGGCCGTAGATATGTTCCCGACCGCGGAGATGTCGTCTGGCTCCAATTCACCCCTCAAGCTGGACATGAACAAGCTGGGCATCGCCCGGCCCTTGTCCTCTCGCCGGCAAGTTATAATCGGCGTAGCGGATTGATGCTTTGCTGCCCGATCACCAGTCGTGTGAAGGGCTATCCGTTTGAAGTGGCACTGGGAGGGGAACACGAACTAGCAGGAGTCGTCCTCGCCGACCAGATCAAGAGTCTTGACTGGAAGGCCAGGCAGGCCAGCAAGAAAGGGAGAGCATCGTCACAGGTGATGGCAGAGGCCTTAAGCAAATTGCAGACACTTCTCTGATCGAGCTATCCTCTGACATCCCCATCGCCTCCCTTTCGACTCCAAGCATATCATAGCGAATTCCACCGGAGGAGCTGCGGCGCAGTGCAAGGGGTGGCAGGGATAACTAACGTTTCTGGCGGCCACTCCACTCGAGAATCGTGATCATGGCCACAATTAAGCAGGCTTGGGCGAGCAGCAACAGCGCCTCGGCCGTTCCGGCATGACGGAGGGCTAACGCCGCGAGCCCGAGGCAAATCGTCATGAGACAGATCATCGCGACACTCGCCTGGCGAGACCCCAATGCACGCTCCAACCGGTGATGGAGATGGTCTTTGCCCACGTAGTCGAGCCATTCCTTCATGGATCGGACTTTCCCTGTCGCTACTCGTTCTACGGTGATATGGATCATGTCGTAGATCAGCACGCCGAAGATGAGGAGCGGATTGCTGAACGAGACGATCGGACTATAGTCTGCCCAATTCCCTTTGACGGCGAGACAGGCCAGCGTAAATCCGAGAAAGGTTGCCCCCCCATCTCCAAGAAAAATCACGGCAGGCTTGCGCCCACGAAAATTGTACGGAAGAAATCCGACTCCGGCTCCAATGATGGCGATGGCGAGCCAGCCCAAGCCCGGCTGGTTCGTTTCAAATGCCACGGCTGCCATGAATCCGGCTATGAGAATTGCCAGCCCGGTGGCCAGGCCGTCCATGCCGTCAAAAAAATTGAATGCGTTCGTGATCCCCACGATCCAGAGCAACGTCAGCAGCACATTCGCGACATCACCGACTGGCCCGCCGGGAAACAAGGTCAGAACCTTGCCCGTGGCAATGACGATCACGGCAGCCACGAGTTGGGCAACCAGCTTCGACGACGCGGGCAATTCCCATATGTCATCGATAACACCGACGATCAACAGCAGCGATCCAGCCGCGAGGGTTGCAATCATCCAGTCCGGCAGAATCGAATTCAGCAGCACCGAGCCAAGAAATCCAAGATAGACGGCCACACCACCGAGCCTGGGGGTCGGATGGACATGGATCTTGCGATCGGACGGGTGATCGACCAGCCCCCACTGATGACTGAGATGTACCATGAGCGGCGTCAATGCGCCGGCGCCGAGAAACGCAAATAGAAGAATATAGAGCCACCGAAGACCTTCGAACACGAAGAGTTCTCGAATCGTGGGAACCGCCAAGGCCACCGCGCCCAGCAGAGCCCCCAGCGCAGCCGGTGTCAGCCATCGCCGACTGCTGCGTAACGCGAACGGTGAGACTTCGGCGTCAATGGCTTTCACGAAAGGACCTCGACCAACGATCGTTGAATCTGCCGGACTTCGTCGTCTGTGAGATCGGGATAGAGCGGAATTGACAACGCCGTTCGATCCGCTTCGTCGCTGTGAGGGAAACCGGCTTGTTCCAGATAGTGATGGAGCGGCCGAAAGACGGGCATGCGACAGTGAATCCCCTGTTGTTCCAATCTGCTGATCAGACCAATGAGACCATCAGGATTGTTCCGGAGATGCGGCAGCCTGATGACAAATCGATAATATCCATGTGTCCTGCCTGAAGGCACGCTCGGGCAGACAGCGGTCGTGGAGGATAGGGCTTCCCGATAGGCTGCCGCGAGCACACAGCGCCGTTCATGAAAGGACGAAAACCGTCCCAACTGGGAAAGCCCAAGGGCTGCTTGCAAGTCGGTCAGCTTGAGGTTGAAGGAGGAGGGATCCAGTGTGGCTGCGCCATCATATGATCGCAACGACCTCACTCGTTCGAGTAACGCCGCTTCATTCGACAGCACCATCCCGCCTTCTCCTGCGCACAACAGCTTAGTCGCGTAGAAGGAGCAGACTGTGAGCCGTCCGATCGTGCCGACAAGCCTATCCTTTTCCCTCACCCCTAGCGTCTGCGCACAATCCTCAATCAGCGGAACTCCAATCTGCTCAAGTGCCGTCAGGTCGGCCGGCAGGCCGAACAAATGCGGGACAATGATCGCGCGAGTCTTCGTCGTCGTCGCCTGGCAGGCTGCGATTGGATCGATGTTGAAGGTATTCAGGTCGATGTCGACGAGCCGGGCCTCTGCCCCGACTCGCTGCGTCGCGAGCCAGGGTGCCGGACAGACATAACTCGGCATGATGACTTCGTCACCAGCTCCAATCCTGAGCGCCCGCAATGCCAGTTCGAGCGCCGCAGTCCCCGAACTGACGGCCACGCCACCCTGCAAGCCACAGAATGCTGCCATGTCACGTTCGAATCGCTCGACCCAGGGCCCTTGGGCAATCTGCCCGGAACGAAGGACCTCGGCTGCAGCACGCAAATCTTCCTGGTCGATCGCAGGCCGTGAGTGGGAAATCATTGTCGCCACAGTCGTCATAAACCGATATTAATAAACAATCGCAGCGGAACAAAGCCTTCTGCGTTTTTCACCCGGCCTTGAATGCCGCGGAAATGCGCCCCGGCCCGAATTACATCTACGATACTCAGACCTTCAATGTTGGTCTTTTTCACCTGCGAGGCGTGGGCCTCGATAGATTTGATCTTCTCCTCGACCACCTGGTCGATGTCGACAAAGACGGTCGGCGAGAAATTCTGAGTTGTCGGTCCTTCGTAGAACAACACGTTCTGGGTATAGCGGGTCGCGGTGATTGTACTCATCGCCAGATTCCGATGGTCCTGATGGGTATCGTCGTGATAGTGCGAGAAAATGAAGTGCGGCTGCACCTCTTTCACCACTTCCTCGATCTCCTGAATCAATTCGCGTCCCATCGGAACCGCCGTATCCTCATACCCGCCCCAGAAAATCTTTTCGGCCCGTAATTGTTTTGCCGATTCTTCCTGCTCACGAGTACGTATGCCGCCCGATCCCCCCTTATCGCCAGACGTCATCACCATCAGAAAAATGCGATGCCCCTTTTGCGCATACTTGAGCAACGTTCCACCGCACCCGGCCTCGATATCATCCGGATGCGCGCCGATTGCCAGTATCCGCATCGGCTTTCTACGTTCGTTCGCCATCTCACCTCCCTCGTTCGATACTAGGCCGCCGTGACCACGTTCTGCCCAGCCCGTGCATCGCGCAATCGTGTCAGCGCCTCCGGGCCGCAACAGAACAACAGATCGATTGCCGACATCGCCGGCATGAATGGTTCATACACTTGTCGGTATATCGGATGTTGGAAATGTTGAATCTCCAGCCTCAATCCTGACGATTCAAACCTGGCGATGTCCAGATACTGCTCCCCGCCTGGACCGGAGAGATATCCTGATGCCCCAGCGGCATGGCAGAGATCGATCAACCGGTCAGTGGGTTCTTCCCGTGCTTCCCACTCCGATGCACAACGAACAGGTGTCGTAATACCGAAGGCCCCGAACAGCCAGCGAATCACCGCCATATTCAACTCGTGCAACCTCTCCCATGGTTCCTCATAGAGACTGCGCAACTCCGGCAGGTAGCGCTCGCGGAATGGCGCCCGCGCATAATGCATCTCGATGGCACGCAGGTGCTGACTCCGCCAGGTCACGGACTGATTGATCTGAACATCTTTCACCAGTTGGCCAAAGTGATGGAGGACCGGTACGGTCATCCATTGGCAGCCGTCAGCGGTTCTGATCCGATTGCGATTTTGCCACTCGTTCTTCTTGAACTGCACTGAATCCAAGGCGATGAACAGATCCGACTGATCGATCTTGTCCAGATAACCAAGCCAGGGCAAAAACTGCGGTTGATGAATGGTGACGCGCATAAATGAGCCTTCAGCTAGTTGCCTTCACTGCGAGAATCGGCTCCACAAAGATCGGGTTACTCAACAACTCGCCGCTGCCGGTGATCTCCACTCGATAGATCATCCGTTCGTCAGTCGGCGCGGTTGTGTCAGGCCAGTACAATGCGAAATGGTGTCTCGCCTGCCAACTGCGCGACTACCTGGCCGGAACGAATCACCCGTACCTTAGCAGGGTGGCGCCCGCGATCGGCTGCCGTGACCGAGAGCCGGACCATGAGATCGCGCGCCATGCCCGGATCGAGCCTGTCACCGACCGATGCCGATTTCGTTCCACCCTGGCACTCTATTCGAAACTCATCCAGTCGAAGCTGGACGTGATGATCGCCCTCTCCTACCGCGTAGGAGTGACCGGACCGAAGCGCCTCCAGTACCCCGGCAGTTGTGCGCTCTTTGACCCAAATCACCGACACCAGGCGATGCAAATCCTTGCCGGCATCGCTCAATCCATGAAACGCCAGCTCCCCGATGAGCACAGGGGTCGATCGCTGTTCAGCTTTAGGCAATTGCAGCAACCGATCCCACAGTTCACCGGGCTTGACGATTGTTCGCCCATCCTGATAGAGCCCGCCGAATCCGGTATACCCCGTCGTCTGTAGCAAAGCCTCAGGGTGGGGCTCCGTCTTGACGGTCACAGTTCCCAGTGGCCCGGCTGCATATTCATGAAAGTCTCGCGCTTCTGTCATCGACCAAAAAACAAGCCCGCCCTTCGCCCTCACATCATCGATGAGGGACTGATAGGGACGATACCCCAGCCGATCGTCATACGAGCTAAACGCGGGCTGACTCAGAGGCCAGGCATTCACCACCAGCGCCACCCCAAGAACGATCAACATGCAGGCAATCGTCCGCCGAACCGATCGGCGATCGGTACGGCGGCGGGGTGGTTTCCATAGCCACATGGCTGGAATAACTAACAACATCGGCGCGCCATTCACCGCTCCTCGCCAATCGAACGTGTAAGATCCTGGGTTCCCACTCGCAGGAAGAGACCGATAGTCCTCCTGCTTGGTCAGACCGAGCACCAGCAGATTGCGTTGGGCATTGTGCATCGTCAACGTGCGTCCCAATAATGAGCCGGTCCAATAATAATAGGGTGCGACTTCGACACCCGGTAGGATGATGAGCTTCGGATGACGGCTCTGCGCTGCCGCGATCTCGTTCAAATACCGTTCGATCCCATACTCCAGCACAGATGGAAAACTGACTCGTCGTTTCAAGACACCGGGTAAGGGCCAGAGTCCGTACTCATAGCGGAGAGAAAAGTTGTCGGTCAGAATCAGCACATCCAGGCCGAGCTGTTCTGCCCGTTCGGCCAACGCCTCAACAGTCAATTCACCTGTACTGGCAGTACTATGGACATGCACCGTCGCCAGCAACTGCTGCCGATCATCCGATGCCTGTGCGTGCCACGCGGTGCAGCACAGAAATACTGCCGCCGCCATCAATGGCAGCATCGGTCTCCTTACACCTCTCATCAATCCATCTCGCCTACCCACGAACGCTGAACTCCTCGGCAAAGATCGAATCGATAGCGTGGACCATGGAATCCGACCCGTATCGGCTGTCCACGCTACGGCTCGCTGCCATGCCTAACTGCGTGGCCCACTCCGGTCGTTCAAGCAACCGACGCAATGCACCCGCCAACGCATCGGCATCGCCGGGCGGTACCAGCAGACCGGTTCGCTCGTGATCGATCACGGCTGGAATACCGCCTACGCGGGAGGCAATCACCGGGAGTCCGGCTGCCATGGCCTCGATCAGCGCACGCCCCATCCCTTCATTGAGCGAAGGCAGGACAAACAGATCCATCCCGGCGAGACAGGCCTCAATGTCATCTCGGTGACCCAAGAGATGCACGGCATCACGAAGACCGGCCGATTCCGCTTGCTGAACGAGTGCGTCATGCCGATCTCCACTCCCGACGATCACGAGATGGAGGGAAGGAAAGCCTTGCTTCAACTTCGCGACGGCTTCAACCAGGTATTCATGGCCTTTAATATCGGTGAGCCACCCGACCGATCCGACAACTAGCGCTTCCGGTGGACAGCCAAACAAGTCCGGCTGTTGTTTCCCCTGAGCTCTGGCCCGTCCGAACCGTTCGCGATCGATTCCGCTCGGCACCACGGCGAACCGGTCTGCCCTCCCGACAGCGCGATCGAGATGATCCTGCCGCTCCGCTTCCGTCAGCGCAATCAGTCGATCCGTGATTGCACTCAGCACCCGTTCAATCTGAAGAAACAGCCACGATTTGACAGGACCGAAGTGGCCATAGAACACATGGCCATGCGGCGTATGGACGATGACCGGCACCCTCGCGAGCCAGGCTGCTACTCGTCCCAACACACCGGCCTTCGATGTATGGGTATGAACCAATGCCGGCCGCTCTTGCCGGAACAGACGAATCAATTGCCACAGGGCTTGCATATCTTTCAGTAGTTGGACCTCTCTTGTCAGGGAAGGAAGCAGCATCCAGCGAACTTCCGCCTTCTCAAGTCGCCGACAATTCTCCTCGGTCGCTGCCTGCCCACCTTGCGCATCCCAACAACCTGGATGCCCGGCGACCACGAGCGTCTCGAACTGCTCACGGTCATGGCCGAGGGCGGTCAGCATCGTGTTCTGCGCCGACCCGCCATAATCCAGGCGCGTGATCACATGGATGACCTTCCGCGCCCTAGGTGCCTGGTCAACCTTCGACAGGCTCACGAACAGCTGATCTAGATCAGCCGTATGCGCCTCCCAGTTGTAGCGCCGCTCGACGACCTCGCGACCTTTCCGTGAGAAGCGCTCTCGCTCACCTGGTTGATCACAAAACCGCTTCAGCATCAATCGTAATGTTTTTGCGAGAGACCTTCCGTCTGTCCCTTCCGTCACCAGTAAAGGATCGACCGTTCTCAACACCTCTGGAATCGCGCCGACCGGCGTTCCCATCACCGGCGTACCGCAGGCCAGCGCCTCGACTGTCACCAAGCCGAACCCTTCGAGTTGCAGCGTCGGCATGACGACTAAGTCAGAGGCCTGGTAGTATTTCGCTAGCTGATCCTCCGGCACAAACCCGAGCAATTGCACCGAGTCTTGCAATCCCTCGCTGCGAATCAGTTCCTCCAATCGCGGACGCAACTGCCCCTCCCCACCGATCAGGAGCAGGAGATTTCGTTGCTCCTCCCCGAGCATCGTCATGGCCTCGAGAAGATGTTCCAGCCCCATGCGGGGCACCAGATTGCGAACCGTAAACAACAGCGTACGACTCTCCGGCAATTTGAGTTCCCGTCTGACCTCGTTCCGATCATGTGCCGGATAGAACCTGGCCGGATCAGCTGCGCCGGGAACCACGGTGATGTGCTTCAGCACAATGCCGTGCGTGACCATCACTTGCCGCTGCATGAACTCGCTCAAGACAATTACATGATGACAGCGGCGGATCACCATTCGTTCAATCCAACGCCGGGCGCGCACGCTCAGCCGCCGCCGGACCCGTTCCAGCGTCGTCGCCCCCCGTTCCGCCCTGGTGAGATACTCCTCATGCGCCAACGAGTGACAGACATAGACCCAGCGGCCGACCGCCCCGTAGCGGAACAAGATCGGACCGAGACCGGCCAGCGATTGATGAATCATCGCAACATCGACAGAACCGGTCTGCCGCATGAGATCAAATGCCCGAAGAGAATTCTGCACTGAAGACCAGACGAATGCGGGTTCGCTGGTCCGAGTCACGGGATATCGACGCTCGGTCACACTTCCTATCGACAAGCTAGCCTCGGCAGATGTGAAGGGAGCCCGCGCGAGCACGCGCACATGATGACCCAGCCTGGCAAGCCCCAATGCCTGTTGCCGAAGTACTCGCTCGGCGCCGCCGATGACCTGTTCGATCGTGACTTCTGCAAGTAGGACGATGTTCATGCCGTGCCTACTCCCATCGGAGGACAGGAAACAGACTGCGCCACCTGCCGATGCCACAATTCCAATACCATGAGCGCATAGAGTTGATCCGTAAAATTCCGGCGACCACTTTGGTGTTCTGCCAGCAACCACTGCACATAGGCAGGATTGACATAGCCACGCCGGCGAATCGCCTCATCAGAGAGTAAGTCCAGACTCATCTCACGCAGATCCTCTCTCAGCCATCGTGCGAGCGGCAGCATAAACCCTCGCTTAGGAGCGGAAGTAATGCTTTTAGGTAAAATGTCTTGCAGCGCGGACCTCATGAATCCCTTTAATCTATAGCCTTGCAATTTTGTCTCTGCAGTCAACGAACAGGCAAAGGCCAAGAGGTGGTGGTCGCAGAAGGGGACGCGAAGTTCGAGGGAATGAACCATGCTCATCCGATCGCCCATCCGCAACAGATCGTCCGGTAGATACGTTTGCAGATCAACACCCATTGCGCGATCGGCCGGTTCGAGGGATGGCCATCGTTCAAAAAGATTACGGATAGTGCGAAGGGCCGAGCTGTCGACCGCAGCAGAACGGAGTTCCTCCGCCAATAGCGGCGCATCCCATCCAGCCGGGCGAAAGGTCGTCCAACGGAGATATTGCTCGTCTAACGGGCGATCGCCATCCAGTAAAAATCGTTTGATACGACCACGAACGTCACGGCCTCCTGAACCATCCGGCAGACAGGACGCGGCACAAGACGCGATCCATGAGCGCACCGCCACAGGAAGCGCCGCATAGCGAGCCCCAGCGCGTAGCCCAAGATAGCGAGGATAGCCGCCGAAGAGTTCGTCACCGCCAATACCGGACAGCGCAACCGTCACGGACTGTCTGGCCACCTCGGACACCAAATACGTGGGAATGGCCGAGGAATCGGCAAATGGCTCCCCCATGCCGGCCACTACCCGAGGCAGCAGAGAAACCGCATCGGGGCGCAGCACGGCTTCCGTGTGATCCGTCCCGAAGTGTGTCGCTAGGAACCGGGCGGCTTTGAGTTCATTGTACGATTGGTCTTCCGGCGCGTCATACCCGATGGAAAACGTTTTGATCGATCCGGGAATCGCCTCACGCATGCATGCCAAAATCGACGCGGAATCCAACCCGCCTGACAGGAACAGTCCGAGCGGGACATCACTGACCAGATGCGCCTGCACGGAGTCACGCAGCACGCTCAGAAACCGCGCGCGTTGGTCGCCCTGCAGAGTCTCAACCTGACTGACCGCCTCTTCCTCAGGACGATAATAACGCCAGAACTCCAACTGGCCTCGTACAATCTTGAGGGCCTCGCCTGGTCGGAGCTGACAGACGCCCTCCACGATCGTATCGGGGCCTGGTACATAGAGCAGCGACAAGAAGTCTGCGATCGCCTGTGGACGGATCCTCCAATCCGGAATCCCTTCCAGTAATGATGGCAGCTCCGAGGAAAAGAGCACACGATGAGTGGCGCCGGCATTTCCCGGTTGGACGGAGTAGTACAGAGGTTTGATCCCCAAGCGATCGCGGACCAGCAGGACGAGGTCCCGCTCTCGATCCCAAATCGCATAGGCAAACATCCCCCGTAAACGGTAGACCGCCTCCGGACCCTCCTCTTCATAGAGATGCACTAATACTTCAGTGTCGCAATCGGACTGAAAGCGATGGCCTTTCTGGATCAACTCCCTGCGGAGCTCTCGATAGTTATAGATCTCACCATTCAAGACCGCCCAAACGGAGCCGGTCTCGTTCCTGACCGGTTGATGGCCACCGGCCGGATCAATCACCCGTAAACGCCGCACCCCGAGGGCTACACCTGTGCCGCAATGACTCCCTTCGTCGTCCGGCCCCCGATGGACAAGTCGATCGAGCATCCGGTCTAGCAGGACCGGGTCGTTGTCCCCCACAAGGCCGCAAATTCCACACATAGAATGGCAACTCCAAATGAACGTGCTACCGACTCTGCTCCGTCGTGGCTCGTTCTCGCCGCTCATACTCCTCCCGCTCCTTCTGGTGGCGGGGAGAGATTTCCTGAGGCGGTACATCGACCGGCTCGTATCGGGTATGTTTGGCAGATCCCACCGAAGTCAGCAGCGACCGCACTCCGAGCGTGGCTAATGCGGCGAGTAAGCAGAGCCCAATGACAATACCCAAAAATCTGATCGAGCGCCGCCCCCTGAGACTGAACCAATGGGATCTACTCATGACAATCCCTCTCCTCGCCGGGCGATGAGCTCAAACGAGGGGGCCCAGACCATACGCCCTCCTGTTACCTTATAGAGCAACTCCGCACAGGACCAGAATGCCGTTGCACCGATCCGCCACTTGAGGCGACTCACCCACGGATTCGTCGGGGAGAGTGGCCCTCGACTCGGAGCCGAGTTATAGATCGCGACGGTGTGCAATCCGATCCCCTTCAGCAATGAGCGGAGCGCCTGAGGCGAATACAGAAAGAGGTGAAACGCTTGATCGTAGCGAGATCCGACCCACCGGGCCGGTGACCGCATCGGAAGATGAAATGCCCCATTGGTTGCTCTGATGACGACAAGTCCCGATGGCGTCAGTGCGCCCGCAACCTGCCGCAAGAGGCCAGCCGGATTTGTCACCGTCTCCAATACATTCACGAGGGTGATCACATCGAACGGTTCACGCTCCCCGGTTTGTTCCAACCAATCGGACGGAAGCACCGTCAGCTGACGACGAGCCGCGCGTACGGCTGCTTTCTTCGACAACTCCAGCCCGTAACAGGTCCATCCCGCTGACTGACAGAGCGACAAGAACGCGCCGTCTCCACAGCCGACATCGAGCAGCCGGCCAGGAGGCTGCCGATACAGGCCAAGACGGCGCGCGACACTCTCGAATACCGGGTGCTCGTCCGACGAGGCCTCGGCCTCGCCGTAGGCCTCGTCATAGTCTTCGCGATAAAACTCCTCGACCATAGTCCCCAACGGACGAGGATTCAGAAACACGAGCTCACAGCCCGGACAACGCACATAACGTCTGGTCGGCGTCTGAAACACATCGACCGGCGTCGCCCTAGTGCCACAGGGACAGAGAATCTGTTCTGTATCCGGCATGGCTGCCGCCCTCACGCCGCCATCCGTTTCTGGACAGGCGACTGTACGCCAGCGTCCTGCATGGCTGCATCAAAGATCGCAGTCGTATCTGCAACCATGCGACTCACTGTAAATCGCTCGCGAACCACTGCTCGCCCGACTGCGCCCATCTTCGATGCAGCGGTCGGATCGCTTCAGCATTTCTCGAATTGCCGCTCGCCAGCGCCTGGGGGTCTCGCGGTGGCACGAGCAATCCGGTCTTGTGGTCTTCGATTAATTCTGAAACACCGTTGACTCGCGACGCGATCACCGGACGACCCATTGCTAGCGCTTCCAGCAAGACAAAGGGGAATCCCTCAGAAAGAGACGGAAGCACACACAGATCCGCCGCAGCCAAGATATCGGCGATGTCATCACGGACCCCCAAGAACCGGCAGGCTCGTTCGACACCCAGGTCAATCGCCATACGGTGCAATGTATCATGCAACTCGCCCTCTCCCACAAACACGCAACAGAGATGTGGCCATGTTTTCAATAAGTCGGGAAATGCCTGTAGCAAATAGCGATGGCCCTTCTGTTCTGTCAATCGCGCAATCACGACCAACACCGGTCCCTGCGTAATTCTCAACTCTTGTCTGACTTTTTGACGATCCGGTTGCGAAGGAAATGCCGAGGGGTCCACGCCGTTGTAGACCGTCTGAATCCGTGCCGCCGCCGCTGGACACTCGTCGATCAGGTCACGACGAGTGGAGTCCGAGACACAGATAATCTGATGGACAAGCGAGAGCGTCAGGCGCAGCGCTGTCGCATAGAACCATCGTGTGAGCGAGCGAGCCGTGTAGTCTTTCAGTGAATTATGCACGGTCGAGATAATGACCGGAACGCCGGCCAGGCGTCCCGCAATCCGTCCATAAAAGTTCGCCCTGGCTCCGTGCGTTTGGAGAATCGTCACTCGCTCCCGAGCAAGCAACCTCGTCAACCGCCAGAGAGCCATAGGGTTGAACAGCGGCGCTAAGTGGACAAGGTGCGTCTCCACTCCGCGCGCTTTCATATGCCCTACGAACGGACCAGGCTCGGGACAGATCAGCAGCGCTCGATACCGAGTACGGTCGAGACGGTCAAAGAGCAGTTCCAGATACCGTTCACCGCCTCCATAGGCCGCAGACCCGGCCAGCTCTGCAAGGACGACCGGGGTCATGGTTTTCTCCCGAGGATCAATAGGCTCCCGCGCAAATGCGGGATGAGATAGAACGGCACCTTGACCCAATCGATCGCGCTCTGCCGAGCAGTCTGCTGGCAGTCCTGCGTGTCCTCGCCCAGAAAAAACCGCGAAAGAGCGATCTCAAACCCGACGTGGCGCAGCATCTCCGCCAGTTCATGCATCGCATACTCCCGCGCGTGCGGACGCCATTCATCGTTTGGATCGTTGTAGCCTGGAGGGGCCAGCCGATCGTTGGGCGATCGACCGATCAACAGCTTGAAGATATTGCCGATGCGAGTGACATTCGGGGTCGTGATCACGAGATGGCCGCCGGACTTCAAAAGTCTGTAGGCTTCCGTCATCAGATGAAACGGCGAAGTGAGATGTTCGACGATCTCCAACGCAAATACGAGCTGCACGGAATGGTCAGGCAGCGGGACTTTTTCCTGGTACCCTTTGGACGTAAATTGTTGCCCGGCTGGATCAAGGTTGACGGTGAGAATCTCTACACCTGCATCCTGTCTCATGAACTGCACGAACTCGGGACTGGCCATCAGTCCAGCGCCGAACAGACGCGCCGCTTTCGTCGGATCGAGCCCACGCGAGAGACGCAACAGACTTCCAGGGAAGGGACCGAAATCCACGATCGTCTGTGGTCCGTCCGGCAACCGCTGCAATCCGCTTCGGAGCGCAACATGGAGACGGTCTCGACATTTCAATGCGTGATTCATCGGCGTGGTGAAGCGCGCGTCCTGGGTTCCAAACGTCTCGTACTGAGAAGGTCGGTAGGCTCGCACCAGGCGATTGAATTGGCTTCTGGTAAGGTCATAACCCATTGGATTCACGGCCTCATGGGAAGAGGTTGCCGACGACGCAGGGACGCTATCGGAAGCCCCGCCCTCGCTAGGGCAGCCACCGACAAGACCATAAGGCACGGTAGCACAGGTAGCGCATACCGGCCAGCTTCCACTGTGAATGGGATATAGCCGAGCATCAGGCCGATCGGAAATATATAGAGCGGCAGAAGTTCCCGCCAACGAGACCGCTGGGACCAGGCACTCCAGAGCGTCAGCAGAACCAACCCGGGGATCAGCAGCAGTCGTTTCGTCACGCTGAAAACGGCCACCACCCATCCTCGGTCGGCAGCATCCCCCGTAAGCCCCTGCACAAATCCCTGATCCGAGCTTACTAGGTAGAACGAGTTCCCGATCCAGAAATCGAATCCCCGTGTCAAGGTCAGCCACAGATATCGAACTGGTTCATCCGTAATGCGCGCCCATCCCTGCGCGCGCAAGAACCGATCGGTCGACACATCGTACATCGCATGTGCATAGGGCAGCGGTGTAATCCCGGCGCTCTCCCAAATCTGTGCCTCGGTCTCGTAAGACATGGGCCAACTTCCCCGCGACAGAGGATCGCTACCCATCCAGAGACCAGCGCCGATTCCCGCAGAGACAGGAATCACTGCATCGAACGTCAGATAGTTACGTATCGTCCAGGGCGTCACGATAAGCAGACAGGCGAGAAGATAGACTGTCGCGCAACGGGTCTTGATCCCTACGGCCTCCGTCCCCAAATAGGCGAGCCCGGCCACGCCGATGCCGAGGAGCATTGCGGCCGGCTTACAGAGAATGGTCAATCCGGCAAGCAGCCCCGCTATAGCGAATGTCTGAAGCCGTCGGGAATCGATCCACACAACCGTCGCCCACAGCCAGGCGCTCACCAGCAGCGCCAGCAGGCTCTCACTTCTGATCCGGGGATCATACGTCCAATAGGCTGGATAGAGAAACATGGTCGCCGCCGCAATCGCACCGATCCAAGAGCCGAACAGTCTGGTTCCGACACGGAAGATACAGAAACTTGTACCGATGTCGCAGGCGACGTGCAGATACGGTACCCACTCAGGTCTATGGCCGACTACGGTATAGAATGCAGCCAGAATCACTGGATAGAGAGGACCGACATGGGCAGAGGGTGTCGCGCCATCGACGGTGAACCATCCCAAGGAGGCGAGATTCCACGCCAAGGTATCGAACAGATCATCGACGGCATATCCTTGTCGTGCCGTGTGGAGAATAGTCCAGGCTCGCGCCAGCAACCCAAGCGCACCTGCCAACATGAACAGCGCGGTGGGAGACCATCGTCCGGCTAGGCTCTTATCGCTGATCTCCGTCATTTCATGCAAATCCCGATGAGATTCGTATCGCCGGCCACGCCTTCTTCATATTCAATATCTTCAGGGGTGATTGCCTCCAGCGTGGGGCCACCCTGAAGCCGACTGACCAGACCGCCAAGCCAATGTCGAATCGGGCGAGGAACGAGATTCCGAATACCGCCGGGGTCAAATCTCCGCACAGAGTCCATCGACCGCTCTGCCGTCTTCAATCGTGCGCCTTGGCGGCGACCGAACCAGCGGATGGTCGAGAAGTATGGCGACAGGATATCTCGAAACTCCTCCTGGTTGTACTCCCGAACGTGATAGGGATCTGCCGGCTTATATGCCGCACCCTTCCCATGAGGCGTAAAAATGACCAGCGTGCCGGTCTTGCGTAAGACACGCGCAACTTCTTCCACGAACCGTCGATCATCCATGATGTGTTCAATCGTATCTTGCGATAGAATACAATCGAATGATTCATCACGAAAGCCGAGAGCGCAACCATCCATCGCCAAAAACGACGCGCCTGAATGACCATAGCGGGCACGATTGCGGGCGACGATCTGAGGCGCGCAGTCCACGCCGACGACTCGACCGGCTTTTCCGCTCAGGTAGCCGGACCCATAGCCCGTCCCGCAGGCAAGGTCGAGTACACATAGCCGGTCAAGTTGTGGGACCTGCCTGGCTGCCCACACATATCCCGACAAATTCACAATGTGCTGTGTGTCGGTCGGATAGGCTTCGCGGCGCTCCATGAGATCTTCTTTCTCTCTACCCTTGCGGTCCGGATGAATAGGCCCGCGCCTGCTCAACCGACTGTGGCCCGCTCCACAGTCGGCGAATCGTCGTCAGGCAACTCTGTGTGCGCCGGTGCCGTTGCGCAGCCGGCGCACACCACATCGACTGCGCCAATCGCCACCCGGCTCCCCCCGCGATCCACCCTTTCATGAGCCAGCATTTAACCGGAGAGAAATGCTTCTCGATATACCGGATGCGACTGAACTCCCACACGAGCTGCAAACGCTCACGATCTCGCCCGCTGCTGCGGCCGATGAAATGAACAATTTCAGCCTCAGCGAGATGACGCACGCGGCACCCCTGTTGACGCAGGCGCCGGCACAGATCGACGTCTTCAAAATACATAAAGAATGCTTCGTCCAATCCACCCAACTGCTGCAGCAGCGATCGTCGGACCATCAAGCATGCCCCGTTCGCCCAATCGACATCTTGGGATTGCATACAATCGACTGCGTGCGTCGCTGCAGCGGCCGCTTGAGTGGTGGGAGCTATTCGTTGGAACAGAGCCGAATGGAACAGATGATCACGAATGGAAGGGAAAGGGAAACAGGTTTGAGTCAGGTGTCCATCTCCCGTCCATTGCTTACAACTCACTGCTCCGACGTCAGGGTGATCGTCCAGGTATGCGACCATAGTCGCAAGCGCCTGATCCCTGACAATCGTATCGCTATTGAGCAACAGCACATGCCGGCCACGGCTTACGGCCACCGCCTGATTCACGGCCTTCGCGAAGCCTCGATTGTCAGAATTTGCAACTATCCTCATGACAGGATAGGCATCCTTCAGCGCGGCCACCGTCCCGTCCCGCGAATCATTGTCGACTACGATCACTTCGAAGGTGATGGCGGTTGTGTGGGCATGGACAGAGCGAAGACAGTCGAGGAGCACCTCTTTCGTATTGTAACTCACGATAGCGATCGACAAATCGATCATCGAAGAAGCCATGAGCTTGTACCAGTTGTCATCCCTCAACGATGCTCCCAAAGAACTTTCAATCGTGGAACCTCCACCAGCCAGAGATAGCTGCCATAGAGTCCAAGTCCCCCCAGACAGGCGAAAACCAGCACCCAGGAGGCCGGCGGCGTTGAGGTTGCTCCCGATATCAGGAGAATAATCCCGGCAAGTAGCCCTGCGAGGAGACAGGCTCTTCCAACAGACCAGAGTGTGGCGTCCACACCCGTTCCGATGAGCGATCTAGTCCTGATACTTTGCAGCAGGACTCCAACCGCGTAGCTGGCCACCAGCGCGACAGCAGCGCCCGTGAGACCGAAACCCATGGTCAGCGGCACAATCAACACAGCGTAGAAAAAAAACTGCCAGATCCAACTATTCATCTGGAGATCCGGCCGATTCGCCCCATAATGCAAGGCGGTCATGACGCTCAAATACCCGGCGCAGACGGCATACAAGCAAAGAATTCTGAGCGGGTCGACGATGGGGAGCCACTGATCACCAAATGCCAAGGGCACAATTACTGGAGCGAGCACCGCAACGCCGGCCGCCAGTGGAATGAAGATCAGTCCGACCAGGCCCATTTGAAGTTCAAATACGCGGGCCACACCAAGTTGATCCCGTTGAAGCAACGCGTAGGTAGGCATACTGATCTGATGGATTAACACCGTGGCCCGTACGCCTAACAACAGAGGAATCGCCAACGCGATCTGATAGAAACCCAACGCGTCTTGGCCAAGCAAGCGACCGATGACCAGCTCTCCCCCACTCATGACCCCGAAAATACAAAGTGTCGTGACATTCAAATGTTTTCCATAGTGCAGAAAGTAACTGCGTGCAGGGCGGTACAGCGAAAGACGTGGCCGGAACGGTGCCACCCAGAATGACAGGAGGCTGCCCACGCACATCCCGACCAGCTGCCCGAGCAAGAGCGCCCATACATTGTGGAGCCACAACGCGAGCGCGATAATCGAGCCGGCTTCAATCAGACGTCGGACAAGATCCATAGAGACACGACGCCGCAGATCTAGATTCTTTAAGACGATGGCCATCGCCGGACTCTGTAGCCCCTGCAACACGAGCAACCAGGCATGCACCCGCAACAACGACGCCAGTTGAGGCATCTGCATGGCCTGGCCGATCACATCGGCCGCAACCCAGAGACAGACTGCCATGGCGACTCCCCGCGCAATCGCGACGGTCCACGCGACAGCCAAATCCTCACGGTCAACCTCAGCCTTGGCAATCAAGGCCGATTCAAGGCCCAGTTCACTGATTGTTATGAGTGCCAGGACAATGGTGGCGGATGCAGCCATCACGCCGAAATCGGCCGGAGTCAACAGGCGTGCCACCACCATGAGCTGGATCGCTGCGATCACTTTATCCAACACAAATCCCGCCCCAGCCCATCCACCGGCTTGGAGAATCCGGTGCCGCAGACGAGGCGGGGCTGGTTCAGCCCTATCCTGTTTGACCTGGGGTTCTGCCATTACCATGTCACGGCTGGTTATCATGCTGTCCGCCGCATTGCGGCGAGCGCAGCGCTGCACACGTGTTCCAGTTCCTGAGCTCGTGCTCCCCACGTATGAGCCTGGATCACCGCCATCCGTCCTCGTTCACCCATCTTCATTCGCTCATCAGGGTCCTCAAGAAGACGGACCAACTGCCTGGCCAAATCCCTCGCATCGTCTGGCACCGCTGCAAGCCCGCAACCGATGGCCTCCACCGTCTCTCCATACCCCGGCCCAACGGTCGTAACCACAGGACGCCCACAGGACAGATATTCCCACAATTTCATGGAATCACCGGGATACGATCGAGTCTGCCGATGCAGCACGACACAGACATCGCAGGCCGCAATCCAGGTCGGTACCTGCATCCAATCGGCCCGACCGACAAAGCGGATGATATCCGTCAATCCTTGTTGCTGAACCAGTTGTTCGAGCGCTTGTCTTGTTTGGCCTTCGCCCACCAGCAAAAACGTGACGGCGGGGACCTTGTCACGCACGAACGGCACGGCTTCGATCAGCGTCTCCAACCCATGCCAGGGGAAAAATCCTCCGACAAAACCGACGTAGAGGCCTTTGGCAGAAAGTCCAAGGGTTTTCCTGGCAGCCTCATGCGATTGAGGATAAAATCGGTCCCCGTCGACTCCATTGCGAATCACATGGCAACGCTCCGGCGGGATTCTCCAGACGTCTTGCATCTGCGTCACAATCTCGCGGCAAATACTCACCACCGCTTGCGCGCGGCGCGTAGCTATTTTCAACGTAGCGCTCAGCATCCACCGCACGAACGGGAGCCGCCAGATACCTTGCACCTCTTCCTCCGGCAAACCATTTACAAATAGCACGCTCGCACAAGCGTGGCTGGACAGAGCGAGCAGCGGAGCCATCTGCCCTGGCGAATCAAACCAAAGCAGCACGTCCGGCCGCCAGGCCGCCAGTTCCTGCCGCAACACATTCCATGAAGCGATCAGAAAAGAGAAGGGTCGAAGTCCAGCCACCCGCCAGACAGAGACAGGCCGGAACGACAACGAGACATACTCCTGCGCAAACTGATCGCCTTGTGCAGGCTGGGGCGCCACGATTCGGATGGTATGGGAACGTGCGGAAAGGGCCTTGGCAAATTCCAGCACCTGCCGGGCTCCGCCTGCCGCAATACTCAGGTCTTCATCACAGAATACGAGGATGCGCATGGTGTATCGATGGCTGCTCTGTGGCAAGCCACTCTTTCAGGCGATTAGTGAGGTGTGTCCACCTATGCCCTTGCTCAACAAAACGTCGTCCGGTGCTAGCCATGCGGGCCTGTCGGCCCGGATCGCTCAAGATCGCCAGCACCGCCTGAGCCAATGCGTCAGGATCGTCCGGCGGAACCAAGGCAATTCCCGCCTCTTGGACAAACGTGGCGGAGACTGAGGGGATCGCGCTGGCGATCACGGGCTTTCCGCAGGCAAGGTAATCAAAGATTTTGACCGGAGACGTTTCGCCCCGGTCCCCACGGAATGGAGCCACACAGAGCGTCATAGCGCCAATCCACGTGGGAACCTCTTGATACGGAATCCTGCCGGCCCAAGTAATACAGGGATTCAGTCCCAGTCGATCCGCCTGTTGTTTCAACTCCAGCGCGGCTTCTCCATCACCAATTAAGAGTAGATGCACGGATGGCATAGTGCGTCTGATGATGGCCATCGCATCCAGTAAACATTGCAATCCTTGATAGCGGTAGAAGCTCCCGACAAAACCGATGTAGTCCCGCTCTAGGCCCACTCCGATCCGACGCCGACATGTCGCTGCGTCCTGCGGGACAAACAAACCCGTATCCGTTCCGCTCGGCAGCACGGCAACTCGTTCAGCGGCAACACAATAGCGGCGAACGACGAGATCGCGTAATCCATCTGTCAGAACGACCACGCGATCACAGCGGCTGAGAGCAAAGGACGCCAGCCAATGCTTGAGTCTCCTCATGAGCCTGCGGTCGGTCTCCGACCAATCAGGCACCGGTTCCCCGTTCACTTCACAGACGCATTGTGCTCCGACCAGTCTCGCGAACAACAAAGGGTGCGGACTATCCATCCACCGGTAATACACGACATCGGGCCTCGACCGATACGCTCGCATGAGACCGACGATACAGGAGAAAACCGCGTAGGAAACCGGACGCAACACCGCCCAAGGAAGGAGCGGAATCGGCGCGGTCGTAAATCCTTGCTGGAGCAGCGCGGATCGATACCGTGGAGGAAGGACAGTCACACTGTCGCCTCGCTCGGCAAGCTGGCGCGCCAAAGTCCAGAGACGGACGAGCCCTACGGGATCGGATGGTGCATCCGGTTCATACCAATAACAGAAGAGGAACCACCTCATACGAGCGCTCGCTGAGTGGCAGGGTCCTTCTGCTCCGATGTCAGGCGTGGCAAGATCATGACTAACCCAGCGCACAGCCAGAAGGGTTCCATGATGCGGATGATAATGAAAGTGTTGGCTCCGATGCCATGTGCGAGCATGGCCACCATGCCCAGCAGCAATCCATGGGCCAGTCCCTTACAGAAGGGATCCTGTTCGGCCAGAAAGGTCTCTCGTGCGCGCCGCCACAAGCGGAAAATCAAGAAGATGAACGCGACGAGGCCGGCGAGACCCGTTTCGCCGAGGATCTTGACGTATTGGGCGTCCGCCCAAGCATAGCCGGTCACACCGCGGCCGAGCACAGGACTCTGGAGCCAATCTTTCAGCACATACTGCCAGGAGCGCAGCCGTTCTGTCGTGGAGAGATCCAACCCAACCCGTCCCACTGTGATTTCGCCCCCGTATTGACGTCCGAAAAACGTCTCGTTAACCCGATTCTTCACATTATCAGGCGCGGCAAACGGGAGCACGACCACGAGCAGGAGCATGAACGCGAGCACACCAGGTCGCCGCCATTGCGTCGCGGCGACAGCCAGAATCAAGACACCGGCAGCCAGATAGGACGAGCGGGAGAGCGTAGCCATGAGAGCCATACCGATGAATCCCATGAGAAGCGCGAGCAGGACCCGAATCGATCCGGACTTCAAGTGAAGAAAGAGGCCCATGACGATGGCCAGGATAAAAACCAGGTACCCGCCTAGGGTATTGGGTTCGCCACTTTCCCCTTCAAACGGCGCGCTCGCCCTTTGCCCGCTTGGAATCTGAGCGATCGCATACACACTAATCACGAAGCAGATGGCCAGCAACGCCGTCACCAGACTGACGACCTGTCGTTTGGTCGATACATGATTGACAACCATAAAGAATACAAAGAAGTATTCAAAATATTTCATGACGAAAAAGAATCCCGTGAGCGGACGGACGCGACCAGCGATGACGCCGATCAGCGTCGCGAGCACACAGACCAGCATATAATAGAAAATAGGACGATTGATCGGAGTGTCGCGAATGAGGGCCAGATCTCGATAGATGATCGTCTTGACCAGCCAACTGAATCCGATGACCACGAGCAAGAGATCATCGACGCGCAACGAGAGATCTCGCGCACCAACCCCTCTCCCGTCCACTCGCCCGACCGCAATTTCCGGAGAGAGCAACATAGAACCAATCAGGAGGAAGAGAGAGGCGGGAACCGACGTAAAGGCCACCAGCACAACGAGCAAACCGAAAACGACTTGTACCCCGACCATCGGGGTCGTGAGCGTGAGGCCGAGCGCGAGCACGGCGGCCAGCACCGAGACGATGACGGCATCTTGCGGTTTTACCATCGACGCATGCATGGGAAGTCGGCTCCTACTGCCGCGTCAGCGATATTCGTAGCGGTAGACACCGTAGTCCGGCGTGACCTCGGATTTCACGTTCGTCAAGACGATGCCCATCACATTGGCCTGCGCATGGTCTAGGAGGAACTTGGCCCGCTTGAGAGCGTTCCGGCCGATCCGCCCGACTTGGTAGACCAGGATCGTCCCGTCGACGCGTGAACTGAACGCCACCGCATCCGTGACCGGGAGAATGGGAGGAGTATCGAACAGCACGAGGTCATATTCCTCATTCATCTCACTCACGAGCGTCTTGATCTTGTTCATGTTGAGGAACTCGTTCGGATTGCCGACCTCTGACCCGCTGGTCAAAATATGCAGATTGTCTAACCCTGGAGTGCTCATCACCCGATCCGCCCCCATCGGCCCGAGCATCAGATCCGTGGCAGACCGCACGTGATTGCGCCAGGAAATACTGCCCACCAGGGCATCCGCCAGGCCTGGGGCCCGCTCGAGACCCAATCGCTGATGCACAATCGGCCTCCGAAGGTCTGCATCGACGAGTAATACTCGTTGTCCTTCCTGGGCGAGCGTGATCGCCAGATTGGTGACACAGGTGCTTTTGCCTTCTCCAAGCCCCGCGCTGGTGAAGAGGATGGACTTGACCTTCCGGTCCATGCTGGCAAATTGTATATTCGTCCGCAGCGAGCGCAGGCTCTCGGACAAGACGGACTTCGGATCGATTAAACAGATGAGTTTCGAGAAATTTTCCACGGTCGACGCAGAAGCATGCGCTGGAAGTGCCGCGCGAGCGGCTTCCTCCATCTCCTTACCGTCGAACTGCGGAATGACGCCGAGGACCGGCACCTTGAGAAACTCCTCGATCCCCTCGATGGTACCGATCGACGTATCGAATGATTCGCGTGCAAAGGCCAAGACGATCCCGAGAAAGATACCCATGAGAGAGCCGACCATGAGGTTCAACTCCGTATTGGGCGCATTGATCGGTGCACTAGGCATGATGGCCGGCGCAATAATCGTCACTTCTTCGATCTGTTCTGCGCTTTTTATCTGCAACTCTTGATGCTTGGCCTTGAGCGTCGCTAACAGGTCAGCGTTGACTTTCACTTCCCGTTCGAGGCGGCTCATCTGAATCGCTGCTCGCGGGAACTGTAAATACCGTCCCCGATAGCGATCGCGCTGATCCAGAAGCGTGGATTCCCGATCTTGCATGGTCTTGAGCTTGGCTCGGAGTTCAAGAATCATCTCGGCTCTGACGTTATCGATCTTCTGCTGCTGCTCTCGGACTTGCGGATGATCCGTTGTGTAGTTGATCAGCAGGGTGTTCCGTTCCTGGATGAGATCAAGAAGGCGCTGATTCAGGATCGTGAGCAACGCATTCTGCTCTTCCGTGAAGATCCGGCCGGTTTGGTTCCCAAGCACCGCTTCGGTTCGATTGAGCACCGAGATCTGCCGTTCTCCCTCAGCCCGCTTTCGCATCACGTCATTATGTTGTTCTTCCAGCTTGGTGAACGTCTCCAGCGCGGCGCGGGCCTCATCGGTCAGAAAGACCTGCCCTTCCCGTTCCCTAAATGCCCTCAGTGCTTCTTCCGCATTGTTCAACTGCTTTTCGAGGCCGGCCAGCTGTTCCTCGACAAACCGTCGTGACTCCATCACAAGACGGTTCCGGGTCATGATATTTTCCAGACGATAGGCATTGGCTACTGAATTGGCCGTCTTCTCTGCAATCTCAGGCCGATCCGAGGTGGCCGTGATGCGGATGATATTCGTATCGCCTTCCCGCTGCGTCTTGATTTCCTGACCGAGGTTATACACCGTGTTGAGGTAGGTGGCCGATCGCTTCTCTTCCGGCGTCACGTTTGCCGGCACGCGCGCTAATTCCATCGCCACACGCTCCATCACGGGGAACCCCCGGATAAACTCGGTCTGGGAGTTGAGGTCGTTGGCATTTGAGAAGGACATGGTCTCGATCAACTGTTGGGCCACGGTGCTTGTTCGGTCGAACTTCACCCGTGCAGACGCTTCATACAGCGGGCTCGGCTTGAACATTTCTGAAAACAGAAACGTGAACAACACCACGAGCCCCGCCGCCAGCAGAATGAGATACTTCCGTTTCTTGACGATCAGCCAGTAATCGATGACGTTGAGTTCGTATTGGGCCATAGGGTCAGGATCTTTCTTTCGTCTCGACTGCGGCTATCAATTCCCCATCAGCGCGTTAATAATGAACACCGGGTAGAGCGGTGCGATCGCAGCCGAAATGATCGGCATCATCTTTTTCCCAGCTTCGGAGGCATCGCCCAGATGTTCGCGCGGTACAAATACGATATCGTTTTCCTCCAGCGAAATGTTCCTCGTCATATCGCCGTAGGTAAACACGCGCGCGAGATCGGCCATCAGAATGTTCGGCATTGCGAGGTCGCCGCCTCGAATCACTCGGACTTCCTCCATCAACGCCGTTTCGTGGTACATGTCGGCAGCGGCAATGGCTTGCAGCACAGTCATGTGCCTCGGCATGGGAACCATCCCAGGTTTTTTTACGTCCCCAAACACGAAGACGCGCTTGACCTTCAACACTTTCTTCTTCAGCAGGACCTGTACATGCGGCTGGCGCATATAGGGTAACGCGGCTTCCTGAACACGGGCTTCCGCCACAGCCGCAGTAATGCCCCCGACATCCACTTCCATAAACCCGACAGAAATCTTTCCGTTCTCCCGTACAACGCTGGCGAACTTCTCCTCGCCGGCGCCGCGACGGATCACCACCTCGAGCGTGTCACCCGTTTCGATGGCCGTTTCCGAGGTCGGAACAGTTTCATCGGCATAGACATCTCCCTTCGGCAGCGGTGGGACCGCCGTCCCTGGTGGACTGATTGCCGACGGCGGCAAAGACGAGCTAGCCGGATTGTGGCACCCAAGCAGCACCGCGGAGAGAATTGCACCAGTGCCCAGAAGACCGATGAGACGTCGGGATATTAGTTGTCGCACAGACTCATCTCCTATTCTCCTATCTCGGATCAACCAATGGGCACCACTTCCACAATGTGCAGGGAGGTCTCAGCTCGCAAATCCACTACCTTCGATGCCGGCACGTGGCCTGATACAGCCTGTTGCATGACTTGCAAGATCGGACGTAGCGGATACTGCCGATTCAACTGAGAAACGACTCCGGTTTCGCCGGTGTTCAGACGAACGGTCGTGCCTAATGGATAGATCGAGAGTTGCTCGACCAACGCCTTCAAAAGATGATACGGAAACACCGTCTTACCGCTTATGAGCAACGCACGGATCGCCTGATGGGGCGACATGCCACGTCGATAGGGTCGTAAATTCATCAGGGCGTCGAACACGTCTGCCAGCCCGATAACGAGGGCCATCTCATCAATCTGATTGCCGGCCAGCCTGTTTAGGATAGCCAGTTCCATCCCATCGCTCATGCTCTTGGAGGATCACCTTCCCCACCCACGGATAGGCTTCTCCAACATCCTTGAACAGGCGGGCTCCGTGCTGTGGATGCTCCCGCATGTCCTGGAGTTCTTCTTCTGTCAACGTTCCGGTCTTGTACACCAGTGCGTCTGGCAGGACGAACATGCCGAGATCGTGAAGTAATCCCGCTAACGCAACCTGTTCGAGCATTGCCGACTCGTATCGGAGCGCTTCCGCAATCTTCACACTCACGATTGCAACATTCACGGCATTGGTGACGAGATAGTCTCCGGCATCGCGCTGCAAGACCGTCTGAACCAGCTTGTCATTGGCTCCAAGAGAGTCCACAACGCCGGAGGCGATCCGGGCCAATTCATCGACAGTCCAAGGCTGCCTCGTCTGAGCCGCACGCTTGATTCCCTGAAGCTCATCGCACGCACGTTGATGCCAATCAGTCTCCGCTACAGACGGTGACCGCGTGGAAGATAGAGGAGGAAGGCTGGTCGGCGCCATGGAGTGGGTGGAGTTTTTTGCATCAGGACTATAGGCCTCCTGACTCGACTGTACTCGAATAAGATCGGTTAACCGCGTCACAGCTCCCTACGCCTCTCTTTCATGACCGGGCCTATCACAAGCTGCTACCGGCCATTCACTCGTTTCCCAATAGGAAACGGCGTCACAGGTTTCTCATCCATTTTGGCAAACTCACGTTCCAACATGGCCCTGATGAAGCCGCTAGTCGTGTATCCCTGCTGTTTGAGATTATCGAGCTGTGCTTTGAGATTGACGGGTAACTGAATCACGATTCGTACGAGATTTGGCATACCCTAGCTCCCTCAAAAATTATGCATACAGATGCATGCACATGCTATGCCTTGCTAGCAAGTGATGAATGATGAGCAAAATTAGGTACCTTGTGCTATAACGCCTTAACTGTGGTGGGAAAGAGAGACGAAAATCGCCTTGCCGAGACGTGAACTGTGCATTCGCTGGAATTCGTTACTTGAGAATCAGAGGCAGCGGTCCTGTGATCGTAGTGCTACGCTATGCGGCCAAGCGATAGTCAATGAAAGTCACGCCATTGCTTCCAAATCCGAGCCCAGTTCGCCTGTTCGCAGGCCCACAAGCACGAAGACGCTGTTCGTCGGCTGCCACATCAACTCTCTCGCTCGATACACATGAAGCGCTGCGTCGGAAACTCCTCCGGTAAACCACACCCCGCCGTCACGGTCGGTTCGTAACACCGTACTACCTTCTGACCGATAGGCATCGAGAACAGCAGCGGCTGGGTGTCTGTAGCGATTATGGCGTCCGGCCGAAAATACGGCATACTGGGGATGCAACGATGCCAACCAGTCACGATTCAACGAACTCACCGCCCCGTGATGAGGCACCTTCAGTACTTCGATCGGACCCTGAGACGTTGAGCCGGTCATCCGCGACAAGCCATCTCGCTCGACATCCGCAGCGAAGAGCATCGTATGATTACCACAAGTCAGACGCGTCACCACTGACCGATTGTTCAACACATGTCCATCCACATGGCTATCGTGGAGCGGCACATCGAGTTGCTCGTCGGCCGGCGGGTTGAGAACCACCAGCCGACAGGGACCGGACGACACAATCTCCTGTCCTTCTCTGGCCACCCGTTCTTGTAATCCTTGAGAAGCCAATGATTGTTGCAGTCGTCGATAGAACAGTTCTTCTCGGATCTCTCCCGATCCCCAATAACGCTTCACGCTGAAATGGCGGACCACCCAGGCCAGACCTCCGACATGATCAAGTTGAGGATGCGTGCCAATCACCTGGTCAATGGTACGGATTCCCCTGTTCCAGAGAAACGGAGCCACCACACCACGGCCCATGTCGAATCGCTCATACGTCGCCCCTCCATCGATCAACACCACTTGTCCATCAGGCAGCTCAACGACCGCGCTATCGCCTTGCCCGACGTCCAGGAACGTGACTCGAAAGCGATCCCCATCAAGGAACATCCGTGGAGACCAGGCCCACCACAGTAATACCAATAGGACCCCGACGCCTGCTAGTCCACCGAACCAACCCGCTGCCCACTCGCTGCCACAGCAATCCAAGGCAACCATAAAACAACAACATGGTGAGAGCCGACGGGGCCGCAACATGCCATTCCCCTCCCGGTAGCATCGACACCAGACGGACCGCAGCCACAAAGTGTTCGAGCAACCACTGATTCAACGAAGCCAGGGGCAGCACGGTTCCCCCTACCACGATCTGCCAGATTCCGGCAGCGAGTCCGATCGGGACAAGCAGGACCCCCATCACGGGAACAGCCACCACATTGGTGAAAAGACCGAGCCAGGGCAATTGATTGAAATAGTACGCAACAAGAGGAACGGTCACCACGGTAACGACCCCGCTCATGACCACAGAGTCTCTCCCCCATCGAGCGCAGGTTCTCAGGAATGACGGCTCGTTCGCCAGCTCCTCCGCTTCAGTCTCGGCTGGCCAGGAGAGCCACCCGGCAATGGCGATGACAGACAAAAAGGAGAGCTGAAAGGAAATATCGAATAGCGCCTGAGGATCGTGCAGCAAAATCCCCACCGCGGCGGCAGAGAGGGCATGGAACAGACGGCGCTCCTGGCCGAGCCAGATCGCACTCAGCCCCACCAGTCACCATCAGCAACGACCGCATCGTAGCCAGTTCCGCCCCGGCCAGGCAGGCGTAGCCTGCGACAGGAAAGAGCGTACAGACAGCGGCAATGCGAGTCGGCGTGATTCTCCGAGACAGTGCAAGAAGCCAATTGGCAGGCAACAGAATCATCAGTCCATCTGACGACCGCAAAGATGAGCAGCGCCACGAGGCCCAAGTGGCTCCCTGAAATAGAGAGGAGATGAACCGTCCCGGTCACCATGAACTGATCACGCAGATCTGGATCCAAATACCCTCGATCACCGATGATGATGCCCACATAGAGTCCCAATGCAGGCTGGGGAAGGGTCTGTAGCGCGGCGAGACGGATGCTGCCCCTCCACCGATCGAATTGATTCCAGATCGCCCACCAGGCATGCGCTCGCCCTGACTCAAGAAACTGCACCGCCTCGGATCCGGTCACCGTAGCGATCGCATCGATCCCTTGACGCTCAAGATAGGCCGCATAGTCGAATCCACCAGGATTCAATGACCCGCTCGGGCGGCGCAACATCCCCGAAAACTGACCCGATCGCCTTGAAAGAATACTCGCTCCGGCATCCGCCAGGTCAGCCGAACATGTCTAGACGCTCCCGACTGCATCGAGTGGATCGTCCGACCTGACGATCATGACCATTCGATCTGGCGCCTGTTGCACAGGCGCCACGATACGACCGGTCACCTCGACCACCGCATTCGACGAGTGCTCGGCCATCAAGACATGGGCAGGCAAGTTGACGCACACCGCCCAATAGACGACTCCGAGTAAGAGCGCGCTGTAAAGCCACGTCGCCTGGTGAACGGAGAATCGATTGAGTCGTTCGAGAACAACGGCGCCTAGCGCAACAAGGAGGAGCAGGAACGAGGAGGACAGGGGGAAATAGGGAATCTGTGATCCGACGAGAAGCCCGGCGATGAAGGCAACGGTGAGGGACGGCAGCATGAGCCTCCCTCAATGGGGGGCGACAACACTAGCCCAGATGAGTCTTGACGACGTTGACGAGTCGATCGGCCACTTCACGAATCTGGTCATCGCACTCGCCCTCGACCATCACCCGCAAGAGCGGTTCGGTCCCGGAGTAGCGCACTAATACACGTCCACTGCCATTGAGGCGCTGCTCACCTTCACGGATCGCGCGTTGCAGTTCTGGAAGCGTGTCGAGGTTCGGTTTTTTCGTTACTTTCACATTGAGCAATACTTGCGGGACAGCCGCCATGGCTTTGGCCAATTCTGACAAGGGTTTACCCGATCGCTTCATCAACGATAATACTTGTAATCCCGACAGTCAACCCGTCACCGGTCGTATTATGATCCAGAAAGATGAAATGACCAGACTGCTCTCCTCCGAAATTATACCCATCGGCCGACATCCGTTCGAGTAAATATCTGTCACCGACGGCAGTCCGCGCGAGCGTGATACCGGCTTTCGTCATGGCAAGCTCCAGCCCGAAGTTGCTCATGACGGTCCCCACTACCGTCTGCTTGGCCAACTGCCCATGACGATGAAGATCGAGCGCCAACATTGCCATAATATGATCACCGTCTACGACCGTCCCTTGTTCGCAAACGAAAATGGCGCGATCGGCATCCCCGTCCAGCGCCACTCCGAGATGGGCTCCCTGCTCGCGGACCGCCTTCTGCAGCAGTTCAGGATGGACCGCGCCACAACCGGCATTGATATTCATCCCGTTTGGCTCATCACCGATCACTTCGACTTTCGCCCCGAGTTCGCGCAACACCTTTGGCGCGACTTTGTAGGCTGCGCCATTGGCACAATCGACGACCACTTTGATCCCCTGGAAGTCCAGCTCCTTCGGGAGAGACCGCTTGACGAACTCGATGTAACGCCCCTCGGCATCGTCGATTCGATAGGCCTTCCCAATGGCATCGGCCGTTGGCCGGAGATGGGCAATCCCGTTCGAAACGATGAGTTCCTCAATACGAGCTTCCATCTCATCAGGCAGCTTAAACCCGTCGTTGGAAAAAAACTTGATGCCGTTATCCTGGTAGGGATTGTGTGAAGCCGAGATCATCACCCCGGCATCGGCACGGAGACTCCTCGTCAAGAACGCAATCGCCGGCGTCGGCATCGGACCGACCAGCAAGACATCCACACCCATCGAGCAAATCCCGGAAGTCAACGCCGATTCCAACATGTAACCGGAGATGCGTGTGTCCTTGCCGATCACGATCTGATGACGTCCGGCTCGGCGCATAAACAAATGTGCCGCGGCACGCCCCAGCTGCATCGCCATTTCGCTGGTCATCGGATCGAGGTTGGCGACCCCTCGGACCCCATCGGTACCGAATAGTTTACGCATGTTGTGCTTTCATGGAAACGGTCGTCTGTCGATTGATCGCCGCTGCTACCTGAACCACATCCTTCATGGCCCTCACGTCGTGGACGCGAAGAATTCCAGCCCCACGATCCACTGCCATTGCCACCGCCGCGGCCGTCGCCCATTGACGGTCCTGCACCGGACGGTCCACGAGCTGCCCAAGAAACGCCTTCCTCGATACACCAACCAGCAATGGGCACTCAAACTGCAAGAAACGGGTCAATTGGGCTAACAGCGTAAGGTTATGTACCAGCAGCTTACCAAATCCGATACCTGGATCAAGAATGATTTGTCTTCGTACAATGCCATGTGCCATCGCGAAACGGATTCGTTCCTCGAAAAAATCGGAGATCTCACCGACCACATCATCATAGCGGGGGGCCTGCTGCATCGTACGCGGCGTCCCGTGCATATGCATCAGGACGATTCCAGCTCCTGTTTGGGCGACCACATCGACCATGGCGGGGTCGCCTCGTAAAGCCGTGACATCGTTCACGAGAACCGCCCCCGCATCGAGGGCTGCACGTGCAACAGCAGCCTTTGACGTATCGATTGAGATCGGAACGGTGACGGCTTTTGCCACTGCGGTCACAACGGGAATCGCACGACGACGCTCTTCTGCCTCGTTCACGACATCGGCGCCAGGGCGCGTCGACTCTGCGCCGATATCCAACAGATCCGCCCCTTCTTCTACCAACCGAAGGGCATGGGCCACAGCGGCTTCTGTATCAAAATAGCGGCCACCGTCGAAGAATGAATCCGGCGTCACATTGACGACCCCCATAATTAATGGTCGGTCGGGAAATTCGATCAGCCGATCCTTTAGCCTGTCGGGTCAATGTCTTGGTTTCTCTCATCAAACGACGTGCCTTCGCTTAAGCAGAAAGTTATTTAGTCCGTCTGGTTATCTGGTTGAACGATACTAATCATATCTACCAAATAAACAAAACAAACCACATTAACCAGACAGACCTAGCTAGGATCCTAATCCGCCATCTATCATGGCAGTATAGGATACAGGTGGCAACGCGCCACTCACGAAAAGGACTCCCTTCTCGACTATCGTCTTTCAGATGTACTGCCCTGGGACTCCAATGCCCTGATATGGCGTCCCAGGATCAGCGATGCAGAAATTTAGGCAGGAACCGCTTGGGATGTGGACTGCATGAGAATGTTGATCAATATCGGACCCGTCGAGCACTTCTTTCTCCAAGAGTGCTTCTGCCAAACGCTTCAGACTGGCCATGTTTTCCGTGAGCAGCCGCTTCGCCCGCTCATAGTTTTCCGTCACAAGCCGCTTGACTTCCTGGTCGATCTCCATGGCTATTTGATCGCTGAAGTCGCGCTGGCTCCCCATCTCTCGGCCCAAGAAACACCTGTTCGTTTTGTTTGCCGAACGTCAGGGGGCCCATCTTTTCGCTCATGCCCCATTCACAGACCATCTTCCTCGCGAGATCCGTCGCCCGCTCAATATCGTTCCCCGCTCCGGTCGTCATCTCATTCAAGACCAACTCTTCCGCCACACGCCCTCCCATGAGGATGGCAAGCTGGTTATACAAATACACCTTCGAATAGCCGTGCCGGTCGTCGGTGGGGAGCTGCATCGTCACGCCCAAGGCACGGCCTCGAGGAATAATCGTGACCTTGTGCACGGGATCCGTTCCAGGAATCAGTTTGGCAATCAGCGCATGCCCGGCTTCATGGTAAGCCGTCGTCCGTTTCTCCTCGTCGCTCAAGATCAGACTCTTCCGTTCAGCCCCCATCAGCACTTTGTCTTTGGCCATCTCGAAGTCGATGACTTCCACTTCTTTCTTGTTAAGCCTCGCGGCCCAGAGTGCCGCTTCGTTGACCAAGTTTTCCAGATCGGCCCCTGAAAATCCCGGCGTGCCGCGCGCAATTTTTTCCAGCTCCACGTTCGTCGCGATCGGAACTTTCTTCGTGTGCACCTTGAGAATTTCAACTACGACCACGCAAGTCCGGTCGATTCACCACGACTTGCCGATCAAAACGCCCCGGTCTGAGCAAGGCAGGGTCGAGGACATCAGGCCGGTTGGTCGCAGCGACCAAGATCACGCCTTCTGTCGTATCAAATCCGTCCATCTCAACGAGCAATTGATTGAGCGTCTGCTCACGTTCGTCATGACCTCCGCCCAACCCTGCTCCACGAAGCCGGCCGACGGCATCGATTTCGTCGATAAAGATAATACAGGGCGCATGTTTTTTCCCCTGCTCGAAAAGATCGCGAACACGAGACGCTCCGACGCCGACAAACATTTCCACGAAATCCGATCCGCTGATACTGAAGAAGGGCACACTGGCTTCACCGGCAATGGCCTTGGCCAGCAGCGTCTTCCCTGTACCGGGAGGACCGACGATCAAGACGCCCTTGGGAATGCGACCGCCGAGCTTTTGGAACTTGCGAGGATCCTTGAGAAACTCGATAATCTCGAGCACTTCGTCCTTGGCTTCATCGACACCGGCAACATCCGAGAACAGCACCTTCTTACGCTCCTCCGTCAACAGACGAGCGCGGCTCTTCCCGAACGACATCGCCTTATTGCCCCCCATCTGCATTTGCCGCATCAAGAAGAACCATAATCCCAGGAACAGGACAAACGGTCCCCACGTCACAAGGAACGTAATGTACCAAGGGCTTTCGTCCGGTGGCTTCGCCTCGATCTGCACGCCCCGATCCCGCAAGACCTGCACCAATTCGGGATATTCCACCGAGTAGGTTCGAATACGGGTCTTGTCCTTCAGGACGGCGCTGATGTGGCTGGCTTTGATGATGACCCGCTCGATCTCTCCCTTGTCGAGTTTGGTCATGAACTCACTAAAAATCACATCTTCTTCAGGCTCATGGTGCGGCACGCTGAACAGGTTGAACAACAAAATCATGAAGAGGCCGACAACGACCCAGAAAAGTATATTCTTTGTCCTGGAATTCATCCAGATCTCCTTGTGGATGGCACGCTCAAATGGTCAGAAAAACCATGAACGTGATTGATGTTACCACAGGCGCATTCATACTGACAACCGTGTGACCAAACCTTATTCTTGATCTCCCTCCACATCCAAGACAGCCAGATAAGGAAGGTTCCGGTACTTCTGCTGGTAATCGAGTCCGTACCCGACCACATACTTGTTCGGAATCTTGAACCCCACATAGTCGATGGCGACATTGATGGTCCGACGATCTGGCTTGCTCAGCAAGGTACAGACTTTAATCGACCGAGGCTTCTTTTTCGTCAAGGTCTTGACCAAGTGTTGGACCGTCAATCCGGAATCGACGATGTCTTCCACCAGCAAGACGTCTTTATCCTTGATGTCCTCGGTCAGCTCAGTCACCACTTTAACCTTTTAGCCTTGCCGGATGATGTTTGTCCGAGACCCGTCACTTGTCACCATAAGAAAATCCACCCGCATGGGAATTCTGATTGCGCGAGCCAAATCGGCATAGAAGGCATAGGCCCCCTTCAACACTCCCACCAAGACGAAATCCTTCCCTGTATAATCGGTCGTGATCTGCTTGCCCAACTCACGAATCCGGGCACGCATTTCCTCCTGCGTCACGATCGGCCGACCGAAGATCCGTTCCATACTCCCTTACTCCTTCTCTGACGACCCGGTTGCTCACCGAAACAACCAAACAACGTGTCGTCCCATCACGAACGACAAAGCGCTCATCCTGCCGCATTCCCACCACCCAGAGAATTCCCTCTGGCGCCACTAATAATGGAACCTTCCCCCGTGCACGGCGAGCGACCTTCCTATCGGTAAAGAAATCTTGTAGTTTCTTGCTCTTCCCCTTCATCCCATGAGGAAAGAATCGATCGCCGGCTTGCCAAGCGCGAACGACCAAGGGCTCCGAAAACCGATCGGCATCGAACAATGCCACGTGCTTGAGAAGGAGCCCTACCCAGCTCATCGGCAGCACGACGAGTCATGAGTTGTACATGAATTTGCTGATTCGTTCTAGCCCAATGAGACAGTTGAAGGCACTGGAACCGCAAGCATCTCCCTCTTCTCTTGCCCTGAATCAATCTGATGACTGCGATCTCCTCCTGCACATGGGCTAAATCGCACCGACCCCCTGATCCAGAGTCACGAGGGCCTGCTTCAAAGTCAGTCGAACTCCACTCCTTCCCTTGAGAAGGACATGCCGAACTGACTCCACCACGCGAAGGCTGCTGGCGCGCCCCTCTTCGTCGTAGGTCCGTAAGATTGTCCGAACGAGACGCCGCTGAAGCGCAACCGGCAACTCAATGAAGGCCTGAAGATCGACTCGTTGCACACCTCTGGAATCATGGCTGACAAGTGTGCGCACCAGTGCATGTGTCACTTGCTCCAGGTATTGTTCGTCCTCGCGAACATAGTCTGCCTGCCGCTGCAACACACGGACGGCAGCCGGCGCCAACCGCGTGATGACAGGAAGGAGTTCCTTCCTGATCCGATTGCGATGATAGAGCGGCTTCTCATTGCTCGAATCACGACGATAGGTCAGCCCTTCATGATCCAGGTATGCCAGCACCTCTTCGCGGGTGGCTGCGAGAAGAGGACGAATAATCCTGTCTTCACGAACGTACGGCATTCCCGCCAACCCGGTCATGCCAGCCCCCCGCAGCAGCCACATAAGCACCGTTTCCGCTTGGTCATTGGCAGTATGACCGACCGCAATGCGGTCAGCCCCTACCTCGTGAGCCAGTTGCTTCATGAAGTCATAGCGCGCGTCGCGCGCCGTTGCTTGAAGCGATGAGCGCTGTCGTCGCTTGACCAGCATGGGTCGATGGACGACAAGAGGCAGTTGTCGTTCCCGGCAAAAAGTGCTCGACAAACGATTCGTCACCATCGGACTCCGCTCCGCGCAGTCCATAGTTACAATGAACCGCCGTCAACGTGAGCCGCCAAGACCGGGCCAGTCGATGGAGAAGAGACAACAACGCGACCGAGTCGGGCCCGCCCGACACCGCCACCAGCAGGTGATGACCGGGAACGAACATCTGTTGCTGACGCACCGTCCGAACAAGATGTGCCAACAACGCCGGTCGCACGGCCGACCTGGATGACGGCCTCATGATTGTCGTCTCAGCGGCCATGGTTACTGAACTCCCTGCGGAATACGCCGTAAGCTGATGCGCGCCTGCTCCACATCACGGGCAATTTGCTTCGACAACTCATCGGCAGATGCGAAGATGTGATCGCCGCGTACCCGTGCCACAAACTGCACAGTGATCTCCTGGCCATAGAGATCGCTGGTCTGATCCAACAGATTGACTTCGATCAACCGCTCGCCCGCTCCAAAGGTCGGCCTCGTCCCGATGTAGGCGATCGCATCATAGGTCTGAGTACCGTGGACAGTCCGTGCAGCATAGACGCCATCGGGCGGCACGACGCGGTCGGCCGGGATGCGCAGATTGGCCGTAGGCCAGCCCATCGCCTGTCCCTGTTGCATCCCGTGCACCACGGTACCTCGAATTCCATAGACGCGTCCGAGCAACGTGGCAGCCCGCTCCATATTCCCTGCCTGAATAAGTTGGCGAATCCTGCTTGAACTCACCACATCTCCCTCCATCACCACCGGAGTCACGGGATGCACGCGGAAACCGTACTGCTCGCCGAGACGCACGAGGTCGTCGATACGACCTGTCCGTCCCTTCCCAAACGCGAAATGATTGCCCACGAACAACTCAGACAAGGTGAGAGACCGATGCAGAATGTCCTCAGCAAATTGCTCCGGGCTCATCGCCGCGAAGGTCGGGAGTAAAGTCCAGGAAGACCACTTCGTCGATCCCTGCGGCTTCGAGGTGCTGCAAGCTTTTCCTCTGGGCTGGTGAGAAAGCGAAGATCGACACGAGGTGCGAGGATTTTTACCGGATGGGGATCGAAGGTCAGCACGAGCGCCGTCCCCTGTGCCTTCCGGGCCGTCTCGACCACCGTCTGCAACAGCGCTCGATGGCCCAAGATGGTGGCCGTCGAAATTGCCGATCGTGGCGACCGGATAGGCACGTGGACGACTCGCCGGACCACCCACGCGTCACTTTCAGCATGGTCGTCAGCGGAGGAGACGCGCTGCGTCTTTGGCAAAGTACGTCAGAATGAGATCTGCGCCGGCCCGCTTGATCGAAAGCAACGATTCCATCATGGCCCGCGATTCGTCGAGCCAGCCGGCGTTGGCGGCCGCTTTGATCATGCTGTACTCTCCGCTCACTTGATAGGCTGCCACCGGCAACAACATCTGGGCCCTGGCCGCGGCAATGATATCGAGATACGGCAATGCCGGTTTCACCATGATGATGTCGGCCCCTTCTTCGACATCAAGGGCGATCTCCCGAAGCGCTTCCCGGCGGTTGGCGGGATCCATCTGGTACGACTGCCGATCGCCGAACTGTGGGCTCGAAAACGCCGCATCCCGAAACGGTGCATAAAAGCAGGACGCGAATTTGGCGGCATAGGCCATGATCGGCAGCTCTGAAAAACCAGCCTGATCCAGTTCCGCCCGGATCGCCGCCACCCGCCCATCCATCATATCGGACGGCGCCACCATATCGGCCCCGGCTTGCGCATGGGTCCTGGCCATCGCACGGAGACACTCCAACGTTTCATCGTTGAGAATGCGTCCGTCCTTGACGATTCCGCAATGGCCGTGATCGGTGTATTCGTCGATACAGACGTCGGTCACGACCATCAGCCCAGGAACCTGGTCCTTCACCGCTTTGACGGCCCGCTGCACGATGCCATTCGGATCGAACCCCGAACTCCCCCGATCATCTTTCCGGTCAGGAATCCCAAAGAGAATGATGGCGGGAATCCCCAAGGCCGCAATCTCACTGGCCTCTTTCACCAAGAGATCGACCGAGAGCCGGACACTGGCCCGGCATCGAGGCGATCTCCTCCCGCCGGTCTCGCCCTTCGACGACGAACAGCGGATAGATAAAGTCAGACGGGGCAAGGCTCGTCTCCCGTACCATGCGACGAAAGGCCTCATGCTGCCGTAGCCGCCGAAGGCGCTGGATTGGGAAAGCCATCGGATCACTTCCTCGGGAGATTCGTCAAGAACAGGACAAGGTCGCGCACAGAAATCAGACCGACCAATTTGCCATCCTGAGTCACGCCGAGATGGCGGATATGAGTTTTGGCCATTAGATCGTTGGCATCTAAGCAGGGTCTTATTCTCCTCGATCGTCAAGATAGGGGCCGACATAATCTGCTCAACCGTCGTCTTGTGGGTATCGGCTCCAGCCGCGACCACACGCCGGACCATATCGGTATCCGTCAGAATACCGATAATCTCCTTCCCATTCGTCACGAACAGGCTGCCGATGCCGCGATCGCGCATGATCCGCGCCGCCAGTCTGCGCATCCGTATCCCGCTCAACCGTAATAAACTTCTCTCTCGGAACCATGAACGACTTGACAGCAACCATAACCATGCCCTCCCTTGGCTAATTCATCCATCACCCTGCCGTCTACGTTAGCCTAGCTGCGCGTAGAAACGGCGATTCGCGCCCCCTCTTTGAAATGCCTCACGATCGCTTCTGCCAGCGCCGGCACAGTATTCTCAGCCGGCATGACCGTGACCGTCAACCCATACTCTTCCGCCGTGCTTGCCGTAATAGGTCCGATGCAGGCAATCACCACCCCTGCGACGAAGTGGTCTCACCGCATCCCGCCCTCCAAATACTTCCACGAAATTGCGGACGGTGGAGGAGCTCGTGAATGTTACCGCCGCCACCTGCCCATCGTGAAACTGTTGCGTCAAGGAATCGACATCTACCGCCGGGGCGATCGTGCGATAGACAGGAATCACATCGACGGTTGCCCCTAATTCACGCAACTGTTCCGGCAAGATTTCGCGTGCGACTTCGGCGCGTGGGATCAAGATGCGGCTCCCACGGATTCCCACATGGGCCAGCGCGGCAATTACTCCCTCCGCCTGAAACTCGGTTGGAACGACATCCGGAATCAGTCCATAGGTTTCCAGTTCCTGCGCAGTTCTTGGTCCAATCGCGCACAGCCGAAGGTTCGCCAACGCGCGCGCATCCTTCCCTGCCGCATGAAGCCGGTCCATGAAGGGCCTCACCCCGTTCACACTGGTAAAAATAAGCCATTGATAGACATTGAGACGAGTCACCGCGTCATCGATCGCCTGCCAACTGGCCGGGGGCACGATCTGAATCGTCGGAACCTCAACCGGCTCCGCGCCATAGGCCGCCAGTAGCTGGGAAAATTCTCTTGCCTGCTCCTGTGCGCGGGTCAGCACGACCCGTTTCCCAAAGAGCGGCTTGGTTTCAAACCAATTCAGCTGTCTTCGCAATCGCACGACCTCACCCACGACGATCACCGTCGGCGGTTCGAGATGTGCGGCTTCCGCTTTCGCAACAACATCACCCAATGTCCCCACGATGGTCTGTTGATCGGCTCTAGTCCCCCAACGGATCGCCGCAACCGGCGTGTCGGACGGCCGCCCCTCCGACAGCAACTGCCTGACAATCGAGGGAAGATTCTTCATGCCCATCATGAACACGAGGGTCCCGGATGTGCTGGCCAACTTGGGCCATTCCAACAACGCCACCGGCTTGGTGGGATCTTCATGACCGGTCACAAACGTAACCGTGGACGCCAGCGTGCGATGGGTCACCGGAATGCCCGCATAAGCAGGAACTGCGACCGCCGCTGTCACACCGGGCACAACCTCGAAGTCGACCTCTGCAGCGGCTACCGCTTCCGCCTCTTCTCCACCACGTCCGAAAACAAATGGGTCGCCCCCTTTGAGCCGGACCACCACGTTCCCCTCTTTGGCGCGTTCAATGAGCAGTCGATTGATATCGGCTTGGTCCTGATACTGCCCACGTCCCCGCCGACCGACATAGATACGCTGTGCTGTGGCCGGAGCATACTGCAGCAAGACCGGATTGGCGAGATAATCGTACAGAACGACATCGGCTGCCTCAAGACATTCCTTCCCTTTCAGCGTCAAGAGTCCAGGATCGCCTGGTCCCGCTCCGACCAAGTAGACCTTTCCCGTTCTTCTCGATTGCGTCATGTGGTCCCGTAAATCGCTTGGAGTATTCTGTCGCCCCCGCGTGCGAGCAGTCGTTCCGCGAGTTGAATGCCGATCGACTCCGGATCCTCAATGGTTCCTTCAGCGGTATCGCGAATGAGCTCTTTGCCGTCCACGCTGGATACCAATCCTTCCAGTCTCACCCCTGTCCCGATCACTGTCGCATGCGCCGCGATCGGAACCTGACAACCTCCTTGGAGCCGATGGAGCAACGCACGTTCGGCAAGAACGGCTGTCCTACTTGGCGCATGGTCCAAGCCACTCAACAGCGAATGAATAAAGAGATCGTCTCGCCGGCCCTCGATGCCCAACGCCCCCTGGCCGATGGCAGGCAAACTGATCTCCGGAGCAAGATACTCCGTAATCTCATGCGCCCAGGCCAATCGCCGGAGCCCGGCTGCGGCAAGCACGATGGCGTCGAACTGTCCCTCCCGTAATTTTCTGAGACGGGTATCCAAGTTCCCGCGCAACATGGCAATCGTGAGGTCGGGCCTGGCATGCAAGAGCTGCGATTGGCGGCGAAGGCTGCTGGTCCCGATCCGCGCGCCGCGAGGAAGGTCCCTGAACGACCGCCCGTCACGACTAATCAGGGCATCCCGGGGATCCTCGCGTGGCGGCACACAGAGAATGGCCAATCCCTCGGGCAACTCCGTGGGCACATCTTTCATGCTATGCACTGCCAGATCGATCTCACCGCTCAACAGCGCTTCCTCGATCTCCTTCACGAACAGTCCCTTTCCGCCGATTTGGGCCAGCGGGACATCCAGAATCTTGTCTCCCGACGTTTGGATCTTCCGCAACGTCACCGTCACATGCGGAGCCAGCGCTGTGCAACTGTCGCCTGCACCCACTCGCTCTGCTGCACCGCCAGCTTGCTACCGCGCGTTCCAAGTACGACGGTCGATCGTTCATGGCCGACTTGTGACATGGCTCCCTTTCACCGACTCCCATCTAGCCTGTCCGGTCATCTGGTTTCTCCGGTTTACCTGGTTGTGTTGGTTATCTGGTTAGTTTCGTTCAACCAATAACCAGACAAACCAGATAGACAAGACAAACCAAATAACGGTCTTCTTCTGCCCGCAGGATTTTTCAGCATCCTGCTAATGATCCGGCATCTTCGAGCTAGTTCTCGGAATCACCCCTTCAACATCCCGGACATCTTCTTGTGACGAATGACAAGTCTCCGACTCAGATGCAACGCTCTCATTGACATCAGAGGCCGCGGGGTCACCGAGACTGAAAAACCGTCTCGCCGCCTCGACAAAGGCGGCCCCCTCAGAGGAATTCACCTCGGTCTTGAGCGTGACCATTGTATTGTGAATGAGCTTGTTCACGATCGACGACGCCATCGCCTCAACCAATTTACGCTCCGACGCGGACAAATTCGCCAATCGCCCTAAAGTCTTGTCGAGCTCGGCCTGCTTGATATCATCGACCCGCGCGCGGAGAGCCACGATAGTGGGAGTGACCTCGAGCGACTGGAGCCATTGCAGCATAATCCCGACTTCATCCACCACTATCCGCTCGGCTTTCTCAGCCTCGTTTAAACGCCCCTCCCGATTTTGCTCGACCCGCGACTTCAAATCATCGATATCGAAGAGGAAGGCATTGTCCACATGCCTCACCGCCGGATCGATATTGCGCGGGACTGAGATGTCGATCAGGAACATCGGACGATTCATCCGCTGTTTGACCGAATGCTGCACGTCATCCTCGCTCACGAGATAATGCGCGGCACCGGTTGATACCAAGACGATGTCGGCGGAGGCCATGTCCTCCCGAAACTCATCAAAGGCGACTGCGGTGCCGCCAAACCGGTTCGCCAACTCCAGCCGCATGTTGCGGATTCCTGGTCGTTACCCGCACATGCCGGACACCGTTGGCGATGAAATGTCTTGCCGCCAACTTGGCCATCTCCCCCGCCCCCACCAACAGTACAGTTTTCTCGCTTAAGTCCGAGAAAATCTTTTTGGCTAATTCGACCGCGGCATAGCTGACCGACACCGCCATCTCGGAAATTTTCGTTTCCGTCCGCACACGCTTGGCGACAGAAATCGCCTTCTTCACAACCTTATTCAGAATGATGCCGGTCGCCTTGTGTGTGAGTGCAACCTCGAAGGCCTCTTTGATCTGGCCTAGGATCTGCGACTCGCCGACGATCATGGAGTCGAGACTGGAGGCCACGCGGAACAAATGGTTGATCGCCCGATCCCCCTGGTGCCAGTACATATGGGGAGTCAGTTGCTCCGAAGACAGCGAAAGGTGGGCATCGGCCAGGAAATCCTGGATTCGTCCATACCCTGATTCGATCTCATCGACGACGGCATAGACCTCAACACGATTGCACGTCGATAGTAATATCCCTTCCCGCACCCCCTGATACGAGCAGAGACGGGTCAAGGCTTCGCCCATCCGGCTCTCAGGAACCGCAAGCTTCTCGCGGATTTCGACCGGGGCGGTCTTATGGCTCAAACCGACGGCAACAATGTGCATATCAAGACACCGATCCGTGACTCTTGAGTACCACGCCGATGAGGGTCAGAATAACCCCGGCAAATCCGATAATCGTCAAGATACGCTGCTCGCTTGGCTCTCCAGCCCACCGTCAGTCGTCCTGTCAGTACGACAAAGTAGAACACCCACGTCACCAACGCCCATGTTTGCTCGGGATTCCAGCTCAGATACGACCCCAGAGACAACTCTGCGTAAAGCGCACCCGTAATGATGCCGAGCGTGAGCAGGGGAAATCCCGTCACGATCGACTGTTGATTCAGGTGGTCGAGAAAATCCAGGGCCGGCAACTTTGAGTAAAGGACGTTGAAACGTTTGGACTTGAGAAGTCCATCCTGAATCAGATACATGACACCAGCCACAAAGGCGATGGCAAACCCCACGGTACCGAGCATGCTCAGGGTAACGTGGACCCACAAGGTCCGAAACACCGGTGTGAGCGTCGGAGCGGTTTCCGGCAATGCGGCGGCAGAGACCAGAGAGACCAACGCCAGAGGTACGATGAACGAACCAAGTACGTGCAAATGATGGCGAAACTCCACGGCAAGAAAGACCAAAATCAGCACCCAGGAGAAAAACGACAAAGCTTCATGAAATCCTGGCGTTGATGGTGTCTGTCACCCCGATCATCCCTGCGCCCAACGCGATCGTGTGTGAGGCAAACCCGGTCGCCGTCATACCCAGAGAGACATTTGCCAGGACTTCAGAAGGCCAGAGCAAGTAGGCAAGAAAGGAAACGGTGGCCGCAAAATACAGGGCCATCGTCACCACGAAAAACATGGCGGCCATAGAGGGCTATCCTCTCAACTTTTCAGGACAAACAGACAGACATTAAACCGTGGAATTATATCGATGGCGCGAGATAGGAGTCAACCAAACGATCGTCGAGTAAGAGGCCCGACGACCATGTCTCATTCCACCGGTACCCTCTATGTCGTCAGCACGCCGATTGGCCACCCCGATGACATTACCCTTCGAGCCCTGGCCACGCTGCGCCGCGTCACACTTGTTGCGTCAGAAGAGCCTCGCACGACCCAGGTGCTCCTGGCTCATCATGGCATCACCGCAACAGTCACAAGCTACGGTCCGCTCAATCGCCACGAGAAAATGTTGCTCCTTCTGCATCGGCTCACGCAGGGACAGGATGTCGCCCTCGTCTCAGACAACGGCACCCCAGTCATCTACGACCCAGGCAGTCTATTTGTGGCTGCTGCCCATCAAGCAGGAATCCCGGTCAAGGCCATTCCTGGTCCCTCTACCATGACGGCAGCAGCAGCGATCTCTGGCTTTTCCGGCGATGCGATCATCTTTGAAGGGCACCTTCCCTCAACCAGTCGTCGTCTCGCACAATACCTCTCTCAACTCCGCAAAGAACGAAGAACCCTCGTCTTCTATGTGGACCCCAGAGCCCTCAGCAGGCTGTTGAAAATCCTGACACTGATACTCCCCACCAGACAGATTGCCGTCGCCATGGATCTCACGACGGACAGGGAGACCCTCTCTCGCGGGAGGCCGGGTGAGCTGCTCAGTCAGATTGGACCAGTGCCGAAGGATTCAGCGATGACGGTCGTCATTGAAGGATATAGGGCGGCTTCACACACGAAAACGATGAGTAGAAAAAACGCCACTCGCTACTCGTCTTCGCGGCGGCGGATGAGCACTCGATAGGACCCTTCAATACGATCTTGCGAAAGAACTGTGTGCCCCTCATTACTCACGCTGCGGGGGACATTCCGAATCGGGTCACCATCGTCCAACAGTACTGAAAGAATCTGCCCTTGCTCCATGGCTTCCAGTTTCAACTTCGTTTTGACGAAGTTATAGGGACAGATCACTCCCCGCAAATCCAACTCAGTATCTGGCTGACCAGTCAATATCCTGTGTCCCTCTCCATCTCCGACCACATCGTTCTCCTTTGCGATAATCTTGACGGTTCACCACACCGAGCTGGACGCCAATCCTAGCAAGGAGTCGGCAACCCTGCAAGCACGGCACCGGGAATACCGGCATGGTGAACGCAAAAAAAAGGGGCAGCGTCTCGCTGCCCCTTCTACACTCTCACGGAATATGTCTCGACTTAGTTCAAGCCCTTAACCAAGTTTGGCTTGGTGTAATCCGTCCCGTAGTCTGACTTGGTTCCGACTGCTGCATTACTCCATCCTGGCTGTGGCTCACACTGCCAGCAGGGAGCGTCGCCGGTAAATCCACCACCCACCGAGCTGGTGATACCGGAATCGATCTTTCCTGGCAGCACAGAGCCGGCGATGCCGCCGGTAATCCCGCCTCGATTCGTCACAATTGAGCGCTCACTCTCAGGATCCGGGCGTTGTCCAAGTCCACCGAACCCCTGTCTGGTATCAGCAACATGAATGACACTTGCCTCCAGCACAAGTTTCTTCCCTGTGCCAAACGGTTGCTCAGTCGTAGTCTGTTCCCTGACTTGGATACTGACGTCGTCCCCGACATTGATTTCTTTGAGGCTCTGAGTGTTCGAATGCTCATCGATGATCAGGGTAATGACTGTCCGAGCTCCGTACCCTGCCTTGCCTTCCTGCCCTTGGTCGAATATCTTCCCTGCCCCGCCTGTTTCGATCATCAGCCTATGCTGTGCTAGGTCAAGCGCAAATACCCGCCCATACACCGTCTCCGGCTGAGACAACCGATCGAGGAACTGGGTTCGATCGAAGGTGGTCACGCGAGTACTCGACCCCGAGACATCGCCAACTCCTTCGCCCACACCCATGCCGGACTGATTAGACTGCAAGCGCTCCTGAGCGATTGACACACTTGCAGCACCGACAAAAAGAATTGCCGCTCCCAGTGCCAACACCTTACGCATGTGCTGCCTCCTTGGTGAGATTTAGAGAAAAAAGTGACATGACGGACACTACGATGGAACCAACATCATGACTTGAAAATTTTTCATCACTCTAGGTCACGAACTATAGGCTACCCATTCGGACATGTCAACTGGGTTATGCGGATTTGGATTTGATTTCGCTGCATGCACAATCCGACTCACCACAGAACAGAAAAATCCCCGTGCCGCACCCACTAACAGGTTCTAAACCGATGGTGCCCAGAGGGAGGGTCGAACTCCCACTCTCTTACGAGAACCGGATTTTGAGTCCGGCGCGTCTGCCAGTTCCGCCATCCGGGCTTATCCATCTTTGAAGGCGAATCTTCTTAGCACGAAGCCATGGGTGGGTCAATCCACTCCCCTCTTTATCTTCACGCAACCGCAGTGTTACAATTCCAGCTCACACTCACCTCATACTTGTATTGCGGGAGGATCTTCATACCATGGCAGACGTCCAGTGCGTCACGTGTGGACAAGCAGGAGAAACGATCACCGATCCCCTCTTCATGGGGAAGCTTGAGATCCGAAATCAAAGCCAAGGTCTGCAAGCCCTGCTGGAAAAAATGGGAAGGCATGCGGGTCATGGTCATCAACGAGTATCAGGTCAACCTGGGCGAAGAGAGCGGCAGAGATCTCGTGAAGAAGCAGATGAAGGCCTTTCTCAAACTTGGGCGAGCAAACTGATACCGGAAAACTTGATCAGAACTATCGCCCACCGGCCTAAACACGGACGGCTCTGCGCCAAGTATGCTGATCCCAGGCTAAGCCGCTGATCGTCAGAGCCTTCTGCAAATTTCTCCAGCGATCTCGCAGGCTTCGTTGACAGGCCGATTTCTGAAATGCTACGATTGCGCACTTCGTGATCCATCTGCCAGGGTGATCAACACCTCCTCGACAACCTTCTAAGAGGCTTGAGGGATAGGAGCCGGTTTGTCGTGATTACACAGATGCACGTAAAAGGGTTGATGTTCGACCCCTATAATAACGCGTATATCGTGGTGCTACGTGACGAAGAGCATTCCGACATGCTCCCCATTTGGGTCGGCAAGTCAGAAGCTGGTGCGATCAGCATGTCCCTGGAAAACGTCACGCCCCCCCGGCCTATGACGCACGACTTCATGAAGTCGCTCCTCGATGCCTACAACGCGAAAGTCATCAGCGTGGTCATTACGGACTTGTCGGAGCACACCTATTTTGCGAAAATTCATTTGATGTACGAAGATTCAGAATACACCGTCGATGCCAGGCCCAGTGATGCCATTGCACTTGCGCTTCGGAGCAATGCGCCGGTGTTTGCGAACAATTCGGTCATCACCAAACAGAGCTTCTGAAGAACTCGAACAGTGGCTGGAAAATCTCAAACCGGAAGATTTCGGCAAACTAGACTCCTGAGCTCAGCAAGACACAATTATGAGCACCGTCGATCTACCCAAAGAACAAGACCTGGTTGAATACCGGGTGGATCGCATCCTCGAAGAGGCCAACACCGACACGAAAATTGTCGTCTTGGCACGACAGGACGGCGTCCTCGATACGTTTCCGATTTGGGTCGGGGCCGCAGAAGGTAATGCCATTAAATTAGCGCTCGATACCATGATCACGCCACGGCCAATGAGCCATGACTTGATCAAGAGTTTCGCCGAACATTTGAACATCACGATCCAACGCGTCGTCATTGCAGACGTCAAGAGCAGCACCTATTACGCCATGGTCCATGTCGCCAACAAAGGCGTGGAGCGGACAATCGATGCCAGGCCCAGCGACGCAATCTCGTTGGCCCTTCGGGCTCCATGTCCGATCTACATTACCCAAGACGTGTTGAAGCGGCGGAGCACGACAAATCTCGACGCCTGGCTGGCAAAACTGGAGTCGAAAGATATCGGCACACCGGAAGTACAGGAAACGTAATTCACTCGATAGCGAAGGAGCGGAAAGAACGATGTTGACCTACATGCAAAAGCCTTTGGACGTGCAAGAGAAGTGGTACCTCGTGAATGCGGAGGGGAAAACACTGGGTCGATTGGCAGCCCGCGTCGCCGGGATGTTGCGCGGCAAACACCGGCCAACCTTTACCCCTCATGTGGACATGGGCGACCATATTGTGATCGTGAACGCGGAGAAAATCCATCTGACCGGCAACAAAATGGCCACGAAACTCTATCGCCGTCATAGCGGCTTTCCGGGTGGGCTCAAGACCGCGACGGCGCAGCATGTCTTCCGAAAGGATCCGACAGAACTCTTGACCAAAGCGATCGAAGGCATGCTTCCCAAAAACCCATTGGGAAATCATATGGCAAAGAAACTCCGCGTCTACGTCGGGCCAACGCATCCGCATCAGGCGCAACAACCGGAACCGATTACCCTCTAGTCATCACCGCAAGCGAAGAAGGAGACGTTGTAGCATGGCAGTAGCGACTCAATATGCAACCGGACGACGAAAGTGCGCAATTGCCAGAGCCTGGGTCACCGGGAGGGCGGGCGACATTACGATCAATGATCAACCGATCGAGAAGGCCTTCCCACGCCTGACCTTGCGGCAGATTATTCAGTTCCCGCTCGAAATCGGCGGTGTCGTTGGGCAGTACTCGATCAAGGCCACGGTGCAAGGCGGCGGGCAGGTCGGACAAGCCGGCGCCCTGCGTCATGCGATTACACGCGCGTTGGTGGAACTCAACCAGCCCCTCCGTGCTCCCTTGAAGAAGGAAGGCTTGCTGACACGGGACTCTCGCGTCAAAGAGCGGAAAAAGTACGGACAGAAGGGTGCGAGAAAGCGGTTCCAGTACTCCAAACGATAATCATCGGAGCCACAGTCGGAAAAAGGGAAGGCTCCAGGCCTTCCCTTTTTTTGTGTCCGTAGAACGCATGGCAGGTGAGACAGATGAAAAAAGTACGCATCGCAATCGCAGGGGCCAGTGGATATGCCGGAGCGGAACTCGTTCGCCTGGCAGCCCTCCACCCGCATTTCGATCTCCACGCTGTGACGTCTGAGAAGTCCGCCGGAGCTCCTGGTCGGCACGGTGTTCCCTAGCCTGGCCGGTCTCGTGTCTCTCTCGTTTCAAGCACTCTCGCCGGAAGCCTTAGCGGAACAGGCAGATGCGGTCTTCTTGGCCCTTCCCCATACCAAATCATTGGAGCCGGTCTCTGCCTGCCTCAAAACCGGCAAACTGGTGGTGGACCTCAGCGCCGACTACCGGCTCACGGATCCCGCTGTCTATGAACAATGGTATAAAACGCCGCATACCTACCCAGGCTTGCTGAAGGACGCAGTCTACGGACTCCCTGAATTGCATCGAACCGCCATCGCCAAAGCGAGATTGGTGGCCTCGCCTGGCTGTTACCCAACAGCAGCCGTTCTACAATTGGCCCCGCTGTTCGCCCAGGATCTCGTGCAGCCACATACCGTCGTCATCGATGCGAAATCCGGCATCTCCGGGGCCGGACGAAGCCCGGCTCTCCCCTATCATTTTCCTGAAGCCCATGAATCCTTAGAGCCGTACAAAATCGGAGGGCACCGCCACATCCCTGAGATCGAACAAGAACTCGGCGGATTACTTCAACGCGTCTCTCAGCCATCGGGCACAGTGGCCGTGCAGCCGATCGTCACATTCACTCCGCACCTCGTCCCGATGAACCGTGGCATCCTGAGTACCGCCTACTGCAAGCTGAAGAGTCCAATGGCGTTGCCGGACCTGCGCACGTTGTATCGAGACTTTTACAAAGGTGAGCGATTCGTCAGGGTCCAGGAAGACATCGTACCGAATCCACGCTACATCAAGGGCTCCAACTATTGCGATATCGGAGTCTACCTCGATCCCCGTTCAGGATCGGTCATTACGGTGGCCGCGCTGGATAATCTTGTGAAGGGCGCAGCAGGCCAGGCCATCCAAGCCATGAACCTCATGCTGGGATTCCCTGAGGAGACAGGGCTTGACGGCTCCCGCTGCCTATCCCTAATCCATACTGACCAGGACAGTATCTCTCTCGATCATGGCCAAAAAATTAACAACCGCATCTCCTCGCCGTGGAGTCACCGCCCCGCAGGGGTTCCGCGCAGCCGGCATCCATTGCGGCATCAAGAAGCCAGGCCTGCTGGATCTCGCGCTCATCGTCTCAGAGCAGAGCGGTCCCATCGCCGGCGTCTTCACGAAAAATCAGGTGGTCGCAGCGCCGGTCATTGTCGATCGTCTGCACCTGCGACAGGGAATCGGTCGAGCCATTCTCGTGAACAGTGGTAACGCCAACGCCTGTACCGGCGCCAATGGATTGGCTGCCGCAAAGAAGACTGCCACCGTGCTTGCACGCCACATGGGAGTTCCCTCGCAGCACGTATTCATCGGTTCTACCGGTGTGATCGGTCGTCGGTTGCCGGTCAATCGAATCGTCAAGGGCATACCGAAGTTGCTCGCTCAACTCAGCGATCGTGGAGGCCCGGATGCCGCTCGGGCGATCATGACGACCGACCTGCGCCCGAAAACCATCGCCCTTCAGGACACCATCGGCGGTCGCTTGATTACCATCGGCGGAATGGCCAAGGGCTCTGGAATGATCCATCCCAACATGGCCACGATGCTGGCCTATTTCACCACGGACGCGGCGATCACGAAGAGCGCCCTCCAACGGGCTCTCAGCCTGGCGGCCAACGAGTCATTCAACTGCATCTCAGTCGATGGAGACACGAGTACCAACGATACGGTCCTGTGTTTGGCAAACGGCATGGCAGGGAACCGCACGATCAAGGAAGGCACCCCCTGCCTTTCAGCGATTCCTCCTGCTCCTGACAGAAGCCTGCCAATCACTCGCACTGGCCATTTGTCGAGACGGCGAAGGCGTCACCAAGGTGGTGAACATCGAGGTGACTGGAGCAGCCACCGTGGCGCAGGCACGGCAGGTGGCCCAAACCATTGCGACCTCGAACTTGGTGAAGACCGCCCTCTTCGGTGAGGATGCCAATTGGGGTCGTGTGATGGCGGCGATCGGACGAGCCGGGGTTCCGATTACTCCTTCGAAGCTGAGTCTATCGTTCGGCGGAGTTTCGATGGTAGAAAAAGGGATGGGCCTCGGACTCGCTGCTGAAGGCCGCATCGCGAAGGTCTTTCGCCAAAAAGAATTTACGATTGCTGTGGGGCTGGGGCAAGGACGCCACAAAGCCCATATCTGGACAACCGATCTGTCTTTCGACTATGTCCGCATCAACGCAAGCTACCGGTCGTAACCCGAGCAACTGCAATGCTCAATATTGAAGGTTCTTGATTTCTAACTCAAGCCTAGTTTGAGTTGACAACTCGTATGGGCACAATGCTTGAGTTCTAACTCCAAGTGCAACACTACAGGCCCTATGATGGGCTAGGGTGTTGCCATGCCAACCAATGCTACACACACTTGAGTGCTGAAGACCGTGAGACCTTGAGCCTGGGCCTCACCACGGCCATTTGCTTCGGACGATGGCGAGGGTGTTGGGACGCGCTCCCAGCACCCTGAGCCGCGAGTCGGCCCGCAACACCACGTGAGGCCGACCCTATCGCGCCTGTACGGCGCAGATCCAGGCGGACGCCAGAGCCTGTCAGCCACGGCGACCCCGCAAACTCCTGGATCCCTGGCTGTGGCAGTATGTGCGGACGCATCTGGCGGAGGGCTGCTCGCCCGAGCAGATTGCCGGACGTCTCCGACGCGCGTATCCTGACGACATGCGGAAACAACTCTCGGCCGAGACCATCTATGTGGGTCTGTATGTGTTGCCCCGCGGCACCCAGCGCAGCGCACTCTTGGCGGCGTTGCGTCAGACGCGCAAGGCACGCCGACCTCGGGCGCAGGGAACCGATCGACGCGGCCAGATCCCCAACCTGACGCCGATAGCCGAGCGTCTATGAGGTGCCCCGCACGGCTTCACGAAGACAACTCTCGAGCACGCATGGGTCCCGCGCCTGTTGGCGACAACGCACTTGTGACGTACGATCGGGGACAAAGAGGCGGGCCGAGCACGAGCGCCTGGCCGAGCGGCTCGAGATCCAGATCTTCTTTGCCAATCCGTACAGCCCCTGGCAACGCGGCACCAACGAGAACACCAATGGCCTGATGCGCCAGTACCTCCCCAAGGAGACGGACTTGTTGGGCCACACCCAGCGCGAGTTGAACGCCATCGTGCATCGCTTGAACACGCGCCCGCGAAAATGTCTCAACTTCGCCACGCCTCTGGAAGTCTATGCGCACCTGCGCCATCATTCACCCGTTGCACTTGAAACTTGAAACTGCCCCTGTTGATTCTGCGGGATCTGTTGAGGCACTGAAAAGTCTGGTGTCTACAGTTCAATTCTGTCCCTTGGCACCACTCCTCACCTCCCATTTTAGATTGATGACCGATCGGCCAGAGCCCCTTCGTGCGGACGAAAGGGCTCTGGGTCATTTCCCTTTAGGAAGTCGTGAGAAGTAGAATGTGGCGATGGCCACGGTCGCCGCCACATTGAGGGACTCTACTTCGCGGCTGAGGGGAATGGTAAATCGAGTGGTGGCCTGCCTGCGGATCTGAGCCGACAAACCGCGGCTTTCATTACCGACGGCAAGGACAAGTCTCCGTGGCACTTGATGAATCTCGTCGATCGGAACGGTCCTGTCCCCTGTCACTTCTGCAGTAAAAATCTGGCAGCCTTGCCGGATCAACCCAGACACATCCTTGGCGACAAAGACCGGCAGCGCGAGCAACGCGCCGCTCGTGGCACGAACGACCTTGGGATGATAGACATCGGCGGAGTCCGGTGTGAGCCACAGGGCACTGGCGTTGAGAGCTGCCGCCGTTCGAATAATGGCCCCGACATTGGCGGGATCTTGTAACTGCTCTCCAAATATTCCCAAGACAGTCGGCTGCAACAAGACATTCTCTTCATCCCATGTCGGTTGCCGCACCACAGCGAGGATGCCCTGCGGCGCATCCAGATCAGTCAATTTTGAGAACTGGTGGTCGGGACAGGAGTACTGTTGCGCCGACGAGGCTAGTCGAACCAGTCGGTGACCCTGCACCTCTTTTGGCAGATAACCGTGTGCGGTCACGATCGTGAGAATCTGTTCGGGATACCGAGTCAGGAGGTCTCGAACTGCGTGGGCGCCTTCGACCACGAAGGTGCCATCCTGTGCCCGTACTCGTCTATCGAGGAGGAGTTCACGAATGTGCGCTCCTTGCGAGCGCGTCAGAAGGGGGAATGAGTCAGCCACGCTAGTCCGTCACAGTGGACTGAACTGGTTCAGCGACGTTTCCGCCCGGATGCGGCTTCGGCAGCCCGAATCCGTTGGGCTCGCGCCTTCGCTCGTTTGAGCGCGGTCAACTTCCCTCTGGTTCGATCCTGCTCGTGCTGTAGCTTGTCGAACTGAGACTTGAGATGGAGCTTTTCCCGCTTGTGAAGCGTGGCACATTCTTCCTGAGAAAGCTGCATCCAATCTCCACTAGTCCGAGCCCGCTTGATCCGCTGTTCCAACGACTCCCGTAGCTGTTTGGAACGCATACTTAAGAGCGATTTCAAGGCGTCCTTGCGCCGCTGAACTTCTTCTTCTTCTGCGATAATTCCGCGAATATCTGTTCCTAACATAATGCGCCTCCTCACTGGATCGAGCATGAACTAGAATGCGCATTATACCTGATTTCATCGCTCATCTTCCACTGAGGGAAATTACGCATAAGCCATTGTGTTTCAAGGTGTATCATGCCGTAGCCCGACACAGGGAGGTTGCGGAGAGGGCCCCAATTTCAGTATTATCGCGCCATGGCGCTCGGACAACAGATTCAAGCCTGGCGTATCTCGCGAGGTCACTCGGTCGACGACTTGGCAGCCGAATCGCATCTTCTTCCTCACCTATTAGAGGAAATTGAAGCAGAAGAAGTTGATCCCTCTGCCTCGCTACTCGAAGCGCTCGCTGCAGCGCTGAAGATCCCTCCAGCCTGGCTCTTTAGCCATCCAACCTCGTTCCGTACGTTATTTGAGGATCCAGAGGAAGATGCCAACTCCATCCCTACAGGCCCCGACCCTGTTACAGAACGCATTCTCGCCGGATCGCGGATGGATCGTTCGCTGTACGTCCTGCTGACCGCTATCGTGCAAAGCGGCGAACCGAAGTTGCTCCGTGCAGCGGAAGTGAATTTGCGTAGCCTCGTCAAACAAGCCAAACAGGCGACGGTCCCCTGGCAGAACCGCCCATCGGGCCACTTCGAACCACCGAGCGATTAGCAGGACGCTGAAAAATGGGCGGGGTGCCGAGACGATCCCCGTGCTCGCGCAACGCGCGGCTTGAGAAGCCCTCATCGGACGCACGCAGGGTACGTCTCCAGCGCCCCTTATAAAGTGGTAGCTCGCTGCGGCCTTGCTGGACAGGCCTTTTTGAGCGCCCTGCGAAGGGCCTTTTTGCGCCTATACGAGCGACAATCTCACCCTGCCGAACTCTCGCTCACAATATTTGAAGTATGAAACATTTCAGATAGCGCGTTTCGGGCATGGTGGCGAGGATGGGGTGGTCGCTGGCCTGTCCACGCTGTTCAAGCAGGCGAACCTGCCGCTTCGCATCTCGTGCAGCAAGGCGGATACCCATCCACAATTCCTGCTCTGTCACGTGGTGGGAGCAGGAGCTTGTGACCAGAAATCCCTCCGGCTTGGTAAGCCGCATCCCAAGCAGATTCACATCTTTGTATCCAGCCAAGGCACGGGGCACGGCCTGTTTACTTCGGGCAAATGCCGGGGGATCGAGCGACACCAAATCATAGCGGCGTCCAGCCCGTTCAAGCTTTCGCATCTCGTCAAACGCATCCGCCGATCGATAGACACAACGATCGGCCACCTTGTTTAGCGCCGCGTGGTTGCGCGCGAGCGCCAAGGCCTCCTCACTCACATCCAGCCCTTCAACCGACTTCGCTCCCGCGAGAGCCGCATGAATCCCAAAGGCTCCAGTATGAGCGAACACCTCCAGCACCTCCGCGCCCGCCGCGAACCGTGCTGTCACCAGTCGATTTTCTCGTTGATCGCAAAACCAACCGGTTTTCTGCCCTCGCTCGACATCGACGAGAAATCGAGCCGGCCCCTCCTGGATATCGACCATCGTCGCGCCACCCCCTCGGAGAAATCCTCTCTCTAGCGGCAGCCCCTCCAAGGCACGACTCTTGGCATCGTTGCGCAGATACACCCGCGTGGCTCCGGACTCCTGACAGAGGAGATCAGCCAACAGCTCTTTCCGGCAGTCCATACCGGAGGACAGGGTCTGCATGACCAAGACATCGTCATAGCGATCCACAACTAAACCCGGCAATCGATCCGCTTCTCCATAGATAAGGCGATATGCATTGGTGCCGATGACGATTCGTCGACGCAGCCTGACGGCCTGCGCGAGTCGACCCCTCCAAAACTGTTCCGTAATGGGTTCGTCGTCGAAGGTCAGTATTCGCACGCGGATCTTGGACGTAGGATTGTAGAGACCTCTGGCGTAGAATCGTCCATTCGGCGCCAGGACATCGACCACATCGCCCGAGACCAGCTCGCCGCTGACCTCCTCGACATAACCGGCGTAGATCCAGAGATGCCCCAATTCCTCGGCCCCACGTGCGCGAGAGAGGCGAATTCGTCCGCGGGGATTGTCATCATGAATAGTCATTGCGTACTTATCCAATGGCGCGAACCGAACGTCAAGCCCTTCCGTCAAACAACTGCTTGCTTGACGGCTGACCCGCGCTGTGGTTTGCTGCGCCTACGCCTAAGCTATCGCATGCTTTCCGCTCTATGAACCAGGAAGCCCAACGATGAAACGAATCCCGACCATCGGTTCCGCCGTGATCGATAGACTCCACCAGTTGGGGGTCCGTCATATCTTTGGAATTCCCGGCGACTATGTCCTCAGCCTCTACCAATTGATCGAGACCTCACCGATTCAACATGTCGGGACCACACGAGAGGACTGCGCGGGATTCGCGGCGGATGCCTATGCGCGTATCAACGGCATCGGAGCGGTCTGTGTGACCTATTGTGTAGGAGGGCTGAATTGCGTGAACGCGATCGCCTGTGCCTATGCAGAACGGTCTCCGGTGGTGCTGCTTACCGGATCGCCGGGACACTCGGAGCGTGTTCGGACACCCTACCTGCACCATCTGGTGCGCGATTATTCCACACAACGCGATGTCTTCGAGAAAATTACGGTGGCTGCCATCTCTCTGGACGATCCTTCAACCGCCGAACGAGAAATGGATCGAGCCTTTGCGGCACTGTTGCGCTATCGCCGCCCTATCTACATCGAAATTCCACGCGACCTCGTCCATACGCCGCTGGCAAATCCTTTACGGCCTTTATGTCTCGATGATGAGCCAAGCGATACCGCCGCGTTAGACGAAGCCATCGCTGAAGTCCGCGCCATGTTGGCCTCAGCCAGCCGACCTGCCATCTTAGCTGGCGCAGAGATCGGGCGGTTCGGCCTGCAAGACGATCTGACTCGCCTGGTTGAACGGCTCAACGTCCCCATCGCCTCGACCCTGTTGGGCAAATCCATCATCCGTGAAGACCACCCACTCTACGTCGGAGTTTACGGGGGTCTCATCGCACGTGACGAGGTCCAACAATTCATCAATGCATCCGACTGTCTGCTGATCCTGGGGTCGATCTTGTCCGATGTGGAAGATCTCAATGCCGATTCGCCCTTGCTGTCGGAAGGCCGCACGATTCATGCGACAGCCGATCGAGTAGCCATCAGACACCACCGCTACGAGGCAATCCGGTTTCAAGACTTCGTGAAGGCACTGGTAACCAGCCCCCTTCCTTCGTTTCCTTCACGCCCACTGCCGGCGCCCCTCGCCGTAGCGCAAGGTACCATCGCACCGGATGCCCCCGTGACCTTGAATGGACTCTTCCGCCACCTCGATAGTCTGTTGGACGAACACACTCTCGTAATTGCCGACGTCGGAGAATCGCTCTTTGCGGCAGCCGATCTCCATGTCCACGGGCGATTCGAGTTCCTCTCTCCAGCCTATTACACCTCGATGGGATTTGCCGTCCCGGCAGCCGTGGGAGCCTCGTTTGCCAATCCCACCCTTCGACCGATCGTGCTGGTGGGCGACGGCGCGTTTCAAATGACTGGAACGGAACTCTCGACCGCCGTGCGTTACGGTCAGACGCCGATCGTCGTTGTGCTGAACAATCGAGGCTACTCCACTGAACGGGAGATTCTCGAAGGCCCCTTCAACGACGTGCACGAGTGGCGCTATGAACGGATCTGCGACATGATCGGAGGCGGAGTCGGCACGCGGATCGCAACCCAAGGGGAGTTCGAGCGTGGACTCACCGCCGCCTTAGCCGACTCCAGCCGCCTGCATGTCATGAATGTGCTGCTTGATCCAGCCGATCGCTCGGCCGGTATGGTCCGACTGGCCCATCGCCTCGCCAAACGACTCTCCACAGATCGCCCTTAGTATGCCGGCGACCATGGACAGAGACACATGAAAGGCGAGCAAGGCGCGACGGGTAAAATGGGCGAGAGAGTGCGCATCACGCATGAGCCGAAGTATGAATTTCGAGGTCCGAAGTCCCGGAAATCATGAACCTTCGACCGTTTCGCTCCTCTCACCAGTCTCGCGCAAGCCTGACGGAATGGCGAGACACGCGAAATAAGGGCATGCTAGCTGCTCAAGTGGCGCCTCCCATCACCATTCTTGACAAGTGTCATCACGGTGTCCGTTTAGCATCCTGGCTTATGCTTCTGATACCTGTCAAAATATTACGTGTGGCTAACAGCGTCAAGCAAGGCCCATCACTTAAAGTCGTTATTCCCAGTCTGTTGTCTTGCTGCCAGCCGGCCGAGCATTGAATGGAGTTTCTTGGGGTGAGGCATCCAGGCATCTTCACCGGCTGCGCCACGCCGCCCGCCGATTCGAATCACAAGTCCTCGGCCATGTATAACCGAAAAGGCTTCGAAGTCCGTTTGATCGTCACCAAAATAGATCGGGACCCGACGGAGTGCCAAGGGCTTCCACAGCAGCATCGACACCGCTGTACCTTTGTTCCCTACTCTGATGGTGGGTGATCTCCGGTTGAAATGAGATGCGTGGGGGGCTGCACTGTGCGGCATAACAAGGACGCGCCGTGCTTCAACTAGGAAATGCCCTGGTCTCGGCGTAAGAAATGGCCTACGAAACCCGCCAAGAAACGGGCCGGAGGTATCCCAGTGGCAGCGGCAGTGCACTTGGTATGGCAGGCGGTCGACGGGGCCATCGTACCTATGTGTTGGTCAACAATCGGAGTGAGAGGAATGCGCCGTTAATGGTGCGTATCACTCAAGGAGGTGGCGCATGAATCGACCATTTCGTAACGCCAACCATGGGAGAATGCGCGCTCTTGACGCACGGCATTAATGAGGTCATGAGCAGCTTCGTGAAGAACTTCCTCGACATGAGACAGCAAGACACGGGAATTAGCATGCAAGATTAATCGACGGATCGCAAAATAATGGCCCAATCACTGGCGCACACATATAACTGGCCGAAAGGTCCTGGGCACCCGTCGGTACTTTTAAGAGCGGACCTCCAGGCATACCCGGTAGCCTTCGGCCTGCTGAGCCCAACGACATTCCAGGACGTGAAATGAGGCGATTGCTCGTAAATCCTCCGATTGTCTGAGGGGTGATTTCGGTACCAGGATCCCCACCAGTAGTTAGAGGGGGCTGAAGCTGCCCGGCTTGTGGATTCTGCGGGAGTTGACTCTGTGCCCCATTGGGGACCATGACCGTTTGCGCTGCGCACGGACTAGCCTAGGCGAAGCAATCGCTGAACGCTCCCACGGCTAGAACAATCGCGAATTTCGGGCTACCTCTCACCCTCCCCTTCAGCCCTCGTCATCATGGCCTCTGTGCGGGCGGTCCCCGCAGTCGACCCGCTCAGACTTGATTGCATCTCCCTCTCACTCGTTGCTGGACTGAATTCTGTACACCGCGAGCCGAGGGAGATCTGATAGCTCGAGTAGCCGAGTTGGCGAAGGAACACCCGTCCGTCCCGCGACATGCGATCAACGGCGACGAATATTTCTGCCCAACTGCAATTGGGAAGGCCCGTGACGACTTCGTCAAAGCAGCATGGACCGCTCCGCAGTTTTTCAATAATCGCTTCTTCTAGGGATAGCATGGTGGGTGACCTCCAGTTGAAGTGAGGTGCGCGGGGGGCTGCACTGTGCGGTGTAACAAAGAACGCGCCGTGTTTCAACTAGGAAATGCCCTAGTTTCGGCGTAAGAAATGGCCTACGAAACCCGCCAAGAAACGGGCCGGAGGTGTCCCAGTAGCAGCAAAGCCGTGTGCAAGGTTGGGAGGCACCGCAGATGCGAAGAGAAGCAGTGCACTTGGTGCGGCAGGCGGTCGACGCGGGCCGTCGCGCTATGTGCTGGTCAACAATGGGACTGAAGGAAACGCACCCTTGACGGTGCGGGGACTTGTGGGGGTGTTGCGAGGCTAGGGCTGCTGGGCAGCAGATACACCACAGCAGTATGACAATAGTTGCGCATTGTAAGACTTCGTCTACATACACAGTCGATAAGGTCGCCTAGTATTGTCCTCGCCGGATAACGCTGATCTATCCTCCCTTTGTCCCACTGTGAGTACCGGGCATGGCCCCGAACTCCGAACTACCTTCTACTTCTGTGCTCCTCATTGATGGCTTCGACGCTGAACGCCGATACTTTGCCGAACAACTGAAGCGTTGCTCCCTCGACTATCAGATCAGAGAAGCCGCAGACGGGCAATCAGGACTTGATGTCTACTGGTCTCGGCGGATTGATTGTGTCGTGTTAGAAATCGCCTTGCCTGATCAATCGGGGTTCGAAGTATTGATGAAATTAGTTCCGCGCGCCAGCAGGCCGCACGGTGCTGTGATTGTCCTTCCCCTACTCAGGCTTCAAGGATTCTGGGAGTTAGCCAAGAAAATGGGGCATATGTCGCTACCGAGATCAACCCATTCAGAGGAAACCATAGTCGAATCCACCATTCAACCCAAGAGGCTATCATGGAAATTGTTATTGTCATGGGCGTCTTAGTCAGCGTGTTCGCGGGGTTGGGGGGTCTGATTTTGTATTTTCCATATGACAACTGATGGCACGCACAAAATGTGCGCCTCCCCATTCTTACGATTGAGCAGGAAGCGTCGTTCTTTTGCATGTTGTTGGGACTGCGAGAGGCGGATGCGTTCAGGGTGTTGATTGTGCGGGACTTTCAGCCGGTGATGCTTCCGTCAGTATTGGCGCGGTCATCGGTCTCAAGCTAACCGTAGCCGATTCTCTCTTTCCCCATCATGAGGGGTTTCTCTGTTGATGGCGCTAAGTCAGAAGATGAAACAGATACTGCTGATTTGCTGCTTCTGCGAGAAAGTCCATGACGGCACAAGGACCGAGGCCGGCAAGGAACTGTGGCAGGATATGAAGATCTACAAGGTTTTGCGTGGGCTGAGGCCGCTGAACACCATCTTCGCCTACAGCTGCTGCTCTGATTGTATGACGAATGAGCCACATGCGATCGCCTTCCGATTAAGGAGGAGCCAGTCAAACTCATCCATTCGTGACAACAGGGATTCACCGAGATGATCGCTCATCTTCACTGAGCCCGGTCGCCGCCAAAACGCCGCGATCGAATAGATTCGGATTAGCCCAGAACCCTTTCCTTCTCTCTCGCGCTCCCGTTACTATCCCTTACAGCACCGTATCCTCTGGCATATACTTCCGATACCGCCAGCACCAGCCGTCTTCGACCTACTCTTTATCATTTCGGCGATCCGTGACCGCTTGTTCCGAAAGAATCGACAGCGCGTGATTCTGATCGTTCACCTTCGCCTCAATATGCTCACCCGGTTCGATGTTTCTCGCCTTCAGGGTGGTGAGGTCGATATGCAACTGCACCTCTTTGCCGTCCTGCCCCTTGATGAAACAGTCATTGCCTTCAATGCGCAACACTTCGCCCTTGATTGTCTTGGTACCGTTTGACTGGCCGTCCTCCATATTCTTCATTTGCTTTTCCCCAGCCTCTTGACCCCCTTGTCTTCGATCGGATTGGTCAGCTTTCAGTCTGTCCGCAGTCGAAAGCGAGTTATTGGCCTGCGCAGCATTGGACAGACCCAGACATAGCAGGGCCCCGCACGCTATGACACCGACGAAATTTGGAAGAGAAATCATGGCAACCTCCTCGGTTAGATGAAAAAGCACGACGAGGGATACCTATTGTTCGGCGTCCGCTTATGGAACAGGATTGATCACGGATTGTCGACCTTGAGAATCTTCAGTTGTACGACGAGCGGCTTCCCCGCGAGCGGCTGGTTGCAATCCAACAGCGCCGTCAAAAATCTCTCGGTGTTGACTCGCTTTTAACTACAGCCGACAGGTGTCCGCAGCGTCTCCCTCACCAGCCGGCTCAGCCTGGCCTGGTTCGCACGCGACATGATGGATTTCTCTAGGCCTTCGAACTCAAAGAATAGGATCAGGCAATCCATCAGAATCGCCGCACGTGTAGCTCGAAGCAATACCATGGGTTCATCCCGGCACGCTCTGCAACAAACCTACCTCAATATCAACATCACGCAAACAATTTTCGGCCCAGTGATAAATATCATGCGTGCTAAGATGAAGGCGCATCTGCCGCATCCGCTCTCGTCGTTCGTTCTCCGGCATCTCAAGGGCCCGCCTGATTGAATCGGCCATTTCTTCCTGGTCGTACGGATTTACAACCAGTGCCCCTCTGAGTTCTTCTGCAGCTCCGGCCAGGTGACTCACCACAAGCACACCGGTCTCATCGACCTGAGAAGCCACGAACTCCTTGGCCACGAGGTTCATCCCGTCGTACACCGAACTGACAAGTGTCAGGTCAGCCATCCGGTAGTACGCCACAAGTGTGGTCGGGGTCACGCGCCCTTCGATATACTCAATCGGCTTCCATCCCTTGTTTTTTCCTTTCGACGGCACCTCGAAGCGCGCATTGATCTCCATCACGGTCTTTCTGATGAGTTCCCGATATTGGCGATAGACTTCAACATTGTTTCGAGTCGGGATGGCCACCTGAAGGAAGGTGAACCTCCCGTGATACGTTGGGTATCGGTTAAAAAAATCCTGTAATGCCCACAGTCGCTTCATCAGCCCTTTGGTGTAATCCAGACGATCGACACCGAGTCCGATTCTCACTCCCCGCGGAACACCCAGGCGTCGCCTTGTGCGAGCCATGAGGTCTTCAACCTCCACCGACTTTGCGAGATCGGAAAACAGGTTAAAGTGCACGCTGATCGCACGTGCTGTCAGCTTTGTCTTACGCCCGCGGTAGAGGACAAGCGCCTTCAAGGGATCGATGGAAACTGACGCATCCAGGAACTCCGTCACACAATTTGCAAATGCTGTCGCCGAGGACATCGTCTGGAAGGTGAGACAATCGGCTGCTAGAAGACCTTCGAGCAACTCTCGGCGTTCCGGGATGATGCGGAGCACATCCGGTCCCGGCCAGGGAACATGCCAGAAGTGGCAGATCGTGGTATCGGGAGAAGCATTCCTGATCAACGCCGGAAGAATCCCAAGGTGGTAGTCATGGCTCCACACGGTAGCAGGGTGCTTGTCTAACTCGTCCAACACTGTCGCGGCGAAAGCGCGGTTCAGCGCCTGGTAGCCGGCCCAGAACGACTTGCGATAGGACACCCGATCCAGTGTGACATGGCACAGTGGCCACAGGACTTGGTTGGCGTAACCCTGGCCACCATTTTTGACCGCCGCAGCCTCCAACCAAACTCGTCGCAATCGATAGGCCGGCGAATCAGGAGGCACAAAAAGGCCATCAACTTGGCCTGGCACTTCATGATCGGCATCCCCGCTACCCCAGGCAACCCACGTACCCCCGATACGTTTTAAGACCGGGTCCAACGCCGACACTAATCCTCCATCAGTATGTTGACAGACCACACCGCCGTCGACGAAGTTATGTTCGTAGGGTTCACGATTTGAAACAACAAGTCAAATTGGACATCACGTGCTCCTTCTCTGGATGAAGTTACTTTCATCCCTGTCTCGACCCTGCCCACCACCCTATACTCCTGGTCGCTTACGCCATGAAGCTCTCGCCCTGTTCGATCAAATTGCCGATTGATGTCTTGGCGTCGCCCAGCATGTGACTCGTATCTTCCTGCAGATCCTTGGCCAGATTTTCGAGTTGACGGCGTGTCCGTGCTCCCGATTGAGGCGCCAATAATAAGCCGGCGCCGATTCCGGCCATGAGACCGGCGAAAAAAGCTGTCGTGCCTATTCCTGTGCATTGTGTTCCCTCGGTCATGGCTTCACCCTCCTGTTATTCTTGTCTTGGATTCATCAATTCAGACATGGTGTCCCCCTTCGATTTCACCTGCATTCAATTCTTTGGGGTTACGGCAACAGCTGCATCGACCTGCAAGTATTCCGTTACGGCCATCATCACTGACGCGAAAGACTAGGAAATATCGAAGACTCCCACAATGCGCACAAATAGGACCTTCCAGATCACGAAGAACGGTCAATCCCCCGATGTGCTTGTTCCTCTGCACATCGGGAAGCGCCATTGACTGAGAGTGATTGATCGCTTTCATAAACCCTCACTTTCTGAATACCAATATCGAATGGGCTCTTCAGCATCACCTCAGCCCGACTACGTGATGGCGTATAAAACTGCAAGACTCAGACCGCTTCAGCAGAACGAAACTTCTGTGTTGCGTAACAGTCAATGTTTACAATGAATACAGCCCTGTGGTTTTATCACCGCGTGTCACATGATCAGGTAGGGACATCAACAGACAAGCAGACTCGTTGGATACGGTTGCGTGACGGACTGAACACAAGTCGCAGTCACATAAGGAGATTGTGTGTGGAGGGAACATCTTGTCCATCGAGGACAGAATGTCTCGATGAAACCATCATCTTGCGTCATGAAAAAAGCGACGCGTCCGCCTATTTGGTGACGACAATCCCGACTTTGCCTTCTCGCCGCAGTATGTTGATGCCGACATCCTTCGCATGATGTTCAAGTAGAAGGTCGACTTCGGCGTCTCCTATCCTGAGATTCTTAATTTCAATGTGTTCCAGGAACGGCGGCAACACAGGTTGTGAGAACGACAGGCGGGAACGCGGGGCCTCAATTTGCAAACCGAGGCAGGATTGGAGCAGCAGAAACACGGCAACAGAGGACCATGTCTGGGGACTACAGGCTACCGGGTACAGCGTTGGACCTTCACCGGGGCTGCGCTGAAACCCGCACAACAATTCAGGCAACCGATGCCGATCGAGAAACAGGCTGGCGTCGAACAGACCGCAAAGAATCTTCAATGCCCCTTGTTTGAACCCGTAGGCGGCCATACCGGCCGCGATCAGGGCATTATCGTGCGGCCAAACGGATCCGTTGTGGTACGCCATCGGATTAAAACAGGTCTCGGTAGTAGCGACGGTTCGAACCCCCCATCCATTAAAAAACTCATCACCAACGAGGGTCATGGCCGTTCTCATGCCGTGCTTTTGCTCAGCAAGCCCGGTCCAGAGACAGTGGCCGGCATTCGATGTCCTGACTCGACAAGGCTGCTTGAACCCATCCAAGGCTAAGGCATATGACGAGAGATCGTTGCACCAGAAGTGTCGCTCGAACTGAGTGCGTAACTTGTCCGCCTCCTTGAGGAGACACCTGGAATGTTCCGTATGACCTAGCGTCAAAGCCAATCGCGCCGCGCGCCGCTTGGCGGCAAATACATACCCTTGCACTTCGCAGAGCGCGATGGGCCCTTCCGCCGAGCTACCATCTGCATGAAACACGGCATCCTGCGAATCTTTCCATCCTTGATGGATGAGTCCGCCTTTCGACCGCCGGCTGTACTCCACAAAGCCATCGCCATCAAGGTCCCCTGCGTGATCGATCCACTGCAGTGCAAGATTGATATTCGGCCAGATCTGCTTGATGAAGGCGATATCGCCCGTCCGTTCGTAATAGGCTCCGGCCAACATAATGAACAGCGGCGTCGCGTCGATGCTGCCATAGTACCGGCCGTACGGAATCTCCTTGAGTGCCGCCATCTCTCCCTTGCGAGTTTCATGCAATATTTTTCCAATCTCTGCATCCTGCTCCGGGAGGACCTCCCTCGCTTGGGTAGTCGCCAGATAGGACAACACGCCACGCGCGATGCTTGGATTGACCCACAGAAACTCGAATGCGGTGATGAGGCCGTCTCGTCCGAACGGTGTATTGAACCATGGGACACCGGCGTAGGGGTATGGGCCGTCGGGAGTATCTGAGACCATCATGTGGAGGTCGGCCAGCGAGCGATTCAGCCAGACATTGAATTGTTCATTCGATGTCACGATCTGACAATCGCCAGCCCTGGCGGAATGGAATGCCCGGTCTACCTCGACGAGCGCGTGCTCATACGAAAAGTGCGGCCTGTCTCGCCTGCCGACTTCACAAGAGATCGTAAGATCCCACTGAACGACTTTTCCAGCCGACAAGAGCGTGTCGAAGCGGATCTCATTCGGATGGACTGTCGTCGGAGCCGGCACACAGAGGAGTGTGACCCACCGATCCACACAATCCAACCCCTCATATCCGAGCGAAATTCCATCCTTGGACGTGATCGCCTCCATACGTCGGCCTCGCCGGCTTCGTATCTTCCCACGGACTTCGAACAGGTCTGCAAAATCTGCATCCACCGAGAAGGAGAGGCGGACTGGAATGGAAACAAGGCTGTAGTTGTGCACTCGAAGGCGCTCGAAGCAGCGGCCTTGCCACAAGAACCGAGCGCGGGACAGGTGCAGTGCGCCGCGCGGAATCTCCACCTGTCCTTCATGAGTGATATCGGGATTCGTGAGATCGACGTTGAGCACGATGTTGTTTTCCTTGAGCGTCGAACTGAGCAGTAACGGCCGCTGCTCGTTGAGGCTCAGCTCAAAACGGGACAAAAACCGGGTCCCCTCGTGGTAGAGGCCGTGCGAGCCAGTTCTATGAGAATGGATATCGCCGTATCGATCGAACAATCCGAACGTGTCGCCTTGCTTCAAAACCTCGATGTGGTCATCGGTTAGGGAGGAGGAAGCCACAATGTGACATTGATCATTCCGACAATCGACGCGTTCCATGAATCCCTCTCATCGGGTTCGGATGGACCAGCTCAACCAAGCGCCAAGGGAGGCAGTGAGCAGAAAGGTCGCGCCAATTCCTGCGACGCCGGTCGATTCACCAAACCGTTCTGTGACCCAACCGAACAAACTGATCCCACTGATGGCGGCCGCCATTGCGCCAGTGCTATAGAGACTCATCACCCGTCCGACGAGGTTTCCGGGGGTCAGTTCCTGCATGATACCCCACGCGATCGGGGTGAAGGCTCCCATACCCCCACCGATGACGACCATGAGCAGACCGACCAACCATAAATTATTCGTCCAGACGAGCACCCCGATCGCTAATGCGCTTGCTACGCTTGCCCCAGCGATAATCCTGGTGCGATCCGACAAGTTCCACTCAGTGAACTGCAATAGCGCCATCGACATGAGTAGCAGCCCCACTCCCAGGGCGGACCAGAGGTAGCCCACCTCGACCGGTCCCAGCCCCAACAGCTTTTTCGCAAAGACAGGGAACAATGTGGTCAGGGCGCTGGCGCCAAATCCATAACACCCTGCGGCTACGACCAACAACACGATGACGCGTTGTTTGATGACTACGAAGACCAGCCCCTCCCTGAAATCTTGCAGTGCTGAACCACTGGTCTGTTTTGATTCTGCAGAAGGCTGTAGCGTCCCCAATCGTACGAGCCCGAGGCATACCGCCGCCACGAAATACGTGACCGCGTTCAGACAGAGCACTTCCTGGGAACCGAAAAAAGCGATGCCTATCCCGCTCATTGCCGGACCGAAAATGATGCCCAGGCTGGTCGTGCTCTGAATAAGCGCATTCGCGGCGGTGAATTGCGCCCGCGGGACAATCAGCGGCACCGACGCCGTCAGCGCCGGACTTAACATCGCCATGGCCACTGCGTCGAGAAGGACAAGGGCGTACAAGAAATTGACCGTGAAGGTCTCGGCCTGGATGGCGCAGGGAATGATTCCGATCAGCACAGCCCGCAAAACGTTTGATCCGATAAGGAAAAGTTTTTTCGGCAACCGGTCCACATAGACGCCGATGAAGGGGCCGACCACAATGGGTGGAATCGTATGAAGGAGTCCGATAATGGTGGTTTTGACCGGTGAGCCGGTAATCGAATACACGAACCAGAGGAGGGCAAGGTTCGAGATACCATCGCCAACTTGGGATACCAACTGGCTGAGCCAGATCAATCCAAAGTTTCGCGCGCAAAAAGCATGCGCCAGGGGCGCACCGCGCGCGCCTCTGTTTGAGTTGTTCCGTTGTGTGGCGTAGAAACTCGGTTGATCATCAGAGTCTGCCAAGATCTCATCCCTCACTCTCGATCTTGACCTTGTCCGTCCTCACGGCTTTGACCCCTGGGACCTGCCTAGCCGCTTCTGCCGCTTCCAGCACAATCACTTGGAACCGGACGGTGCCGCTGAGTGAAACTATACCGTGTTCCGTCTTCACGTCGAACTTGGCGGCGGTCACGGTCGCACTTTGAGCAAATCGTTCTTTGACATAACGGGTGATGATGTCGTCCTGTTTGTGGATAATGACGTCCGGCAGTTCCTTGATCACTTCCAGTTTGTTGGACACAGATTTCACGGTGGGAACCGTACTCGCAATTTGTGCTGCGGCAGCCTTCTCCGTCTCGGTAGACACCCTCCCCGTAAGCGTGGCCTCGTCAGACCCGGCGTCCACCTCGATCTCGTACGGAAACAGGCGGGGATCTTCCAGCAAAGCAAGTTTGACCGTCAGAATCAGCGAGGACACTGCTTTCTTGCCTGTACTCTCCTTTTCTTTCTCAGTCCGCTCTTCCCCAATGTCCTTCTTTGCCTTCGATTCCTCGCTCTTGGATGTCTGCATCTTCGGCTGGGCCGGCTTCGATTCCTGAGCAGACGACTGGGCCTGAAGCAGTTCTTTCTGTGGTTTGACAGGATGCTTGGAATCTCCCACTTTGCCCTGATCGGCAGGAGACTGATCTGATGTGATTGAGCGCTGATCACTCTGCCCGAGCATCGGATTCGTGAGCTGACCCGTAAGCATGGCACACAGGCAGAGTGCCAGGAGGGTCGCGCCCTCTCCAAAACCGCTGCGCCAGAGGTGGGACCGTTTCACATCTCTCACTCTCTTTCCATCGAGATCAGCCCAGCAATGAAACGGGATGGAATGGCCTAGCGCCGGAATCAAATCGGAAGCCGCCGGGTCGGGGTGTCGTCGACTGAAGGCAGCCGCAACAGTCGCCGTTCCCAACAGCAGCACCCCAATACCCACAAGGCTCGCTGCCGGCCCGATGGCATCCGCCACCCAACTGAACCCTGCCATCCCCGCCATAGCAGAAGCCATAGCACCGGTGCTGAAAAATGAGTGGAGCGGCCCAAGAGGGGTTCGGGCGTCAATTACTACAACATCGCCCACACGATGAGCATGAATGGGCGGTACTACCACCAAACACGATGATCGAGGCAGCGGCCATGACCGGAGCCTTGAGCATCCCAAGCGTACACACCGCGACGGCGCCGACGGCCAGAGCAGCAGAGATCAACCGCAGGCGGTTTGGAAATTTCCCTGATTGATCCATGCCGGCCCCGAGGCGGACGCAGCCGCATACCTATACCAAGCGATGACCACAGCCACCCGAGTCGACGGCACTCGCATCGAACGCCTACATGGCCGCCAAGCAAAGCGAGCGCGAGGCACGCGCCCAAACTGTAGAGTGTGGCGGTGAGCATCGAGAAGGAGCACGGTCCGATGCTGGATGAAGACAAATCGAAATCCGACCAAAAGATCTTGGAGGATCGAGGCTCTGTCGGCAATCTGCGCGGGTGCTTGCAATGTCTGGTGCCGGTACGATCAGCATCAGGCACATCCAGACACCATGAACGTCGCCGCATCAAGGTACAGGACATTGTGTGCTCCGATCATAGCAATACCCACCCCGCTGACTGCCGGTCCTATCAGAAGGCCGATATTGGTCGTGCTTTGAATCAAGGCATTGGCTGCGGTGGTTACAACACAGAGGTTCCGAGAACGGAACGGCCGACGCCAATGCCAGACCAAATACCGTGGAGACGATCAACGTCGCGAAAACAAGCACGTAGAGCCATTCGAGCGTCAGGATTTCCAGGGGGCGTAGAGTGATGGGATAAGCATGACCAACCCGGTGCGGATGAGGTGAACCCAGATCATCACAGCTTCTCTTCATCCAATCGAGATAAACTCCAATAAGCGGACCGAAGACCAACGGTGAATGGTCTGGAGCAATCCGATCACCGTCATCTTGAAAGCCGTAAATTCATACACGAACCACAGCAGAGCCACTTTGTTCATACTGTCGCCGATTTGGGAAATAGTCTGGCCGGCAAACAGAAAGGCGAAGCTCCTTGTCCTCAGTAACTCCCATCCTGATCTTGCCCGGCCTTCCATCGCCATATCATTCTCAGCCACCGCGAAACCCCCTCTACTCTTCAATAATCGCAGATGTAGACATCAGACACCGGCCACAAATCTCACGTGGACACCAAAGGGCCCGTTCATATCCTATCGGTTGCCGTATCTCGATACATGGTGCTGAGAACCTGAGCAAACACCTTCCGACTCGCCGCTACCTCAGGATGCTCCGATCCAAGAATTTTCTCGCTCATCTCAAGCGAACGGCGAATCGACGCGCTCAGCATCCTCAGAGTGGCCCTGTATGGCAAGATACCGCGATCGTTCTCATCGTCACCGCCGCAATCGGGTGCTCATTCCCCAAATTTCGGTTTGTCAACAAGAGCGATTGCTTCAATAGAAGATCCGCTTCAACATAGTGTCTCTGGGAAGCTTTCCATATCCCCAAATTCTTCAATAGGACAGCCACGTCAGGATGATCTGAACCCAGGACGGCCACACATATTCCCAGTGAACGTTGGAACATACGTTCGGCTTGTTTGTATTTATGGTGCTTGGCGTACAGAACTTCCAAGCTCGTTCAAGCTGCCGGCAAGGCGTGGATTGAGCGATCCTATCCGTTCAGCTTGTTCGATCTCAACGTGAATCAGATTTTCCGCTCCATTATCTGGTCCTTCTTCAACGCCCGGTTTCCGACTCTCGGCTCTCTCCCGACACATTGCAAAGTTCATCACATCCTTGGCTCGGCCTGAGTCCCACACCTGAACCCGCCGGTGCCGAGTGACGGTTCGACAAACTTAGATTCGCGTGTGGGCATGACGTACTCTCCTAGGTTTCGTCAGCTATGGCTGGAGTCGCGTGACCGAGAGGGTATGGCCTTCGGATGAGATCTTGGCTACGATCTTATCCCCCGGGTTGACCCGCTTTTGGACTTTGGTATTGTCGTCGAGTTCAAGACGTACCGCTCCACCGGCTTGACTGGTGATGACATAGGACTTGTCCACTATATCGAGTGTGAGCTCGCCTTGAGAATCCTTGGCCATATAAACATCCCCTTCGACCTGAGCCACTTCTCCTGTCACAATCTTCGAAGGCGGCGATTTCGGAGGCGACTGGGCTTCCGCCCGCATTCCCAAAGCCGCTAAAGTTCGACACTGACAATTGCCATGGCAAGACTGATTGAGTTTAGGAACTTCATATTCATCTCCTTCTCAAGCTGAAGAGCGGGTTCTTCCTTTCCTCCTCCACCCGGAAATTAATCCACATTTAGGCACTGATCGAGAATGCAGGCCAAGAACAAACTCCCTGCCTCTATCTCCCTTTTGCAGCGGTGACCGAGTGCCTGCTCATACACTCTGACATAGTCTTGCGCCATTCGTTCCACGCTGAAGCGCTGCTCGAAGGTCCGAGCGACATCGTCGACGGTCGATTTGCAGAATGTTGGATAGCCGCCGTCGTCTGGTTCCAGTCCCTCGCAGACGAATCCAGTGGCTCTGTCCTCAATGATTTCAGGAATGGACCCACGCCGATAGGCCAGCACGGGCGTTCCGCAGGCCAGCGCTTCAATTAGCACGAGACCAAACGGCTCCGGCCAGTCGTAGGGACAAACGAGCGCCATTGCATGCCCCAGAATCATGCTTTTCAGCGTCCGTGATCTCACCGAGATACTCGATTAATCGATCAGCGAGCAGCGGCTCGATTTCGGTGTGAAAGTATTCTTGATCCATCGGATCAAGACCTTCGCAGCAATCCGCAAAGGAATCCCTACCCGCTTGGCGATTTCAATTGCATGATCCGGTCGCTTCTCGGGGGCGATTCGCGAGAATCCCGATCGCCTCCGGGATTCGGATACAAGCCGTACAGATCTCTTGGCAAACCGTGATAGAGCGGTCACATGCCAATTTGCCCAAGAGACCGGTTTCCGCTGGGCATCCGAAATCGACACCATCGGCATCTCCGCATACTCACGAAATACCGGCTGCAGCTCGGGCGGATGGAGCCGACCATGGAACGTGGTCACCGTCGGGGGTTAGGTTCCGCCGTGCGAGAGGGAAGCCCATGAAATCAGAATGGGAGTCGATGATATTCGTTCGAAATCGCCGGTTCTTTCCAGCGCCTGCTCCATGAGCATCGTGATGGGCGCATCGCGGTTGAAGATCCCTGTGTTCGACCGGCGGTGCGCGAGCGCAGATCGCTTCGAGACGAGCGGCAGTGGCTCCGAATCTCCGCTCGCGAAGAGGGTTACGTCGTGACCGAGCCGAACCAGTTCTTCGGTGAGGTAGGAGCACGATTCGCTCGTTCCTCCATGAGTCTCGGCGGAACGCTCTCCCACAAGGGTGCAACCTGGGCGATTCTCATCGGACTGCTCCTTTCATTATGTCATCGGGCTTATTTCGACGGTCGAAGTGCAACGACTCTCTCACCCATAATCACATCTGCCTCGATCCACTCCCCTAGGACCAACAGGCGCTCACGCTTTGTATTTTTGTCAACATGAGGGAGTATACGAGTCTCCCAAAAATGTCTTTGATGACATACACATAGCCCTTGATGGATAACCAGATCGCCCTTGATCGTTTATAAGGAGCATATAAAGCTGAGCCAAGGCGCTGCGCAGACCAACAAACTTCAGCCCCCGAACAGCAGAACGATCATGCACCTCATTATTATTTTGGACATGGTTCCACCTCGCTTGACAGGCGAAAGATTCACATCGTTCTCCCCTATCTTGCTGATCTGATTGCTACTCATGGCCGACGATACCTTGTGCCCAACGTAAGACGTTGCCTGCCAGTTTTTCTGCCTCCTGCAACACGTCGGATAGCAGGATGCCCTCCTGTTTGCCCGGATAAACCGATCGCACCGCAATTGACACACCGCCATCCGCCATAGGCCCAGCCTCCGATGGTGGTCGCGCCTCCAATAAAGTAATCCACCACCACAAGCCCAGAACAACGTTCGCATCGCATGGTTTTCACCTTTCTCTCGACCCGTCGTGCTCCGATCCCAATGCCCTGCGTTTTATACTTCGTTCACCTGGCCCGGCAAACCGCTCTCTTCCGCCAGTTGAACGGCAGCGAGCAATTCATCATTCCGAAACGGCTTCTGTAGTAAGGTCAGAGTGTCGGTCTTCTGGAGACCGAGCTGTAAACGCAGACGATTGCGCAGCTCCTGCGATACCTGCAGACCCATCAACACGATCGGCAGCGACTCGTCGAAAGGCCAAAGCGCCTCGAGCCAGGCCAATTCTTTTTCTGCCGTGGTGGTATCAATATCCAGAATGACCGCGTTCATGGAATGCATGTGCTCAATCTCCCCTTCCTTTCATGAGTGTTTTCACGACAATCACCTGATACTCGTTGTGCCGAAGCACTTCAGCTAAGACAGCACCTAACACCGCGTCGGCCTCGACCAGAAGTATTCGTCCAGTCACCATGGGTAAATCCCGATGTCAAATGTCATATCGTGGAGACTGAGCAAACCGGATGCCCGAAGATGATTCCGCGCGCTGGTTAGTGCAAGACCGCGGAAGATCCGAGGTTTTATCCCGATGACTGTTGCATCGAGATATGAAACGTTGCAGATCGTTCACCAAGACGAGAGACAACTTATTCCGCAGTAGACATCTTGTCTCAAATTCCGGTTGAACAAGGAAATATGTGGGATTAACATAAACATATGCTGAACCGGTGGCACCGGCTGAGCCTTCAAGTCAAGATGACGCTGATCATCATCTTTATCGTCGGCGTCTCCGCGGGCACGACCGAATGGCTTGAGACCCGCTCGATCCAGCACACGGCGGAAGATAACGTCCGAAACGCGGCGCTGGCCGTCGGGCGATCCGTAGAGCAAACGTGACCAGTCTTGTCCAGCTGTGGAATCGGGAGGCAAGGACCAAAGAGCTAGAGAAGATCCTGGCGGCTGTGCCAAATCTTCTCAACATCGTACTGTATGAATTTCCACCCGAATCGGTAGAGAGTCCTGTGCCAATTCCGAGACGCTGGCCCCACGGAGTTCACTCTTTGAAAAGCAGGCACCTGACCTTGTTCTGCGGGTGCGCGAGGAACGGCGGCCCCTGATTGATTATGCAGATCGGACCAATACCCATCGGGTCTTCCTGGCTGCCCCGATATTCTTGAGGTCTGCCGTCGTTGGGGCGACCTATGCAAAGTTCTCTACTATGCAGATGGATGAAGCCCTGGAATCATTACGGCAGGCCTCCAGAACTAGGCGATTACTGACTGGATTGACGATCGTGGTTGCGATCAATGTGTTTCTGTACTTCAAAGTGCATCGTCCGGTGAAACAATTGCTCACCGCCGTCGAATCAGTTTCCCAAGGAACCATGACCTCGGCCGTACCTGTTGAAGAACAGGATGAACTTGGGGGAACTTGCCGGTACATTCAACGAGATGGTGAAGAAGATCCGGGAAGCAACCCATGACAATGCGAAATTAACAGCATCCTTGCAGGCGATGAACGGCAACCTACAACTGAAAATCGGCGAGGCAACCGACGAGGTGCTGCAAAAGAATCGGATACTGGCCCACACGAACGAATTGCTCTCGGAAGCGCAGCGTGATGCGGCACGCGCTGCTCAACGCCTATCGGCCATCGGGCAGGTTGCAGCAACTGTAGCGCATAAAATCGGCACTCCTTTGACGGCGCTATTCGGACATATACAGCTCATCAGCTAAGTAAGCTGTTGGGAACAAGATCACGACAACTAAGGTTCAGACGGTGGAAGCACAGATCGAACGAACCTCTAAAATTATTCAAGACCTACTGTTATATACCCGGAGACCGGAACCGGTGCAATCTCCGCTCGATCTGAATGCGTGTGTCACGGAATGTGTTGCCCTTTTCCAGCCGGAATTCTGCTGACTACCGAACGGAACCATCAAATACCAGAAAGTCGAGGCCGATGCCCACCAGCTTCTTCAGGAGGTATTCAACAGTTTGATCGAAAACGCACTCGACGCAATGCCGACCGGAGGAACACTGTTCGTGCGGGTCTCTCAGGCCATTATCGAGCCAAGGCACTCGGACCATCGAACGTGGGTCTCGGTGGAATTCATCGATACAGGCTGTGGGATGAGAGACGAACAGTTAGTTCAGATTTTTCAGCCGTTCTTTACGACGAAGAGGGCCGGGCGTGGCACGGGACTGGGGTTGGCGAGCGCGCTGGAAACCATTCGGGCGCACGGGGGCCAAATCAAGGTGGATAGCCGATCCCGGGGAAAGGGTCTCGGTTTACGATCGTGCTTCCAACCGATGGAGGATCGCGCTGATGCTGCGACAATCTCGCGTGATGGTGGTGGATGACGACGCCGAAACATTGGCCTTGCTGGGCGAAATCGTGGCCAAAGAGGGGTATCAGGTGGAGACCGCCGAGGACGCAGAGACGGCGCTGCGACGAATCAGCGAATGGCAGCCGGATCTGGTCATCACAGACATTCACATGCCCGGGATGGATGGGCTGGCCTTGCTGGCCGCGGTGCGCGAAAAGGCACCGGATGTCCTGGTGATTCTGTTGACGGCCTACGGATCCCTCAAGACGGCAGTGGATGCCATCAAGGCCGGGGCCTTCGATTATCTTAGCAAGCCGTTCGTCGTGGATGACATTCGGTTGTGGTGCGGCGGGCGCTCGAACACAAGAAGTTAGTACGAGAGAATCGATCGCTGCGCGACCAATTGCGCGAGCGATACCGATTCGACAACCTCGTGGGAAGCTGTGCCGGCATGGTGGCAGTGTATAAACTCGTCGCGCGCATTGCGGCGACTGATAGCACGGTTTTGATTCAGGGCGAAAGCGGGACCGGAAAAGAGCTGATCGCGCGCGCCATCCATGCGAACAGTACCAGGAGCAACGGGCCGTTCGTCGCAATTGATACCGGTTCGTTGGCCGAAACGCTGCTCGAATCTGAGCTGTTTGGACATGAACGAGGCGCGTTTACCGGAGCCGTCGCGAGCAAGAAAGGCCTGCTCGAACAAGCGCATCTCGGCACTTGTTTTCTGGACGAGATCGCGGACCTTTCCCCAGTGATGCAAGCAAGTTGCTCCGATCGCTGCAGGAACGCGAGATCCGGCGGGTCGGGAGCGAGACGCCTCGTGCAATCGACGTCAGAATCATCGCTGCATCAAAAAAGGAGTTGAAATCGCTCGTCGAGGCCGGGACATTTCGCGAGGACCTTTTTTATCGCCTGGAAGTTGTCACCATTGTCCTTCCTCCATTGCGGGATCGAACAGAAGACATTCCGCTTCTGAGCCGGTATTTCGTCGACAAATTCGGCCGGACCAAGGAAAAGCCCGTGACTGGTCTCTCGCCGGACACCATTCCTTTGCTGACAGGCTATTCATGGCCCGGCAACGTTCGCGAACTCGAGCATGTGATCGAGCGAGCCATTGCCTTGACCCCGCATCCCGTCATCACCGTAGAGGATTTGCCGGAGACCATCAGAACAACGACCCTTCAAGACCAGGCCAAGGCTCGCGGATGGGACACCCTCGAGGATATGGAAAAGAATTATATTCTGCGCGTACTGGAAGCCCATCATCAGGACCACGGTCATGCCGCCGCTGTCCTTGGTATCCATCGCAAAACTCTTCTTCGCAAGCTTCGCCAATATGGTTACGTCTGACTCGATCATCAGTCAACCTGTTCCTGCACGAGACAACTTGTCTCTGAGAGTCAGAAGTCCGCATACCAACTAGTATTCCTGCCGTTCTTCTCCGGTCTCTGCGACAAAATCGTCCCCTTGAACGCTCGATCTTCAGCAGGTCCGTACCGTCGCCATTCAACCGTCTATCGGGTTGATTTCCCATTGAATCCCTGTTGATGGGTACCCTGCATGATCTCGCGGTCTACTGTTTGCTCTATTGGTTCATCGACTTTCCAATTTCCATTACGTCGACGGCTGGCTTTCATAGGTACCAACGATGATAACCTTTCCAGTTGGAATCGCGCTGGAAACACTGGACGGACAAGGTCAATCCATAGTATTCGTTGGAAGGAAACGAGGTGATTTGCATTTATGGCATAACGAGTATCCCTAGCGAGTACGGAAACCTCTCAGGAATGTGTGTGCCGTCGTCGCCAGGAAGGATAGTGAGAAAGGAGACAAGAGCACTATGGAACGGAACAGCAAACGCGTGTTGGTCGTCGACGATGATCATGATTTCGCTACATCCTTTCCATCCGAGACTCGTCAGCGCTGGATATATAGTCTATGGGGCGGCGAACGGGTTGGAAGCCTTCGTGCAAATGGAAAAATACTCCCGTTGACGTCGTCCTGACTGACTACCGAATGCCAAAGATGGACGGCTTGGAAATCCTATCACTCTCCCGACTGAAGTGGCCTGGAACCCCTGTCGTGGTGTTCTCTGCAGAACAAAAGACATGGCGCATGAGACAACTGAACGAAAAGCGTTCGCGTGGGTTCGCAAGGGCAGTGAATACACGATGCTTATGGAGATCCTTGCTGCAGCGGTCCGACACGGTCGCATTCCATGCGTGAGCAGAGACCGGCCCCTTAGGATTGGGTAGTCGGTATGCCGCCTGAGCATGTCGAGGGGGAAGGTATTGGGATAATGCCTGAGTGGCTTCATTGGGCGCTCACACGCGCATTCTCCCCTATGCTGGTGCTGCACGCATGCAGAGGCGATAGATGAGATACTTGAAAACTTTGAAGTATTTTGCAATTAGCTGTGCTGGCACTCGGCACTCAGCGGCTAGTCCCATGCCTAGTTAAAGACAAGGAAGGCTGTGGCATAACTGGATCCAGGGCTTGGGGGAAGATTTCTACTTATCTTGAGAGGTTCAGACTTCTACCAAAACGGTGTCGTTACGGTGCTTCACCGGCTCGGACAGCCGAACGTCGACCAACTGGAGCGCGAGTTGACGCGTTATGGGCGCGTCAATCCCATCGCCCTGGTTCTCCCTTCCCTCTATGCGGAATTGGGGCGCCCGGCATTGAAGGCCATCGTCAGCACGCTCAAGAACGTGTCGTACCTCAATGAAATAGTGATCTCACTGGATCACGCCTCAGCCTTGGAATTTCGCCTGGCTAAGCAATTTTTTTCCGTGCTCCCTCAGCGGGTACGTCTCATCTGGAATGATGGGGCGCGCATCCAAGCCATCCTCAAGCTCTTGGTCGATCACAACCTTGATATCGGCCTGCAGGGCAAGGGACGAGGCTGTTGGACAGCCTTCGGCTATGTGCTGGCCAGAAACGACAGCCAGGTCATCGCACTCCATGACTGCGACATTACAAGCTACAGCCGGGAATATCTGGCACGCCTGTGCTATCCCATCGCCAATCCAAATCTTGGTTATGAGTTCTGCAAAGGCTATTACAGCCGAGTCACCAGACCGGCTCCATGGGCGAGTAACCCGCCTCTTCATCACCCCCATGATCCGAAGCCTCCAACAGCTCGTGGGACCTCACGCGCCTCCTGACGTTTCTTGACAGCTTTCGCTACCCTCTCGCCGGCGAGTTCGCCATGGTGCGGGATCTGGCCTGGACCAACAGAATTCCAGGTGACTGGGGTCTCGAAATCGGTGTCCTCGCGGAGGTGTTTCGGAACTGTGCCCTGCGCCGCATTTGCCAAGCCGATATTGCCGATGCCTATGACCACAAACACCAGGAACTTTCGGATCACAATCCCGATGCCGGCCTCCTCAAGATGTGCGTCGATATTACGAAATCGCTCTTCAGAAACCTGGCGAGCGAAGGTGTTGTCTTAACTGACGGGGTCCTCAAGACCTTGCGGGCGACCTATTTGCAAGCCGCTCAGGAAGCGATCAGCCGCTACGAAAACGACGCGGCCATCAACAGCCTCACGTTCGACCGGCACCAAGAACGGACGGCCGTCGAAGTCTTCTTGAAAGGCATGAAACTGGCTACCGAAGGGTTTCTTGATGACCCGCTTGGCGTCCCCATGATTTCCAACTGGAGTCGAGTGACCCATGCCGTGCCCGATATTTTCGATCGCCTGGTCGACGCCGTCGAAGCGGATCACGTCTGGGACCCCACGTCTGAACCGGCGGCCACACCGTCATGAACAACGGTCTCACACCACTCACGGCAGCCACGGAAGCACGCATCCAAGATGTTGGCTCAGCGGAGATCCTCGTCGGGATTCCGAGCTATAACAACGCCGATACGGTCGGACATGTCGTGCGGGCCGTGAGCGTGGGTCTCGCCAAACACTTCCCTGGACGTCGCGCCGTCCTGGTCAACTCCGACGGCGGCTCTTCAGATGAGACACCGGCCATCGTCGCCCGCACTGCCATCGATTTTCAACACCTCTTTATCGGCGAGCAACAAAGTGTCCTGCATCGGATCGTCACGCCGTACCATGGTATTCCTGGGAAAGGCAGTGCCTTCCGCACGATCTTCGAGATTGCTCGACGACTGAAAGCCAGGGCCTGCGCAGTCGTCGACGCGGACCTCCGCAGCATTTCACCGGAATGGATCGAACTGTTACTCCGTCCGATCATGGAAGAGGGATACGACTACGTCGCACCCTACTACCTACGCCACAAATACGACGGTACGATCACGAACAGTCTCGCCTACCCGCTCACCAGGGCGCTCTACGGGCAACGGATCCGCCAGCCCATCGGTGGGGAGTTCGGTTTCTCCGGCGCCCTCGCGGCCCACTATCTCGACCAACATGTCTGGGAATCGGAAGTGGCGCGCTTCGGCATCGATATCTGGATGACGACGGAGGCCCTTGCCAGCGGTGCACGGGTCTGCCAGAGCTTCCTTGGCGCAAAAATTCATAATCCGAAGGATCCTGCTGCCGACCTCTCGGCCATGTTGATGCAAGTGATGGGCGCTCTCTTTGCCTCGATGGAACAGCATGAAGGCCTCTGGTCCCGGCAGGAGGGATCGACAACCGGTTCCACTCTTTGGATTTCCCTACGAGGTCGGAGTCGAACCAGTCCATGTCAACGTGGAACGGATGGTGTCGCAGTATCGACAGGGCCTCACTGATCTTGAACCCATCTGGCGGCAGATTCTGACCGACGACACGTTCTCACTCAGCTGCGCGATCTCCAATGGGGATCCGACACCGACTGCCGTATCCCCGATGAGTTGTGGGTCCAGGTCGTCTACGATGCCGCCATCGCGTACCACAAACGAATCATGCCGCGCGATCACCTGCTCAAAGCCCTGACCCCTCTGTATTTAGGCCGGACCGCCTCATTCGTCTATGCCACCCAAGGCCTGACGTCCACGGAGGCAGAACAGAAGATCGAAAGCTTGTGCCACACGTTCGAACGCATGAAATCCTATCTGGTGGAACGGTGGCAACCGCTGACGCTGCAACCAGCGACACCAGCTTTGTTGCACCACACGACGACCGACGCAGGAGGTGAACATGGATAACTTCATTAACCAAGCGCTTCTGAAGCCGTTGGAATTGCTCGGACATCAGATGCTGAATGTGCTGCCCAATGTGCTCGCCATGGGCATTATCTTGCTCGGTGGCCTCTTCACCGCGTGGGCGTTCGGTCTCTTCGCTGAACGGCTGTTTCGCATGATTGGATTCGACCATCTCTGTGATCGACTGGGGATGAATGCCGCGCTCCTGCGTGGAGGAGTCAAGACCGATCCCTCTCACCTTGTCGGTCGCAGCATCTATTGGACGGTGATGGTGCTGGCGTCGATCGCGGCGTTAGGAGCCCTGAACCTGACTCCGATCAACCAGTTCGCCCAGTCACTGCTGGCCTATGTGCCCCATCTAGTGACGGCAGCGGTGATTCTCCTGGCCGGGTACTTTCTCTCGAACTTTGTATCCCGGGCTGTCCTGATTGCCGCCGTCAACGCCGGACTGCCTCCCGCCCGACTCATCGCAGCCTGTTCCCGCTGGGGAATCCAAGCCCTCGCCGGCGCCATGGCGCTGGAGCAACTCGGCATTGCCCAACACATTGTCGTCGTGGGATTCGGCATTACCTGGGGAGGAATCGTGCTGGCCGGAGCGATTGCATTCGGACTCGGCGCAGCCGATCTCGCAAAAGGGTTCTTGGAACGACGGTTGGTGGCCCGATCAAAATCCAGGCGCGGTCGATGATCTACATCACTTGTAACGGCGCAAGACCATGCCCAATTTGATCGTCTATACAGACTTGGATGGCTCACTCCTGGACGGCACGACCTATTCCTACGAGGCGGCCGCTCCAGCTCTCGCCGCACTCCGCGAGCAGGGATTCCCCTCATTCTGGTCTCGAGTAAAACGCGGGCGGAAATGGAACCGCTTCGCCAACGCCTCGACCACCGTGATCCCTTCATTGTCGAAAACGGCGGTGCGGTATTTGTTCCTCATGGCCTTTTCGATTTCCCCTTGGAGCGGATGCGAACCAGGTCTCCCTACCAGGTCATCGAATTAGGCCTTCCCTATCACATGCTGCGAGAGGTTCTGAAACAAATTGAAGATGCTGTTGAAACGCCATTGCAGGGCTTTGGCGACCTGTCAGTAGAGTCCATCATGCAGGTGACCGGACTCCCCTATGCTGACGCGCTCCTGGCCAAGCAACGGGAATACGACGAGCCGTACCTCCTGCAAGGCCCTCAGGCACTCGTCGAAGAAGTCTGCCGCCAAATCGTCACTCGCGGGCTTGCGATGGACAAAAGGAGGGCGACTCTTTCATCTGATCGGGGAAAATGACAAGGGGGAGGCCGCTTCCGTCCTCCTGCGCTGCTACCTCCGCCAACAACGCATGAGCGGACAGAGCGGAACGGATCGAAACAGTCGGCATCGGAGACAGCATCAATGACGCCCCTCTGCTGGCTATGGTGGATTACCCAATTCTTGTCCAGAAACCGGACGGATCCTATGACCCCGACATTCACCTGCCGAGAATGATTCTATGCCCCCGGAATCGGGCCGGTGGGATGGAATGAAGCGGTCCTGGAGCTACTGGCACAGGTATGCCTAAGGACCCGCTGAACCGAACGGCAACTCTAGCACGAATAAAAAGCCCCCCAGCTTTCCGAAAGGCTTTCAGCGTCCTGTAGAGTCCTTCATCAGACGCGATGATCACCGACTTTCAGGCGCGTCTCGGACTTCGGCGAGCTCAGTCGAGCCGCGCGCCGGGGTTGGGCGGGTGGGAACCGTAGCCTTTTTGAACATCCTGCTAGTGCAACATGCAACGCGGGATAGGCGAGAGAGGCGCGACATGGGCAGTTTGGATTCCACCCAGTCTCGCCCGCCCCGCCAGTCTCGCGGTCTCGCACAGCTACCCTGATCTCATCAATCGCTTCCTCCGGATTGATGGTATGGAGACCCGCCGAATGACAGGCCGTCAACAATTGTGTGTCGGCACTGACAACGGTCAGCCGCAAGGGCTTGAGCTCCAAAGCTAGCGCCAGATGCAAGACCTGTGGCGATCGGAGCGCAGGATACTCCAACGCGAGTTCTTTCGTCGCTAAGTACGTCTGCATCGTCGGGGCAATGAACTGGTAGAGACCCTCCTGCGATTCTTTCTCGAACTTATGGATCACCGAGTAACAATCGTCCCGGGTAATCTCTCCGTGGTGGGCTCGATTCGCGAAGGCCGTATAAAAATCGGTCACGGACCACGTCGGCAGAATGGCCACTTTGCTCCGTTTCACCATGAGTCTGTTGATGATGCGTGTGCCGCGCTCCATGCTGTACCGTTTCACCAGAGCTGTTGAGTCAAAATAGTAGTATGGCATGCGATCACACTCTCCCCTTCAGAATGATGGCGGCCAAGGGGCCAGACATTTTGGAGAGCCGATCTTGGAGCTCATCCAGCGGCAGTTCGTCATACCCCTCCTTACGGAACTTGTCAGCGAGATTTCCTTGATTGAATGACACAGTGTCGTTCTTGAGCCGCTCACCCAGCCGGCGTTTCGCCAAACGACTGGGAACCCGTTGTTTTGTGATCGTCAGCCCGCGGCCACGGCTGCGTGGTGCGCGAGTTGATGTGTGTCCTGCTTCCGACTTCGATTTGGCCATATCCTCCCTCTCTGTCTAAGTTAGTGGGGTACTGACGCCGGCGTAGATGCCAGGCCGTCCCGCGGACATCCCGCAGGCTGGCTCATCTGTGCCGGCAGTTCCGACTCTCCATACACATGCGCCGCAATGGCCTTCGCCACATCGGCAGAAAACTCTCGCTGCATGACGCGCACAACTTTAGCTGTCGCCTCACGCTCCGACAGATGGCCCTCCTTGCCACCCTTCGACAAGGCGCCGACCACGCGCTGGCTTGTCAAATCCACAACTTCGAAATCGCTGCACCATCGCACGAACTTGAATTGTGGATCGCGCACGTCGATCGGCCACACCCGCACCACACCCCGCACGAGCAGTTCCGGGGATGGACTGCTGGAATCCCCGCTCATCGAACGATCCATTCCCCACAGTCGGCTCGTGACTTGGAGCCCTTCCTTCAGCAATCCCTCCGTCAAGGCACGTTGTGCCGGTTCGGCCTGGTCGCCGGTCACCGCAACCGCGAGCACCAGATTCGTGGCAAGGAACTGTTCGAGTTCGTGCGTGAGTTCGCTTACGCGGTAGGCTGCGGCGGTACCCTGCCCGCTCGGTCGAATCACGCGGAGGTCGGCATTATAGGTCTCCCGCAACACCAAATTTCTGGCAGCGCGTCTTAGCGCTCTGACTCTTGCCAGCTTATCGGAGGAGTGATGGGCCTCTTCGATATCGTCACTGATCGATCGATCCAGCTCGGTAATCCGTTCCATAAATGATGCCTCTGCCTGAGACCGATGCATCCCTGCCAAAGCATAATGGAGGCCCTTGTGCACATCGACCCACCGATCGACAATCTGGACGTTCTCCAATACTTTGTCGGTCGACACACGGGTCAGATTGTCGAGCGTCAAACGTCGTTCAGCGCTGGTCTGTCCGCGCTGCTCAATTACCAAATACGACTCCCAGTCTTTCGCTTGCGCATTGACCTCGGCTTTGAAAATACGGGCTACCGCTGCGTAGGCGCGATCCTCGGCTGCCGCACGGCTATCCGCCTGTCCCACGCCGACGAGATATTGTCCTGACGGATAGGCGGCACTCACCCCATCGATCCAGTCTGGTTTCGCTTGTCCTCCAAACCATGCGCAGCCGGATAGTGCGACCAAAGCCATCAGCACCACCCCGATTCGGCGCACGAACAGCGACCCATCTATCATGGCATCACCCGTTGAATGAGCACGGCAGTCTCGCCTGGCCCGATGGACAGTGTCCGCACGGCCTCAGGCTTCAGAGTGTCATGAGACTCACCGCCTGACTGGCTCTGCACCTGGTAACGGCCCGGTGGAACCCAGACCCGCGCGAGATGGATTTCATCGGGCAACGTCTGCCAGCTCCGCTTGTCGGCTTCTTCCGATGCCACAGCGAGGCCTTTCGTCAGTAGCCCAACGAGAAGACCGACCCACGGCCCCGCATCTCTCCCCGCTGCTTGCTGCGCCCCTCTTGTTGTCGCCTCGGCCATCGCGAACTTCGTGGCGGCACGAGCGAGAGCCTTGCTGGTTATTACAGCCATTCGTTCCGATAGCGCCTTATCTGCCAAGGCCGTCACGTTGTGTACCAACTCTGTGTTCAAGGTCACCTGTGTGCCATTGTCCGGGATGAGACTCACCGTATCGACAGGCACTTGGGTCTTCTGCGGAACGAGCCTTGGCAAGGCCACGCGAACAACGCGTCTGTTAAACCCATACAAGACGGTGTCCACCCCCCGATTGGAATGTTGGTTCGCCTGCGAAAACCCGCGGTTGAGGAGCACCAACTGGAGTGCATCGAGACTGATCGGCAGGTCAAGAAATTGATCCTCCTTGCGTGGCGCGCGGCCATTATAGCTGATCACGACAACTTGAGCGAGTTGTTGAAACGCCTGACTGGTCTCCCACCTGGTAACGGGAAATACAGATTGGTACTCGGCCAACTCTTGAGTGAAGTGCAGTGCCTCGGCCGTTCGTAATAAATCTTCCCGCAACTGGGATGGAACGGGTGTGTGCGACCATGCGCGGGTGGCATCAAAGGTCTCGTACGCCTTTCGATAGGCAATAAACGCATTATTTACATCGCCGGTGCTCTCATAGAGGATGCCGCTCAGATAGCGTGCAAAACCGTCATCCCGATAGGCATTCTTTTCCTGTGGTTCGATCCGACAAGACGATTAAGCCGGTGGTCGATACGCCGGGCCTCGACCAACGCATCTTGCCACTGACCCAGCACCGCATAATTGAGTGCCTTCAGCACATTGATCAACACCTGTTCGTAGGGATCACCCTCATAGGGCAGCGCCGTATCATTCGTCATGAACGCGAGGGTTTCCGTGCGAATCTTTCGAGTGTAGAGACGATCCAACTCTTCCTCAGCCTGTTCCAATACATCGTTGCTCTGCTGATAATCGCCGGCGAGGTGGAGAGTCATCCCTCGATCCATGCCATAGAGGACACGGCTTTTTTCGCCATACTCATTTTCAGCCTGCTGGACAATGGCATCGGCACCCTTGGGGTCGTGGGCGCGAAGACTCGTTTCGATGAGGAGATACCGATTGACCGAGGGGCCGCATCCGGTGAGCAGCACGAATGCCACCGCGGCAAAGAGAGATTGGGTGGAAATAAAAACGCCCCACCGTGCTGAAAAACAGGCGGTGGGGCATGAGGCAAGAGGGCTCAACGGAGGTTGTGGAGCCTAAAAGATTGAACGTTTCTTTTCGACGACTTTCTTAATCTTCTTCTGGCCGTACCAGACCTTGGCGTTGCTTTCCATATCCACCATTTGCAGATCAACCTGGTAGAACACCGCCTTCGTCCCCTCGGCCTCATCCAGGATCGTCGCAATAGTGCCTTTCATCATGTAATCGGCGCCGATCTCTTTTCCCGGCGCCTTCTGCGTATCCTCTCGCGCGTGCATCGCTTGCTCTTTGCGCTCGGTGCGAAGTTCCTCGCGGTCTCCCTTTCCGGCCACAAACGTAACTTTTTGAGAGTTCGTGAGTTCACGTTCAAGATCGGCCACAAACGTGTTGACGTTGATATGTTCATGGCTGCTGTTCTGGATGGTTCCGACAACGACCACCGGTTGGCGCCGCTTCGAGCTGGAGAAATTGTTCAGCCACGGATACTCCAGCGCCTCCTTGACCATGGACTCTGCAACCATCCTGGAATCGGTATCGTTCCAACGCCCGCTCAAATCCGTGACGACCCCTGAGTCGACCCTGGTTATTCTGGTCTCCTGAGCACAACCGGCCAGCGACAACAACACCAGCGCCACGAGCCCGATTCGCCCTCTATCCTTTACGATCACGCGATACCTCCTCGCAGATGCAGCAATTGCGGTCGATCAGTAAGAGTTTTTAGCGCGGCGCTCGTTTGTCTTCTTCTTTTTCAAGACGATCAAAGAGCCTATCGGCGTTCTTTCTGACGTAATCACGAACCTGTGCGTTGAGTTCCTTCGCCTGCTCAAGATTGTTCTTCATCTCATCAAGATTCAGCTTGGCCAACACGTAGTACGTGTTCGTTTTCTCATCCTTGTAGCGCTCGATGGGACGCACGCCGCTGAGCGTCGTGGTCGTCACCGTCTTAATGGCCCGCTCGACATTCTGCTCTTCCGTGTTCTTGGTAAAGTCTCCGGCCGTCGTGGAAGCCGCATAGTCACGCATCAAGTAGCCGGTATAGGTTTCAAAAGTTTTCGCGATTTCTGCTCTGGCACGATTTTCAGCAGTGTCCCATGCCAACGGTTCGTTCCGAACACCAGCGACGGCCCCGACACCATAAAAGCCTTTACTATCTTTCTCATTAAACGCCCCTGACCCTTGCTTCACCCACTTCGGAGGACCGCCGCAGGCAGCAAGTCCGATCATCAGGGCGATAGCCACTCCTCCCCCAACCAACCTCGACCTGAACCCCAGTACCCTATTCATGCGCATGCCTCCTTGGTGATGATCAGGACGGTGAAACGGGAACTACTGCGGCAGATCCGACGAAGGTTCGAGAATTCACACAGAATTATGCTAACATGCACCCCTACTCCAGTCAACGAAACATGAGGCTGATGCGTGACCGTCTCACTGTTCCCCTAATGGAGGATACCCGTGGCAGACGTTCAGATCGATGACGGCATCATTAAGATTCTGAGTCTGGAAGTTCAAGATCCCAAAGCAGCCGCAGTCCTCGCCGAATATCCTCAAGTCCGCTGGACAGAAATTACGACGGAAAGCAGTAAAGATCGGGCTGGGGTATCTGAAGGGCGGCGAACGAGCCTAGCAGGATGTAGGCTGAGGTCGAGGTCAAGGTTGAGGTTATGCAAAGATCAGACTCTCTTCATCTCAACCTTAGCCTGAGCCTCAACCTTCTTCGTATTGGCGGACTTTTTCAGCAACCTGCTAAGGCTTCCCGGGTGTTGACTGTGCCACAGCAGCTCTGGCACGGGCGTGATTCCCTCCAAGTTCGAGATAGCGCGTGAACGCCTCGACCGATTTCGGTTGATCCTTCATCTCGTCGGCGTAGAGAATGCCCAGCGAGAAATAGACATCCACATAGTTGGGATTGACCACCAGCGCCTCCCGCATGGCACGCTCAGCTTCAGCGTACTGCCCGCGCTTTTCGTAGATCAACCCGAGTGTATACTGAGAATCCGGGTTCTTAGGGGCATACTGCACCGCCAGCTTTGCCGCCGACAACGCATCGTCAAGGTTCGGCAGGACTTCTAGCAGCACATAGCTCTTGAGCACATAGGCGTCGCCGAACGTGGGATCGTAATCCAGGGCCTTATTCAGTCGCTCCAACGCTTCCTCAGACGATTTCCCGGTTTGGAGAAGTGCGAAGGCCTGTTCATACTGCATCTTCGCAGCCTGTCGTCGTTCAGCCGGAGACTGGGGCTCTGCCCCCTTGATAAAGGCCGCCTTCCGGCCCTCGGTCAACACCGTATCCCCTTCCCCTTCAAGCTGCAGAAAAACGGGATGCTGGGTGTCCTTCGACCGTTCCAGGACTTGCTGCTTCACATAGTCTCCGACCTCCGAGGCCATGAGCCATCCGTTTTTATTACGATCCGCCATACCACTCAGCCCATTTACCAATACCTGAACAAAGAGACTCCTCCCATTCTCCTGACTCAACGACTCACCCTTATCGCCCGCCGTCAACACTTGCACGGCTCGCCGTTCCGTCTCGTCTTCCGGTGCCAATCGCCCTTCAAGGGACAGGGGCTGAGCCCTGCTCACCTCCCACCCCCGAACCGCAGCATTCAAGAAGAAGAGGGTGTGTTTGGATGCACTACGCCGGCTGAATTCTTTTAGTTGTTCAAACGTCACCGATTTGGACACATTCCCCAACTGCGCATCCCAGGGAACGAGATACCCAAGCTCATCGCCGGAAAGATCCTGCGTAACACCCGCATGTCCGACGAAATAGAGCACAAGCCGGTCATTTCGACCAACCTTGCGGGGCAAGAAATCAGAAAGCGTCTGCTGCAAACGGCGAGCACTCACATCCTTGTCGTAGAGTTCAACGACCTCGTCGAAGCCCAACTGGCGAAACGCCTGGGCTACCGCTTTGGCATCCTCAATTGCGCCTGGAATTTTCGGGGCCAGAAGATAGTTCTCCACCCCGAGGACAATGGCCCATGACTTGTAGTACAGCCCTTCCGGCTTCCCCAATTGGGCAGATGCAGATAGCGGACAGAATGTCGCCATCAGCAAGCAGGCGAGAACCACAAGCAGGAAGGGCCAAGCTTGTCGGTGGGCGATCGGTAACATCAATTGGACTGGCCCCAGTGTGTGACGCGCAATAAAATTTACCCTACTCTCGCCTCTGCGCGACTGTCAAGAAACGGCAGATCGGGGTCTCGGAGCATCTGAATGGCTCCAGAGTGACAATGCATACCCCTCACCCGTACCAAGGTATGGTTGAGTTCCCTCCGCCCCTCCAGCATAATGAGCAGCATTTGCATCGCACCTTGGCCTGAAGGAGTCATCGCACCATGGCAGAGAACATCGAGACTCTCCTCAAGGAAAGCCGCGTGTATCATCCCACCGCTCAAACCAAAGCCGTTGCCCATATTCAAGACTATGAGAGCGCCTACAAAAAATCAATTGCCGACCCTGAAGGCTTCTGGAGCGACGTCGCCAAGGAGCTTGAGTGGTTCTCCCCCTGGACCAAGGTGCTCGAATGGAACTATCCCTGGGCCAAGTGGTTCGTCGGCGCCACCTGCAACATTTCCTATAACTGTCTGGACCGTCACGTCAAAACCTGGCGCAGGAATAAGGTGGCGGTCATCTGGGTGGGCGAGAACGATCAAGAACGGGTCATCACCTACGGTGAACTCTACCGACAGGTCAATCGTTGCGCGAATGCGCTCAAGAAACTTGGGATCACAAAGGGTGACCGGGTCACGATCTACCTCCCGAAAGTTCCCGAGCAGATCATCGCCATGCTCGCCTGCGCCCGCATCGGCGCTATCCATAGTGTGGTCTATTCGGGATTCAGCGCCCCGGCCCTCGCGAACCGCATTCAAGACGCCGAAGCCAAGCTGGTCATTACGGCCGATGTCGGGTTTGACCGGGGAAAGGTCCTCAACCTCAAGACAGTGGTCGATCAAGCCGTAGCCAATTCCCCCAGCGTCGAACGTGTCGTAGTCTTACGACGCCAAACTCCAGGAGTCGCATTGTCTGCGCCAAAGGAAATCGACTGGCATGACTGGCTGAAGGACGAGAAGGCAGTCTGCGAGGCCGAGCATCTGGATGCAGAACATCCGCTGTACATTCTCTATACATCCGGCACCACCGGCAAGCCTAAAGGCGTCGTCCATGTCCATGGCGGCTACATGGTCGGAACCTACATCACCACGAAATACGTCTTCGACCTCAAAGAAGACGATGTCTATTTCTGTGTCGCAGACCCAGGATGGGTGACCGGCCACAGTTATATTGTGTATGGCCCCCTCCTCAACGGCGCCACAATTCTCACGGCTGAAGGCAAGCCGGACTATCCAAACCCGGGCCGCTGGTGGGATTTGATCGAACGCTACGGCGTCTCGATTTTCTATACGACCCCCACCGCCATTCGCCTCCTCATGCGCTACGGAGAAGACTGGCCCAAGAAATACGATCTCTCCACCCTTCGCATCCTCGGCAGCGTGGGCGAACCGATCAATCCGGAAGCCTGGGAATGGTTCCATCGCGCAACCGGTGGGGACAAACCGATCATGGACACCTGGTGGCAGACCGAAACAGGGTCCATCCTGATTACCCCCCTGCCGACCGTCCCCTTGAAGCCAGGCTCCGCGACCAGACCCTTCCTCGGCATCGAAGCCGACGTCGTCGACAGCAACGGCAATAGCCTCCCCGCCAACGCCGGCGGCCTTGCCGTGATTAGAAAGCCCTGGCCCTCAATGATGCGGACCATCTACAAAGATCCTGAACGCTACAAGACCTATTGGAACACAATCCCGAACTGCTACACCGCCGGCGACATCTGCCACAAAGATGAAGACGGCTACATGTGGTTCATGGGCCGTGCCGATGATGTGATCAAAGTAGCCGGCAATCGGCTCGGCACCGCCGAGGTGGAAAGCGCACTAGTCAGCCACCACGCCGTGGCGGAAGCGGCAGTGATCGGCAAACCGCACAAGCTCGTCGGCGAATCCATCAAGGCCTTCGTCATTTTGAAACAGGGGGAAGTGGAACAGCCCGGCACTGATCCAGTCGATCAAGGATCAAGTGTTGAAGGAGTTGGGCAAAATCGCCGTGCCGTCCGAAATCGACATCGTGCCCTCACTCCCCAAAACCCGGTCGGGGAAAATCATGCGGCGGGTGCTCAAAGCGAAAGAGCTCGGACAAGACCTTGGCGATATCTCGACGATCGAAGATTGATTCAACCGGCTTCAAGACCGGTGATCGATGCGACGTCTGTGTACACAACAATAAATCGGAGGCGGGCCATGTCTTCAGCAACAGGATCAAAAATCACGGTCGCAATCGGAGTGTTGGCAATCAGCCTGGCAGCAATGAGCCAAACCAGCACCTGGGCAGCCGAACCAGCCGTGAAAGAAAAGACAATGAAAAAGTCGGCCCAGGCACGCACGAACGCGCTCGCCCAAAAATCGACCGCTACCAAATCAGCTATGCCAGAGACCGCGGGAAAGTCTACAGCCTGTTTCGGTGAAGCGCCGAAGCTCGACAAAGTCACGCCGGATGAAGGAAAAGCTGGAGACAAGGTCACCATCACTGGAACCAGCTTCGGCGATGCAGCCTGTTTACGGGGCGTCTCCTTCGGCCCGGGTCACCCAGCTCAGTTTCAACAGACCAACGACAGCATCACAACGACCGTGCCAACCGGCGGGAAGAAGGGCCTGGTCCTCCTCAGCGTCACCACCGCCTCGGGAGAAAACTCAAAACCGTTCCTTGTAAAATAGAGGGGATCGGGCAGCCTGGTCGTCCTCCTGCTCGCGGAACGCGCGCCCTCAGAAGGGCCTCGTTCGACGCGCGCATTCGAGGATCGACCAGGCTAACCTTTGAAGAGAGAGAGGCGGATTTGGAAGGAGCGATACTCACTCGATGCGCGCAGTAACGGGCAACCTTGGCCACTACTTTAGTGAGGTGTAGAGAATTAGGAAGCGCCTCGCTCAACGTGCGCATTCGAGGATTGGCTAGGCGACCCTGTTAAAAGAAAGATCAGTAGCAAACCTGGAGGGGCCACCTGATAGGGCTCGTCGACATGAGGCGTAAGTCAGGCGAACCGATCTATCTGAAGCGTCACATGCTGGGCCTCGCTCTGGCCGTGGCCTCCCCCATTCTGCTGCCCCTCCTGTACCACCACTACATCGCCCCGCTGAGCTTTACCACCATATTTATCGCAAGTCTGATCATCGCTCTGATAGGAAGCATCGCGCTCTATTTCACCTACCGATCCTCAGCTCAGAACGAACCGTAAAAGGTGAGACGTGAAGCGTCAAATGTAGAGACGCCGTATGGTTTTCCTCTGAAACCTCTCGTTTCTCACCTTTTACCTTTCACGCCTTACGTTTCACGTTTTACGTCTCACCTTTCACGGGCTTCGTACTCGGCTTCTGATGTATCCAGGTCAGAGGAGCAGTCGCCTCGGCAAGGTAGGCCTGCCCGAATCCAAGAATCAAGTGCGCGTCCTGTAGTTGCAATTCCCAGAGCGTGAAATCCGCAAAGCCAAACATCATGACCGATTGAGGAAAGCGAGCCAGATACCGCTCCTTCACATTCAGCATAGTCCGGCGCATCAACACTCAACAGCGCCGCCTCACCCTGAAGATTCATCCGCCGTAGGGCCAAGGGATTCTTCCCCGGCCGATCCGGCTCCGAGACAAACAGCCCCACGCGAGGATCGTGCAACAGATGTTCGGTGTGCAAGGCCAAGCGGCTCACATGGATATAGGCGCGCGTCCACTGTTCACCGAACACATATGGCACATGCGACCCAAACGGCCGCCCGTTTCTGAGGGTCAGCAGAACCCCGGTACGGATCTCCTTGGCCAAATTGACCCAAGCAGCCTGAGCCTCCTCATTCGACAGGCCTTCAGACATCGCCATAGAGACACCCTCCCTCCGTCTAATCATGCCCCGTCTCGCCAATCCCGCGCCTCTCGCTCATCGCGCTCCCATGAAGTCGTCGCGAGTACCCACGTACTGGACCGCCGTTTATGCCTCCTGCATACGCACGAACTGGCGCGCGGCGATCAGGTCGTTTCTGGTACAGAGCTGCTTTTCACGCAACAGATGCTCCAGCGCCGCAATCCGGGCCGTCATCTCCGGCAGCACAATATCAACCTGCTCGCGCAGGTCCTGCAGCCGGCGGCTTAGCCCAGAATCCTCTCGCTTCGCAGCGGATTTCTTCTTCGCCCGCCCGACCGCTCGACCTTGCACCCGCTTCCGTGGAACGATTCTCTTGATTGACATAGCTCCCTCCAAGTTGACAGTCCTCATCTCCCCGACTGCGCAGGGCCGGTCACCGACGGCGCCAAGACCCCATCAGACGTCCATGATACACGAGGACAACTGTAGCGGCACCAGTCCCGCCAGCCATCCCATCAGTCATCCGCTCTACGCGCCCATCTCCTCATGTTTCACCGTTCACGTCTTACGTGTTACGTCCCTTGAAAGGCAGGGTGATTTCTCCAGGGAAAACGGTATTCTTTACCTCCAATGAGTGCGCCGGGTGATACCCGACTCCTATTGTTCAGACTCCCTGGATTGTCTCCATTTGCTGGCTTTAGCCAATAAAACAAACCCACAGACCGTCAACGCCTTAAAGAATATTCGGGTTTCACAGTTTTTCCTTGGGTGAGAACCACCTCAAAATGTGATTCGCATCCGGATCTCTTCCGAAGCTTCATGCGGTGGCACTGGAGGCGCTCGCCCAATCGATCACTCCAACTGTGGCATTAGGGGACAGGACCTCCGTTTGGTTGTGACGAATAACACCACAGCCTCTTTGGGAGTGGTCCATCCATTCGAGCAACTCTCTCACCTCCAGCCTGGGTTTTCGACAGAATTGTTTCCCCTATACATCCTTCTGCCATGTGGCATTGTACGTGCAGATTTGGCATCCTATTAGCGCGATGCAGTAGGAGCAAGCCTGGTGGAGGAAGAACGGACGAGGGGGCTTCTTTCTCCGGCGGAATGATCAGAGAATTCTCACACGATGAAGTGAAGGAGCTGTTATGTCGACGTCACATCTTCCCCGAGACAACAAAGATCGATCGGTTCGAGCGCGGATGCACGATCCATACAAGGCGAAGGGCAAACTCCAGGAGCCGTCGGTGTGTCGTGAGTGCAAAGCGGTCTACCACAAAGGCCGGTGGACATGGGACCCGGCCCCGGCGAAGAGTCACGCCCTCGTGTGCCCTGCCTGTGAACGGATACGAGACGGCGCGGCCAGCGGGGTGCTGCTGCTCACCGGTGAGTTTGTCGCCTCGCATCGAGACCAGGTTATCGGGCTCGCCCGCAATGAAGAGGCCCGTGTCAAAGCCGAACATCCTCTGGCTCGAATTATCAAGATCCAGGACCAAGCCGAAGCTCCAGTCGGGGTAGTCATCACCACGACCGACCCCCATCTCGCGCGACGCATTGGCGAGGCTCTGCATCACGCACATCACGGCACATTTACCTGTCGCTATGAAGAGAACGAAGACCTGCTCCGGGCGAACTGGCAGAACTAAGCGGAGGGCAAGCGATAGGAATATCGGCTAACCGATACCCCTATCGCTGATAGGCCCTGAGGATGAGTCCCATCAGCTCCCCTTTCCACTGAAACAGGACGTGCCATCGTGCACTGGAGGCTATCCCTCACGATGGACGATCTCAAGACCTGCCCCTGTTTTCCAACCGAGGATCTGCGCTGAGCCAGACAGCCCGCATTATTCATGACGGTTCATCGCGAAATCGCTGAGCCGCATCGCAAGACAGGCGCGCGGAGCCCGGGGGACCTGAGGCGTATTCGTGCAGTTTGGTGAGAGGCCGAGCCCGTCGGCTGAAGGCTCATCGTAGCAGCGGATCGGCGATTGCAGCAGAAGTGTTCATGAATCATGCAAGCTGGTTGGACAGCTTCTAGACCAAAGAGTATGATGACCCGTCATATGATCCGGTAATCACGCTGCATCATACTGACAGGGAGAACCGGGCTATGGCTTCGGTATTTTCCTACTATGCGGCCTCCTTCCACTACTCCAGCGATCTTAACGACCAGCTGACTCCGTCGGCTCGTGCAAGTCTCTGCTTGCACTCCCCTCACTATATTCACGAATCCAGTTCGACGGTCGAACTGATCTGCCTGCTCATATGCGCGATTGTGCAGTCTCGTATCCGCAATTCATCTCACCTCTTCATGGAACCGCGGCGAATGACGTCGACGTGTCCACGAGGAAACCAAGGAGGTTTCTATGACATCCTCCAGCAAGTTGCGACAGGGAGTTCTCATGCTGGTATTCGGGTTGAGCGTCACCGGCTTAGCCGGGCTGAGCAGAGCGGAGACGGAAGGGACGGCATTCAATCTGCCCGTAGAAAGGGTGGCGGACTATCTGTACGCCCTGATTGAAGCGGACCGTGAGGTGTATACCAAGCACGTCGTTGAACGGATGCAGACCAAAGGGGTGGTCGTGGCCTCGGAGAACTGGGAAGAGAAAAATACCCTGCCTCTCCCGGCTCAATTCCTGATGGAATCTGGGCGGATCATGGCAAGAAAAGGCCTCGGCGTACAGTATCGACTGATCAGCCTCTGGCCGATCAACAAACGGAATGGCGCCTCAAGCGAGTTTGAGAAGATAGGCCTGGGGACAATCCTCACTCATCCGACCAAGCCCTATACCGCTTATGTGAAGGAAGGGGGAGCCCGGTACTTCCAAGCCGTCTATCCGGATCTTGCTGTGGCCCAGGCTTGCATCGGCTGCCACAATTCCCACCCGGACAGTCCCAAACGGGACTTCAAGATCAATGATGTCATGGGAGGGATTGTGATCAGCATTCCGCTGAAATAGATCTACCTACTGTGGGGCTGACTATTGGGTCGATGCACGAACAATCCTGCGGTCCACCCCAGCAGACCGCAAGATTGTCCGGTATTCTGCCTTCTAAGAAAGACACCGGGAATCTTCAGAGCGGCAACCGCCAATACACGAGTCAAGCGAGTCGCGCTTGTTGTCCGCCAGTCCGCCATCACGCGGCGAACCGTGATGAACCATGCGGGCTAGTCCCCTGATTTGCTGATTGGAGCAAGCGGGTGTCCGTTCTGCGACATGCACTTCCAAAACTTAAATCGCTCTCTATCTATTCCAATAGTGTTGACGATGCCTCCGGCCACATTCGCACTGAAGTGGCCGCCCGGCACCTCTTTCTCCACCGTCTTCATACAGAGATCGACCATGTTTTCAAGTTCACGCCTTTGTGTTTCTGAGGGAGCTGGAACGAATGGTATGGTTTTGAAAGACTTGCTATCGCCGGCCTCAGTCGTGAGGGACTCGGTAGCGTTGACCACCACCGAGCTGAAGACCAAGAAAATTGATACAGCAATCGCTATAAACATGCAGGAGTTAGTTTGTGTTTCACGTTTCACGTGCAATCTACTAGTTCGTCAACAACTTGAAACTCGAAACTTGAAACGCTTGAACGAGATCCGCTTCGCGAGGAACACGCGCTCGGAGGATTTCTCGGCGAACCGTCATGAATAATTCGGCTTACGGATTCTTCGCACAACGAAACCCGGGGAAGTATAAGCTCCGGAACGACGGCGGATCCCAGTACCGATCCGCAGAGCGCAGGTTCCGCAGACTGCTGGTCCACGAGCCACCACGAATCACTTTGAACCCGCCCATTGACGGGCCAGCCGGGTTCTGCGACGGGCTGTTCTTGTAATAATCGCTGTCATACCAATCGCTGACCCATTCCCAGACATTTCCGGCCATGTCATAGATGCCATAGGGACTCTTGCCAGCTTCCAACGTCCCCACCGGCGCCAATGTCTCATAGTCGTGCGACCCAACTTTCCCATAGTTCGCGTGGAGCGGCGTCGGAGGATCGTTGCCCCACGGAAAGAGACGGCCATCCGTCCCCCGTGCCGCCTTCTCCCACTCCGCCTCCGTCGGCAGGCGCTTGCCGGCCCATTTGCAGTACGCGGCCGCATCCGCCCAATCCACATTGGCGACCGGGCGCTTCTGATGTGCCGATTGGTTCATCGTCTTCCAATCCAACGGCGCGCGGCCTTCTCCTGACCGTAGAAATTCCGCATACTGCCCCACCGTGACTTCGTACACATCAATGGAAAAGGCATCCACATAGACCTGGTGCGCCGGTCTTTCGTCTGAGTCGCCATCCTGACTCCCCATCGTAAACTCTCCAGCCGGTATCGACACCATCGACCCCTCTGGTGGACGGGGCGACGCAGGCTTCTCTTGACTCTGTTTCTGCCCCGTAGCCGATTCCTTGGCCCCTTTATCAACGGGTGCCGCGGCCATTGCCGGATAAGCAGTAAGCCCCAGTAACGCAACCAGCACAAGCATCGTTCTCATGAACCGCCTCCGCTTTCTACTGAAAAAACCATAACATTCTCCCTCACATAGTTCGATGGGCGGGAACTATAAAGCCTTGCACCTTAGAAAAACAACCGCACAGGGTCACGGAGCTGTCCGGCCTAGCCCGCATTATTCATGAGCGTTTCTGCGGTAGTCGCCGATGCTTAGGTAAGAGGCACGGGGCCAGAGGCTATGGCTTCCACGCGACCTCCCGGCGAAGTGTCATGAATAATAAAATGTGGGCCACGGACTACGGAGTTTTCGCGCACCTGAACCCGTTGAGTCCCTGGTCCGTCGGCGAAATGAGGCTCCGATTCGCGGAGCGAATGGCTCGCGGATTACTGTACCAGGAGCCGCCACGAATCGCCTTAGTCCCACCCTTTGACGGTCCTGTCGGATTCTGCGACGGGCTGGATTTGTAATAGTTATAGTCATACCAGTCGTTGACCCATTCCCAAACATTCCCGGCCATGTCATAGATGCCATAGGGACTCTTGCCAGCTTCAAACGACCCAACCGGCGCCAATACCGCGTGATTGTTCCACTCCGGTTTCCCAAAGTTTGCATGAAGCGGCGTCGGAGCATCGTTACCCCACGGATAGAGGCGGCCATCTGTCCCTCGCGCCGCCTTCTCCCACTCCGCCTCTGTCGGCAGGCGCTTGCCGGCCCATTTGCAGAAGGCGGAAGCATCCGTCGAATCCACATTAGCCACCGGGCGCTTTTGATGCGCTGGTTGATTCATCGTCTTCCAGTCCGAAGGTGGGTCGATTCCTTTCGCCTGCAGAAAGGCCGCATACTGCCCCACCGTCACTTCATACACATCCATGGAAAAGGCATCCACATAGACCTTGTGCTCCGGTTGTTCGTCTGAATCTCCCGCCGCACTTCCCATCATGAACTCCCCGCCGGCACCACCACCATCGACCCTTCTTGTGGTTTGGCCGCCGCAGGCGTCTCCTGACTCGGTTTCTGCCCTGTAGCCAATTCCTTGGTGCCCTTCTCAACGGGTGCTGCGGCCATTGCCGGATGAGCAGCGAGCCCAAGCAACGCAACCAGTACAAACATCGTCCTCATGAACCGCCTCCGCATTATGTTGAAGGAAACCAGAGCTTCCAGTCCTCACATAGCCTAATGGGCGGGAACTATAAAGCCTTGCGCCTCAAAAAAACAACCGTGCTGAGCCACGGATCCCCTGTATAGCAGGATGCTGAACAAGACTACCAACATATCTTGCTCATTTGGTCTGTCTCGATTATTTGATCAAGCCAGACCAACCAGATGCACCAGATAGATAGACCGGACTTACCCCAATCACGCAGGTTATCGATATTTGGTGGTGCAGAAATGCTCTTCCCGGAGCCTGTTATAAGAATCACTACCCAATATACAGGGTGATTTCGGCCCAAAGCTTCACGACGATCCATAGAACTGCTGCAATGGCGAGCAGCAGAAGCACGACGGTCCCGCCGATGATGGCGGCAACATACAGCCTGGCCTGCTGCGTTTCTCGATACGGTTGAGTCGCAGCCCTCCGCAGTAACTCTGCATTTCTCGCATGACTCCGAAACCAGATGGAGAAGAGATCGCCGAGAATGGGAATCGCGCCGATGGTTCCATTGATGAGGAGATTCAGGCTCATCCGTGCCATGACGATCTGCGGCACTTGGAGCCGGGCGGCCAATACCAGTATGACTGTCCCGATGAGATTGGCCAGGATATCGCCGATTCCAGGGATCAGTCCGAGCAGAGGGTCGAGGCCCAAGTAGACGGCAGTGCCGGGAATTTTGACGGTCGTATCCAGAATCTTAGCTAATAGTTCGGCTGTCGCCACCATGGCTTCTCGTTGAGGATCGGACGATGAAGACTCTGGGGGGAGACCTGAGGCTGGGTCAGCCACAATGTGACCGAATTGCGCGGCAGGCCTTGAGGATTCGTGCGATCGTAATCTCATCCAAGTAGACCATAGGATCGAACAGTATCATGAGATACACTGCGGAACAATTCTGACTAAGAGGCCAAACACCCCGTCGGGTGTTCAAAAAGACCTCGATTCTCACCCGCCCAACCCTGGCGTGCCAAGACACGCCATTCCACAGGCAAGGCCGCAGCGAGTGAAGGCCCGAGGTGGTACAAACCGCACTTCGGGTGGGCCGTTCGCCCTTGTAATGCGTCTTGGCGAACGGAAAAGCCCTTCAGTGATTCCGACTTCCGAGACTCGTTGAGGGCCTGAACGATGCTGGGAGTCTTTTTCAACACCTGACTATTGAAAGGATCCGCTCCTTGACGACATGACAAGAGATAGGTCATATCACCATGGCCGTTCCGGCCTGGCGTAACACTCTACGATGGAGGCCTCTATGCGCGCACGGTCGATTCGCTCCGGTCACTTCCTCATGAGGCGGTTGATCCTCGCATCATTTCTGCTGCTCCCCTGGCCCGTTCTGGCTGAGGAAGAGGGCGCTCTTCCCCTCTCCAAGATCGTGCTCTATTCCAGCGGCGTGGGGTATTTTCAACATGACGGCACGGTGAACAACCGAACGCAACTCGACCTCCGCATGCAGGCGAACCAGATCAACGACATGCTGAAGAGTTTGGTCGTGCAGGACTTCGGTGGCGGCAGAATCTCGACCGTCACCTACGGCTCGCGCGATCCCGTGACCAAGACGCTCGGCAGCTTCGGCATCAATCTGAACGGCAACCCGACCCTGGGACAGATTCTGACTCAGGTCCGTGGGGAACCGGTCGAAGTCACCGCGCCCAATCCCATCGTCGGCACGTTGCTGGGCGTGGAAAAGAAAACGGAGTCCATCGGCGAGGGCTCGCAGCACCGCATCGTCGAGCAGGAATATGTCACGCTCCTGACAGAAGACGGGTTCCGCTCACTCTCGCTGGCGAACGTGCAGCGCATCAAATTAACCAATCCCGCCTTGAATGCTGAACTGCACCAGGCGCTGGCCGCGCTCGCGACGAATCACGATGCCCAGAAGAAGACGGTCTCGATTACCTTCGACGGCACCGGGAGCCGCCAAGCCCGTGCCGCCTACCTGACGGAAACCCCGGTCTGGAAAACCACCTATCGACTCGTCTTGGACGAGGACAAGGCGCCCTATCTGCAAGGCTGGGCCATTGTGGAGAATCAGACTTCACAGGACTGGCGCAACGTGAAACTCTCGCTCGTCTCCGGACGGCCCATTTCCTTCACGATGGATCTGTATCAACCGCTCTACAACCCACGTCCCGTCGTTCAGCCTGAACTCTACGCCAACCTCAAACCCCAGACGTACGGCGATGCGATGGACGAACTCAAGACCGATGGCATCTGCCCCTCCAGCCCGCAACGAGATGAAAAAAGAGCGCTTGCTCGGCAAGATGGCCCAAGGTTTCGCCAGTGACCGGGCCAATGCCCCGGCAGCAATCCGCTGCCGCAGCGAAATGGAGATGGGACGCTTGGAAGAAGGCGTGGTCTCCATGGCGATGGCCGAAGACAAGGGCGAACTATTCGAATATCGCATCGACCAGCCCGTCACCCTCGCCAAACACACAGAGCGCGCTGCTGCCCATCATCGGCCAGACGCTCCAGGGGCAGAAAGTGTCGCTCTACAATCAGCGCGTCAATGCGAAACATCCACTGAACGGGTATCGGCTCAAGAACACGTCGTCACTGCATCTCATGCAAGGACCGATCACGCTGTTCGACAGCGGGACCTATGCGGGCGATGCGCGCATCGAGGATCTCCCTCCTGGACAAGACCGACTGATCAGTTATGCCCTCGATCTCAAGACCGAAGTGGAACCCAAACTCGAAGGCGGCACACAAGAACTTGCGACGGTCTCGCTGAAGAAGGGCACGATGCTCATCTCACGCCGTTTGGTCGAAGACCGGACCTATCTCGTGAAGAACCGCGACGCCAAGGCCAAGACCGTCCTGATCGAACAACCCTATCGTGCAGACTGGAAACTTGCCGAACCGAAGGAGCCGACAGAACGGACACGCGACCTGTACCGCTTTAACGTCGCGGTCGATCCAGGGAAAAGCGCGACGCTCCGCGTCAAAGAAACGCTGCCCATTCAGGAATCGATCCTCTTGATGGACAGCGGTATCGATCAGATCGTCTATTACCAGCAGGCGAAGGAAGTCAGCCCAAAAGTGAAAGAGGCGCTGCAACGCGTGGTGCAATTGCGCAGTAAGCTGGACGACGCGCGCGGCCAACGGATGCGCCTAGACCAACGCACCGCCGAGATCACGGCGGAACATGCTCGCATCAGAGAGAATATGCAGCGGCTCCAGCAGAACTCCGATCTCTATAATCGCTATGTCAAGAAATTGGACCAGCAGGAGACCGAGCTGGAGAAACTTGCGCAAGGAGATCGAAAGCCTCAAGAACACGGAAGAAGAACATCGGCGGGAATTGCAGAACTACGTGATGAATCTGGACGTGGCCTAATGCGGTTAGTTAGGCGAAAAAACCTGCCGGATATCTTCCGAACGGTGCGCAGCCGACGAGGAGATCACGATCCGGCGAGACAATGAGAGGAACCCCGGCCTGGCCTGTGGCGTGCCAGGCCGTTTCCCATTTTTGAGCTACCTGGCGATCCTCGTCATCGATCGTACCCATACTCTCTGGTGAGCCTCCTACCTGTTCGACCAGTTGCCTGAGCACCTCCGGATCAGAGATGTCCCTGCCTTCACACCAGAAGGCCCGATAGGTCTCACGCACAAACGCCATCATATGCGATGGATCGCGCCGTAGAAGTGCCACCGCTTGATCGATCGCCGGCCTCGTATTGGGCTTACCAGGAGGAAGCGCAATCGGCAGCCCCGGCGCCAGCCGCTGCACGACCGTCACTTCGTGGCGCAGTTCAGCGCCCAACGAGCCCTGCCAAGGTTTCATTGGGACGAGGTAAATGCGACGCATGCTGCACACCGCGCCATTCACAGCGATCGAGCAAGTTCATCTCGTGCAGTCGTTCGTGCATCGCATAACAGAATGGACAGTTGAAGTCGCTATAGAGAAGGTTCCGCTTCTTCATTCACGTCCTCACTCTATTCTCCCTAATGAACCCTGCCGAGCACATAAGCTTCTATTGCATAGATATGGCTACCGATGCGCTGAAACGAATATCCACTATCAAGACGTAATGCCAGTCAAGCTTCCCGCTATGGGTCACGCTTCGAGGGAGAACAGGCTTTCAGCAGAAGACTATGCCGTGATTTAGTGAGGACGCACGTCGAACTGTGGGAGGAAGCGTTCCAGTTTTGCGCGGAGGGTTGGGAGGGTCATTGGCTTCGTAACGACATCATCCATTCCGGCCTGTCGGCACTTCTGTTCGTCCTCCGATGACGCGTGCCCGGTGAGGGCAATGATGGGCAGATGTCTGGTCGTGATTTGTTCCTGCCGTCTGATCTCTTGCGTGGCTTCATAGCCATCCATCTCCGGCATTTCGCAATCCATCAGCACGGCATCGTAGGTGGCGTGGGCAATGGAATCCACAGCCTCCCGCCCGTTCCGTGCCACCTCCACCTGACATCCAAGTTTCTGCAGAAATTTGCACGCCACAACCTGATTGATCTCATTGTCGTCTACGACAAGAATCCGGAGCGAGTGTGGTGCGGTCCGCCATCGATGCAATAGACGGCTTCACAGCATGAGCAGAAATCGTGCGCTGAATCGCAGGCAACAGGCTTGTGAAATACGTAAAGGAACTGCCCTTTCCTGGCACACTCTCCACCATCATGGCTCCACCCATGAGCTCAACCAGTTGGCAACAGATCATCAAACCCAGCCCGGTTCCCCCGTATCGCCTGGCCGTCGATTCCTCTGCCTGAGCATAGGCTCCGAATAATCGCGTTTGCTGATCCGCAGTGATGCCGATGCCTGTGTCCTTCACCGTCCAGTGGAGAACCACGGCGTCGGAATTGTCCTGATTAGACGGCACTGTCTTCACGGATATGTGAATCCCGCCCCGCTCGGTAAACTTGACGGCATTACCAACCAGATTAAACAGAATTTGCCGCAGGCGAACTGGATCACCGCGTAACACAGCGGGGATGTCCGGCGCCACTTGAACCTGAACGAGCAACCCTTTCTTCTTGGCCGCTTCCGACGTCAGTGTGATGACGTCCTCAATGAGAGGGCGGAGTTCAACGTCGGCGACTTCCAACGACATCTTTCCCGCTTCGATCTTCGAGAAGTCGAGAATATCGTTCACGAGCACTAAGAGCGACTCAGCCGACCGGTGCATGGTTTCCAGTAACTGCCGTTGCGAATCGGTGAGAGAGGTATCCTGCAGCAGTTGGGTGCAGCCCAACACACCGTTCATCGGAGTGCGCAATTCGTGACTCATCGTGGCCAGGAAGATTGCTTTCGCACGGGCCGACTCTTCTGCTGCTTCTTTCGCGCGGCGCAATTCCACGGCTGCGGTAATATCGGTTCCATAGGCTCTGACCTGCTTCAAATCCCCCAATGGGAAGAAGGACCAAGCCAGCACACAGTTTTCAACGTGATGTTCCAATCGAAGGGTGGGTTGCTGCGAATCAAGACAGTGATTCAGCATATCCGACAAATTCGGCGGGAATACAGCTTCCACTCGACCTTGGATGGAGGTACCGTGATTGAGAAGTTCCACCATAGCGGTATTGGCATAGAGCATGATTGCCGTCTTCGTCAAACTCCACAATTGGATTCGGCGCATCCTCCGCAAGCCTGGCTACCCGTTGAATATCCTGCTCCGCTTCCCGTTCCACCGTCAGGTCGCGGCAGACAACAATAGCCCCAACAGGCTCCAGACCTTGATACCTGGGCCAGAACGTCGCAGCAATCTCAATCCCGGTACCATCGGTGCGGATACACTGATGGGACGTATACCATTGTGACTTCACCGGTTCGTACGGTGTGTTCCAATGGACAACTGGGATGCCTTCCCTCCCTTCGAAGAAAGGCATCCCACCAACTCGTGAAACACTGAGCCGACGACATCCTGATGACGGCCTACGAGCTGCTGCGCCACGGGGTTGAGAGACAAGATCCGTGCCATCTCGATCCGTCACAAACATCGCTTCTCCGGATGACTCGAGAATGAGAAACGTATCCTCACGAGTCGGCAACCAGGACACGCTTCCCTTTCGGAGCAGGATCAGGGATGGGACTGAGGGACAGGCTCATGCAGCCACCTGTCTGAGAACAGCTTCGACATCGAGACCTTCTCGAACCGCATTCCGCACATCACGAATCGTCCGTCCTCCCTCTGGTTCATGGACTAAATCCAAGGGAACCGGTGGAAGAGCATGACTTGCCAGACTGGTCTCTGCAGATATACAGAAGGGGTAGGTGGGCTTTCCCCGGTGTAATGGCGCCGACAACAGCGAGCTCCCCGGAATTCAGGGCCACCACACTGTACAACGGATACACGCCAATGGCTCGGATTAAGTGCGACACGACCTGCGAGAGCTCTTCATCGGCTCGATGCCGTTGGTAGAGCTGCGTCAGCGCTTGATGCGACGACATCGGAGTAAGACCTGTCTGTCCGGTAACAAGCTCATCGTACTGGTCGATGATTCCAACCAATCGGGTAAATTCATGATGTGCCGCTGACGTTTCTCCTGTCTGTTCAATCCGCGTGGTCAGATGATGACCCTTCACAATGGCAAGAACAGCCTGGTCGGACGATCCGCTCTTTTCGAGGATCGTACCTCCTTGAGTTGTATGACTCTCGTACAGCGCCTGTTGAGCCGGCGGCATCATTCTTGGTCGCTTCACAATATTCCGGGGCAAGCGTGTGAGCCCGATGTCGTGCATCAATCCCCCCATCCCCAACTGCTGCAACTGTTCTCGAGGATACTCCATCGCATGTCCAACCATCACGGACAGCGTACACACTGTCAGTCCATGTTCATGGAGCGTCGGGTCAGGTTGCCGCAATCCTAACACCGCATAACAGGCGGCCTGCCGATCAAGAATGTCGTCAATCATTTCGCCAATGAACCGGCAGGCGGCATCATATTGCACGAGCCCGGTCATGCGCGTCTGCTCAAACAGGCCATTCAGACGATTGACCCATTCGGCACGACGCTGCTTTGCTTGTGCAAGATTCTCGGCCAGTATGACCGCAGGGGGTGCGAAGATGATGCTGCACAGAAGCCCGGGGGTGACGGCTGGGAGTCTCGATAAGAACAGTCTTGGCGGGCTCTGAGCGAGCGGGTATACGATCAACAACATCCAGCCCCTGCTCTGTGTCAATCGTCACCTCGGTGATCCCGGCATGCACGAAGGGCCTCGATTTCCGATTGATCCTTGATCCTGAACTTATGGCGAAGAAATGGTGTCTGCAACCACGATCGGTCTACGCCGATCAGGTACATGCCAACCATAAGACGTGTAAGGGGAATGGTCCGTTGGGCCACGGGTCAGATCCTGATGAGTACTGAGTACATTCGGCTCTACTCTATCGGTATGTTTTCATAATTCTTCAATTCGCATCCCCCGGCCTGGAGAGATTATTCTTCTATGGGGTTCATTGTGGTCCGTTGTCACACATCCGTCTCGTGAGCATCCAAGCACGTGGGGATTAAAGTTCCCGGGTCAAGTGACCGATAGATGTGTCGATATGGCTATCCCTCCGAGTAGTCGAGTCGACAGTCTGACAAAGACCCTCCTGGAGGTGCCTGATGCTCGGCGCAATGTACCCTGCCTTCACTGGACTCGCTGCATTTGCAACGCAGATCGCAGTCACGGCTCATAACGTGGCCAACGTCAATACCAACGGGTTCAAGAAATCTAAAACGGACTTGGTCGCAGTGGAAACCGGAGGGGTGCTTCCGGTTGTGCAGAAAGATAAATCGGCTGGTCCTGCGATCCTGAACGACACAGGATATGGTCCAGCCCAATTGGAATTGTCGAATGTCGATCTCGGAGAAGAAGCCCTCAACCAGATTCTCGCGCAGCGGGGCTTTGAAGCGAATATTAGCACCCTGAAAACGGCAGACGATATGTTGGGAACCATTCTGGATTTCAAGAAATAACCAGCCCCTCCCTGCGATAGGAAACCAACCCTGCAGAATGATTGTCGCGTAGCATTCCCCTCAAGCAGTATGGTATGTCGAGTCCATGGCCAGCCCGCGCGTTCTGCTGCTCATCCCTCCGCTCACTCAACTGAACACTCCCTACCCCTCCACCGCCTATCTCACGGGGTTTCTTCGTGGCCGCGGGATTGAGGCATCCCAAGCCGACCTCGGCATCGAAATGGTGCTCCGACTCTTTTGTCGATCGGGGCTTCAGGCTGTGTTTGAACAAGTACGAGCGCGGAAAGATGAACTGCCCGGTGAAGCTAGACAGATGCTCGCGGTTGAACCTGCCTACCTGAACGCGATTGAACCGGTCATTGAATTTCTCCAGGGGCGCAATCCCTCACTGGCTTTGCTCCTCGCCCGGTCCGGCTTTCTTCCCCAAGGCCCACGGTTTGCCGGCCATAGAGGAAGCGCTGCGTCATTACGTGCCTTATCGGAACAGGATCGCGCTAAACGATTCGCCACCTTGTATCTCGAAGACCTGGCCGATCTGGTCCAGGCGACCGTCTCTCCCCATTTTGCCCTGAGCCGCTATGCAGAACACATCGCTCGAGCAGCCTCGTCGTTCAAAACCATCATCGACGCGGTCGCCGTCCCTCCGACGCTGACGGATCGATTCATGCTCGAATCCATGTGGGAGCATCTCGATCACCTCAATCCTTCGCTCGTCTGCCTGACTGTCCCCTTTCCCGGGAACCTCTATGGTGCGTTTCGTATGGCCCACTCGATCAAGAGCCAACGACCCGACATCGCCATTGCCCTTGGCGGCGGATATGCCAACACGGAGCTTCGACGTCTGTCGGACCCCCGCGTATTCGACTACGTCGATTACGTCACTCTCGACGACGGGGAACGGCCTCTGCTTTCGTTGATCGAACATCTGGCAGGGACCAGACCGCGCATGCGGCTCTGCCGGACGTTCTATCGAGACAACGATCGAGTGATCTTCGCGAATGATACGTCAGATCGGGAGTTCAGCATGGATGAGGTCGGCTGTCCGACCTATAACGGCCTGACCTTGAATCGCTATCTCACGATCTTAGACAGCACGAACCCGATGCATCGCCTCTGGTCGGAAGGCCATTGGAACAAACTCACGGTCGCCCACGGCTGTTATTGGAAGCAATGTACGTTTTGCGATGTCGGCCTCAACTACATCAGCCGCTATGAAATGACGCCGACCGATCGGCTCATCCAGCAGATTGAGCAACTGATCGCCGAAACAGGCTGCCGTGGATTCCACTTTGTCGATGAGGCAGCGCCTCCCGCTGCCTTGAAATCGCTCGCCTTGGCGCTGCTGGAAAGAGGCATCACGATTTCATGGTGGGGGAATATCCGCTTTGAAGAAGCCTTCTCGCCGGACCTCTGCCGCCTCCTGGCCGCCTCCGGTTGCATCGCCGTGACGGCAGGACTCGAAGCGGCCTCGGACCGTCTGCTGGAGAAGATCAAGAAAGGGATTACCGTCGATCAGACCGCGCTCGTGGCGGCGGCCTTCAAGGATGCAGGCATTCTCATTCATGCCTATCTCATGTACGGTTGTCCCTCTGAGACAGTGCAAGAAACGGTGGACTCACTTGAACGGGTGCGGCAATTGTTCGCGGCAGATCTGATTCAATCCGCCTTCTGGCATCGCTTCACCGCCACAGCCCATAGCCCGATTGGGCTCAAGCCGGCTGCCCATGGATTGCGCATCCTCGGTCCTGAGTTTCAGGGCTTCGCGGAGAATGATCTTGCTGCATGAAGATCAACGCGGCAAGACGCCGGAGTGGCTCGGCGAAGGCCTACGACGGTCGATACTGAATTACCTCGAAGGGCGAGGACTCGCACTCGACGTCCGCCAGTGGTTCGACCATTCCGTGCCAAGGCCACGTGTCTCCTCCCACGTGGGTACGCCGTCTTCTCAAGAGAAAGAATTGTTAAGGATGACCCACAGGCAGAACGGCGGTTCGTATGGCTCGGTGGGCAACCAGTCTGTGAACCTGTCGGAAGAAGGACGCGACTCATTCTGCCAGGGCGTACCAGCGATCAGACCGTCACACGTCGCTCAACCAACAGGCTCAGTGGCTTGACAAGCTGATTCGACAATCCACACCTCAAAACAACCCATCGCATCCCTACCCTCTCCTCCGGGAAACGAAAACCACATTTCCAGGTACGCGTAAAGGATTTTGAAACCTTCCTCGGTACGACCTCCTGGAAAAAGGTTCGCTCGCCGGCCTGCTGCTCGTATAGAACTGCGGCGAACCCAGCGTCATATGACATTCATCGTAATCGCCTTCCCCGACCCTTCGACTTGACTCTTGTAATGCATGATGAGACGTTACCGCCCATAAGAAGGAGAACGTACCTATGCTCCTGATCCAGACCGCTGCGCTCTTCGTTCTCACGGCCCTTGCCGAAATCGTCGGCTGCTTTCTACCATACCTCTGGCTTCGCAAGGACGGATCAATCTGGCTCTTGGTTCCGGCAGCGCTCAGCCTCGCCGCCTTTGTCTGGCTCCTCACTCTCCACCCCGCCGCCAGCGGACGGGTCTATGCTGCCTATGGCGGTGTATACGTGGCTACCGGCCCTCGTCTGGCTGAAGGTCGTGGACGGCGAGAAGCTCTCCGTCTTCGACTGGACTGGAGCCGGAATCGCCGTGCTTGGTATGGCGGTTATCGTCTTTGGCTGGACCGCGAAGGAGTAAACGGGCGCTTCCTATCTCACCTGAACTCGGTCCAATCGTTCCTCCACAAAATCTGAGCGTGGCATTATCGCTTCTCCTTCGATCCCGTAGAAACGATTGGAGGCAGCCCAACACTGCATCCCGATCCTCTCCAACTGGGACTGCCACATGAGCGCTGAAGCCATCGCCCGGACAGGCCGGAGAGTCCGTTGCGTGTGTCGATACGTCAGAAGAGCATGCGATGGTCGCGTTTCACTTCTGCCGGTCACGCCGGTGATTACTGCCCGACCCTTTGGCGCCCGATGATTTGTTACCGATTCTGCCATAGACTGCAGGGACGATCAGCAGGGTTAACAACGTCGAGGTGAACAGTCCCCCGATGACGACGGTGGCGAGGGGTCGCTGGACCTCGGCTCCCATGCTGGTGGCTAATGCCATGGGGAGAAAGCCGAGGCTGGCGACGAGTGCCGTCATCAACACGGGCCTGAGCCGGTCCATGGCCCCCTGCATGACTGCCTGATCGGTTGGGAGCCCTTCTGCTTCGAGTAGCCGGATGTGGCTGACCAGCACGACACCATTGAGTACCGCAATGCCGAACAGCGCAATGAATCCAATAACCGCTGAAATACTGAGCGGCAACCCGCGTAGCCAGAGGGCCACGATACCACCAGATAGCGCCAAGGGGACATTGAGAAAAATCAGCAGCGCGGGACGCATGGCCCCGAAGATGACCGACAGGACACCCAGAATCAAGAGGAGGGTGATCGGCACGACCACGGCTAACCGGCTGGTGGCTTCTTGGAGATGCTGAAACTGTCCACCCCATGTCAATTCGTACCCTATTGGAAGCGACACTTCGCGTGCCACTGCACGTTGAGCCTCTGCCACAAAGCTGCCGAGATCCCTTCCTCGGATGTTGTTTTCCACCACGATACGTCGCTGCACATGCTCTCTGCTGATCTGCGCCGGTCCCGTGTCCACTCGGATCGCTGCGACGCGGGAGAGGGGGACGAGCTCACCATGCGCGGTGGGGATGAGCAGATTGCCCAGTGCGGCAGGGTCAGCTAATGCGCTGTCGGCTAAGCGGACGACGAGGTCAAAGCGTCGGGGGCCTTGCACCACAGTGCCGACGACACGTCCCACACGTGTGGTTTGAACAAGGGTGAGCACATCGTCTGCCGTGAGCCCATACCGGGCGATCTGTTCCCGATCCACAATCACTCGCAGCAGTGGAAGGCCCGCGACCTGCTCAACTTTGACGTCTGCTGCGCCACGCACGGTTTCCAACAGACGCGCCACGGCCTCGGCCTGCTTTTTGAGCACGTCCAGATCAGGCCCAAAGATTTTGACGGCGAGATCGGAGCGCGTTCCTGCGATCAACTCGTTGAAGCGCATCTCGATCGGTTGCGTAAATCCGAGGCCGACGCCCGGAACCGCATCGAGAATGGCGGGCTTCATCTTGGCGATCAAGTCCTCGCGAGTGCCGGCCGTCGTCCATTCGTGCTGCGGCTTGAGAATGACGAACACATCGGACAGCTCCACTCCCATCACGTCGGTTGCCACCTCGGGACTCCCGGTTCTGGTCACCACCTGCACGACTTCCGGAAATTGGCGAAGCACCCGTTCAACGTCCAAGGCATTCCGGACCGACTCGCTCAGCGACACGCTCGGTAATCGCCACACTTGAATCGCCATGTCCCCCTCGTCGAGTCGAGGCACAAACTCGATGCCGAGCCACCCGGTGATTCCGAGACTCACGACGAACAGCCCAACGGCCGGCGTCACCACCCATGCCGGGCGCGCCGATTGCCCATCTGAGACAGGGTTCGTATGCACGGCGCAGCATGCCGATCACACGCGTGTCCTCATGTCCAGGTTTAGCCCGCACAAACCAAAAGGCGAGCAGTGGGGTGACCGTCACTGCGAGGAGAAGTGATCCGGCCAGGGCCAGGATGACGGTCAGTGCCATCGGACGGAACATCTTTCCCTCGATCCCGGTCAGCGCCAGGATAGGCACGTACACGAGAATGATGATGCTGACGGCCAGGGTCATCGGGCGAAGGACCTCGCGGCCGGCCGCCTGGATCTCACTCAGCCGTGCCTCCTGGCTCATGACGCCTTTCTTCGCCAATCGTCGAAGGATGTTGTCAACCATCACGACCGAGCCATCCACGAGTAACCCGAAATCGATGGCGCCGAGGCTCATGAGGTTGCCGGAAAGTCCCGCCTGCATCATCCCGCTGAACGCGATCAGCATCGACAACGGAATGGCGGACGCCACGATCACGCCTGCGCGGAGATCGCCGAGGAAGAGGAACAGCACTGCCATGACGAGGAGCCCACCCTCAAGCAGATTGTTACGGACCGTGCGCATCACCTTCGAGACGAAGATGGTCCGGTCGTAGTAGGGTTCGATTGTCACACCAGGGGGGAGGGTTGACTTCAATCTCTCTCACTCGAGTTTTGACACGGTCAACAACCTGTTGTGCATTCTCGCCCGCCAACATCTGGACCATGCCGATGACGGTTTCGCCTTCTCCCATCGCGGTCGCCGCGCCGATGCGGAGTGCCGACGCCTCCCTCACCTCCGCGAGGTCTGAGATGAATATCGGTACTCCCCCGGAGCCGCGCGCCACCACAATCCTCGCGAGGTCTGCCACCTGGGTCGCCAAGGCTTCACCACGAATGAGCAATTGCTCGCGTTGATGCTCAATGTAGCCGCCGCCGGCGATGGCATTGTTCCGTTCGAGCGCCTCAAACACTTGCCGAAGCGACAGTTTGTAGGACAGCAGCTTCGCGGGATCTACCACCACTTGGAACTGCTGAGGCTCTCCTCCCCAAATATTGACTTCGACCACGCCCGGCACCGCCCGCAGCCGCATCCCGATCTCCCATTCGAGGAGTGTCCGAAGCGCCATGGCGCTGTAGCCGTTTCCTTTCACGGTGAATTGATAGACTTCGCCCAACCCGGTCGTCAGTGGTCCCACGATCGGACGGCCATACTCGACTGGGATACGTTCCATCGCGCGGGCAAGCCGTTCGGTGACCAACTGTCTCGCGCGGTAGATGTCCGTCTGATCTTCGAAAATTGCGGTGACCGCCGAGAGCCCATAGCGCGACACAGAGCGGAGCTCACGCAGCGCAGGCAACCCGTTCAGCGACGCTTCGATCGGAAACGTAATGAACTGTTCCACTTCAACCGGACCGAGCGCTGGTGAGCGAGTCAGGATTTGGACCTGGACCGGCGTCAGATCCGGCATCGCGTCAATCGTGAGGCGGGTGAGCGACCACAGGCCGATGGCAATCACGAGCATCACCGCCACCAGAGTGAAGAAGCGGTAGCGCAGCGAGAGGGTGAACAGCCTTTCCATCTTACCCTCCCTCTCCGGACCCGATGTGTTCTTTGAGAAGGACATTCTTCAGGTCAAAGACGCCATCGACCACCACCAGCTCGCCTTCTGTGAGTCCTTTCCGCACTTCAATCCAACCTCCGCCTTCGCGGCCGACTTCGATCGGGACGAATGCATACCCAGTCTCCCGCTGAACGAAGACGCCACGCACGTTGTCCACCACCGTCAGAGCTGAGACGGGAATCGCCAAGGTCGGTGGACTCGCGATGGCCAGCTGAACATCCACATACTCTCGTGGCTTCAGGCGGTACTGCTGGTTCGCGACCTCGAACCGAACTCGAATCGTGCGCGTGGTCTCGTCCGCGACCGGCGCAAGATACGTGAGCGGAGCCGTCACTGGCTCACCGCCCTTCGGCAGGATCGTTCCCACATCTCCCTCCTTGAACTTTCTGGCCTGTTCGATCGGCAGATTCGCGAAAACCCAGACCCGGCTCGTGTCGACGATCTCGAACAGTTCATTTCCAGGAGCGACTCCCTGTCCCCGCACAACATGTTGCGCGACCACCGTCCCGGCGATCGGCGATGTAAGGGTATAGCGATGCCCCTCCTGGTGGCTTCCACGCTCCAGTTGATGTAGTTCATCTGCCATCATGCCCATGTTCAGGAGTTTCTCGCGGACGTGCTGGAACCTCGCCTTCGTTTCCAGGTGTCGGCCCTTGTCTTCAATGAGCTTCCGCTCGGACACGATGTCCTCGGCTCGCAGTTTCTCCGTTCGCCGGAAGCTGTTCTCGGCGACATCGGCCTGCGCCTTGCTCACGAGGTATTCTTCAATCAACTGATCGAACTGCAAGCTGCCGATGGCTGCAAGCGGCTGACCTGGCTTGACCCGATCACCGAGCTGAACGTGAATCTTCTCTACTTGCCCTTCAATCCGGGACGTAATCTTGGCGACCTGCTTCAGATCGAGCGCGACTTCGCCTGGGGCCGTCACCACTTCTGGAACCACGTGTGCGGCGACCCGGTCGATCCGTACTCGATCCCGCACGGCCGCCGGAGCCTGAATGGTGCTGATGCGAGGAGCGCCGGACTGTGGAAGCGCTTTCGGCCCCGATGCTGGCGATTCGCTGCTACGATCCCCGCAGGCCGTGACGAACAGAAACAGCGTGAGCACGTACGATCCGGTCTGTGCGGTCCATCTAGTTCTCATGGTCAGGCTCCTTCTAAATTGTCAGATCCCCCGGCCCACGTTCAAGCCGAGCGAGAACAATGCGGAGCTCTCCGGAGATATGCGACCAGAAATGATGAAGGGCACCGTCCTTCACCGACAACTGACGGCGATACGCTTGCGTTACTTGATCATCAAGAAACGAGAAAAGTGATCAGAGGAATTGGGAGGGAGGAGCACGCAGAGGGAGTGTGGTGGAGAGAAACAGAATGGTTTGCGGCAGTGCCGGGATGCAACGAAGCCACGACCACGGCTCGTTGAGCCGTCGTATGTTCGACGACTGGCAATTCAGCAACCGCAATCCCCAGCTTGGGCAGTGGACGATCGACTGGACCGGTCAGCAGTGAGAATTCAATCTCAGGGTGATTGACCGCATGACCGGGATGCGCACGAGCTTGAAGGTGCTGATGCTCTGCTTCAGGACAGGTTGGATCGTGGACGATCTCCGCGTATTCGCACTCGAGGTCCGAGGAGAAAACCGTATGGACCGTGCCGCCATGAACATGACTCGCATCCCCATGATGATGATCTGCCTCGGGATGCACGTGGAAGAGTGGAACCATGAGCATCCATATGGACGCCCACACGAGGACCACTACCCGAGACCATGCTACGTTGTCATATATCTGTCGCATTGAGCATTCACCCTAGCACAGTTCCTCTCCCCCAGCAATCAGCCGATCCCTTTCCTGTCCACTGCACGGACACGGGTAGGAAGGAAACACGCCCCAGACAAGCGAAGGGCGGGAGAAGCTCATAGCTACTCCCGCCCTCCATACCAGTCAAACCGTTCGCTACTTATTCGGCTGCGGGGTATAGCGCAGATAGGGCTTCACACTCTTGAAGCCCTTGGGGAAAAGTGTCTTTGCTTCAGCGTCGTTCACAGCCGGGGTGATGATGCAATCCTCCCCATCTTTCCAATTGGCCGGCGTCGCGACCTTGAACTTCGAGGTCAGCTGAAGAGAATCAATGACCCTTAACAATTCATCGAAATTCCGACCACATGAGGCTGGATAGGTCAAGGTTAACTTTACCTTTTTATCCGGCCCGATGATGAACACTGATCGGACGGTCATGTTGTCCATCGCGTTCGGATGGATCATGTCGTAGAGGGTCGCGACCTTCTTGTCAGGATCGGCGATGATCGGATAATTCATCGTCGTCTTTTGCGTCTCATTGATGTCGTTGATCCACCCCTTGTGCGAATCCAACGGATCGACGCTGACGGCGATGACTTTCACGCCTCGCTTCTTGAACTCCGGCGTAATCTTGGCGACCGTCCCCAACTCAGTCGTGCAGACAGGGGTATAGTCTTTCGGATGCGAGAAGAGAATCCCCCACCCGCCGCCCAACCACTCGTGAAAGTTGACGGTCCCTTCAGTAGTCTCTGCCGTAAAATTTGGTGCCTCATCTCCCAGTCGTATTGCCATGGTAGCCTCCCCTATTCAAGCCAACGACTGCGACATCGCTATGCGCATACGATACTGTTCTTCCTAGACGAAGTGCAAGAGTGATTCAGGGGGCCACACCATGTTATCGAATGAGCAGGCTCGCCACTCGCCGCGAAAGGGGGACTGACATCCTTTCACTTGCCATGGCCGGATTGCATTTAATTTACAGTACAGACGAGATCCAGTTATCAGCCGGAATAGCCAGCAACGGGCAGGCACACTGCCGGAGCACTTGTTCGGTATTGCTGCCTCGCAGAGCGTCGAGAAAGCCTTGTCGACCCTCGGTGGACATGACAATGAGATCGGCCTCCATCCCGCGAGCGGTCTGCAGAATCACCTGCGTGATATCACCCTTCTGCGACATCTTTATCCATTCCCACCCCGGCAACTCCGGCAGCCGACCTCGGGCATCTCGCTGTCGTCACCCACGTGAAGGAGAGTGAACTGACCGGTGGGACAGTTGAGCCGCTGCGCAAGACGGACGGCGGCCTGGATCGCAGGCTGTGCCGCCGGAACCGGCGCGACAGGGATCAAGATCTTCTTGAGCGACACGGTGCCGTCCTGCAACGACACAAACCCCTCCACACCTGTGGGGATAAAGAGTGTCATCAGACGCGATTGCCTGGCCACAGGTTTGGCGACGGAATTCTCCAGCCACTGGACTCGCCCTTTGTCCTGTTGGGTAGCAAGGACAATGAGGTTGCTGGGATGGCGTTCAGGAAACCCCAGCACAGTCTTCCAATCTCATCCTTGTCCTGAGCAACGACTTTCTTGACTTGAATGCCCAGCTCCGGCATCTGGCAGACTTGGGGCTGTCTTTCGCAGGACTCCCCACCGTCTTCGAAGTGTCCGCCCCACCTCCAGGGAAAGTCGGTTCAGTTCCCCTCATCGTCGGGCGACACATGGAAAATAGTGAGTGTGGCCTTGCGCCAGCGCGGCCTTCAACGCGTGAGCGAAGGCGGTTTCGCTGGCTGCGCTAAAATCTGAGGGATGGAACACATGCTGCAGAACCGGGAACACGTTCAGAGACGTTCTGCTCATGGAATTCCTCCAGTTTAGCCGAGCAATTTTTAGCACGCGATCGATCGAAAAGTCACTCGCCGCCCGATGAAGCCACCAGCGGCTCCGCTGGATCAACGGGAGTCCGGGAGGCAGCCACCTGCTCTCAGAACCGATAGGTGGCCCCACGGACACGTTCGTGTTGCACACTATGTCAAGTTCGAAACTCTGGCGAAAAAATGAAGGAAAGGTGAGGAAGGGGCTGGACCGCCACGCCTTGCTCACCTGCCTCGCCTCCGCCACTCCCACGGCGGCACCGGCTGCGGATCAGCCCTACCGTGTCTTGCGATTACCACCATTTGCGGGTAGGCCCCCCTTCTCCTGAGGAATAGCCACACGCCCCTTTCCCACACTACCCTGTACATACCAGTATGACTCAGACCTCGTGGGATGAGCCCCGAAGTTTACGATTGACTGCATGCTCGCGAACGTAAGCGCGCACCTTGAAGCGGACATGCGTGCTTGAATGCATAGAGGGTGGGCATAAGCTCACCACCCCGGATCACCTGACGGCAGGGAATTCTGTGAACGTCCAATTATGGTTGGAAAGCAAGGAGGCCTTTATCGACATCCGGCTGGCGGAAGTCACAAGGGTTCACAAGCACTGGATCACGGTGGCAGTGATCCTCGTGAGTCCAAATGACAGGATGAGACTGAAACGATCTACCGCAACCATCGAAGAATCTGCCCACTCGACCACCTTCTCATTCGAGCATAGCTCGACGTCAACCTCTCCGCATTGAATCAATAAGATTGTGGGTCACTCGGACTGTCGGGCAGTCGATCCCGCCAAAGCGAATGCACTCAGGGCGTTGGTTGTGCAGGACTTCGAGGGTATCGCCGTCGAGGACAGAGACGATGGGGTCGGTAGAGTCCGATGCAAGTACGGCTGAGAAGAAGGAAATGAAGAAAAAGCTAATGTGGCGACCAGACGATCGCTCAAGACGAACCGCGACGAACGCGGAATGTCCTGCACGCACGTGCGGCGCCAGAGCGAGAAGTCATAGGCCTTGGTCACAATGGGAAGCAATTCGGGCAACGGATCATTACCGGAGCCTGTTCACGCGGCTCGGATCCCCCGCTTCTTCGTAAGAGCGGGGATCTCAGAATCCTTCGGACGCAGAGCCAAGACCCACGGGCCAAAGGACCAAGGACTATGGATTTTTCGCGCACCGAAACCCGTTGTTGTGGCTCGGGTGGTGCTCCGGTGAGGTGTAGTTTCGATTCGCGGAATGGAGGGACTCCGGCTTGCTGTGCCACGAGCCGCCCCGCAACACTTTGTAGTCACCGTGTTCCGGTCCCTTCGGGTTCTGCGACGGACTCTTCTTGTAATAGCCCTTATCATACCAGTCGCTGACCCATTCCCAGGCATTCCCGGCCATGTCATAGATGCCGTAGGGACTCTTGCCATCTTCCAATGTCCCCACCGGCACCAATGCAGCATCCTTGTCCCACATCTTTTTCCCATAGTTCGCCCGTTGCGGTGTGGGCACATCATTGCCCCACGGATACTTCCGCCCATCCGTCCCCCTCGCCGCTTTCTCCCATTCCGCTTCGGTCGGCAGCCGCTTCTCTGCCCAGATGCAATACCTGTTCGCATCCGACCAATCCATCATCACGACCGGATGCTTCAGATGGGACGGCTGATTCAAGATCTTCCATTCTGACGGCGCTTTCCGCTTCGTCGCTTCCAGGAACTTCGCGTACTGCTCCACGGTCACTTCGTGCTTGTCCATGTAATAGGCATCGAGGGAGACCTGATGCACGGGCTTTTCCGACACAGCCTCGTTGCCCCCCATCGTAAATTCCCCCGCCGGCACCAGCACCATTGGCGCACCGTCTTTGCCCGTGATTTCCTGTTGCTGCGCCTGCCCGCCACCCGGCAGCGCCACGAGACCGACTAATACAATTACAATTGCCCCATACAGCTTCCCGTGCCTTGTCATGCCCCCTCCTCCTTATATAATCCTGCCAATCCAGCTGACTGTACCATTATCCGCATATCTCTATCTGCATCCCTCGCGGCCAAGCTCAAAGAGGGATTCTTGCGGCGGAACTCGGTGATGATGCCGTAGCGATCGTGCTTAGTGCAGAGGCCCTTCCGTTCGAGCAACTCCACAATGGCCTCAATCTCTCACATATGACATCGCGGATATCGTGTGACCTCCCCTGATAACCTCATAAGGTGCTCAAAGGTTAGCTTGGCACTGGCGTCTAGGTCACGATTGGGTTCTGCCTCCAATAGACAAACTCTTAGCCGGTCTATTCGATTCGTTCCGGTAAATCAAATATGATTCAGCACCGAATCGTTTTCGATTCATGCGGACTGCCTTTCATCCTCGGGGAAGCAGCTTCCGAACAGTCGTAATTCTTGGGAAAATCGCAATCTGTGACTGAGGACAAGTGAATTTTAGATTAGGCATGGAGCTTGCTGGATAGTTGGTTCGATCGTGTCTCGGCATCTGCAATGCCGTGGAAAGCCCCCCAAATGAGCATCTTTGTCACCATCATGTTTTTGCTACCGGTGGGACTCGTGACCCTGTACTTCTATGTGTTTGGCGTATTCACTAATCGGAAAGCGTTCCAGTTTACCTTTTATATCCTGTTGGGTTTCTTTGTACTGACCATCGGAATTGGCATTCAACTTTCCTACCATGGCTACAACCTCCCGGCCTCAACCCCGGTGGCACTGAGTGAAGTTCTGCCAAAACCTTAGGCCGCTCTGCAACAAACCCGCTGAACTCCGCCATGAGACTGCAATGCCCCACTTCTCGCGGAACATCACACACGGATGCAAGAGTGTATGGCGGTATTCACGGTGTTGCGACTCCTGACACCGTTGAAGATGTCGTATGAAGCCGCGAAGAAGCAGGCCGGGCCGTACGCCAAGATCGTTGAAGAGCTACCGCAGATGAGAGGAGAAACGGTGCACTTGGTGCGGCAGGCTGTCTGCGAAGATCTTCAAGCGCCTTCAACGACATCGAATATCAATAATTGATTGCTCTTAGGTTTGGTATATGGGGATAGCTGTAACAAACAGATCAAAAACATAACCATCTCCAACAGGACGCTCTTCGCATTTAGAGACAAACTCTATGGGAACTTCGAACAGGGAGGAAGCCCGTTCCCATGAGTAAGGGAACATTAGTATATGAAAGTTCTTTTGCTGAGTTAGATATTTCTCTAAGTCCTCGTCAGAAGCATACCCAACATAGAAAATGATCCCATCATGCTTATGAATCTCCAGCGAGAATGTGCTGCCACGCTTCGCGCTCAGCGATACGACACTGCACATTGAAAAACCGTATATTCCATTCGGCAAGTCCTGTATGTTCGTTCCATCTTCCCGCTCAGTCAGTGGTCTCAGTTGATGCTCTTGCCGTAGCTTCAGCACCTCTCTGGCGACAGCGTTTACCTTCGGCATCTTTCCGACATCACTCTGCGTGTTCTTTGCTTGGTTAACTCCACTCCAAATATCGGCGAAGTTAATTGAAAAATTCAATCCGACGAGGTACGCCACTAGCACCAGTCCGATCGGCACAGTTATCAGGTACAGATACCACCGATTCATGCCTGTTAGAATACGCCCAAACCCTATCTGAAGTAAAAACGAAGCCGGCACGCCCAGTACGAACCGTTCTTAACCACGTGCGCGGGTATTTGCGTGCGTCAAGGCAGTCAGAGAGAAGTCGAATGAGAAGGCGATTACAACTGACTTGCCACCCCAATAGAAACCACCTACGCTTGAAATACTTCAAGGGAGTACTGAATGCGCGTGTATTGGAAATGGGTTATTCAATCAGTCCCAAGTTTGGGGCTTGGGTTGCTCATGTTGCTTTCGACCGTAACCCCTCGGCAAGCCCGTTCCAATGTGGAAGCCTGGCTCATATATTTCGGCATTGAGAATATCCCGCCATGGCTAGCCGATAAGTCCACAGATACATGGGTATTTTGGATTGCGTTTGTGGGCTTCTGTGTATGGGCGGTTCATTTATATCTGCGACCTAATTTACGGAATGGCAAACTGTCCGTGATGATTCGTGAAGGAGAACCCTGGGTGCAGGTGGATCCGGGCATCGATCAGTCGCAGGCAGCGCACACCAGCGGAAGGCTGTACACCTATCGTATCGCCTTGATCAACAGCGCTGATTCTACGTTAAGGAATGTAGAAGTAAAACTGATGTCTTTGGAGAAGAAGCCGCAGAATTTCCATGCCATTGGCAGTCATCTTAAACTGAGGCATGACCAGGTCGGAACAACGAACTTTAATGTTCATCCCACTAAAGATTCACAATTCATGGATGCCGTTTTTGTTGATGTATTCAAATTCTTTTCAGGTCCTGAAGGATCCTCATTCCTTCACGTCATGTCGTTGCCAGAAGATACGAATCGCCTTATTCCCGTGGACAAATATGACGTGAAAATCATGGCGACAAGTGAACGTGGCGAAATGGCCGTGGCTGAGATCGCATTCGTTCCGCGTCCTGATCACATCCCGGACTTCCGATTACTCAACATGCAATCATTTCCTGGCGCTACACGCTCTTCGAGCTAAACAACGTGCGGGCAACTGGCAACGTGATAGCAACCAATGAACTCCGCCATGGAACAGAATAGTATATTCAGAATCTATACCTACTAACGATTTTACCAATTCCGCCACTTCCACGACGCTTCCGTCTCACCCTCACGGACAACTCCTCGCCCTCCGACACCTCGCGGCTTCCCTCTATTGGCAACCTCAACGGGTTCTCTTCCGCCATTCCCACGGTGGCACATGAATGGGAGTGCCCCACAAACCTTTCTTCATCTCTCGTGCGTTTTTCTCTAGCTTCTCTAATTCTCGATTCCTGGGAGCGTATTTCGGATACCACCAGCACCAGCCCTCTTTGACCAGGGTGTGATTGACGTGGGTCCCATCGAGCAAACGGACATCGGCAAGGGTGCGCCCATACTTGTCCTTGCCAAAGGTCTGGAGCATGACATCTTTCCCAAACACCAGCGCTGACGTAGCCTGCTTGGCCTTCTGGCCATACGCCTGGCCCTTCTCCGGGCAATCGATCCCGTTCAAGCGAATACGTTCAGGGTGTTGGTGTCGCAGAACTTCGATGATGTCGCCGTCGAGGACGGAGACGACTTTGCCAGAGAAATCTGCCGCGATTGCGGCACTGGCGAGAAGGAGGTGGAGGAGTATGGCCCAGACTGTGAGCATGACGTGTCATGCTAGCAGGCTTCGAGAACCTTTACGAGGAGCCGCCACCAGCTTTCTGATGGATGCGAATTCGACAGAGGGTACAATCCCCCGACGTGAGGAGCGCCAGTCAGGCAAGACAGATGAGATGACCGTTGAGAACGTCCTCTGGAGTCATAAAGGTGCCATGCGCATCTAGTCCCAGTACTCAGATACGAGCCGATCGTTGCAGAGTCGGCGTAGCCGAAGCTCATTCTCCAGCGACATCCGCAGGAAGGCGACCCCAGCCCGGTCCTCCTTGACCCACTGCACCTTCACCAGATCACAGAGCACGGAAGCGGTTCCGCTGCCCGGAAACACCTTAAGCGTCAGGTACTGACCACGCCTGAGGCGCTTCGTGAGGCGGAGGCCGCACCCCCTCGTCGTGATATCGATCACCTGCCCACTGGCGGGTCCTGCCTTATCCGCGGCGATCATGCGGAAATTCACCACCTCTCGCACATACCGCCGTAGATTCATCTGTTGTACGTGGCGCTCCTGCTCGGACAACATGGGTACCGTTCCCTCCATGACGAGTTCCTCCTTCACCGTGTGCATTCTCTGGTGCACGAGTAGATCAGCAACTCTCATGCCGAGGGAGCACTGCTCATTACGATTCGCAAGTGCGTGAATTATGAATAGGGAAGGTACTTAGGAGCAGGACGTGTGTAGGGAAATCAATACGGAGCAGAAAGAAACCATACAGCCGTGAAACCAGGACGCGGTCTTTCACCACAGAGGGTCACCAGACTTGGCCCTTCTCCGGGCAGTCGATACACTGAGGCGGATGCGTTCAGCATGGTGGTCGTTCAGTAAAGAGAAAAAGAAGCAGCCAGAATAGCCGTGAGTTTTCGCAACATGAGATACGAATCTATAGGTTGCTTTCCACTGTCGCAGCGGCATACAATTTATAGATACGAATATTGAGGTGAAGCATGCTGGCTGTCCATTTGGTGCAGCTTATCGAGAGTCATGTCGAACAGCTTTCCCGCGAGCTCAGCGAGAAGGCGTGGAACGCGAGCCAGTGCAGCGATTTGCGCAAAGTCCCTGCGAGCGAACTCGAAGCCCGCACCCGCGAGATCTACCGCAACCTGTGTGACTGGCTGCTGGACAAGACCGAGACCCAAGTGGAGCGGCGTTACACCGAACTGGGCGCGCGCCGCGCTCAGCAGGGCGTGTCCTACAGCCACGTCTACTGGGCCATCACCGCCACCAAGCAGCACGTACGCAGCTTCATCCAGCGCGAAGGTCTGTCCGATAACGCCATGGAACTGCGCGCGGAATTGGAACTGCTACACCTGGTCGGCCAGTTCTTCGATCACGCGCTGTATTACATTGCCCTGGGCTTCGAGCACGAGCGCGACCGCATAGGAGGGAGTCTAAAGAGGCGCAAGGGAGATAGCTGAGCAGACAAAATCCACTTCTAGCCTATCCAATGTAATATCTGTAATATCCCCGTCGGCTCTTTTCTTGGTCCAAGCTGTCTAGTTTCTCCCGTTTCCATCAGTGCGTCGTCCCCTTCGGCAAGCGCTGCCCATCTCAATGATCCGCCCCAACCGTTCAAGCACTGCGCAATCACTTCTTGCCGCACGCAAGTTTCCACAGCGCGTGGTCAAGACTACCTGGCGAAACTCGTAGCCGCTTGCCTTTGCCTGAGCTGCGATCAAGCAAATTGCCGGTTCCCATATTGCCCGAAAAATACATGACCGCAAGCCCCTCAAAGCGCTGTTCGGCACAGTCATATTCCATTTGCGCCTTTGCCGAAGAATAGGAGACATCCGCCTTCGTTTGCATGGTCTTGAAATCAAACAGTACCAACATCTTCACCAGATCCCCTTCGCGGCGTATGGTGGCTGTATCCGCGTATACCGTCGTTCCTGAGTCGCTTGCCCCAAGTGACATCCATTCCGCATACGCCGGTCCACTACTCAGCACCAGGAGTGCGATCAGGAGCAGTCGTTTCATGTGAATCCCTTCGCGTAAGGCATGGTCACTCATTTCTTTAACGGCTTCCGTTCCCGCACAAGTGTTTCTTGTGCCAGCCCGGTGGAAAGGGCAGACAGCGATGATGCGCTCATTTTTTTGGGGGATACATCTCGACCCGCTCCCGAATCTTTACCCAGTTGTCCCATCCATAGCTTTTGGCCGTCAGCATGATGACTTTCCGAGCGCCCTCAATGGTACTGTTCATCATTTCTCGATTCACGGTGGGGTGATACCGGACGATGATGAGGAGTGTCTCGTGATCCGACTGAACCACAGACAGTGAGTACAGACTGTCGGCGCTGGGATCCTGTCGAAGCTGAGAATTCACGGCTACTGCCAGCCACTCGATTTTCGTTGGTGTGTAGGGTGTAAGGCCAGGCCGGTTCGTCGTCTGTTGCTCGTTTCTAGTGTCACGCTTCTCACGTTCGTCCCTTTCAATCGTGCACTCGCCATTCACACAGACCTTCATTCCCGCTTGCCGGCTCTCCTCACACGAAATCTTATCTCTTGCACTAATGGCATTCTCGAGGCATTTTTTCAGCTCTTTCTCAGTGGCCTTGAGACATTCTGCACAAGGGCTTTGTGCGAAGACAGGAGCGCCAAGAAACATGAGTGGGAGCAACGCCAACATGAGTCTTACGTTCATCACAGAATCTCCGCAAGAAGTGCCGAGGAAACATTCGCGACGCGTTCGCCACTCCCTCGCCGCAGGAGCGATGCATTACGGGCTTTGATGCACGATCTTCCAGACGAATGCGACGGCGGCGAGCAGCATGCTGACGAGCACGACGTATTTCAGGATTGTAAGAAGCTTGTGGAAGGGACCGATAAGCAGGGTATACGTCAAGAGCCCCAAAGAGACTCCTGCTGCAAGCAGCCAATGCCACTCAAGATTTGTGTACCTATTTCCGTAATACCAAACACCTGCCAACGTAACCAGGGAGAGCAAATTTGCCGCTGCATCCTCAAACTCTACTGGTCGGAACGCCCTGCGTTTTCTTTCCGGGGAAGGTTTGGGGCTGTCGTCGCTCATGGGATCCTCTCCTCTGGCTCCTGCACCAGTCGAAGACTTCCACCGAAAACTCTTGGCCTCTCGACCTGTGCACCACTGCGTGAGACAACTCGATACACTGCTCATTCGGAAGGGTGACGGGCAACGAAAGGGCCTTCCCCTGTCGCATGGGAAGGTCACCGGAGAGTCGCCATCCGACACAGAAGAGATTCCAGATTGTACTGAAGTTAATCAACTTGTTTGGTTAACGATTTGGATTTGCCTCGCACACAACTTTATTTGCAAATGCAGGAGTGTTTATGGATGCTGCCATACGGCATGCCGGCGCGTCAGCATAGATACATTCTGTCCCCTGGGGGGTAACAAGACAAAACGGTGCTGTACCTGAAGGAGCCTTGTCTTCATTTTTATTCATTTCACATCCGCCATCACTACCAGCAGCACGAAGACATTCATCGAGATCATTGTAATCACACGCTTTTCCCCAAGCGAAAACGGCACAATAAGGGCCTGCAATGGCACCGCTGGCAGTAAGAGTTAGTAAAAGGGAACTGATTATTATGATCTGCGTACGCATGTGCATCCCCTTTCTATGTCTCTGCTGGCGCCAGGGTCGAATCGACAAGGGCATGGGGGCCTCGCAAGGAGGCGTATTCTAGAAGGGGCCTATGAAAACCGCAAGGCAGAGTGTGAAGAATGGAACCGCCAGCACCTGGTGCTGTGCCCGTCCATAAGCCAGATTGTTGGAGGACAGGTCTAACTATAGGACCAGCGGTTTAGAAAACCGTTTCGAGTTTTTCAAGGCCACCTCTTCCGTCGCAATGCGCCTCGCCTTCGACTACCTGGCAAAGATTCACACGGCATCCTTAATTGGCGCTAGTTTGTATCGTGCGAGCTAAAAAGCCTTTCCGCCATTCTTCGTGATTGACAAACTTGATCGAAGATTGCGAGAGTTAGTTGTTGTAGAATTCTGGCGAAAAATATGGCGGCAAAGTCAAGACGAGATCAACGTTCCCGAGATACGCTTGAACTGCCGGCGGGGTCCCGCAGGCCCGTAGGGTTTGCGTACTATCGGCGCTGATGCTAATTGCTCTCGCGTCATTGGTGGAAGACAGCACGCCAACGTACACGGTTGACAAAGAAGGAGGGCCGTATGAGCAAAGGAAGAGTGCTGGTCGTGGACGACGATGCGGATGTCAGGACATCGGTACGTCTGATCTTGTCAAAGGCAGGGTATGACGTGGTGGAAGCTGAGGATGGAGAAGCAGGCGTCAGGACCATCAAGCGCGTCGATAACCCGTTTTTTTCATTAGGCGCCATCATTTGCGACCTTAATATGCCGAAAATGAATGGGATGGAAGCGATTACCTATTTTCGATCTCACTTTCCCCATGCCCCTGTCATTGTGTTAAGCGGCGAAGTGACGTCCGAGAGGGCTGGGGTTCTCCTCGTGCAAGGCGTATCCTGCATCCTGTCGAAACCGATCGATCAAGACACACTGTTGGCAGCCGTAAAAAAAGTGTTCGACGAGGGAGGGTGGAAGGACGATATTGGGACATGAAGGAACGGACCATCTACAGGCATCCGTTCAGTTTCAATTGGGTCGGCTCCAACACGTTTGATGATATGGAGGCCTCAGTCTGCTGCGACTTTTTCGAGAGCCGAGAGCATTGAGGTGTGATTCGTAATCCGCGATGGAAACTGGGTTAGAAACAACGGGGGCTTCTCCAGTATGGAGAAGCCCCCCTTGTCGTTCACTTGCGCGAAGCGCTATTTTGTGACGCGAACCTCGACGCGACGGTTCTTCGCCCGACCCACATCGGTCGTGTTCGGTTCAACCGGCCTGGTCTCTGCATATCCATGTATCGTCGCGGTGCCAAGACCACCTTCGCTCAGCGCCTTCGCCGCATTAGCTGCACGGGACTCAGAGAGTTCCTTGTTCGTGGGGAACTTCTTCATCAGCGCGCCGTGGATTGGCACGTTGTCGGTATGCCCGTCCACCGCCACCTTGTACTCGGGAAAATCTTTCAAGACCGCTCCGACATGCTTCAGTGCCTCGGCGCCCGCCGGCTTCAATTCATCTTGGCCGGACCCGAACAGATAGCTGGAGGCCAGGTTAATCAACAACCGCTCGTTGTTGAGATCGACGGTGATGTCCCCTTTCTCGATCTGAGGACGAAGTGCCGGGATCAATCTACGCTGCGCTTCTTTCAGTTTCGTCATCTCGGCAGAGAGTTCGCCGCGCAGACCAGCCAGTTCCTTGTCTCGATCGGCCAACTGCCGCTCAAGTTCGACATTCCGCTGCCTAGCCGCCGCAAGTTCGGCTGCGAGCTTATCTTTGTCTTCTGTCCCAGCCTGGAGGCCAGCGGCCATATCCTTCGGTGCTTCGGGGGGATTGCAACGAGTGTCAGCCCACGCTTGCCATCCGTGAGTCTTAGGACAAATGGGACTCATATCCATGCTCTCAACGGAGCTCTTATCCCCGCTCGCACAGCCTGCCAGAGCAGCCAAGCTTGCTACGAGGATGGCGGTTTTGAATGCCTGCATGATGATCTCTCCCTTCTGGATTACGCGGATTATCTATTGTGTGAGTCTTCTCATTCCCACATCGTGGAAAATTTCGTAGCAACAGTGGCGCTTAGTGGCGGCCTTCAGAGCGTCGGGGAATTCCATCAATAATTTCTCTTCGTTGAGGCGGTCCTGCTGGTGGTGCTGGAGGCGCTTCTTTCTTGAAGCGGTTGACTTGCTTCACCGCCGTGAAGACTACGAAAGCGATGTTAATAAAGTCAACTGTAGCTTGAAGAAAAACCACGCAGTTGATGGTGGGCGCGCACTTGCCCGTCCATTAACCATCTGTTGTTGAGCTACGTTTTATTGATCCCTAGCCCACATTACTCATGACGGTTCGTCGCGAAATCGCGCAGTCGCCAAGCGAGACAGGCGCGCGGAGTCGTGAGAGAGGGAGGCATACTTGAAACAGTATGTTGACCGACCGAACGGCGAGCCCGCCTGCCTGGACGGCGGACTCACCGCGTTCAGGCTTGTCGTAGCGGCGAATCCGCGATTGCAGCAGAAGTGCTCATGAATAATGCGGGCTAGAGCTGTTCAGCTTCAAAGCCTTGCAAGTCACCAGCTGAAAGAAGTTTGTGAACTGGCCATTGGACTGCCCCGCTTAATTATGGGTAGGTCGAGGTGCCGAAGGGTAGGTACGGAGAAAACAGCACGTACACTACAGGGCCTCCGCTTTGGCATAGAGACAAGTAGGTGCTTCTGGAAAATATAGAAAGAGCGCCGGACAGAGCCAGCCCTCCCCGTTATCGGCCCACCGATACCACACACCCTCATATTCATCACGAACCTTCTCCAGCTTGACTTGATAGCCAGGGAACGGTTCTGAGGCAAACAAGAGCCGAAACCCCTTTCCCGCGTTGGGTATATTTGCGACCATGCTGTCAATCATCTCAGGAATGCCGGACACGAACGGCTCTTGAGAAAGTCCCACTCGTGGATCGTCAAAGACCCAGGTTGAAGCATGCCGGTACGGCACGATGACATGAATGACATTAGCCACAGAGGCACCACGGCGTTTGTTTTGCCATGAATCTTATCAGTCGTGACAGCATGCTACCAGCGCCATCGACTCCTACCATTCTGGACAGGTTTCACGGCACTGTCCATTGATTCCGACTCGCTTTAAGAATCTGTCTATGCTTTTTATCTGGGGCACAACAACGAAGGCGTCGGCCAATGCCGCACTGGCCTCAGAGGGTATCCACGCCTTTCCTCCTTTGAGAAAACAGGCAATAAGGCGCGAGAAGGAGCCCGGTCTACAAAGGGTGTCGGATGTTCGTGGGTGAAGGTGACACCAAATCAGCGGGTGAGTAGAGGGTTCGACGAGTTGTCAGTCATGATTAGTCGCGGGGATGGAACCGTTCACCAGGCGAGTGCGAACGTTCCTATAAGGGCAGGAACACCATCTTTCCCTGCCACTCCTCTGCCGTGGTGACTTCAGCAATCAACAGCAAATCTTCAATGGCTTGGCCAACGGGATACGCTTGCGGGATCAAGATCAGCCCGGCCATGGGTTGCTTGGCCTGCAGTTGAGTGGCGGCGTATGCCGTCATCGTTCGCACGTCGTGCGACACGACGATGCATCCCTCTGCGGCGGCGAACACCAGGACGGCCAGGTCCGTGCCGCTGCCTAATCCCGCTTCTTGGGCTGTTACGACATGCAGTGCCGAGCGCGTCTGCGCAGCCCGCGCAGAATGCGTGCATTGCAGTCTTCGTCAAAGAGGTAACGAACCCGGCTCACGCGTGCGATGGGGATGATGCACGGCGAGTGGTCAGTCGGTGCCGAAGATCAGCAAGAAAGGCCGCATGCGTCGACTGCAGTTCCTGACGGATGATCGTGGTGGCTTGCGCCTGCTCCTTCAGGTAGACGTCAACCGCATCTTGCTGGGTGAGATAAAAGGCGAGCACACTATAAATGTGGGCCAACGCTAGACCGGAAAAGTCCTGACACATTTCCTCCGGCGTTGCTCCGTCGTGAAACGCTTGGATGACGGAGTCCAGAGTAATTCGGGTCCCGGTAATCCTCAACACTCCCTCGGAGGTCCGAGTCAAGAGATCAGGGAGAGCCTCATCAAGTTTCATGCTCGTATCCTAGCCGGTGTCCAGCGTGAAGGCAACTCCTATCCCCCTCTCATCCCGGTCACACCCACGAACGAGTGGCTACACCTTCTCACCGGTTCAACAAACCGTCAATGGCTCACGCTTCTTCATGTCGGCATAGAAAATGATCGAGACGATGACAACGGAGTGTGGAACCAGACGTCAAATGCGCAGTTGCGGCGCACAAAGCTAGCGGGTAAGCAAGAAACGGTTCCTGCCACCGTTTTCAGGCCCATTATCTTGTCAGGCAATCCTACAAGTGTGAAACGGCTACCAAAATCCTGAAAAGTGGTACATTTTGATCAGTTAGAAGCTCCGTTCATTCCACAATTGATTCAACAAAGACGGGGTCATAAGAACATAAGAATAGGAGGGTCATTATGAGACACCTGTTGAATTTTACTCTTGTAGTTGCCATCGCGATATTTCTCTGTGCAGGCAAAGCCGAAGCTGCAACACAACGGGTTAATATTATTCTGGAAGGAGAATACTGCCAGTTCTACTTGATCGATGTTGACAAGGCGCTAAAAAATGTTCCTGGCGTCAAAGGTGTGGATTTTGACACAATGAAAGCCCATGTTGTCGTAACCATGGTAGCCGGGAAGGTGAATCCTCGACACTTGCTGTCTGCAATTCGCAGCGTTAAGGGAGATGGGTATCACTGTAAAGGCAGCTTTGACGGTGAACCAGGACCAGTCCAAGACTTCTAGAGTAATCCTGAAGAGCTATCATGCGGGTAAATCGGCTCAGCAAAGGAGATGGTGACTGTTGTGCCTCATTTAGATTGTGGACTGGAGGTCCACCTGTAATCAAAGGATGATTCTCCCCATGAAGTGCGCGCTCCTTTTAGAGTAGTCCCTCTATAATTGCCTCCCCCACCTAAACTGAGCCACCAGAAAGTTTAAATTCTCGATGGACCGGTTTGCCGGGAGACCGTCAATTCCGTATCCGACCTTTCAGCGAGTCAGCATCTACTGCCCAAGATGGGCGAGCGCGTTGCGCATGGGAGCACTTGAAATTTTCATCAACCCTTCGAGCGGGCGGTCCATCTCCTCGATCAGAAAGATCGCGCCGGAGACCGACAGCGCGCAGACGAACAAGATCGCCACAACGGTTGCGTTCTTTGCGCTGAGCAGACCGAAACCGGCGAAGATGACGGAGAGCCAGAGAACCAGCACTACGAGGAACGGCGTTGGAATCGCGCCTTCCCCCTCCACGATCAGCAGCCAGCGCATCTGCCCTAGCTCGTTGCCGAGATCCAGGGCACGCGACTGGAGCGTATGCTGGGCGTCATTTCGTGGCGTGAGTTCCCGGAGCTTGGCCTGAAATTGCTCTACCCTGGCTAGCCTCTCAGGGGCGTCCAGCTTCGCTCGCCCTGCGCCTTCCCCTGAAAAGATCAGTTCGGTCGCGGAGGCGACGACAGCGCGGAACAAATCGCGTGCGTCCTTCGTCTCCGGTCCGTATTGAGCCAGGGCGCGGTCGAGTTGGACAATCTTCACGGCAGCCTGCGTGACTTCGTCTTTAGTCTTCTCAAAGGAGGTCTTTGCCGAGCCGACCAGAATGCCAAGGACGAGCGCGGCAAGCGTCGCGATCAGGCCAATCCCCAGCTTCACGACAGCCGTCGAATCCTCGCTCAGGTGATGTTTAGGCAGGGAGGTGCGAAGTAGCAAGCCGAGCAGCGCGCTGCTGAAGACGCACACAAACACGATCGAAGCGATGGCCAATGAGCTCATGTTTCCCTCTGCGTGTTGACTCGGAATTGATCCTGCTGCCGTTACGCGGTACGTACCGTGACCTGCCCCAATTAAAAGGCTCCAACTCTTATGTAAGAGGCCTGGGCAAAATGCGCAGGGTTTGTTGTTGAGCTGGCCCAGGATAGGCCAAAATCCTCGAGAAATCGACCAACGCTCGTTCTCACGCGTCCCGGCTGTTCAGCATCATGCTCGCGAGATGCTACTGCATCCATTCTGATTCCATCAGAATCAAATTCGATTCAGTTCTAGTTTGATGGCCGAGGCACTGTGAGCGGGATCCGCCGCGACAGCTGCGCGAAATACCCACCAAATCAACGAATATCTATGCAAGTACCTCGCACAGGAACTGCTGGCACATCGCTTGCGCTATGTTCCTCGTCAGGAGGCCGGCAGGCGAGAGCCGGCATGGGAGAACAAAAAGATGTATTCGTCTCTTCTGCGGAATTCAGGAGCTGGTGTATGAGAACAATCTTGCTACTCGTCGCGATGCTTTGGCTCGTTCCTCATCTGGCCATGGCCGCCGCATCCGTTGATCAGCGTGCCAAGAAATTTGCCATCGGGTACGAGTTCCTCAAACAACAGAAGTACCAGGAGGCGCGCATAGCCTATGAGGCCGGCCTGCGACAATACCCGGCCAATGCCCTGGCACACTTCTATCTCGGCGAGTCCTGCCGGGGCCTGAAAGCGTGGGCCTGCGCGGAAGCGCAGTACGAGACCTCTCTGGAGCTTCAAGCGCAATCCGCGGTGGCCGGCTTGGCCAAACAACGGGGGCGCAAAGCCAAAGTCTGGCGCTTGCTGGACGAAGGGAAGCAGGCCATCAACGAGCCGAATGCCCCACCCGCGAAGGTCGCCCAGGCCAAGGACACGCTGGACCTGGCGAACAAGCTGGGGCTCGACGACGAACAACGAGCCCTCTACCACCAGTTGCAAGAGAAAATTCAGTATCGTGACACACAGCGTCACGCGAAGCTGTCGTCGGCTCAGCCTCAAGACCGGTCGATGGCGGTGGTGCCTGCGGGAGCGTTCATCATGGGGAGTACGACGGGCGATGCAGACGAACAACCGGTGCACCGGGTTAATGTGGATGCCTTTCTCATGGATAAGTACCAAGTGTCAGTGGGGCACTATGCGAGGTTTTTGGAAGACACGTTCCATGACGCACCGCCGGACTGGAGCATCATGAACCGCCCCCAGAACCAGAGTCGCCCCATCGCTAATGTGCAGTGGGTGGATGCGGACGCCTACTGCAGATGGGCCGGGAAGCGCCTGCCGACCGAGGCGGAGTGGGAGAAGGCGGCGCGGGGGACAGATGGCCGGACCTATCCCTGGGGGAATGAGCTGCCGACGGGCTTGTACGCGACCTCAGGGAAAGAGGTCTGGAACAGTCATGCGGCATTGACGCCGGTGGGGACGTTGGAAGAGGGCAAGAGTCCCTATGGTCTCTATGACATGGCCGGGAATGTCTGGGAGTGGGTCAGCGACTGGTATGACCCGGACTATTACAAGACCAGCCCGTCACAGAACCCGACCGGACCACCAACGGGCGATTCCAAAGTGATCCGGGGCGGCTCCTGGGGCAGCGGGCCGGAGGCCATGCGCGCCGCGGACCGGGAGATCCATGTGCCGTCGTTCCGGGGCCTCGGCACCGGATTCCGCTGTGCCAAGACGCCGTAGGGCGGAACGTCGATCTGGTTCATCTGGTCTATTTGGTTTGTCTGGTTTTTTGGTTGAACGAAACTTCAGATGAACCAGAGAGGTCAGACAGTGCCTGGCTGACAAACAACCCAAGCGCATACAGATTCTGGGTCGTGCCCCTTCAGAGCAGAGCAATTGCTCCACCGCCGCTGCCGCTGCCGGGGAAACCGCCGCTTCATGAACAATGGAGCCGCGGCTTCCCACAATAGTTCGCTCACGGATGATCGGGCCATGCCATGATCCGGCACGAAGAAAGAGAAACTCGAGCACGCACCTCGTCGTGTTGCGCGACAGTGGCGTCCTTGAACACCATGGCGGGAGGCAGTGGGTCAGTCCAATCTGACCCAGAGCACGCAAAGGAAAGCACCAAAGCCAAACGACACCATAAGTCCATTTGTGACGCCCTACCATAATGAAGTATCGCTTCCGTATCGGAAGGGCCTTAGAAATCTGGAGGGCGTGCGGTGCCGATGAATGCTCGTTCCAGAAGATATGGGGGGCACTCCTAAAACGAGGCTACAGACAGGGCGAGGGCGATGAAATGCTGAGTGCTGAGTTTTGAGTGAAGAAGCGCTTACTTCCAGCAGAGGAGCGGAAACGAGAGATGACGCCGGATAGCCTGAAAGTCTGTTTCGTTACTGGTAATGAGCGTTGCGCCGATGCTGCGCGCGGTCAGGGCGATCAACACATCGAAGGCCAGTTCCCGAAGCTTGTGTACCTCGTAGTGCTGACGCCTCCTCATGACATTCAGCAACTCACCGGCTTGGATCCAATGCGCTTCAGAGGGCGTGATAATCTGACACCGATTCATCAGATCCATCACGAACCGACGTTCAAGCCCCGGCCTTGCGCCACGCAACAGCTCATGCAGCACGACAGCCGAGCAGCGAATCACGTAAGGAGCCTGGAGAAGCTGAAAGGCGAAGCGGCCAGTTCGGAAGTTTTCGATATAGACCGAGGTGTCCAGGATGGCGAACTTAGCCGACCTTGAATGCATCCCGCTTCCCAACGCCGCTATATCGTTGGATGACCCAATCATGGGCGGCTTTCTCGGTCACCAGATCCAGGGCCTTTTGAAGAGTCTCTGTTGTGGTTTTAGTCCCGAGAGCCTTTTTCGCTCGTTTCAACTTGTCGAGGCTCAATCTGGCGGATATTTGAACAAGAGCCATGGAGCACCTCCTGTCCGACAGCATATAGACTTTTGTATGACAAGATCAAGCGGCGGCGAGTACGGTTCCGAGCGTTGCGTTCTGAGTCAACGGTTTCGCCCAGTTCATCACTGATGAGTGCTGCGTTTTGAGTTGGACGGCGTGAAATACGGAATGAGAAGTGTGAAACATGAAACGGTTCCTGCCACCGTTTTCATGCCCATCCCCACCATCAGTACCGCGCTTCACGCGTGAACCGCCGCAGCAAAAGTCTTCACTTTGATTCTTTTGGATCGTTCTTCCACTTGGGCAGCATCATACTGAAACTGCAACCGCATCCATCCCTCCGGCGTGCTGCCGAACGCCTTGGCCAGACGGATAGCCATATCCCAGGACAGGTCTGCACTCTCGTTCACAAAATGACTTAATGCAGACCGCGACACACCGAGGATCTTCGCCCCTTCAGTCACACTCAACCCGTACGGATCCAGACAGTCCACGCGCACCGAAAATCCCGGATGGGGTGGATTCTTCATTTTCAAAGCCTTCATAACACTCTCCTTCTTAATGGTAGTCCTCAAAATTCACGTCCCGTGCGTCACCCTCTTCAAACCGAAAGGTTATGCGCCAGTTTGCCCTCACTGTTACGCCCCACTCCCCTTTCCGGCTTCCTTTCAACGGATGGAGCCTGTAGGAATGGACGTGGAGCAAGAAACGGTTCCTGCCAGCGTCTTCATGCCCCTGACATCGTTCTCATGCACAAACTGTAAGAGGGATTTATGCGGGAATCGATACTACGACTTTCGCGGAAGGATATGAAACCCCTCGCGTCGAGCGGCCTCCCGTAACCGTTGGTCGAGGCAGATAAAGGTATGGTGAACGGGATCACCCTGACACCATACGAGGGCTGCAGCCAACTGAAGCGCATCTGCTGCCCGCAGTGGGTGAAGGCGCAGCACGCGCCCTGCTTGTTCTCGTACCAACCCGCTGGGCTCCACCTCCGTCCAGGCGGTCATGAGAGCCCGTAATACCGTTTGCGCCTGCTCTTCTTCTGCAGTACTGAGCGCCTCCTCTCTTCTGAGTCGCGCGAGGGCAGATAAACATTCGACCGGCGAACCCCACCAGGCCACAATCGCCTCGTCCTCTTGAGCGAGCTTTGTTAACGGGCCGGTTTGCTGCTCCTGTAGGCACAATGGGATAAGTGCAGAGGCATCCCAAAATCTCATCGTCCCTCGGCCCGCTCTGTCAGGAGGGCCTGGAGTGCGCGTCGCCGCCGATCCTTTGGTCTGGGAAGTTTCCAAAATCCAGTCGGCAGCTTGCCCGTTCCGACACGAACCAATCCGGCACGTACCAGGTCGTGCATATGAGCGAGTGTGCCGTCGCTGCCCTTGGCCAACGGCACAAGCTTGGCAATAGGTTTGCCTCGTTCCATGACAAGCACCTCGTCACCTGCCTTCACTTTTGCCAAGCAGGCGCTCAGCGTGGCCTTCAAAGTAGAAACCGCTGTGCGCTTCATGAATAGACCTCCTCGTGCTCTTTGATGTGACTACTATAGTCTATTCTAACAAGTCGCGCAAGGAACACACCTCCCTGGCTACGCCGCCCGCAACGGCCACAAGCCCGCATGACTCATGACGGCTCGTCGCGACATCGCCCGAGAATCGGTTGGTTGGTCTGGTCTGTCTCGTTTGTTTGGTTTATTTGGTTTGTTTCGTTGATTTGGTTCATCTGGTTAGTTTCGTTCAGAAAAATAACAGCTCTCTGAAACACATCAAACCGTCTGGTGTTTGGCATTGTTTTTTTGCCTGATGCGGACAAGGCGAGCCTTCGCACCCTGTTCCTTAAACCGGGCGTAGAATTCGAGCTCGCCGCCGAGAGCCTGCACGTATTCACGAAGCGTAGAAATTCGCATGTCGTCGCGGTTTTCCAGACGGGATACAGCGGCCTGCTTGAGGCCAAGGGCTTCGGCTGTGGTCTCCTGGGAGCGGTCGAGCGCTTTGCGCAGTTCCTGAAGGGTCATTTCCTCGGCAAGAATTTCGGCCGCACGCGCGTGAATGGCCGCACGGCGCTTCTTGGGCAGGGAAGCCATCAATTCCTTATGAGTCTTCATCGTTTCTTCTCCTTATCTTTTTTCTTTTGCATGTGCATCTCCCGCAAATGCAAGCTGAACTCCTGGTCGGCAAGGGGAACGTTCCTGCGGTACCACCGGTCATCCCCTGTTTTGGCGCCGCCGAGGAGCTGGACTCGCAGCTCCTTCATATTCTGGTGCGCCGAGCCCTTAATGTGGTCAACTCGAGGCCGCCCCAGGTTTGGTCCCACTGCCTTCAGCACCTCCAGATGAGCGAGAATTTCGTCCTGCAATTCCTCGCCGCATTTCCCAAACCAGGCGCTGTAGTGCGGCCGGTAAATAATGGTCCATTGTTTCATCCGGCGTCGCGCAACCTCACGTTCATGATATTACACACGGGCTATTATTATCTTAATGTAATACTGCGTCAAGATCCCCGGGGCTTCTTGCCGATCTTCCATTATCGCTTAGGCTCTCTTTTGAGGCGTGTACACGCCGAATGAGACGAAAAGGTGACACCTTTTTTCACCACGACGCGATGGTGATGGGTGGTTCTGCACAGGTAGTGAGATTTTCATGCGGTTTGGGTACAATAGGAGCCATCGAGCGTTGGAGCCCTTAGCGCTCGCGGACGACGCGGAAGTGCAGGTCACGGTGGACACCGATATGGCTGTCAGTGCCGAGGAAATTTTGCGGCGTGCCGCACGGGTCTACCAGGGGCTCACCGCCGAAGACATCGCGCATGTGGAGACCATCGCCTTGGACCGGCAGCACTTCTGCGCTACAATTACAGGCAGGTGACGAGAAGGCGAGGAGGTCCATAATGGCACCGACGGTCAAACAAAAAGTGACGGTGCAACCAGGTGGGATAGTGCACGTGCAATCGTCAGAACTGATCCCTGGGTCCACCGCCGACGTGATCATTATTCCTGATACCGGCGTACGCCCCTCACGTACCCTGAGTAGTGTAATTGGAAGCGCAGCCGGTGGGTTTGCGTCACCCGCCGAGGTCGAGGCCTTCATCAGGCGAGAACGCGACGCATAGCCCACCTAACCCTGTCCGGGCGTGTCTATCTCGATACCAATATCTTCATCTATGCCCTCGAAGGGTATCCGACCTTCCGCGCCGTGCTCACCACACTCTTTGCCGCCCTGGATCGGGGTGATCTTGTGGCCGTCACCAGTGAACTGACGCTGGCGGAGGCGTTGGTCAAACCGCTGCTCGACCACCATGCCGAGCGGCAAGCTGCCTATTTGCAGGTCCTGCAACCCTCCACATCCTTGCACATGGCGCCGGTCAGCCGCGAGGTCTTGATTGCGGCTGCTCGCCTTCGCGCTGAGACAGGACTCAAGTTGCCGGACGCCATTCATGTCGCCACCGCACAGCTCACGGGCTGTGATCAGTTCCTCACCAATGATGCCCGCGTACCCACCCTTCCCGGCGGCCTCGCTATCCGACGGCTTTCCGAACTCTAGCCGCAGCAGGAGCCGCTCGGGATGCGGATCAAGTAATCACCCCCAACACGCGGTTTCCTTCTACCGCTTCGAAGTATCAAGTCAAGGAACGACCCCGGTGAGTTCTTTTACCTATCTGGTCTGTCTGATCTGTCTCGTTTGTTTGGTTTGTTCGGTTCGTCTTGTTTATTTGGTTGAACGAAACGTATCTACTCAGGTGTTCAGGCTGAAGACTGAAGTGTTCGGAACCCCGGTCTTCGGACTTTGGATCACGCCCTTCTCGCCAGCCCCGCCTTTCGCGCGCTTCACGCGGAAGCGTATCTGAATCCAATTCAATTCTACGAGAATCAAAATGGATTCAGTTGAGATCGTGCTGATGCTGTGCTGTGCCCTCGTCTTTCCCTTCGACCTCGCGAAAACCTGGGGTTTTTGATTGCAATGACGAAAACTTTCTCGAAGTTGGCTGCGTAGGCCACTGGCACATTGATTGCGATATGTCTCGTCAAGATGTCTGTCTGGTCTGTCTAGTCTATTCAGTCTGTCTCGTCGTGGGCCACGACCAGAAAGACCGGACAGAGTAGCTGAACCAGACCAACCAGATAGACCAGATGGACCGGATAGACGAGACAGGCCAGTCCCTACCCCCCCCCAAATGAGTCTATTGCTAAAAATGCCGCAAACGCCTAATAAGAGCCACCAGTTGCTAGCACGTAGCCGTGCGTGTGCATGGTGTGGCTGGTTTCTCTCACTGGACTTTCAAAGGAGCCGGCCATGAATGGCACCTCAGGCTTCCAAGAAGTGCGGTCTTCTACCTCCCGATCATCAACATATCGGTTACTGCACGAGCAACGGCATCACCTCGGAACAGGTGCCCGGCGCCTTCTCCGCACTCACGATCTCATCGCTCGCTCCATAGGCATCCGCACAAAGCGAGAATGGTTCCTGACACAGTTTCTGTATCTGGCACCGTTTCTGTATCTCCAACTAAACAGGCAGCCGCCCAACTTGAACGTCGATCTATCTAACTATCGGGCTAACTATCGGGTGAATTTTGGGACAAGCCGCCCAACTATTTATAGCTCTCGTGATGCTCTCCAATACCCTTTCCTGCACAGAGGGAACCGCTGCTCAACACCCGAGCAACAAGAATTCAGATACAGAACTCGAACCATTTATACCCCGGGGCAACTCCTTGTGATTTTCAAAGACGGCATTCCTGAGTCAAGAATGAATGCCATTCATGAATCTCTCAATGTTCAGGTGCTGCGAAAGATGTTGTCTGGGAGAGTTCACCTCGTAAGGGTCGACCACGATAGGTCGCTCAACGAAGCGCGCAAATCCTACCTTAACTTTCCAGAGGTCCAAGCCAGTAGACTTCAATGACAATATTCAGGCGCAATAGGCATGATGCTGAACACATTAGGAGACGGCGAATAATGCATTACCGTTTAGGTGCAGGGATTATTATTGCTGCGTTGGCAATACTTGGGCCGCCTGCCTTAAAAACAGATGCGCCCGCGCAGCCAACCCCTTCCTATCCCAAAAAGCTTCCGATGGGAACCATTCCTGCGACTGAACAATTTGTCGAAGGAGAAGTGTTGCTGAAGTACAAAGAAGCACTAATTCACTCCGATGACCCAAAGGAACGAGCACGAAAAATTGCTGAACTAGAAGGCCGCTTTGCCTTCGGGGTATAAAGGTCGCACTGCTAAGACATTTCTTAGTCTAGGAATTCAGCGCTTAGACTGCCCCCAGGACAATCAGTGCCGAAAGCGATCGAGCAACTCAAGAAAAATTCCGTGGTCGATTTTGTGGAGCCAAACCACATAATCTTTCCACTATATATGGGCCCTCCTAATGATCAGCAATGGCTAGAGGGAAATTTATGGGGGATGAATGCGATCGGCATGAAGCAGGTACTGGGCCACGTCGTTTCGGCTCTTGCTGACAATGTCATAATTGCCGTACTCGACTCAGGGATAGCCTATTTGCACCCGGACCTCTCCCCGCAAATGTGGATAAATCTGCAAGAGACTCCGGAAACCCAGGACGGATGACGACAATAATCAAATCCCTGATGACATCTACGGAGCAGGCTTCTGTGAGGATTATCCATCAGGCAAAGGATATGCCTTTGGAGATATTTCAGACGGTTCCAGTCCGCATGGGACCTTAGTAGCAGGCATCATAGGAGCCGTCTACAATAACCCCTCCGCTGGCGGAATGATTGAGAGCGGCTACGTAGCAGGTGTACATCCCAAGGCCAAGTTGATAGGGGCTGAGGATTCTGTGTGGAACTGACAACAGTGGCACTGTCGCAGATGCCATTGCGGCTATTGAGTACGCGTATGAACACAACGCACGCATCATAAACGCGAGTTGGGCCATCGCTGGAAAAACGACCAGCCTTGAGAGTGGTGCGTTACCTGTGGACCAGTCACTGAGGCTAGCGATTAAAATCGCCGGGATCACAACGTGCTCTTCGTTGCCGCGGCAGGAAATAACGCTGAAACAACTCCCTTATTAGAACGCAGCAACGACACGATACCTGTCTATCCGGCAAATTATGGAGCTGAGGGGCTCGACAATGTCATCGCAGTCGCTGCAACTTCAGCTTGCGTCGGCCCACCTCCCAAGAACGACATATGTTTGAATGGATTCTCTATGAGCGAACAACTATCACAAGGGTCGCACTATGGCAGCACGACGGTTCATCTCGCCGCTCCCGGTAAGGACATTGTGTCTACTGGTTGGGAAGCCGGCGCCCCATCCCCTGCTACTACAATCGTCGGGTGAGGGGACTTCATTCGCAGCTGCACACGTTTCGGGCTGCGCCGCTCTGTTGCAGGCGAGAAAATTGGCAATTACTCCTTCTAGCCCGCTTCTTCCGCGTGAGCTGAAACAATTGATGATGGAAATTGCAGACCCTCTACCAACCCTTTCAGGCAAGACAATTTCGGGCAAAAGGCTGAATTGCTATAAGGCGCTCAGTAAAGTTGTAGTTGTCGACACAACCCCACCAACGTTTCCACAGGTCTTTTACACAGATAATCGAATGCGGTGAACCTAAACCATAATAGGGAGGAAAAACGTTACATCAGCATGGTTCTAGAGTAACGAGACCGATCATTTTATTCTGTTTTCTCGGCATACCAGCTGCTGAAGGGTGTGCATTGTTCGAAAAGAAGGATGACTGCACGGGATTGACAACAGAAGGGCAAGGGTGCCTCAAGAAATTAGTCACCTGTGGCACAAAGTGCTTTAACAATACTCCTCCCAAACAGTGTAACGCGGCCAACCCAGCTCAACATTGCACAGATACTACCACCGCAGGAGGAGTGTGTGAGTGTAAGTGCCTATAAGTTTGCAGTACCGAGCGGCGGGACGAAGGCCCGCCGCCGGGAGCGTTTCTTGTTTAGGAAGAACGACTGCACCGTCAAGGAAAGTCTCAAGCCATGACACATGACAGACAGAGGTCTCAGGCTGCGCTCTTTTTTCTCATTGTGGCCTCAGTGTTCTTGATCTGCCATGTGGCCCCAAATGGGCCCGCGCATGTGCAGGCCCAACCGCCGCCTATCGATTCCTCTGGACTGAACACACACGTCAGCGCTCCCATAACCCTTCCCAGTACGCAAACCCAATACGACATCACGGGCGGAACTCGCCCTGGGGGTGCAGGTGGGACCAATCTGTTCCACAGCTTCGGAGACTTCAATGTTCCGACGAACAACATCGCGAACTTTCTCAATGACTCCGGTCTTGCCACATCTAACATCCTCGGGCGCGTGACCGGGGGGAATATCTCGAATATCTTCGGCACCATTCAAACCACTGGCTTCGGAAACGCCAATCTGTTCCTGATGAACCCGACGGGATTCTTGTTTGGGCCGAATGCCACCGTGAACGTCGGTGGGATGATGACCTTTACAACGGCGGATTATCTGCGGTTTCAGGGCACCGACACCCTGTTCAACAAGGTATCAACTCCTGAATCGCTCAGCCTGCTGTCGACTGTTCCTGTGGCGGCCTTCGGGTTCCTGGGTTCTAATCCAGCGGCCATCGCCATTCAGGGCAGCACGCTTCAAGTGGCACAAGGCCAGACCCTCTCCTTCGTAGGCGGGAATGCAGGGGTTCACATATATCAATCCAGATACAGGCATTAGATCCTCTACATCCGTACCAGATGGAGATCACGATGACCGGGGGCAAGCTGCTGGCGCTTGGCGGGCAGATCAACCTTGCCAGCGTGGCCTCACCTGGCGAAGTGTCCGCCGCTGACTTCATGCCGGCATCGGGCATGACGATGGGTGGTATCAATCTCTCACAAGATGCACAGTCGACGTCTCCGGTAACGCGGCCGGCACAATACGCATCCGCGGTGGACAATTCGTAATCGCCGACGCGACTATTTACGCTGATACCGTCAACAGCCAGGGAGCTTAGACGGCACTTGACATCAGGTGGCCGGCGACCTGTCATCTCGGATACCGTGGACTTCCGGCAATGACGGCAAGAACCACTGGTGAGGCGCTGCAGGAGCGATAGAGATTACGTCTGTCAAATTCAGTAGCGACATCGAATACTTCGACCCCTCCACTCTCCCTACTTTCACCTCTACTTGACTGATTCCCAGGTTCGGGAGACGGTCGAGGCGGTGACGTCACATCACGACAGGCAACCTTCAGGTGGCGGGTCCAGTAATCATGCGCTTTCTAGTTTTATTGATAGCTGGCACGAAGGGACTGGCCGTGGAGGAGATATCACAATCAGCGCACAAGCAATATATCGAGCTGGACCAATCATTCATTAGCACTGGCAACTTCATCGCCAATGCTCCGGTTGGAAGATACCAGCGGAGTCAATGGCTCGGCAACGTCAACATCTTACGACTCATAGCCTCAACCTTGTATTTCTCACATCGATTCTAACCAACGCCTTTCCTTCGGACAAACCGAGCTCCAGACGGTCGGAGATATCACCATCACGGCTCATGACATAAGCTTGGACATCAGTCAATTCCTCAGTCAAGGTTATAAACAAGGCGGAGCCATAACGATTACTACAGACCACCTACTCGCCACTGATTCTCAAGTTATCGCAACGACAAATCTCCTGCCGGGTGGTGGTGTCACGATTACTGGGGAGGGCATTGAACTAATGACGGGGAGTAGTGTCGTCTCCAGTACAGGCGGTGATGGTGATGCGGGGTCTATACACATTACGGCGACTGATCATCTTGGACTCTTGCGAGCCTCTGCCTCAGACCGACCAAGCGGCATTTTCAGCAATTCGTTCGGATCATTCGGAAGCGCGGGCAATGCCGGCGATATCGTCATTAACACACCGAAGCTGGAAATGACCGGTGGCTCAAGAATCAATACGACTACCGCAACCAGCGGTCATGGCGGCAATGTGACGATTAATGCTACAGATTTGATTTCTATGTCAGGCGAAACTGGTTCCTTCGCCCCGGAACCATTATTTTCGCTTGGCGGTATCCAGCCCAGTGGGATCTTCACGCGAACTATCGGGGGGAAATGCTCTGGTCCATGCGGCGATGCTGGAAACATTTCCATTACAACCGGATCGCTGACGCTCAATACAGGCGGGCAAATTAACAGTGGCACCAGCACTTCAGGACACGGAGGCGAAATCACGATCCATGCGACGGATACGATCTCGCTTTCTGGAACCCTAAGCGATGGCACACCAGTCGGCATCTTGAGCCGGACGATAGGCACGGCGCCCGACTCGGGAGCAGGCGGCAACATTTCTCTCACGGCAGGACAGTCCGTCACGATCTCAAACGGCGCGTCCGTCTCCGCGAGCAGCACCGGCCCCGGCCAACGCCGGCAACATTCAGATCAATGCCGGCAACCAGTTCGCGATGACGAATAGCTCGGTGACGACCGAGGCCAACCAGGCGAGCGGCGGCGCTCATTAAGATTACGACTGACTCCGAACGGCACGGTGCAACTCACAAACAGCACGATCAGCGCGTCGGTCCTCGACGGTGCGGGTGGCGGCGGCAGCGTGAATCATCGATCCGCAGTTCGTCATCCTGCTGAACAGCCAGATCCTCGCCCACGCGGTGCAGGGACCGGGCGGCAATATCTCCATCACCACCAATTTCTTCCTGCCGGATGCCAACAGTACTGTCAATGCGGCCTCCTCGCAATTCGGCGTGAACGGCACCATCACGATTCAATCGCCGAACGCGCCGATCAGCGGCCATATTCAGCCGCTGGGGAAAACACCGCTGATCGCGACGTCGCTGCTCAATCAACGCTGCGCCTCATTGGCCGGCGGGCAGTTCAGCAGCTTCACCGTGGCGGGACGGGACAGCCTGCCCACCGAACCGGGCAGTTGGCTCGCGAGTCCGCTGCGACGCTGAAGGCAGGTATGGGACTAGGGGTAAAGGCTGAAGGGGGGAAGGCTGAAGGCATGAGCGCAAGCGCGGGGCAAGTGGCAAGTGGTCAGTGGCGAGTGGGTGACACACCAATCTTGTCCTTGCGGCAGATCGCACCGGCCGGATTCCTGACCCAGACCTTTGCCGTGGATGAGCCGACAGGCTGTCGATCATGACCCATCGCGCCGGGAGAAATGGGGCATGCGTTTCACCACCTGTTGAGCAAGAGCTTGAATGCACACTGACACCATTTGCATGCTCTCATGTGGTGTGCGAATGGCCGAGCATCTCCGTTGAACGAACCGCGTAACATCGCATATAGGTGGGTATAGGCGGCATGACCACAGTAATGGTCGCAGGGCTGCCAGATTGACTGAGACCAGTAGGCATGTTAGAGGGATGCTGGTGGGTAAGGCCAAATGAAACTGCAGGCTCCTAAGGTGGGGCGAGCGAGCAGATCAGTGTTCTATTGCTGCGAGTGCGACCAGAGCGTTGATGATGCGGCGCGAACAGTTCCTTGCCGACTTCGAAAGAGCCAGTGACACGAGGCGTCAATACGCAGGCTGAATATGTTCCCATTCAGCATGCAAATACGTATGAGAAAGAGCACGACGGCATTGAGCTGGAGCAATGTCGCTAGCCATCATTGATCTCATTCGAAAAAAGATGGGAAATCGGGAATATGAATTCGCGATCCCCCATTTTTTCGAGGAGATGGCTGATGATGACCTGGATATGCTGGATGTCGAATCCGCCGTCCTCAATGGCAGGATCCGGCGTCGATTCACACGAGACCTGCGCGGTGCTAGATATGAAGTCGTCGGGCCTGCGACAGATGGTCGTCAGGTCGCCGTTATTTGTCGAATCAAGGAGACAGGAAAACTCCTTCTCATTACGACCTACGCGCTCGAATGAGCGCGATGAAAGGTGAATCGCATGTATAACTACGGTCGCTGCCACGTTTGTGGAGGCAAGATGCAAACGAAGCGGATTAAACAGGATTTCTGGGTCAGAAAGAAGTTGATTGTGATTGAAGATGTGCCGGCTGGCGTGTGCGTTCAGTGTGGTGAGAAGATTGTCAGCGCAGATGTGGGGCGAAGTGTAGCCGGGGCTCTCAAGGACACGACGCGAAGGCGAAAAGCGCGAACCATCGCTGTGCCGGTGATTCGATTTGCAAAGGACGTTGCATAAGTAGACTCAGAGTACCGACTCATCGAGAGACCTCCTTGAAGCAAGAAACGGTTCCTGCCACCGTTTTTATCCCCAACTCTTGCACCCCACTTGTGTACTCCCGTATTTGCCTCGCCGCCTGAAGCATATCGAGCAGGAGCGAGTCGTCACGCTGCATACACAGCTTCCATGTGAGAGAGAATGTGCTTGCGCCTGATGTAGTTGCGGCTTTCCTCCACCAATCGTTTTTCAACCAGATCAACCGCTCGTCCCAATAACGTCTCCAACTCCTCCTTCATATCCAGCAAATGGTCAATCCCCCAGTCTGAATCGGGAGTGAACGTCACCAGCACATCCACATCGCTATCCGGACGGAAATCCTCTCGGAGCACGGAACCGAAAAAGGCCAGCTCGGTAATCTTCCATTTTTGGCAGAAGACCGCAATCTTGTCTTTCGGCACCATAATCTGAATCTTACCGCTCATAGCTTGACCTCAGCGATGATCAACGATCGGGTCACTCGATCGCCCATGACCGTTCCCGCAATATTCTTCGATGGTAGCATTCCCTCTGTGCAATGTCATGTAGGGATGGGACTAGGGGTAAAGGCTGACGGGGGGAAGGCTGAAGGTGAGAGGCTAGAAGGCATGAGCGCAAGCGCTGGGCAAGTAGCAAGTGGTCAGTGGCGAGTGGGTGACCCACCAGATCCTGTCGCTGCGACAGATCGCCCCGGCCGGCTTCCTGACCCAGGCCTTCGCGGTGGACGAGCCGACAGGCTGTCAATCATGACCCATCGCGCTTGTGCGTGAAGCGTCTGTCTGGTTCATCTTGTCTATCTGGTTTGTTTGGTTTTTTGGTTGAACGAAACTAACCAGAGCAACAAAACAAACCAGATGAACTAGACAAACCAAATAAACACGACAGACCAGAGCAACCAGCCGATTCTCACGGGCTTTCGCGACGAACCGTCATGAATAATGCGAGCTAGGAGCCGGCGGTATCGCGGGGGCACAGTTGTGGGAGGCAAGAAGTTGAGTGTCGCACCCATGTTGAGATGGAGGAGAGTCCGATCTCAGACCAACCTCCTGTGAAAATGGAAGTAGGGGGCACGGATACTGAGTCTGTCTCGAGCCGTTTCTTTCTTGCAAAAACCACAGTGACTCGTGGTAAATTCCATAGCACATGGGAGTGTATGATAAACTTCGTGGGAAAATTCTCCACGGAACATCGGATGCCAACATTGCTTTCGAGGATCTCTGTCAGTTGCTTCGACATCTTGGATTCGATGAGCGGACGCGGGGGAGCCATCATCTCTTTAGGAAGTCGGGCATCGCTGAACTGATTAACCTTCAACGTGAGGGTAGTAAAGCCAAAGTGTATCAAGTACCGCAAGTCCGGGCGGTGCTGCTCAAGTATCGGTTGGTCGGCGAAGGAGGCGAAGACTGATGCACAAGTATGAGATCATCATCTACTGGAGCAACGAAGATCGGGCTTTTGTGGCTGAGGTGCCAGAATTGCCTGGCTGCATGGCACATGGGGACAGTCAGGCAGCAGCTCTTGCCAATGCAAACGACGCGATGCAGCTCTGGCTTGACACGGCCAAGGAATTTGGCCGTCCTATCCCAGAGCCCAAGGGGCAGCGGTTGATGCTGGCGTAATCAGAAGATCCCGCTTTCCCAATGGCATCACGTCTTGTTCTTCGCGGTACAAGGTTAACTCACTCCCACGCGGCGAAACGCGGCGATGAGGTCGTCGCGGTCGTGCTTCCTGCAGAGGTCCTTCTGTTCCAGCAGTTCGACAATCGCCGCGATCTCCTACATGTTAGAGACCGTCGCTTCTTCGAGGGACATGCTCTCGCGAGTGGGGCGGTGGTTGCTCATTTGTTTATCGGCTTCCACTTCCGTGCGAGCTTTTGCGCCTCGGCGATCTGGGCAGACGTCATCTGTTTAGCGAGCGCATCACGAGCCTCTGCGGCGCTCTGGTCTCCTCGTGCTGCCGCGAGGCTGTACCACATGTGGGCCTGGACAGAGTCCTGGAGCACTCCGTGCCCCTCTGCATACATCCAGCCCAGTTTCGCACACGCCAACCCATCGCCGTGCTCTGCCGCCTGACTAAACCAGAACATCGCCATCTGGGCGCTTTGCGGGGCCCCCGCTCCCTGGAGATACAACGTGCCGAGGTCGACTTGGGCTCCGACGTGCCCCTGCTTCGCGGCCTGTTCAAACCACCCCTTCGCCTGCCCATAGTCCTGGGGTACACCCACGCCTCCAGCGTACAGCAGGCCGAGGCTGTATTGAGCGGAGGCGTTTCCTGCTTCGGCTGACTTGCGGACTGCTTTCGCAGTGGCCTCGTCTTCGTCACGAGTATTCTGAGACGTGTCCACGGCAGGCTGAATGTCGGTGCACGCGGAACTGGTGAGGCACACGATCGAGAGGACGAGGGCAACGGTGAATCGGGGCGATCTGGGCTGATCGCTGCTCATAGATCAATATCCGTTGGTTTCTACATCAACCGCTTCACGTAGGGTTGAAGCCGAGCGTGGGCGGCGTTATTCGGCTTCCCACCGCGAACCCCTACTCGATCCGTACCCCGCTTCAAAACCTTGAGGGGTGGCTCCTTCGGATGCGACGAGATGGTTCTTACTGCCTGTCCCAGTACTGGATCTCTTTTCCGATGGGATTCGAGGGCGCGTAATCGGTCTCGACCCTGAGGACCTTACCATCGGGCGAGATCTCTCCCTTCGAAATCCCCATCTCCTTCCCTTGAAACTTCACGACCCCGACCGTGTGACGACTATCGATCTTTTTGATCCCCATCGTTTGGCCCGACGGCTTGCCCTCGACCAAGACAGGCACGTCCTTGCCGTCGAGCTGCGTCAGAACGGTCGAGACGATGGTTCCCGATGCAACCGGGCCGACAACCTTGTAGGTGAGTTTCCATCCGGTGCCCACCTCCTCCACGGTCATCGTGAGCCGACCTCCCTGCGGGGGCTCACGGAGGATCCATGTTCCACTCCACAGACTGTCAGCTCCCACCATAGAGCTCAGGCTGAGTAGACACACGACGAATACCATGCCGGGGAAGAGACGGAAGGAACGAAGCGTGAAGGGCATAGGGGCCTCGCAGAGAGGCACATTCTAGGAGGGATGCGCACGACAGCGCAAGGGCCATAGGTAGAGGCTTTATCCTACGGATGGAAAATCTGTCAAAGGCGAGGAGGAGCCCTGGCCTAGGCAGAAGGGGATATTATCACGCCACTGAGGTCAGGAGCAGTCGTGGGGTAGACGCTCTCCAGCGTGATGATAAGGATTTCCTCCCCCTTGCTCCCAAAACCAATCAACTCATCCTCGTGAGGGGATCGTTCGAATCGATGCTCCCACTTTAAGCCATCCGAATCCATGTACGTGTGGACTGTGCCGAAGAACTCCGTTACTTCTTCCCCTTTACGCTGGCTCACCAGCCTCCATGTCTTGTGGATAACCGGCTGCCTGCTCGCGCCCTCCCTTAGGGTCACCAGCACATATGAACTGGCAATGGTGACCATGAAATTTCCTGGATCTATTTGGAACGCAACAGTCTGGCGATTGCCGGAACTATAGTCCGCTATAGCAGCGGCCTTCTGGCTCTTACCCGTAAAGGTACCGATGGTGGACTTGATCAACCCAGGAGGGTGGATCCTCCCGAAATGAGGGTGCTCGATTGCTAGCAGTTCCGCTGCACTCGAAATGTGAGCGAGATCCATGGGAGGTATTTTACATCAACGAACGGTCGCTCGTCTTACAAGGGGCCGCGCGGGGTGGCCCAGGCTGACCTCGAAACACTCACGCACAGTAGCCTGCCGCGTGGTTCGTCTCAATCGATTCCGGCGCAGCTTGCGCGAAGCCAGTGGCCCTTCATATCCACGTGAACCTTTCCCTTGGCGCCTCCTTGCACCATGTCGATGCTGGCCACGATGCTTTCAGGCGTCTTGGCCTCTATGGTCATCTGCGAGGTGGCGGCGCGTGGCGCTGGGCATGTTCTCTCAATCACGAGTCTGTTTGACGACTTCGTGATGATTTTTTGCGTGCAGTGTTCCTCATCGTCTGACTCCTTGATGATGCGGTCCGCATCCAGGTCCTTTTGTGTGATGCAACTCGGGAGGACGTGTGTCGAGGGTTTTCCTGCTCGTGCCTGCATCATCGCTTCGATCTTGGCGCGCTGTTCCGGCGGCATCTTCGCGAGCATATCGGGCGGAGCAGGCATGCCGGTCGTCAGAGTGGTGATGGTCATTTCCCAGGCGCCGGGTTTGGCGTTGAACGCATCGGCAAGCGCGGATGATGCCATGAACGGGATGATCGGACCCGGGGTAAGCCCAAGGACCAATGTCAGCAGAAAGAGTCCGAGCGCCCACGTCCTCTTGGTCATGTCCATTTCTCCTATTGTATACGCCACGGAAACCACGTTGTTCTGGTTCGTTCGGCAAGGCTAGGTCGTCCACGGAGAGGTGTCAAGACTCTCAGGCGCGTGGGGGGCGGTCGGTATTCATTTACCTTTCGGCTTCCACTCCCGCGCCAGCTTTTGCGCCTCGGCGATCTGGGCAGGGGTCATCTGGTTGGCGATCGAATCACGAAGTTCGGCCGCTGGCTTATCTCCGTTCGTTGCCGCCAGGCTGTACCACTTATACGCCTGGACAATATCCTGCGGCACCCCTTGGCCGTCATCGTACATGATGCCAATTTTCGTTTGAGCGAGCGCCTCTCCCTGGTCTGCGGCCAAACGGAACCATCGCAAGGCCTGCTGATAGTCTTTCGGGACTCCCTCTCCATTAAAATACAACGTCCCCAGGTTGAACTGCGCCTTGGCCTGTCCCTGTGCCGCCGCTTTTGCATACCACTGCCGTGCTTGGACATCGTCCTGCGGCACGCCTCGGCCTTTGCGATACAGCACCCCAAGGTTGTACTGCGCGAGGGCATCTCCCTGTTCGGCCAGCGGTCGCCACTCACGCAAGGCTGTGGCGTAGTCTCCACGGTTATTGGCATCCATGCCAGCCTGAAAGTCGGCCCATGCGGGCACGGCGAGACAGATGATCGACAACACAAGAGTAATGGTAAATCGGAGCGACATACGCACCTCGCGGGTGGCGTATTTTAGGAGGGGGGCGATCAAACCGCAAGACGGGGCCTAGTCTCTCTCGTTCGTCACACCACACCGACGAACAGACCGAAGCAACCAGATGTACCAGCTCCCCCCACGCGCCGCGAAATGTTTGGGTACGGAAGAAATAATAATGAAGGGTGGCCTGGTCGATCCTCGAGGGCGCGCGTTCCTGGGCAAAATAATCTCCGCACGCCCTTGCGCCATTTTTATGGGGCGAAGAGTTCCGCGAGGAGGGCGAGGACATGCGCTTTGGCAGCCGTGTCGATCTTGCCGACGCGCTTGACCAGGCGGGTCTTGTCCACCGTCCTGATCTGATCCAGCACGATCTGACCAGATTTCCCCTTGAATCGAACCGGCACGCGGGTGGGGTAGGGACGGCCCTTGGTGGTCATGGGGGCCACGATGACGGTGTCGATATGGTGGTTCATTTCGTCCGGGGAAATGATGAGGCAGGGGCGAGTCTTGCGGATTTCACGGCCCTCGGTGGGATCGAGACGCACGAGAAAGACGTCGAACCGGGAGGTTACCACGTCCAGTTTTTCCGATCCCACTGAGACGTTGATGGTGCATCACGATCCATGAGTTGGTCATCTCCGTGGCGATGCATCTGCTCGAAGGCCTGGCCCCAGCCAGCTCGTGATTTGGCAGCCGACCGAACGAGCAACTGTCCCTCTTGAACAATGAGATCGACTGCTCCATACAGCTGACATTGTTCGATAACGGATTTGGGGATCCTGATCCCCTTGGAATTTCCGATTCGCACGACATGGGCCTTCATTTTTTCTTCCTCGCTCTCATGATGTATGTATGATGTAATTACATTGTGCGTATGCGAATTGTCAACCTGGAAATCACTCAGCCTCCCCTCTTCTATCTTTTCCCTGAGAGCGGGCTGGATGGTCTCCCCCTGCGCGCGCCTCCCCCGCCTCTCCCGCTCGTCTCGCTCTGTTCCCCACAGGCCAGTATCGGCTCTCCCTTCGACCGCGGCCTCCGAATTGAAGCGCTGAGCGTCATCTCAATCCGTCGTTGCCATACGGATCGACTGCGGAGTTAGAAATGAGCAATTAGCGAAGCAGTTCTGAGTTTTGAGTGCTGGGATCTTAGTTGGGGAACACTATGGAAGTTCACCCATTGTTTAGGCCCTGTGAAAGGAGTATTTTTCTGACATTCGCAATCTGAAAGGAGGCTGCCGTGAAACCATTCCGACTTCTCTCTTTGACCTTGGTGCTGCTTCTCTCGGGCACGTCTCTGGCATCGGCGGAAATTCTTGCTCTCCTCAACTATGAGAGCAAGCCGGACCAGCCAGTGAGACGAGAAGGGATCGCGATCATGGACATCGATCCCGAGTCGTCGGACTTCGGGAAAATCCTGATGGAGATTCCGCTTCCATCCGACCTCGTCGCGCATCACATCTTCTTCAATCGCGATCGAACGAAAGCCTACATCACGGCGTTAGGCAAACCCGTACTGCACGTCGTGGACCTCACCCGCTTCCCCTATCGCCTACAAGCCATTGCAGTGCCTGACTGCCAGGCCTTGGAGGATTTGGTGGTGTCGGAAGATAACCGGACCTGGTTCCTCACCTGTATGGGCTCGAGCAATGTGATTATGGGCGACGCCGTGAAGGATCGGCCGATCAAAACGATCAGCGCGGCTGAACCGGCTGCAGCTTTTATCCTGTATCCCCACGGCATTGCGATTCACAATGGCATTGATCGGGTTCTCATCACCAGCACCATCAAGCCGGATGATATGGCGGAGGCGGGTGAGACGGTCACGGTGTTGGAGGCCAGCACCGGGAAGGTGCTGTCGACGCACAAAGTTTCATCGAAACCGTCTCCCGCCAAAGCCGCCCCTGTCGAAATCATGTTTGCCCCGAAGGCGAATCCGCCGGTCGTGCACATTACCAATATGTTCGAAGCGACGCTGTGGGCCGGGATCTGGGATCCGAAAGCCCGGTTGTTTTCCTTTTATCAGGTGGACGACTTCGGCGCGAGGGAACAAGGCATGCCGTTGGAAATGCTCTATAACGCGAAGGGGGACCGCTTGTACGTCACCACGGCCAAGCCGGGGTTTGTCAATCTGTATGACACCACTGATCCGCGACAGCCGAAGTTTCTTCAAGCCATTCCCGCCGCTCCAGGCGCCCATCATAGTGTCCTGTCGCCCGATGAACGCTATCTGTTTGTCCAAAATAGTCTGCTCAATTTGGAAGGCATGAGCGATGGATCCATCACCGTGATTGACTTGGCGAAAGGCGGAAAGGTGCTGGGGAGTATTGAAACGTTGAAAGAGCAGGGCTTCAACCCCAACTGCATCATGCTGCTGCCGAATCATTTTCAGCAGGCGGGCTTGCGTGCGAGCCGGGTTGTCGAGTGAGCCAGGCGGGCTAGCCCGTCCACCGGGCTCCCACACCATTCGGATCGTGGCAGCCAGTATGGAGCAGCGGCCTATCAGCACCGGCTGGCTGACTGTCGCCGTAAGGCTAGATCTCTATTCGCAGCGCGTTGGAGATTCACCGCCGTGCTCGGATTTGGAGAAAGTCTTGATGGACTGAGAGGCGATGGCTGCCGTCGGCGGTGGCAAAGTGTTTTGCGACATAGGCTTCCAGGTCGCGCCGGGCGGGAGGCCGGCTGATCGGCAGGAGATTGAGCATGAATTCGGCGACGGTATAGGCCGCCGCGGGCTCTGAGGTCTCCACATGGGCGAGGTCGAGAGTCGTGGTGACGTCGAAGCGGTCGCCGTGTTTGGCGCGGAAGGCGTCGGCGAGCCCGCCGAGGTCGAACCGGTGGCCGAAGAAATGTTCCAGCATGGTCATGCAGGCGGTGCCGCGGTTCTGGAGCACGACAACCGTGACGCCGGTGGGCGACATCCAGGAGACGAGCCGTTCGAGGTGGGCGAGCCACTCCTCAGCCGGAATGTAATAGAGGGTATGGGAACAGAGGACGAAATCGCCTTGGGTCTCTGGACTGGCGGTTAAAATCGACGTGTCGATGGCGACGGCCTGCGGGATGGCACGCTGGAGCTGGGTCAACAGATACGTGTTCGGTTCGATCGCGATGGTGCGGTCGAAGGCCCCGGCGAAGGTGCGGGTGAGTTCCCCGTTACCGGCGCCGGCGTCGATGAAGACTTTTCGCGCAGGCAAGTCGTCCACCAGCCCTTGCAACAACCGCTTTGCGTTCCGCTTCTGGTCGGTGTGGTCGAGAAAGACTTGAAAGGCGCGCTTGTAATCCTCGCCCTGTGAGTCAAATACGCGAATGGGTTCCGTTGGTGTCACCGAAAAATATCCCTTCCCCCGCCAGAAAGCATCAAGACATCCGAGGGGGAAACGGCCTCATTGGACTGGAAACGAAATGATAATCCCTCCCATCACATCGTAGAGCTTGTAGTCCCGCTTTGAGCTCAGCTCATGGCTGTTATGGCACGTGACACAGGCCATGGAGACAGCCCGGTCCGCAAATATCGCCTTGAAAAAATGTTTGTCACCTTCGGTAATGATTCCCGTATAGGGCTTCCGGGGATTCTTTGCCACCGCTTCCAGGCCCGTTCGTTCGAACTGATCAGCGGGCCCGTTTTTTTTGTAAATTGGCCCCAGGCTGGCCAACCGGATACGAAGCCCGAGTCCAAGCCCCTGAACTTCTTGACCAGCCATCTGTAGCATTTGAGCCGGAAGAGGCACCGTCCCCTTCGCTTTCCATTCTTCCTCCGCCACAGTGATCTTGAGATCCTGCAGCCGTTCCACGACATGGGCGGAATAGATGGTCCGATCAGCCTGAATGATCGCATGAATGTACTCTGCGACCATTTCCGGTGGAACTCCCACCGTCTCTCCGGCCTGCGCGACTTCTACGGCAACACCGGTGAGCATGATGGCGCAGAGTCCGCCAAGGATCCGTCCCGCTATTCTCTCGATCATGGCACACCCCTTAATCAGTTCTCTGAGGCAGAACTTGCTTCAGAGAGAATACATCGTTATCGGGATCATGGCATTCCTCACCGCCCGTCTCAGTCACGTCTCCTGACTTCCTCGATTCTGCCAATTGGCCCTCACAAGTATCGAAGTTCGGTTACTGGGATGACGGTTTCGTATGCAGCATAAAGATCTCCCCTCGCATGCTGTCGTCAGCAAACTTCCCATGGATGTTGCACCAGAAATGAAACTGATCAAAGCCGGCGTCAGGGATGTCAAAGCGAAGCGTCACGCTGTCTCTCGGTTCAACCCGAACCCCGACCGCGGTGTGGGTATACACGAGAGTAGCCCGTCCTGAAATCTGAAGGTCCTCCGCCTTTAGCAGCAAGGGCGAGACGAACTCATGCGCCACATTGTCCTCATTGCGGAGCTGGATAACGATGTCTCTCCCGACTGGTAACGAGAAGGCTGGATTCGGCAGAGGGTTCCCTGGTTGTGCCCCTTTGATCACGTGAAAGTATTTGTCCTTCATCACAAGGACCACGTCGGGGTCATACAGCGACTCCTCAGCCGAACTGATTCCGCCAATCCCCAGCCCTAGGGCAAGCGGGATAACGAATGCTGTCAATGACAATCGTGACAGCACTGTTTTGCCTCTTCCTTGTTTTTCACGAACGCACTCCGTGGTGAAGAGCCCGCCTCTGGTGTGTCTTAGCCACTGCATTGTACCGGCCCCACTCTCTCAGAGACCAGATCGATCAGTGGGCGCGATGTTTCCCTCTGAGGTTGACGTGAGGGATCGACGGTGACCTGAGCCTTCATCACAATATCAGCCGCCGGTCTCACCCCTGGTCTCTATAATCAGCAATTCCCCGCGCATTTTTTGTCCATGCTCCTTCCCATGGACATTGCACCAGAAGACATCATAGCTGGATTCCGTGCCGCCATATTGGTCCGCCTTCGCCACGGGAGCGTTAAACTCAAGGGTCACCGTTTGCCCCGGATCGACGCGAACTCCGGTGGCTCGTGCTGTCTTGACCAAGGTGGCATTGCCAGAAATGCGGAACGGGACATCGCGGAACAGTGTGGACATAAACTCATGCGCCACGAGATCCCGGTTGCGAAGTTGAATGACCGTCGGCGTCCCTGCTATGAGAGTAAAGCCACGCTCTGTCGCCCCTTTTGTGACGTGAAAGGCTTTCTCGCTGATATCAATGGCCACGTCAACATTTCCTGATTCGGCCTCACCAACCGCCCCTTGCGCCTTGTCTTCAATCGGCCCGGCACTCGCTGTCGCAGCGAAGGCGAGCGCGGCAACGACTCCACTTATGACCCTGATGTAGCGCATAGCTGATTCCTCCTTGCTAAAGATTGCCTTGCCCGATCTGCTTGCCCTATTTTTCCTGCCGCCGCTTGCACGTCTAGACTGACCGCCGTGCCATCATGACCGAATACAAATTCACGCACAATATACACCGTACGTGTCAGCATAGCGCATCTAAATTATCTCCGGCATGCACAGGCATACCCCGTGCCAGCCTTACACAGACTCCGGTGCAGATTGAAGCAAAAACAGGCTGTGCGTAGAGAGGAAGACGGTTGGCAGGAGCCGCAGGAATACGGAAGAGGCCTCTGTCTCAAACCTGAACCGGAGACTCACTGAACGGAGAGGTTGGCTGCAGAAAAAACTCCCGGTACGTTTTCTTTCGTCTCACATTGCAAAAACTGAGTGTCCTGGCAGCGCCGCGCCATCTCCTGCGCCTGCTCAATCTGCGCGGCGGTCAGGTCTGAGGCCATCGTGGTTTGATTCATGATTGCCGTCTTCACATCATCGCCTCTCGACCCTGCGACCGCGACGGTGAGCCACATGTACGCGCGAATCACGTCCTTCGGCACGCCCTGCCCGTTGGCATACAACACGCCAAGATTGCTCTGCGCCCGTGCATGTCCCTGTTGAGCCGCCCGACGATACCACCGCTCGGCCTCTTTATAGCTCTGCGGTACCCCCTGCCCGTTGTCGTACCTCACACCCAGATTGAACTGCGCCACCGCGTCTCCCTGGTCAGCCGCCAGCCGGTACCATAGGACGGCCTTTTTGTAGCTCTGCGGCACGCCTTGTCCATTGGCATACATCACACCCAGCTGAAACTGTGCAAGCGCATCTCCCTGTTGAGCCGCCCGCCGGTACCATTGTATGGCCACGCGATAGTTCTTCAGCAGGCCTTCCCCGCGGGCATACAACACGCCCAAATGGCTCTGCGCCCGCGCATGTCCCTGCTCAGCCGCCCGCTGGTACCACTGAACGGCTTCTTCATGGCTCTGCTGCACGCCTTGTCCATTGGCATACAGCACACCCAACTGAAACTGTGCAAGCGCATCTCCTTGTTGAGCCGCCGACTGATACCACTGAACGGCCTCTTCATTGCTCTGCGGTACGCCTTGTCCATTGGCATACAGCGCACCCAGCTGGGACTGTGCCGCAGCCACTCCCCGCTCGGCCGCCCGCCGGTACCACTGCCCGGCCATGTCATAATTCTGCGGCACGCCCTGCCCGCCGGCATACAGCACACCGAGATGGAACTGTGCCGCGGCGTCTCCCTGTTGAGCCGCCCGCTGATACCACTGAACGGCTTCTTCATGGCTCTGCGGCACCCCCTGCCCGTTGGCATAGAGCACACCCAGGAAACTCTGTGCCCCTGCATGTCCCTGTTCAGCGAGAGGACGGAAGAGTTGAGCCGCGAGATCATAGTCATCACGATGAACCGCCGAGACGGCATCCGTATAGGAATCGGCCGCCGAGACGGTCGCACAAGCCGCCACCAAGACCACTGCGAAGAGGACACACCGCATCAATGAGCTGCCTTTCAACATACCCACAGCATCCAGAACCGGAGCGCCGCAGAATACGCTTTTCCCTCCGAGAAAGCATCCCGCACTTGGAGTGGAATACCTTGTTCCCCCCTTACCAAAGGATTGAGCTGATCGGTATGCCGGTAATCCCAGACGCGCCATTGATCGGCTTGGCTTTCTGATTCATCGAACTCTCCGAAGCTTCCATGATAAGGTTGCCTCCCATGTGTGGACGCTTTACCCAAACGGCCTCGCCCGCGGTGATCGCCCAACAGTTTGCTGTTGCTATCCCTCCCCTGTTCACACCCCGCTACAACATTGCCCCGTCTCAACCTGTGGCTGCAATACGGATCGAGCCGGATACAACCACGCGTCAGCTGCTGCTGTTGCGCTGGGGCCTGATTCCGTCCTGGGCCAAGGACCCCAAGATCGGGCATCAGTGCATCAATGCCAAAGCGGAGACCGTGGCAGAGAAACCCTCGTTCCGTGCCGCCTTCAAGAGCAGGCGCTGCCTGGTGATTGCGACGGGGTTCTACGAGTGGCAACTCCAAGGGCGTGCGAAGCAACCGATATGGATCGGCTTGAAGAGTCACCGTCCCTTTGCCTTTGCCGGCTTGTGGGAACAGTGGCAACCTCCGGACAGTGCGGTCATCGAATCCTGTACGATCCTCACCACAGAACCGAATGAGTTGCTGAAACCAATTCACAACCGGATGCCGGTGATTCTTGCTCCCACGGCCTACGACCAATGGCTTGACCCCACCTTTCAGCGCGCAGAATATCTGAAAGCCCTGCTTCGCCCGTATCCGAGTGAGGAACTCTTGGCCTACCCCGTCAGTACGCTGGTGAACAATCCGCGACACGACGCCCCGGAATGCCTTGAACCGCTTCCGGTGTAGGGCTACACTACGGCCTCTCTGTGGCGAGGTGTCTGATGACAACGAATGTGGACGCGATCTACGCCCCTGATCTCTCGACGCGCTATGCGCTGCCCGTGTTCCTCGGTCGACTGGCAGCCGGCTTTCCCTCCCCCGCCGATGACTATATCGAGGGCCGGCTCGATCTCAATCGTCATCTCATCAAACATCCGGCCGCCACCTTCTTTGTCCGGGTCTCCGGCGACTCGATGATCGACGCGGGGATTCATCACGGCGACCTGCTGGTGGTGGACCGGTCGCTCGACGCGGTGGATGGAAATGTGATCGTGGCTGCGCTCGATGGCGAGCTCACAGTCAAGCGACTCTTCAAACAAGGCGAAATCCTGCGTCTGCTGCCGGCCAACAGCGACTATCAACCGATTGAGATTCTGTCCCAGCAGACCTTTGAGATCTTCGGGGTGGTCACCAACGTCATTCACGCGCTTTAAGGGTACGATGCCTCCCGTCTTTGCCCTCGTCGATTGTAATAATTTCTATGCCTCCTGCGAACGGGTCTTTCAGCCGAAGCTGGCCGGCCAACCCATTGTGGTGCTGTCCAATAACGACGGCTGTGTGGTGGCGCGCTCCAATGAAGCGAAAGCGCTCGGCATCGCGATGGGCGTCCCGGAGTTCCAGATTCGTCCGTTACTCCATGCGCACCACGTCCAGGTATTTTCCTCCAACTACACACTCTACGGCGATCTGTCGCAGCGGGTCATGGAGACCTTGGAGCAGTTCAGCCCGGATCTCGAAATCTATTCCATCGATGAATCCTTCTTGAGTCTGACGGGCTTCGAGCGACGCAACCTGACGGATTATGGGCGAGCGATTCGCAAGACGGTGAAGCAATGGACGGGCCTCCCCGTTTCGGTCGGCATCGCCGAGACGAAGACCCTTGCCAAGATCGCCAACCGGATCGCGAAACGGACCCCGGACACGGACGGCGTGTTCGACCTGCTGGCCTGTCGAGACCGGGACGCATTATTGGGCAGGGTGGCCGTGGAAGACGTGTGGGGGATCGGGCCGAACTATGCCCGTCTTCTGAGGCAACAGGGCATCACGACAGCCTTGCAGTTGCGCGAGGCGGACGAGCACTGGATCCGAAAGCACATGGGCGTGGTCGGCCTGCGGCTGGCGGCGGAGCTCAGAGGACACTCGTGCTTGGACCTGGAAGCCTGCCCCGCACCCAAGCAAGGGATTACCTGCTCACGGGCATTTGGCCGAGCCATAAGTACACTCGCCGAGATGGAAGAAGCTGTGTCGTCCTATGTCTCTCGTGCCGCGGAGAAACTGCGTGGGGAAAGATTGGCGGCTACGGTGCTGACCGTGTTCGTCATGACGAACGAATTTACAGATGCGCCGCAGTATCGCAACTCGGTGACCTATTCGCTGCCAGTGGGGACTGATGCGACCTCGGAACTCATTCGGTCGGCGTTGCGCGGACTGCGCACCATCTATCGGGATGGATATCAGTACAAGAAAGCGGGGGTGATGTGCACCGCCTTAGTGCCGGCCAGCCATGTCCAACCAGATTTGTTTGACCGGCAGAATCGTCCCAGGTCAAAACGCTTGATGGCCGCGCTGGATGCCATCAATGACCGGTGGGGAGCCGGGACACTGGCCTATGCCTCGAGTGGATTAACGAAAGCCTGGCAGACGCAGTGTCACCATCGTTCGCCCGCCTATACGACCAATTGGAATGAACTGCCTGTAGCCCGCGCGTAGCGGGAAATTCTATTGCTTCTCTTCTGATGCATTGCCCCCTCTGGTACTGGACGCGTCTCACTCTCGCGAACCACGCCGTCGTAAAGAGGAGCGCGTTCGAGCCGGTGGTTGCTTCGTCCGGCTCTGTGTCGACAGAGAAAAGTCCGTTCTCTCTGACGCCACGGGTTGCTGGGGGACCACGCACACCACCTGTGCCTTCCGGGGCACAGCTCGCTCATCGAGGTGGCCCACTCAGTGTTCCTGTTCCCCATCAACATGGCTACGCTCCAGGTACTCGGCCTGCCGGTGATGAAGTGGATGATGCGCCTCCAGTCCTCTTTGAGACCTCGCCTGTCTTTACATGGTGAACCGGATGAAGCCCATACCAATCGAAATGATCCAGATGATCAGAGTCAAGATGTCAGCAAGTTTGTCCCGAACAGCAGTGGCCGAATTTTCGATCGAGACACCGCTGAAAGATTTGGGGCTTGATTCTTTGGGTATACTGACTCTACTCTTTGGGAATGAAGAATATTTCAATGTGCAATTCCCGATACCACGGCCTCCCAGATGAAATGCGGTGCGGACCTTCCGGTCTATGTTTCGAGCAGCCAACACCCGTGATCCTCGATGTGTAATGGCTGAAACGCTTGGAGCAATAGATTCCGTGTCCGCACGTCAGTTCCCTGTTTGTCGTACCGTGAGGATCGCGACGGGGGGCGTGGTTCTCCTGCTCAGTCTCATCCTGGGAATCGTGTCGATCGCGATCGCAGTTGACGATTCCTACATCGCCGGCTACGCCGCCGCTGTCCTTCAACATAAATTTGGCACACCCAAGGCCTCTCTGCATGTGCAGGAGGGAGTCGTGATTGTCGATGCCAAGTCGCTCGGCACGGTCGATCGAACAAAAGTCATGACGGCGCTGAAAAGCATTCCCGGTGTGGTGCGCGTGGAGATCCGGGAGGACCAGGCTCACGTCGACGTCCGTGAGTCGCCGACCATTTCGCAAGAACCTGCCAAGCGCGAGTCAGGAATTCTTCCTCACGGTCTCCTCGTGGCTCCGTTCCATGCCGACCCGCGATGGCCGCATTTCTCCGTGGCGTACCGTCAAGTTACATTGGGTCAGCCGAGCGAGACCGGCTCGGCCAATTTTGGAGAAACGTTTGCACTCTATCGTAACGCGGCTCCTTTGGATGGCCAATGGGAGATCTCGGTCCAGGGCGGAGTGTTCAGTATATTCAATATGGGCGCCTCGTCCGGATCGGCAGACCTCATCAATGCCGACTATATCATCGGATTGCTCACCAGCTACCAAACCGGTCCGTTCTCAGGCTTCCTCCGCTGGCATCACCAGAGCTCGCATCTCGGCGATGAATACATTCTCAACAGCCAGCCACCGGTCAACAGAGTGAACTTGAGCTTTGAAGAAATCGACCTGAAATTGTCCTATGAATTATTTTCCTGGCTCCGAATTTATGGCGGAGGGGGCTATCTGGTGGGTCGAAGTCCGGGCAATCTGAATCCCGGCACGAGCCAAGCTGGAACTGAACTCACCAGCCCCTGGACATTTTTTGGCGGTAAGGCTCGTCCGGTGGCGTATGCAGATTTCCAGGCCAACGGGAAAAGTAATTGGGATGTCGCCAGCTCCGTCATGACCGGACTTCAATTCGAGAATGCGCGCATCGGAGACCGCAGGCTGCAGGTCCTTGGGGAGTATTACTACGGTCCCTCGCCCAACGGACAATTCTATACTCAAAAGACCGAATGGTTCGGATTCAGCATCCACCTGTATTACTGATCCACCCCCCTTTCCGCTTCATCGTCTTCGTTACGCCGGCTTCACGACAATCCTGCATCGGCATCGCGCAGCACCCTTAGTGCGAGAATAGCTCAGACCGGCATCAGCACAGACTCCGACGCAGATGGACGAAACACATCGACCCGAAGAGGAAGGGATGAGGCTAACTAAACTTCAGAACTATCGTGTCCGATCAGTGTTGACCGGCTCATCCACTGTTTCTGGCTCCTCTTCAAGCAAGTGAGAACCAACGCACACAGGTGCGGAAAAGCTTGTGGGTTGATCCGCAGCCGGTGCCGCCGTGGGAGTGGCGGAAGAGGAAAGAACGCTAGTAGGCAGGCTTATTTCTTGGCGTTGGCGCACTTGGATTCAACCAGCGAGCTCTCAGGGGGACCAGTCCCGCGTCGCTCCCCACCAGCTCCGCTTTGAGATAGCCGTCCACAAAATCAAGGGGGTCAGCACGGCTCCTTCGAGCGGATATGAAGTGTCAGGCAGGGAGCGAAGGTGCCAGGACCTCACCTCAGTCACAAGTGGGAGCCTTCCTCTTGTCTTTATATAGGCGGGCAGCTATCGTGCGGGCCACCGACTAGGAGGTGGCCGATGCGCCTGAGAGTGCTTATTCTGTTGAGCCTGACGTTGTGTTGGCCGACGGTAGGACTCGCCTTTACCGCCGACAAACGTGACACGCTACGAGGACTCGGAGAGGTCTCGGTGCTCGTTGAGTATCTTCCTGACGATGTTGAACGAGAAGGGCTGAGCCGAGAGCAACTCACACGCGACATCGAAGGGCGACTGCGACAGGCAGGCCTGCGCGTCCTGACCATCTCTGAGATCGCGAACTCACCCGGGGCCCCCTATCTCTACGTCGCCGTCTACCCGATTACGGGTCCCTCAGTGAATTTCACAGCGTACGCGATCGGTCTTACGTTGAAACAACTTGTTCAACTCTCCCGGGACCCAACCACAGAATTCTTTGCGACCACGTGGGAAGGCCCTGCACCTCCGAGTTGGCTCAGTGCTCCTAGAGTGATCGACATTCGGACCAGAATCTCAGATGCTGTCGGACGGTTCATCATTGACTATCAGGCGGTGAACCGGAAATAAAGGCAGTCGTCATGCCGAACACTGTGGAGAGAGAGTGCCCGCCTGTTCATCCTGATCAGCACCCTGATCCCTATCGGCAGAGTACCTTGCGCAGTGGCCGTACAACCGGGAGCGGGTCACCGCCTGATTTGGTCGGCGTTGAGGATGCCGGCGGACCGCTCGTATGTCGGACGAGCAGTTCTTGATCATGGCTGGTCGACAAATAAACGGCGAGGTCCTTATCGCCCGCCCAGTTTGCCCCGCATTTCCTTGATCATATCTTCCAGATCCGCCTCGGCGCGGTTCCGTTCACTGATGAGGCGGTCCAGATTGTATGGTCGAGGCGAAGTCACGGTCTGTGCAGCGACCTCAGAGGGCGGAGATGGAGAGGCGATCGTGGGGGCGGTCGGCGGACTCCCAGGCGTGGTCGTTTGCCCGTGAGGCAGAAGGATAGAACGATCAGCGGACTTGTCTAGCGCCGGTGTGTCGGAGTGAGCCAGCGCCTCCCGGGCCGAAACACCCTGCTCACGCAACCACCGCTTGGCCACGTTGGACTTCAAAGAGAAACTGATACTGGTAATCGGCAGCCCATCCGACGCGACGCGGGCGATTGCCGTATTGACCCCGATCATACGGCCATAGGTATCCAGCAACGGTCCGCCGGAGTTACCACGGTTGAGTCCCGTTTCCGTCTGAAACACAGACTTGCCCTGCGTGGCGTTAAAGTTCTCGAACTCCGCGCTGATGGTGCCGGTCGTCAAGGTCCAGAGCCCGCCCTGTTCCGGATGCCCGATCGCCACCACGCGATCGCCGATCTCGGCCTTATCGGAGTCGTCCAGTTCGAGAACCGGTAACGCTCCTGGCGGCCCATCGAGCTTGAGCAGCGCCAGGTCCAACGGCTGTGAAAAGGCCACCACACGAGCCTTGCCGCTCCGTGACAAATCCACCTTCCGGTCGCCGGTCACACGGTCCGGCTTCAGATAGATTGTCAAACGGGGATAGGGCTTGCCTGTGTGCTCCTCGATCACGACATGAGCGTTCGTCAATACGAAGCCGTCCTGTTGGATGATGGAGCCAGTGCCGCCACTGCCCCCTTGGCCGCTGTTGGAGTACCCGATGATCATCACGACGGCTGGCGAACTGCGTTCGTAGATTTCGCGCGGCGTCAGATCTCCCGCTAGGCCGACTCCCGGCCACAATCCCAGGACTGTCGCCATTGCGAGCAGCAAGAGTCTTTCCATGATGCCGTCCTCTCTCACCGGACCCGGTCCGATTCTGTTGCCCTCATCCTGACTGAGGACCAGATCCCTCTCTGACGCGAAGGATATCACGCGTGATGAAACCTGAGTTCCATTAAATTTTCCTGCTGCAGAACAGCATACCTCTGGCTACTTCTTCCTGCAAGGCACCAGCCCGGGCTTCAGTCCGCCGGTGTCCAGCGGCCTCTTCGATGGTCCAACGCTCGTCGAGCATAGGGGAACCCCCATGGTAGGACAAACTAAAGCAAGTTGCGGACCCCAGCCACACTAATCCCGCAAAGAGGCGTTTCTACTTGATGGTACCAACGCAATCATGGCTGGTACGTGACGGCTCGTGCTGGTGGTAACGGAAGTATGCTCCGGGGGATACGGTGTTGGAAGGCTTGGATAAAGAAGCGCGTACACAGCATCGAGGAGTCTGGGCTGCTGAGAGTCCGATGCCCCGTGGAAATGAAGAGACCAGCATCGCGATGGAGTAATAGGGAGTCTTTACAATCAACGGTGTCTTTGCCTAGTTCTGACATCAGAACATGCGACACAACTCCTCGGAATCGAGGCAGGTGACGACGTCTATGAGAACTCGGTTGGAAACTGCTTCACCAATGCCGCCGTCAACGTATCCGCAATGACATAGACATGTTGTCGCATCATCGGCCAGCTTGCCTCTAACTTTGCATACTCCTTTTTCTTGTACTGGTTGATTTGGAGGACGTGGTGCGTGGCATGCGCTGCGATCAGGCCCCGAACGGTGTCTTTCGAAGGTAGGGATTGACTCCGCTGAAAAAATCGCCGATCGCGTCGGCATTGGACGCCAAGAGGGCAAGCGCAGCATCCTGCTGGCTCTGAATCCCCGCAACGGTGCCTGCGGAGTATTCTTTGATTGCGGCGACATGGCCGACTAACAGGGTAAAGAGTGCCTGAGACCCTGCTTCGCCATAGAAGGGTGTCACCGTGATCGCAATCTGTTTTGCGTTGGCGACGGCTTCCTTCTCGGCAGCAGTCCGGTCCGCCAGACTGTTCGGCGCGTTGTTCAATGTGGCGTGTTGCATCCAATAGATGTGCCCAAGCCAGAGTGTGCGAAAGGTCTGCTGCAACTCCGCCACACGGGCTGGATTCGTATCCACTGCTGATTGTGGATCGCCGTCACATCCCACCAGGCCAGCGAGGGCGAGTACTAACATTGCCATAGACCGAAGTATCTTGTTCATAAAGCCCTACACCGAGGTCCGGTTGAACGCTGTCCTTTCTGATACAGCACCCGAGGCGGTACGCCGCCTCTGCGTCGCCTTGTTCCGCCTGTCTTCTGAGATCGGCACATCTGACCGTTCTCTGTCTGTGTTTCTAACGTGATACGCATAACCAGTCCTCATCTTTCTCCGACGTCTTGTTGTCGGCTCACGGAACGACTTCGTGCGTTCACCGTGTTCTTGAACGTGCGACGTACTGAGCTGCATGGTGCGAGCAAGGAGAAACGGAGACCTACCCGATCAAGCGCGTGAGGTCGTTGATCACGGCAAAGACCTGATAGTGGCTAATGACCTGAGCATCGAACAGACCAGGACAGACCCGGTCAGTGGGTTCGCCTTCACATGGGCCACACCCTCCAACTCGGCCAACTGGCTCTCCATTTCGCCAGCCATTGCGGGGGAGCCTTTGACTTCGGGGACCCTGATCCGGATCCTTCCATCAGGGATGTGACCGTCATCAGTTCCTTGCATAGACGGATCGTCGCCTTTCCAAGAGATTCCTCCACCTCTTGACCACCCCTCTTCCGGGGGTAGTCCTAACCGAACCCTACTATAAACAGCGTACATCTCAGATGTTACGTACAGCCAAATAATGTATTACAGATACGTAAACTTAGCCAACTATTTGGATATGTTGCTTTCTCCTGCAAACCGGTGCAGTTTTGGCCTGTGCCTACTCTGAGGCACGAGTGGATCAGCAACTCTCATGCCTTCGAAGACACCGCTCATGATGATTCGCATGTGCGTGAATTGTATAAGGGGAAGATCTTGAGGCACAGGACGTGTGAATGGGAATCAATACAAAGGAGAACGACACGATACAGCCGTAAGACTAAGAGAATATTTTGCAGTGTACATCTGTTGACCTCGTCGCAGCCTCCTGGCCAGTGTGCCCTCCCCTTCGCCAACTTCTAGCCCAACTCACTTCTGCTTCGCCACGATCTTATACTTGATCTCCTCATCCGTGGCGCGCGGAAGAATCTTCTTCTGCACTCACTCATCTTTCCGTGCATACGGACGCCCCCTGATGATCTTCTCTGCATAGGCATCACCAATCCCAGGCAGGGCTTTGAGTTGGTCGGCGGTGGTCGTGTTGAGATCAAGCAATTCTGTCTGGTCGGCAGCGATCGCTAGAGACGAGCCCAGCAGAATGGAAGGCATGAGGCTCCAACAGCAGAGCCAACACAGCATAAGCACAACGAGACTGAATCGTTTCATGATACGCCCTCCTGTGAGGAACTGAACTCCCTGCTCGGGCGTGGTTCTGAGTGCCTGGAATCTACCGGCACAGCGGTTTCTTGTTATTCGCTTTAGAAAATGGAGTTATGTGATACGATTTTCCAGGAGCACATTCCATGTTATACGCAATATTCATGTTTTGGGTTGTAGCTAGCATTTCAGTGGTTGTGGCTAGCATGGTGCTCGGTGGCTTATTGTGTGTGTGGTGTGCCTTTATAGGTCGTAGGCGCTCCCGATCGGATACCGCCTCCTTGTTAGTGCATCGTCTCCCTTCGCCATCCGCTGCCCCATCTCAATGATCCTGCCCAACCGTTCAAGCACGTTCATGGACTGCTGGGCAATCAGCAGCCTCACCGTGAACCGTGCTTTGGGAATACTGCGCGATCACTCCTTGTCGCAGGCAACTTCCCACTCACTTTGACCAAGACTACCTGGTTCAATTCGTTGCCACTTGCCTTCCTTTGAGACGCTATAAACCACATCACCGCTTCCCATATTGCCGGAGAAGAACGTAGACGAAAGCTTCCGAATTTTCTCTTCTGCACAGTCGTATTCGATTTGCACCTTATAAGACAAATACGAGGTGCTCCCCATTGTTTGTAGGGTCTGTAGTTGTGCAAAGACCACATCGTCACCACATCCCCCTTAAGGCCAATGGTGTCTGGATCCGTGTATACAGTCCTGCCCCGTGGGTTGTTCGGGCATCGTATCGGCACCCACTCCGCATACGCGGGTCCACTACTCAGCACCAGCAGGATTATTAGTGACCCGACGCCCCAAAAGCAGCTCAGTAGTTGGAGTAGCTACTGTGTTGTACGTGACAACGCATTGCACAGGAAAGCGACGGAAGGGGCGAAGCGAGAAGGGCATGAAGACCTCGATGGGAGGCTCAGTCTAGAAGAGTACGGAACAAACCACAAGACGGGGGCTATGACGCGGAGCAGACCGGGGGACACTGCCCGTCCCCTTCATCCTAGGAACATAATCAGTACCAGCGCGCCGATGACCAACGCGCCGACCACGACCGACACGAACACATCCCGCATGGTTATGGCCTCCCTGTCGTGCCCGGCACCCAGCGCCTTGCCATTCTAAAGACCCACGGCGGGATAGAGGCAGAATTAACCCACAAGCCTTTCATTTCGCCTCGTGCCTCAGTTCTCAAGCCCTTCCCGCACCATATCCCCCGGCGCATACTTCCGATACCACCAGCACCATCCTTGCCTGACGAGTTCCTGATTCAGGTTTAGCCCATCGGGCAAGAGCACAGCGGAAAGGGTGCGCTATCAATAATTTGGAGCACAACAATTTCTCAGTGAAATGCCAAGACGGGGCATGGCATGATGTAGCACAGCATGAGACACGCTGCCGAGCACCAGGCGATGATTTCCTCGTCTTCGTGCCCATCAGAATCAGATCCGAGCATCGGGTAATAGCTTCTTGCAGAATCGTGGGTGCCGGTTCCCCGACCACAGCGACTTCGTGAGCCTGGTAGCCCAAGGCGCGTAGACGTTCTGCCGTACCCTTGATGGAGTCGGCTTGCTTCTCCAGTATCTCGGCGTAAGCGGTGGCGGCATCTCCTGGCCCTGGCGGCTCTGCCGCCGGCAAGACGGTCAGCAGCGTCACCTCCACCGGATCGTGAAACGGCTTGAGTTGCAGAAACCGCACTGCGGCTTCCGCGTCGGATGGACCTTGGAGCGGCAGCAAGATCTGTTTCATGGCCTTAACTGGACCGTGCACAATCAAGATGGCGCAAGAGGCCAAGGTGAGGATGTTGTGTGACACACTGCCGAACAGCCGCTCCTTGATGGGGCCAAGACCCCGTGCTCCCATTACGATCAGATCGGCTTTCTGCTCCCTGGCCATCGACACGACTACTTCTTCCGGAGACCCGATCTGAAGATATTTCGTCGCGGGACCTGCGTGCTTCGGAAGGAGGGACTGTACCCTATCGAGCAGCCGCTCCCCGTCTTCCCGTATAATCTTCTCCCGCGCCGTGAACGCCCCCATATCCTCTCTCGTCGCCATCATCGAGAACACCGATTTCGAGCTGCTCAATACGTGAAGCAGGGTGAGCCGCTCTGCTTGGGCAAAGAATTGGAGGGCACGAACGGCCTCATTGGAATGATCCGATCCATCGACCGCAAGTAATGTTTTCATCGAAGACCCTCCTTTGTTTGCGCACCTGAGTCTTCCTTCGAGGCAGGAGGAACGGGTTCCGAAACTACATGATAGAGCATTGCGTTGCCGTATACTTGGCCTTTCTCAGGCAGTCGATCCCGCTGAGGCGGATACGCTCAGCTTTGTTGTCGTGAAGGACTTCGAGGGTATCACCGTCGAGAACACGTACTACTCGAGCAGCATCGGCGCCTCCCACCACAACCATTCCGACAGTTCTCACCACTGTTTCCATTCCTCCTGCCCCATGACCCCTGTCCGACGCTGAAGTGGAGCACGACCGCGACTACTTCGGCGCATCCTGGGCGCAGCGGAACCCGACATCACTGCGTCGTGCTGACGGCACATTGGCGTTGCGATTGGCCGAGGCGAGCACAGTCGGGGCACTGTTCCACGCTCCTCCACGGAGCGCGCGCAAGGGCCCAGTGGTCGGCCCTCGTGGGTTCTGCTCCGGGCTGTGCTGATAATAATGCTCATCGTAGCGGTCTGCCACCCACTCCCATATATTCCCGGCCAAGTCGTAGACACCGTAGGGGCTCTTGCCCATTTCAAAACTGCCGACCGTGGCAACCGCGGCGTAACCTTTCGTCTTCTCGTGTCCAAAGTTGGCATGATCGTGTGTCGGCGGGTCGTTTCCCCACGGATAGATCCGACCGTCGGGACCCCGCGCCGCCTTTTCCCACTCGGCTTCAGTAGATAACCGTTTGCCGACCCACCGACAATAGGCAGCGGCATCATGCCAATCCACTCCAAGAACCGGCTTCTCGTCATTGTGGCCTCGTCGTGCTTCCTGCCACAAGAATGGGGGCTCGGAGTCTTCGCTCTCCAAGAACTTCGCATAATGAGCCACGGTGACCTCATACCTGTCGATGTAGAAGGCATCGAGAGAGCACTCGGTGGGTCGGCTGCTCATCGGGAACCGTATCGTCTCTGCCCATGGTGAACTGCCCGGCAGGAATGAGGACCATCGACGCACTGTCGTTGCTGGCCAGCTGGTGGTCCACTTTGACAACGACTGTCGTAGCATCTATCGCACAGCCCGGGAGTGTTACCATCAGAATGCATAGAAGAAGCAGGCTGAGGAAAGTGAGCGGGAATGTCATCGTGGCACACCACAAGAGGGTTAACAGTTCGTCGTGCAGATAGGAGGCAACTGACCCACCTTCAATGCTTCAAGCACCTCCACTGCCAGTCAGGGACATTCTGAACCAGCACCCAGGAACTAGAACATCTGAGCATTATGAATCTGCACTCCTGCTGTCGGGTTGGTCTGACATGGTTTGGACAAACTCCTGGGGGTCAGATCGTCCACCCCTCTACCTAACTTTCAAGGCTATGATTCTGGTGCCCCTGAGAGCGACGCAGGATGACTCCAAGCGCAGCAACACCAAACAATTATACTGTCTACATCCTGATACTATTTCCTCTTCCGCCACTCTCACGGCGGCACCGGCTGCGGATTGGCCCACAAGCCTTTCTTGGTCTCTCGCGCTTCGTTCTCTAACCGTTCCAGCACCGCATCATCTGGCGCATACTTTCAATACTCAGGAAGAGAAGGGTGAGTAAAGGGTATCGTGTCATTGAGAATGTCTCCGACTTTATCTTGATTGTCTGCCATATTGATTTTCTGAGTTATTCTTCATGTAAAGCTCGATTGCGCCCTTGGCATTTGCAGCGGTAACAGTATCCTTGAACACGAACCCTCTTGATTCAAGATGAGTCTGTTGCCATTTGCTACCATAGGCTCCGAAGACAACACACTGCACAACACTTCCCACATTTATGATTAGATTGGCATGTTCCATTCCAATGCTGACTGCAATGCCCCCAAGAACAATGGACACGCCTATCACTCCAAA